>DGHQ01000043.1 GCA_002392915.1 Bacteroidales bacterium UBA3844 | reverse complement strand
GCGAAAGCACAGGCGGCGTAGTGCTACTACAGCCTTCGATGCAAGTGAAAAACGGAGACAGGATATTCTGACAACCGACGAGGCATGAAAACCGAGATAACTCCCCAAGATAGCATCCGGGCTGAAGCATTCCGTCTGTGGATGTCATCACCCATGCCGATGGTCACATTGGTAAAGACACTTGATGTAGGCCATGTTGTCAGAACCAGCAAGCGAATGGGCATCAAGTTCAATACGTTAATGTGCTGGTGCATCGGCAAGGCAGCCAAAGACATTAGGGAATTTTATATTCTACCTGAGCATGGTAAGCTGTTCCAATATGACAAACTTGCCATCAATGTCATCGTGAATAATAGCAAAGGGGGTATCAACTCTTGCGACATTCCCTATTCTGATGACCTACAACAGTTCGCCAATGATTATCAGGAACTGACTGCAGCGAGTGCCAATGAGTGCAAGAGTTCATTCCTTGAGGAATGCATGGTCATCGGCACATCGGCAATGATACAGACCGAACTTGATTGTATTGTCAACCAATATACGGACCAGTTCAGTAATCCAATGGTGATGTGGGGAAAGTATCGCAAAGGGCTGTTACGAACAACGCTCCCAGTGTCATTCCAGTTCCATCATGTTCAGATGGATGGTGGCCAAGCAGCTACATTTCTTGATGAACTTCAAAAGGCAATAAAGACGTTATGACCATTACATATTAGCCGACCGCTTCAACAAGAATCTATAACATGATATAAAAATACTAACTCACAGATTATTCATGAAACAAATTGTCCTATTATTAGCATTAGCTGTCTTGTGTTTGTGTTCCTGTGGTTCCAACGCATCAAAGAACACGATAACGGAAGAAATGGCATACGAAGGTGTGAGTAACTATTGCCACAGCGAGTATGACTGGACTGTGGCCGAAGACAATCCAGACATCATGACTCTTGAGATGGGTGAAGAGACCGACTCTGCCTATCAAGTGGTGTTCCGCAGTTATACAGGAGCACTGGTCTATTTCTATGTAGATAAAGCCAGTGGCTCCACAAGAATGGAGGAGTATGTTCCCGCACTTGATATCAAAAACGACGCAGGGACCATTAATCTATTCGACTACATTTAACACATTAATTCGGAAATGATTTATCGTTGTCCGTTGATATGTTGATATGTTGATCCGACTCGCATCATATCAACATATCAACTTCTAACATTAACACATTCCTATATGATTCTGCACAAGAAAACGTTCCACGAACTGACTACCGACGAGCTATACGAATTGCTGAGAGTGCGTAGTGAAGTCTTTGTGGTCGAGCAGAACTGCGTCTATCAAGACCTTGACGGCGACGACCAGCAGTCCATCCATCTATGGCTGACCGTCGAAGACAAGGTTGTCGCCCTGGCACGTGTATGCCCTGCCGGAACTCACATGGAACAGGTTTCCATCGGCAGAGTCATCACAACCGAGCGCGGCAAGGGCTATGGCAAGCAAATCATGCTTCATGCCATCGATGTAGCCGTTGAGCATTTCAGTGCAACGCACATCGATATCGAAGCACAGGAATATGCCAGAGGCTTCTACGAAAGTGTAGGATTCAAACAATCCTCCAACACCTTCATGCTCGACGGCATTCCCCACATTAGAATGACTTGGACAAAAACGGCAAACAGATAATTACTATGGATTATAGAAAAGAAGCGATAGCGTGCGTTAAAGGCAATGTGCTCCAGATGCATAAGCAAATATATGCTAAGTATAATGGGGATTTTGACAAAATCTATACGGAAGCTTACAATAACACCTCCTATATGGGCAGAGTGATCGAACCCGGGAAGGAATATGAGTTGAGTTATTTGGAGTGTTCGTGCCCAAAGGTAAAAAGTGGACTTAGGAGCAATCCAGAGCAATGCGAATGTTCGCGACAGAGCATTTTATTTATTCTCTCGCAGCTTGAACCTGACAGCCAATTTGATGTCAGGATTGAGAATACAATTCTTAGGGGGAGTGACCGTTGCACTTTCAGGATAACGAAGAAAACCGAAAATTGATTAACTGATTGCCTGATTGTCTGTAGGGTGTGAGAGCTTGAGAAACTGAGGGATTGAAGGTTTGAGGGTTAAAGGGACTGAGGGATTAACACACTATAACCTTAAAACCATTAAACCATAAAACATAAAACCTTACTCCCCTAAAACCTTAAAACCCTAAAACCTCTGCTGCGGCGCTACTGTTGAAATTAAATTTCATCAATCCAAATAAAATGTGTACTTTTGCAAATTGAAAGCTACGCCCATACGCCGCTGAAACTGCCAACCGTGATAAAAAACTGATATATGAGAGAGCAAGTTACTAAAACAAACTAAAAAAGAACGCGACGAAGAAGCGAACGTTTTCGATAAGCCGAGTGTAGAGGGCAAATCACGCAGTGTTTGCACTATGCCGAGGTGAGAAAACGACTGTTGTGAAGAAACAAACTTTTATATAAAACGATAAATATAGTTATGTCAGAGAAAGAGCTTAATGCGTACCGATTGACATCGATGGAAGAACCAACCGACGAGATGCTTTCCGCCATTATGCGTGAAGCTGCCGAAGAGGCCACCTTACGCTGGAAGGCTGCCGAGCAGCGTTTCTTTCAAGAAATCAATGATATGGTAGCACGCCAAAGAATCGCCGATGCTGTATGATTCGTTGACCGGACGTATGTTTACGACAACTCCATTGATGGAAGCGAAGCCCAATTGCTTTTCCGAATGACTGCTGGTGAGATAAAAAAACAATACACCGACAACATACCCTTTTGGGCCGCACCAATATACGGTAATAAATAAAATGTGCGTTTGCACCACGAAACAAAACTGAAAGTATGGCATAAAACAGAAGAATTAGAATAGACATAAAGACATATTGAGCTGACGCTCTTGTTCGCCCTTGTGGAAAGTCTGGAAAACTACCATTTTGATACGCGGATAAGATTGCGGATAGTTCGCGCGATGGCGTGAATCTTTTCCCACTTATTTGTATCACTGGTATTCCAGACACCACCACAGGAAATAAGCGGAATAATAGAAAGGTTTGCGCCTTTCTTCATACCCAAACAGAACACTTGCCAATAGCTCGACAAGCAAGAATAGGTATGGACAGAAAGGCAATATACAAGATAATTGAAAGAGACGATTCGGGGTCAAATATCAGCAAGATATATGACTATTTCATGATGCTGATGGTGGTTATCAGCATCGTACCCCTTCTCTTCAAAGAACAGACACGCCTGTTTATCATTTTTGACCAAGTATCAGTTGTTGCCTTTATCATTGACTATTTGTTACGGTGGTTTACTACAGACCTAAAGCATCCTTCGAGAAAGCCCCTCCTTGCATTTGTTGCATACCCTTTTTCGTTGATGGCGATTATTGATATGTTGTCTATTCTACCCTCGTTAGGAATATTGAATCGAGGGATGAAGGTCTTCCGTATTGTAAGGTTGCTTAAATTGGGCCGTGTATTTCGCTTCCTCAGATACTCCAAGCGAATTGAAATACTTGTAAGAGTAATAAAGAAAGAACGCCATGTTTTACTTACCGTACTTGGAATTGCCACATTCTATATTTTTGCCACAGCACTATTGATGTTCAACGTGGAATTGAATAAGGCATCCGACAGTGGAGTGATTGTATTTGACACTTTTTTTGATGCACTATACTGGGCAACAACCACACTAACTACGGTAGGATATGGTGATGTATATCCTGTTTCTGACTTTGGAAGAGCCGTGAGTATGTTGTCGTCACTTTTTGGTGTCGCGGTAATAGCATTGCCTTCGGGTGTGATTACCGCAAGTTATTTGGAAGAACTACGAAAAAACAAGAAAGAAGATGAATACGATAATTAACAATCTGCTTGATAGTAAGAATTACAAAGAATCCATGCAAGAAGTCTTGCGTCTTTTTGCACAAGGCAACACATCGCCATTATCTGTGAGAGATGCTCTAAAAGGATACGGGATTGGTGTTGATGACTTGCACGATGAATCCATTGATGTAATCCTTGATTACGTAAACTTAATCCTGGATGACCATATCATTACAAAACAAGAAATGGATGCATTGAGGAAACTCAAAATGCTTCTCCATATTAAGGAAGGTGATTTTATTGAAGCTCACAAAGAAAAAGACATTGAAAACATCTTGCGTAGGGAGTTTGAACTAATCTACCAAGACAAGAACGTCGACAAAGATGAAGCTGCCATGAAGGTGGATTTGCAAGAACTATTCGGTTTGAGTTACGACCAATTCCTACTCTTCGAACAGGAGGCGGTTGAGTATGCACTCAAACAGGGGGCAGACGTCACAAATCTTGATACGTTTTATCGTTTATAGACATGGGGGTACGCTATAGAAAGAGAGTCAAAGTCGCTCCAGGCGTTTATCTTAACCTGAGCAAATCAGGAGTTAGCACAACATTGAAAGCAGGGAAAGGGGTAAGTGTCAGTATGGGCAAGAATGGCACCTACCTTAATACAGGGATTCACGGCACGGGCTTGTATAGTCGGCAAAAGATAAGTGGAACTACAATGAAGAATATGAGAAGGTCAGTTGCCAACCCAAAGCAAGAATCAAATACAGGATGTTGGTATAGTCTCTGGGTATTGTTAGTGTTTGTGATGATAGGTGTGTTCATTATTGGTTTGATAATCACAGATAACACAATGATTGGATTAGGTGTCACGGGAGTTGTCACATTTGTTATTTGTGCATTTATATCTCATGCTATTGGGAAAAAGAGAAAGAACGAAAGTATAACACCAGAAAATAAGTCAGAAGAAAGCAATGCACCATCTCTAACACCAGAAAGGAACAAGGATATTTCTAATGAAGACAATTCTTCCGAGAGTGTATCTGAGGAGAAGAGAACCATTACAGAAGAAATGGTGCAGAAACTGCTGACTCCTTTCCCTATGCATTTAGAAGAAATACCTTCGGATAGGGACCCTTTGTACACACAAGCAAAGCGACTGGTTGTACAGCAGCAAAAGGCCACAATAGTCATGATCCAAAGAGAACTACAAATAAGCAATCTAAGAGCCGGTCGTATAATTGACCAATTGGAAAAGGACGGGATAATTGGAGCTGCGCGAGGGTCACAACCGAGGAGAGTCTTATTACCGAACATTGACTGGTTGTATTCGAATCCATCTTTGGAACAAGTTGTTGAGGCTACAAAATTGGTTGTCGCATCACAGTTGGCATCCACATCGTTGATACAACGCAAACTTCAAATGGGTTATAACAAGTCGGCCAAAATTATTGACCGTCTTGAAGAATCTGGTATTGTTGGTTCATACCAAAGCACTAGCGTCAGAAATGTGCTAGTGAATTCATTAGATGGTTTCGAGGAACTTGTAAAAAAATACAATATCGATTTCTCCATAGAACCATTGTTTGTTGCCGACGAAATCTTTTCATTTTGTCAACAACTTGAAAAGAACTGTGGCTTTGTGGAGGAAATAAATCGACATAACATCAAGGTTACGGGTAGTAATGGTAAACCACTCTGTGGCGAAGGAGGAGAAGTGCGTTCTCTATTCTTTCTCGATATAGCTCATTGTTACTCAGAAATGGCCGATATTGTCAACCTGAAAAGAGATGATGGAATAGGCATTCTCTATTTAATGTTCAGATTAATAGAACCCGATACATCCGTTCCTCATGATAGGCAACACATAGATGTAATAAAAAACACCTTACCAAGTGGAGCAGAATCGTTGATTAATCAGATAAAAGGTAAACCGTTCTTTAGTGACGGCGATATTGATTTCACTGTTGCTGCAATTCTGAAACGACACAACAAAGACCTGTTCAACAAGTACCTCACGCTTCTCTACCGCTATTGCTCTCTTATCGCAAAGGCCGATGGCAATATCACGGATAAGGAGCAACGCTTCCTCGACCACATCGCACAACTACGCTCAAATACTATCAATAGTCATGAAAGTGTGACTGTTCGAAAAGCACCCTCGGAAAAGCAGAATGGGATTGCGGAATTGGACGGATTGATAGGACTTGATAGTGTCAAGCAGGAGGTTCGCACTATGTCCAATTTCATCAAAGTACAACTCTCAAGGCAACAGCAGGGATTGAAAACCACACAGGTATCCTACCATTGTGTCTTTACTGGTAATCCTGGCACGGGCAAAACCACGGTGGCCAGAATTTTGGCAGGCATCTACAATGAACTTGGCGTACTGAAGAAGGGTCATCTTGTTGAAACTGACCGCAGCGGATTGGTAGCCGAATATGTCGGGCAAACGGCAGTCAAGACCAACAAGGTAATCGATAGTGCATTAGACGGAGTGTTGTTCATCGACGAAGCATATTCGTTAGTCACAGGCAGCAGTAATGATTATGGAAACGAAGCTATTGCCACATTGCTCAAACGCATGGAAGATGACCGTGATAGACTAATTGTAATCCTTGCAGGATATGGCAATGAGATGAAACAATTTATCGACTCAAATCCAGGTTTGCAATCGCGCTTTAATCGTTACATTCATTTCCCTGATTACAATGTGGACGAATTACAACAAATATTCTCACGTTATGCTAAAAAGAATGATTATGAAGTTACGCCAGATGCTCAAGAGAAACTCAAATCGCTGCTTGAAAATGCAGTAACCAATAAGGACAAAAACTTCGGCAACGGCCGTTTCGTCCGCAATTTGTTTGAAAAGATTTTGGAGAGACAAGCCAATCGACTTTCGAACATTGAACGACCCACCTTAAGCCAATTGAAGGAAATAATGCCTGAGGATATTTCTTGATTACTAGATTAGGCGGCACTTCGGTGTTACTTTTTTTGCGATTGAAAGATGCGATTGGATACTTCGGTATTCAGTCGCACTTTTTTATGATGCTTGACGACATCGGCAGCGGCATCACCTATTTTTCAAAATCAAATGATGCGAAAATCCAAACCAAGGACGGAACTTCCATTTTCGGGTTCCTTTTTCATGCGGGCAATAAAAATGAGAATTCGGCGTTAATAAAG
>DGHQ01000013.1 GCA_002392915.1 Bacteroidales bacterium UBA3844 | reverse complement strand
TCGTCTGAGCCGCCTGTCTTTATGTATCCGCCTTCGTCCGAAGTAGCGTTCCTTCCCGAAAGCGAGTGCAAAAGTATAGCGGATTTCCGTCCTGCGCAAGCGTTTCGCGAATTATTTTTCAGAAATGTTCATAAATCGCTGATATTTAAGTCCTAGGGTTCGCACCCTAGGTTGGGGTGTTTATCGCGTGGGGCTCACGCCCTACGCTGGGTTGTGTCGTGCCTTCGGCACTGGGAGATTCCAAATTTACATTTACATTCATGTCGCGTGGGGTTGAAACCCTACGCTATTGTATGTCGCACCTGCGGCACTGGGGAAAAACAAAAAGACGCGATTACTCGCGTCTTCCTATTTTTCTATTACTTCAACAAATTCTTTAGGCAAGATGACATTTTCCAACATTATGGCATCCGAAAATAATGGTCCGATCTCTGCGACCGTGAAACCGGCTATTCCACACGCTATCTTGGTGACGTAAAATTTCAATTCCGGATGTGTCTTGGCACATACTAGAAAATTCTGAACTTTTCCGGCTATGTAATCCACTCCTCCTTCCATCGTTGGAAGCGCATAACACTGTCCCGTGAGCCCCTCTCCTACACCCCACTCTGCTCCAAACTTTTTATTGGCTATTCGTGCGGCTCCTCCTCCATGCATGCCTCGGATGTTGCTGCCAAACACAAATATCTCATTTGTTTTTAATTCTGTGATAAACTCTGGTGTATATTCTCGATTGTATTCCATCTTTTGTCCCTTAATAATTCTATGATTGACCTATCCGCAGGCAACCATCTTACCGTATCTAATTCTTCTTTTCTAAGCCACCGCGCATCTTCATGCTCCAAAAGCGTAAGATTTCCTCTGACGACGGTGCAAAGATAACAATGCATTGTCAAATGGAAATTCGGATAATCATATTCTACTGTTGTCAGCAGGCTCCCTACTTCTATATCAGTGGCCAATTCCTCTCTGATCTCCCGTCGCAACGCTTCTTTGTGAGATTCTCCTGGCTCTATCTTTCCTCCTGGAAACTCCCACCAATCTTTCCAATCTCCGTATCCTCGCTGTGTGCAAAAAATTCTTTCATCCGCATCACGAATAATAGCCGCTACGACTTCTATAATTTTCATTATCAATCTATCTTCAAACCATCCAACAGTTCCTCATTAAAATACTTTATCCAAGATTCGTAAACATCCTGGGCTGACTGCATTGTCCCGACAAGAAATCCAGTGGTCTGTTCAAACTCGTATAAGCCACGATAATAAAACAATTTATGCTCATTGTCGATAACAAAAGGCATAATGCCATTACGCAGACATTCACGGAAAAGAACTAACCTACCGACGCGTCCATTACCATCCTGAAACGGATGGATACACTCAAAACGCCAATGATATTCGGCAAGTGTATAAATTGACACATTTGTCTGAGACAAATACCACTCCCCTAATTTCTGCATTTCATTGGCCACTTCATTTGGTTTGCACGTTTCTTTTCCTCCGACTTCATTGGCCATTTTCTTATAATCACCCACATTAAAATATGGCTTGAGAGCATCCGCTGTCCCCGTCTTCAAAATCCGGTGAAACTCTTTTATTATGGTTTCGGAAAGTGGCTCATCTATTGTGTCAAGAAGAAAATCAAAAGCGACAAAGTGATTCGTAGTCTCTATAATATCATCAACAGGCACTGCTTCCTGATCTTTGAATCCAATGAGTCGTGTTTCAAATATATAGCGTGTCTGATCCTCTGTTAGCCTGCTACCCTCAATACGATTGGAATTATAAGCCAACTGTACTTGGGTCTTATGATAAAGCCCACCTTTTCGATGAGATTGCTGTTCATCAATGAGGAATGACGTAAGTTTGTTCATAAGCATTTTCAATTAGCCATTGTCACTTAGCTTTCAAGCATTCGTTGTCGTCATCAAAATCTCCAAGGACAACATCTGTGATAGTATTGATTTTTGAAGCATCGTATGGTGCGGACACACGGATGTAATTTTCAGTGAATCCATGCATCACATTGGTGTCGGTATCCTCCCAAAGGACTTTGGCTGGAGTTCCGATCTGGCTCTTCATAAACTCATGCAAGCGTTTCTCAGAGAAATCCATAAGAATATCAGTGCGACGTTTCTTCTCCCCATTCTGCACATATGGTTTGATTGACAACGCAGCTGTGTTTGGCCTTGGGGAATATGGGAAAACATGCAATCTTGTGACATCAAGACTTTGCAAAAACTCAAACGAGTCGTTGAAATGCTCCTCCGTCTCACCGTTGAATCCGACTATCACGTCGACACCGATAAAGGCATTCGGCATGCGTCTTTTTATCTCAGCAATCTTATGGGCGAAGACATCTCGCTTGTATCGACGGTGCATCAACGCCAGTATCTCATCATTTCCACTCTGCAACGGGATATGGAAATGTGGCATGAACGTACGGCTATTCGCACAGAAATCAATAATTTCATCTGTCAAGAGATTAGGCTCTATGCTGGAGATTCTATATCGTTCAATTCCGTCGACTTTATCCAGTTCTCTGACCAAATCGACGAATCTTTCCCCCGTCGACTTTCCAAAATCTCCGATATTAACTCCTGAAATGACTATCTCTTTCGCTCCTTCTGCAGCGGCTTTTTTCGCCTCCTCCACTGTGAGAGCTATCGAGGCGTTTCGGCTCTTTCCTCTGGCAATAGGGACAGTGCAATATGTGCAGAAATAGTCGCATCCGTCCTGCACCTTCAACAAGTAGCGTGTGCGACACCCTGCAGTGCAGAATGGGAAAAACACATCCACTTTGCTACGCTCAGTGTGGAAAATTTTCGTGTCTGGCTCATTTTCATTGAGCATCTTCACCAATGAAGCCATATCAAACTTATGCTGCGCGCCAAGCACAATGTCGACACCCTCAATATGCCCCACCTCATCCGGCTTGATCTGGGAATAGCAACCTGTGACAACGACCTTCGCATCCGGATGCTGGCGTTTCAGCTGGTTGATCACAGCCCTGCCCTTTCTTTCCGCAGCCTGCGTCACCGCGCACGTATTGACCACGATAAGGTCCGCCGTTTCGCCTTCTTTTGCGGCAAAATAGCCGACAGACTCCAAATCGAAAGAGAGTCTGGACGTCTCAGCAAAATTCAATTTACAGCCCAGAGTATGGTATACGACCTTCATAAATAGTGATTAATCAATATCAGACAATTTTTCTGGTTTGCCAAACACCACAAACAGCAAAAGCGAAGCTATCGCGGCATAAAGCATCGACTCTGTAGGCTGGATGACGAAAAGGATCGCTGTTATTCCAGACGGCACATGCACCAACGTCATCTTCTTCATCGTTATTTTCTCCCGCAATTTTTCCGCAGTCTTCAAATCGTCGCACTCGGCCACAATCTTCCTATCCTTTTTATATTGCCATACCGCATAAGGCACAAGTATGACAATAAGGAGATATGCGATCGTAGACACATAATATGGAATCTGACTTCCTGTGTTCTGAAGAAAATTCGAAATCATGATCAGAAGTGCGGAAATCGCTATTCTGGAATAATACTTGAAATTTAAATTCATATTTGTCAAATTAGAAATTCGTGCCTGTTGAATATGGACGTCTTTCGACGATGCTTCGTCCGAGCGTCACCTCATCCGCGTAATGAAGTTCGTCTCCCGTCGCCACACCTCTGGCAAGAGTTGTGATATTGATTCCAAGATTCTCAAGTCGACGGTAGATATAATATGCTGTTGTATCACCTTCCATCGTCGTCGACAAAGCTAAGACAACCTCATCAATCGGCTCTTCGCGGACACGTTGCACCAGGCTTTCGATGGTAAGGTCGTTTGGACCAATCCCGTCGATAGGAGAAATCACACCTCCAAGCACATGATAAAGCCCGCGGAACTGCTGCGTCGCCTCTATGCTCATCACATCCTTCAGATCCTGCACCACACAGATGATCTTAGGGTTTCGGCTTTTGTCAGAACATATTTCACAAATATCAGTATCTGAGATATTGTGGCAACAACGGCAAAACTTCACCTCCTTCTTCAGACGGACAAAAGCATTGGCAAAACGCTCCACATCTTCCTCTGAACGGTTTAAAAGATGAAGGACAAGACGCAAAGCACTCTTTTTTCCGACACCGGGAAGCGAAGAGATCTGATGTACAGCCTCCTCAAGAAGTTTGGAAGAAAACTGATCCGTCATTATTCGTACCACTTTTCATCAGCCGCAGCGTCTCCAGCATTAGCAGAAGGATCAACTATATTATTCAAAGGGCTAATCGGATCATTTGTAGACGACGGTTCGATAATCTTCTCAATCTTATAAACGACATAGTTGCTGTTGCCACGCCACCAAAGAGCATGGTTGTATTCCTTGTAACGGACAGTGACGATAGACTCGCCGACAAGTTCAAGGGTACGGGCCAGAGAATCATCCTCGACAGAGAAATCAAACTCATTGCTACCAAGCCCCTGCTGACCTTTTGATTTGATACCCTGCTGAATCAATCTGCCCTCATAAGTTTTCCAGATATATCCCTTACGAGTGACGAAATTGACCTGACCAGTTTTGATACCGTCAGCAAACTCCCAATAGAAAGAGATGTAACCCACAGCAAGAAGAATCACACCAATAACAGCAGTGATAATGCAACCTATTTTCATATTTTCAGAATTTAATTCAATTTTCTGCAAATATACCATAACTAAATGAAAAAGATTAACAAAACGCAGTTAAAAGAAAAAAAATCAAGAAATAGTTAAATTTTCCGAGCAAAACATTTGCATTAAAGAAAAAAACATCTACCTTTGCAGTGCTTTTGAAAACAAGCGTTCTAAAACATAATAAAAAGCAGAATTGCGGAAATAGCTCAGTTGGTAGAGCACGACCTTGCCAAGGTCGGGGTCGCGGGTTCGAGTCCCGTTTTCCGCTCTCAAAAGCTCAGGTGGTGAAATTGGTAGACACGCTACTTTGAGGGGGTAGTGCCGATTACGGCATGCAAGTTCGACTCTTGTCCTGGGC
>DGHQ01000007.1 GCA_002392915.1 Bacteroidales bacterium UBA3844 | reverse complement strand
ATTTCATTCACCTTTGAGTAAAATTACATTCACTTTTGAGTAAAATTTCATCCACTTTTGAGTAAAATTACATTCACTTTTGAGTAAAATTTCATCCACTTTTGAGTAAAATGAGATTGATTTCATCCTTGAGAAGTAAGGCAAGACAATCGCAATAGAGGTTAAAATATATGGATGGTTTTGAAATGCTCTCTACGAATCTCTCCGTCTGAAAGACGCTACCGAGCAAAGCAAGAGTAACACGTGACAAAGTCACGTGGATCACGATATGTGCAAAAAAACTTTGTCTGAAAGACAATACCATAAAGTACTGCCATACAGGCAGAGCTTCTCTCGCTTGCATTCTCTGGACACTTCGTGCCCAGTTACGCTCGTTTTCACTCGGTATTGCCTTACAGGCATGAAAATGTTGATGGAATAATCGGACAGGTTTAGGTTTGAGAACTATCCCCCTACAGTCTTGGATCAGATTGTCTATTTTATCCGTTTTATTCGAAGAATCCATGTCAACAACTCGTTGTGAAGAATCTTGAAACTTAAAACTCCCATTTTTGTTACATTTCCCCCTCTACCCTATACTAATATCACTCTATCAATGTACACAAATTCATCGTGGTTTCGGGCAAAATAGCGAATTTTGCATTGTACGAAATCAAAACACATTATCAACTTTAACACACATTGATATGAAACTAAAAACTTTATTATTCACTGTTTTATTTTGGGTCTCGGCACTTGCCGCAAATGCCCAATTGTCTGAGTACGACGCCAATGCGCCACTCGGGTTCGGAGCCAACACCACTGGTGGAGCTGGAGGCTCAAGCGTGACTGTGTCTACTTTGAGCGACCTTCAGTCTGCATTGAAATCGAGCGGCAAAAAAATAATATATATTAAAGGAGCAATCAAGTTCTCTTCGATGTTCACAGTCAGCAGCCAATCAGACAAAACTATCTTAGGATTGCCTGGCTCTTACCTCTACAGCGAGCAACGCACTACCGCAAGCTCAACAGGTATTCTTTATTTCAAAAACTGCTCCAATATCATCATGCGCAACGTCACTTTCAAAAGTGCCGGTGCCTACGACTGCGATGGAAACGACAACCTTTGTCTTGAAAACTGTAAGAATATGTGGGTCGACCATTGCGATTTCCAAGATGGTGTCGACGGCAATTTTGACTGCAAGAAACAATCCGACAACATCTGCGTCTCATGGTGCAAATTCCACTATTTGAAGTCACCTATGTCTGGCGGTTCCGGCGGTTCGAACGATCACCGTTACACTAACCTTTGGGGATCAAGCGACACTTATACCAACGACCGTGGAAAACTCCGCACCACTTTTGTATGCTGCTGGTGGGGAGAAGGATGCCGCGAACGTATGCCTCGCGTGAGATTCGGACAAATCCACCTTGTCAACTGCCTATGGAACAGCTCTGTAGCAAACTATTGTGTTGGCGCCGGACAGGAGGCTCAGTGCTATATTGAAAAGTGCGCGTTCATCAAAGTTAAAAATCCGATTGCCGACTACGACAAATCGAAAAAATCAGGAGCTGTGATGGTGGACTGCTACACTCAAAACATATCCGGCTCAACATCTTTGAGAAACTGTTCTTTCAACCCTTCAAACGCATACGCCAACAATTGGAAGAAGATCGCAGCCAATCAAGTGCAGACGGTGCTTACTGCTTGCAACGGCGCGGGTGCCACACTTAACGTTATGGAAGGCAAAGGTGTTGTAGGCAGCATCTGTGGAGGCTCTCAAATCGATCCGGGTGACTCAAATCCTGTTGTAAACGATCCTGTGATTACCAAGACTGGTTCCGGATCCAGCAAGCAGACTATCGAATTAGGACAGCCTATCACCGACTTCGGCTACACTTGGACTGACGCTGACGACATAGAAGTGAAAGGTTTGCCAAACGGAATCAACGTATACATCGACAAAAATTCAAAGAAGGTCAATATTAGCGGAACACCGTCAGAATTCGGAAATTTCGACTTTACAGTTACAACTGTAGGAGCTGAGAATAATGCACAAAAGAGCGGTTGCATCACTGTGACTAAGAATGGATTCACAGGCGACGCGTCTTTGGCAATCAGCGATAGAAACGCATTGTTGCAGGACTCAATCATATTTGGCGACGCGATCACACCATTCTACATTGCTTTCAGCAACTGTCAAAATGTGGAGATTCAGGGATTACCAAACGGAATTGAGACAAACATCAGCAACGACACTATGTTTGTTAGCGGAATTCCTACTGAACGTGGAGAATATTCATGGAGCGCAAAAACTATAGGTGGACTCTCAGAAGCTTCAATAAATGGCAAAATCATCGTCGTCAACGATCCTACTTCTGTTAAAGACATGAACAATAACGCTATAATGATGCAGACTATAGTCGACAACCTATTAAACATCTGGCTCGACAACGAATCCGCATCGAAGATTGAAATCATAACTCTGACAGGACAGATCGAAAAAAGCTTTGAGCATAAGTCAGGACACATCAGCGTCGACTGCTCAACACTTGATAAAGGCATATACATTGTCAGAATCACGACTTCCGACAATGTGATAGCAAAAAGGATGATTAAAAGATAAATTTGTAAAGGGCAAATAGAAACAGACTATTTGCCCGCTTTTTCTTTCAATTTGATTATTTTTGTGTCTGAATAACCAAAATAATTGAGCAAATGAAAAAGTTCAACAAGCTTTTGATCGCCACTGTTCTGATCGCAGCCATCACATATCTGTTTGCATTGAGACGCTGCGCTCAAGAAGGAATTGAAATTGAAAGAAACGAGGAAATCAAATCCACGCCTAACATAGTCACAGAGGTGAAAAAAATAGGCAAGTGGGAATTTCTTTCAATCAAGATAGAGGAATTAGTCGACACCACAAAAGGAGTTTTGTTCAAAGACAAATTGTCTGCGATCTACCACGGCACTCTGAGATACGGAATTGATTGCAGCAAAGCCGAAAGCGATTGGTTCACACAAAGCGGAGACACCGTGTATGCACGCCTTCCTGAAGTGTCACTGCTTGATGACTATTTCCTCGATGAAGCCGCCACCACAACCGTTTTTGCATCAGGTTCTTTCACATCCGACGACCGTCGTGACATGAGAGAGAGAGCCATTAAGCGGATGTTGGAAAAAAGTGAGAAGATGAGATATAAGGAGACTGCCCAAGAAAACGCAAAAGAGCAGATCACTATATTTCTGCAACAGTTAGGAATAAAAAACATTGTTTTTATGGACTGACATCAGGATTACGACCGACGCCTATCCTTATGTTCCGCCCTACATAAAAAGGAATTGCATCATGAAAGATTTCATCAAGATTTTGATCGTAGTGTTGCTTGCAGCGCTGGTTGTAAACAAGATTTGGGCCGGACAGGTGCCTGTGCACGACCCTTCCATCGTCGTTGTCTATAAAGACGCACAAGGCAACAGCTACCCCGAGCAGAGTGCAAATAACGACCGCACAAAATACTACTACGTCATGGGGACGCAGCTTGGCGCGGCATATTCTAAAGACATGCTCGATTGGGCTTCGTTCACTCCCTCTTTCGCCATAAACGGAAAAGTCACAACAGATCTTTGCTCAGTGTTTGGAGAAAATGCCGTATGGTCGGGATGGGGCAACAACCAAGCCAAACTGAAAGAGAATCTTTGGGCTGCCGACATCATCTGGAACAAAGAGATGAAAAAATGGTGCATGTACTACTCCGTCAATGGCGACGACTGGATGAGCAGCATCTGTATGCTTGCCAGCGACAAAATTGAAGGTCCATACCAAAGAGTAGGCTCAGTTGTGTTCGGCGGAATGGACAGCAAGTCAAGCGGAGCAGGAAACAATGATTTCAAAAAGGTGACAGGACAAAACTCAATTCCAAACAGATATTATACTGACGGAGGATGGGGAGGAATGTACGGATCAAGCTGCATCGACCCCAACGTAATCTACGATGAAAACGGACAATTATGGTTGATCTATGGATCATGGAGCGGCGGAATCTTCGTGATTAAACTTGACAATAAAACAGGTCTGCGCGACTACTCTTATATTTTTGGATATAATCCCGTAGACGGTGCGGTGTGGGAAGGCTCACGTCTCCGCTACGACGAATATATGGGTGTTCACATCGCCGGCGGATACTACGTCAGCGGAGAAGGTCCGTATATCGAATATATGAAAGATGGCGACGGCAATGGATTCTACTATCTTTTCATGTCGTACGGGTTCTACTCCCCAGAAGGAGGTTACAACATGCGTCTGTTCAGAAGTGACAAAATCACAGGTCCATACAAGGATGTCACAGGCGACGACGCGGTGTTCCACAAAGCAATCTATCCCAATTATGGCAATGATGTATCTTGTGGAGTGTCGCTGATGCAAAACTACTCTTGGGGCTGGTGGACCAACGACAAAAACATCACAGACTACAATCAGGTGGGAGGCGGACAGACTGCCCAAGGCCACAACTCCGCACTGATGGATGAAGACGGAAAATGCTACATCATCTACCATGTGAAAGACAACACAGACAACGGATATGGCTGGCACCACGTTGAAAGCCACCCGATGGTGTTCGCATCCGACGGCTGGCCACTCGTCGCTCCATTCGAGACTCGTCTTGGCGAATACACAAACAAAGACACTGTATATAGAGAACAGGATATCATGGGTGAATACGCAGTGCTCACCCACTCCGCCGTCGACTATGCGAAACTTGCCTGCAACAAACCAGGCACAATGCGTCTGAACGCCGACCACTCTATCTCTGCAGATTATTCCGGCACGTGGAACTACGACTACGCAAATGGGAAACAATTCATCACACTAAAAACTTCCGTCGGCACATTCAACGGCACTCTTATCGACCAAAGAATGGAGGATAACGGAAGAAAAACACTCTGTCTGACTGCAATGAATCCAGCCAACGAACTTTGCATCTGGGCATACCGTCTTCCTCAATCAAAAGATGGGACAGAAACCGTTTTCAAGCCATTTTTCCGCGTAGGCGACAAAGATCAGACATTGGCATGGAACGAGACAAGCAAATTCTTGAAAGTGGACGCTCCGGCAGGCGATTTTGAAATAACATTCTCATTCCACAACCATAATAAAGGAGCCAATAATTGGGACAACTGGGCTTTGAGATTCGAAGAAAGTTCTGATAATTTCTGGGCTTTGAGAGCCGACGGTTATAGCGTGGAGACTTTCACCGGCTCAACTGTGACATATTCGAACCCTAAGACTTGGAAAGAGTTTGATGATAAAGATGTCGACGTGAAGATTATCCGACAGGGAGCATCCATACACGTGTCTGCATCTGTGGATGGAAAAGATATTTACGGAGTGTTGTCAAAAAGTTCACCAAAGGGAGCACTGACCATCTATCTTGGTGGAGAGAGCACATATTTGGATGTGAAGAAGATGACTGTGGCAAGTCTGAAAGAGAGAGAAATAATCGGAAACGTCACAAACTATGGAGCATATAAAGATGCGTTCAACACAAAAAGCGGAGCATCAAAAAGTTTTGACGGGGATTTCCACACTCGCTACTCATTCAACAATTTCCATTCGACAAACGAGACAAAAAATTGGAACAACTTCATCATCAAAAACACGATCAATGGAAAGACGGGATTCATCCGTGCCGACGCATACCAGCTAGACAGCGAAGGCTCCTTCACATTCGACACTTCGTGGGGTGATGATTGGGAGACATTCATAAAGATGCTCAAGCAAGCCAAAGTAGACATTGACATAGAACGTGTAGGTTCAACAATAACCTACACATGCGATATTCAATCATACGACGGACTTTCCGGCAAAATGGTTGTGACGCAAGATGGCATAACAGCACAAAGCATCCAACTTAGTTTGACAGAAGAAGCGTCGCAGATCGACCTGCTTGAAATAATGGATCTGAAGACGGAGGAGACAGGAATCATCGAGGATCCGACCTCGGTGGAAACCGTAAAAGACGAGAGAACTATTGTATACCCTACTATCACAGGCAGCATTGTCAAGGTGGTGTTGAATAAAGAAGACGGAATTGCCACACTACACGCATCGGATGGAAAAAAAATCGCCAAAAAGAAAGCCGTAAACGGAACTGTAGAATTTGACATGAGCAATCTGCCAAACGGAGTGTATGTCGTGGTGGCTAATGGGAAAGCGGAGAGGATAATAAGGAGATAATTTAACAATCCTCATTTTTCTCCTAATCGAATTGACATTATTTAATTAGTTTCAGGAAGGATAGTTTGTCCGTTGTGGCAAACTATCAATATTTTCTTAAATATCAGACATAATATGAAAATCTTTAGTTGCTTGAAAATATTATAGTATTTTTTAAAATAAGCTTAAACAGTTTTGTTATCTTTGTAAGGATTTTAATGATTAATGTAATGAAAAATGCAATTCTAAAAACTGTTTTCAGTTCACTCCTATTATTAGGAACATCATCAATTTGTCACGCCAAACCGGAGCATCGAATCTCAATTGGAGCTGGAGTTTTAAGCTATATATATATAAATGAAATATGTGATGAACACGCAGATGTAGAATTGGCTCCACCATATTTTGGAGGAAACAAAATCATAGGATATTCAACATACGAATATGCGTGGAGAGACCTACAGTCATTACCCATCACAGCCAATCTTCACTATGAATGCACACTAGGCAAACATTTTGGCATTGGATTATGTGTCGGTTACGAGCATCAAAAGATGGATCTTGACATTAATGTATATACGTATACAGGAGAAAAAATAACCCCATATGAAATCTATGATAACTATGACATAACAAAAAAATCTGGGAAACTCGACAGACGATTTTTTTATGCCATGCCAGAGGCCACATTATATTATTTCAAGAAAGAGCATGTTTCGATGTATGGAAAGCTAGCAGCAGGTATAAGTTTTTCTAAAATAAAAAGAGAAAATGCCGACGAAGAAACAAGAGGAACCAGATTCAAGAACCAACATTTCAGTGGTCAAGTTTCACCTGTCTGTCTTGAGATCGGGAACAAAAACATATGTGGATTCATGGAATACGGATTCGGGCATCAAGGCATAGCTCAATTTGGTGTGAAGCATACATTCAAGAAAAAAATGAATCCGCTAAATAATGAATAATTATAAATAAAAGCACATAGTATGGGCAGGCACAACACCTGCCCATACTCATAACAAAAAGTCTGTTGCAGACTATATATTCCACGAAAAGTACACAACAATTCCGTCGCACCCGAACAAACATAGATATTCAAAACAAATCATAACAAATCGAAAGAATATGCTAAACAACATTTACAGTCTGTTAAAAACGAGAAATATTTTCTAACAACCCGTTATTTTTATGGCAAAAAGTTTTTCAATCTAAAAAAATAAATATATTTGCATAAACAAAAGCGTGGGTAACTATGCTTTGAGAGATAGAATAAAGGAAAATTAAAAAAAATTAATACCACAATAAAAAAACACGCTATGTCTGAAATTTATGGTGAAATAATCCAGGTTATTGGACCGGTAGTCGATGTCAGTTTTGCTGAAGTGGATGCAACATTACCACAGATTCACGATGCCCTAGAGGTGGAACGTGAAGGACAATCTCCATTGATTATAGAGTGTCAGCAGCACATTGGTGAGCGTTCGATTCGTACAATCGCCATGGACTCAACTGATGGATTAAAGAGAGGATTAAAGGTAAAGGCATTGGGTTCTCCAATATCAGTACCGATGGGTGAACAAGTAAAAGGTCGTTTGTTGAATGTCGTAGGAGCTCCAGTTGATGGAATGAAGACATTTGAGAATGTACAGCGTTCACCAATTCATAGAGAGGCTCCAAAATTCGATGAGCTAGCAACATCAAAGGAAATTCTATTCACAGGTATTAAGGTGATCGACCTTTTGGTTCCTTACCTAAAAGGAGGAAAGATCGGTTTGTTCGGTGGTGCCGGAGTAGGAAAGACAGTGCTTATCATGGAGCTTATCAACAACATCGCAAAGGGATACAACGGTTATTCAGTGTTTGCGGGAGTTGGAGAGCGTACTCGTGAGGGTAACGACTTGCTTCGAGAGATGATCGAGTCAAACATCATCCGTTACGGCGAAGAATTTAAGAAATCGATGGAAGAAGGAGATTGGGATCTTTCTAAGATCGACTACAACGAACTAGCGAAATCACAGGCAACATTGGTTTACGGACAGATGAATGAGCCACCAGGAGCACGTTCATCAGTTGCATTGTCTGGTTTGACAGTGGCTGAAACATTCCGTGATTCAGGTCAGGGAGGTAAAGATATCCTGTTCTTCGTGGACAATATCTTCCGTTTCACACAGGCAGGATCAGAGGTATCAGCGTTGCTAGGACGTATGCCATCAGCCGTAGGTTACCAGCCTACATTGGCATCCGAGATGGGACGTATGCAGGAGCGTATCACATCAACAAAGAACGGATCTATCACTGCCGTTGAGGCCGTTTATGTGCCAGCCGACGACTTGACTGACCCAGCTCCAGCAACAACATTCTCGCACTTGGACGCAACAACAGTGTTGAGCCGTAAAATCGCCGAGCTAGGTATCTATCCAGCTGTAGACCCACTAGATTCAACATCACGTATCTTGGATCCAAACGTAATCGGTAACGCTCACTACGAGTGTGCTCAGAACGTTAAGCAGATACTTCAGAAGTATAAGGAGTTGCAGGATATCATCGCAATCCTAGGTATGGAGGAGTTGTCTGAGCAGGACAAGTTGATCGTGGCTCGTGCTCGTAGAATCCAGAGATTCTTGTCTCAGCCATTCCACGTAGCGTCACAGTTTACTGGTCTTCCAGGTGTGATGGTTCCAATTGAGGAGACAATTAAAGGCTTTAATGCTATTATCAATGGTGAAGTTGATGATCTTCCAGAGCAGGCATTCTTGAATGTCGGAACAATCGACGACGCTAAGGAGAAGGCAAGAAAGTTGATGTCACAGGTTGTTAAATAAGAATCAGCATGAAATTAGATATCATTTCACCAGATAAACTGATTTTTTCAGGAGACGTGGAAAGTGTAAAACTTCCAGGTACAGGCGGAGGTTTTGAGGTTCTGCCACACCATGCAGCCATCATCTCGTCGCTAAAAGAGGGAGATATCGTCTATGTATCAAATGGCGAGTCGACAACTCTTCGTGTAGACGGTGGTTTTGCAGAGGTAAGAAACGACGAAATTTCAGTATGTGTAGAAAAAGTATTGGGATAAGAGGTGATGAATAGAGAGAATTATAAGAAAAACATTGTCATTTCCAATTTGGCGTTGGCGGCACTGCTCTACTCTATCGGTAAATTAGTGTTCACAATCAAACCAGAGTTTGGATTCACCATGTTTCCTACAATTCCCGCATTCTTCTTCTTGTTGACATTACTAATTCTAATTTCAATCACAAAAGCAGCGATTGTAGACGCGAAGAAATTCCACATGAAGTATCTGATAACTCGCACCGTCAAACTCATATTATTAGTTGCGTTTTGCCTAGTGTATGTGATGTGCAACGGAGAGAACAACATCAGTTTCATATCTTCAGTCGTTGTCTGTTATTTATGCTACACTGTTTATGAAGCATTTATCTTGAAGAAATTCAACGATATGCTGTCTAAAGAGAATAGCGAAGTAGAATAATAAAAAAAGATTCGCATGAATTTGTTCAGTAAAATAATAACAATCCTGATGATTCTGTTTGCACCACTTGTGGCGCAGGCGAATGAGCATCAAGAGTCCGAAGGCGAAGGCAAAGTCGACGTCAAGGAATTGGTGTTCGGACATATCGGAGACTCATATTCATGGCATATTTGGGGCGACGTTGCCATTCCATTGCCATGTATAGTGTATGGACAGAATGGCTTGGATGTGTTCATGTCGAGTAAACTAGGCCACGGAGGCCATTACACAGAGTACAACGGTTACACAATTGCAGCAGAGGGTCAGCCAAATGCAGGCAAGATCGTTGAGGTAAGCACAGGAGAGCGTCCATGGGACATCTCAATCACGAAAAATGTGCTGTTCCTTTTCATCAGTTCAGGTTTGATGCTTTGGATTTTCTTGAGTATCTCAAAAAGATATAAAGAAGACTATTGGAGAAAGCCAGAAGGCAAGCAGGCATTTTTGGAGCCACTCATTGTAATGATTGAGAAAGATGTGATCGAGCCATGTGTTGGTAAGAACGTTGAGAAATTCAGTCCATTCTTGCTTACAGTGTTCTTCTTCATCATGATTAACAACTACTTAGGACTAATTCCTATTTTTGGATCAAACTTGACAGGAAACATTGCATGCACAATGGTATTGGCAGTTTTCACATTCTTGGTGACAAACTTCAAAGGAGGCACAAAGCATTATTGGCTTGAGATGGTCAACCCAGAAGTTCCATTGTGGTTGAAGTTACCGATCCCATTGATGCCATTGATTGAGATCATCGGTATGTTCACAAAGCCAATCGCATTGTGTATTCGTCTCTTCGCCAACATGTTGGCAGGACACGTGATGCAGTTAGTGCTTATCGGATTGATTTTCATCTTCTCAATTAATGTTGGAATTGGAAGTGGAGCTTATGGAGTATCAATACTATCATGTGCATTGGTAATCTTCATGACATTGCTTGAGTGCTTGGTTTGCTTCATTCAGGCATACGTGTTCACTACCCTATCCGCATTGTTCATTGGTTTGGCACAGGTTGAGCCACACGAGGAGCACAAATAAACTGTAGAGACGCACGGTCGTGCGTCCAATACAACAAAAAACAGACGCACGGTCGCGCGTCTAACAAAAACAAAAACACATTGTCGCGATAAAACAGCGACATAACAAATAGAAATAAAAACAAAAAAAATTTAATACTATGTTATCATTAGCAATTTTGGCTCAAATTTCGGAGGTAGCCGCTCCAGCATTGTTAGCAAAAGCAGGTGCAACAATTGGTGCAGGTATCGCAGTTATCGGTGCAGGTCTTGGTATCGGTAAGATTGGTGGTTCAGCAATGGAAGCTATGGGACGTCAGCCAGAAGCTGCAGGAGAGATCCGTAACAACATGATCGTTGCTGCCGCTCTTGTGGAAGGTGTTGCATTCCTTGCCATCATCGTATGTATCTTGGCTCTATTCGTATAATAGAAATAAAAATTCATCTACATGGAACTATTGACCCCTGACTTCGGTTTGGTCTTCTGGATGGTGATATGCTTCACTGCCGTCTTATTCATCTTGGGTAAGTACGGTTGGCCAGTTATCGTCGGGATGATCAATAAGCGAAGTGACGAAATCGAAGAATCAATCTTGAAGGCTAACGAGGCAAACGCTCGTCTTGCGGGAACAAACGCAGAGACAGAGAGATTGCTTGCCGAGGCAAAGAACGAGAGATTGGAATTATTAAAAGAAGCTTCTAAGCAGAAAGATCAGATCATCGCCGACGCAAAGGCAGAAGCAGCTAAGAAGGCGCAGGATTTGCTTGATAAAGCTAAAGAAGACATCCAATTGGAGCGAGACAACGCAATCAAAGAGATTCGCACTCAGGTTGCAGAGTTGTCTGTAAGTATCGCTGAAAAGGTGGTACGCGAGAAGCTTACTGGCGACAAAGCCGGACTTGATATGATCAACAAGCTTTTGGATGAAGTAAATATCGCTAAATCGTAAAACTGATGAACACTGGTAAAATTTCAGCAAGATACGCAAAAGCTCTATATGAGTTTGCCGCAGACGCAAATGTTGCCGACAAAGTGTACGAGACAATGAAACTCGTATCCGCTGCTTTTGTCAATGTGGACGGGCTCAAGGATGCAATTGCTAACCCAACGATAAGCAAGGACAAGAAAAAAGAATTGCTTACTATAATGGCAGGCGACAGTGTATGTGCTGAATACACAAGGTTTGTCGATTTAGTAGTTGAAAATAAGAGAGAAGATTATTTTCAGAATATAGCGCTTGTATATCAGGATCTCTACCGTAAGAAGAAGAATCTGGTCAGAGCCACAGTAGTGACAGCCTGCCCTATTTCCGACAATGAGGAAAAGAGATTCCGTCAGGTGTTGACAAACGTTACAGATGCGGAAATTGATTTCGACACAACAGTCGATCCATCACTAATAGGTGGATTCATTATGGAGGTCGAGACATATCAGCTTAACGCGAGTATCAAGTCGCAACTCGACACTATCAGAGAAAAGTTGAGATATTCCAACTCTGCAAACGTACAGTGTTAATCTTCTCGTTATTAGCAATTAAAAAAGAATTTAAGTTATGTCTATAAAAGCAAGCGAAGTTTCTGACGTACTTAAGCAGCAGCTCCAGGACATCGATTCTCGAGTAAAATTCGAGGAAGTTGGTAAGGTGCTTCAGGTAAGCGACGGTGTTGTTCGTATCTACGGATTGCAGAACGCCGAGGCTGGAGAGTTGCTTGAGTTCGAAAACGGAATGAATGCAGTGGTCATGAACCTAGAGGAGGACAATGTAGGAGCCGTGTTGCTTGGACCTACAGACCAGATTCGTGAGGGATTCACTGTAAAAAGAACAAAACGTATCGCTTCTATTCTCACTGGAGAAGGCATGGTAGGTCGTGTAGTCAACGCCATTGGTAACCCAATCGACGGACAAGGACCAATTAAGGGAAACTTGGTTGAGATGCCATTGGAGCGTAAGGCACCAGGTATCATCTACCGTCAGCCCGTAAAAGAGCCATTGCAGACAGGTATCAAGGCTATCGACGCCATGATTCCAATCGGTAGAGGCCAGCGTGAGTTGATTATCGGCGACCGTCAGACAGGTAAGACTGCCATCGCTATCGATACAATCATCAACCAGAAAGAGGAATTCAAGGCTGGAAAACCAGTATATTGTATCTACTGTGCAGTAGGTCAGAAAGGTAGTACAGTAGCCAACATCGTTAACACACTAAAGGAGAACGGTGCTATGGACTACACTATCATCGTATCTGCAACAGCTTCTGATCCAGCAGCCATGCAGTACTATGCGCCATTCGCAGCAGCAGCTATCGGAGAGTACTTCCGTGATAGAGGTATGCATGCATTGGTAGTATACGATGACCTTTCAAAGCAGGCCGTTGCATATCGTGAGGTATCCTTGATTTTGAAGCGTCCTTCAGGTCGTGAGGCATACCCAGGTGATGTGTTCTACTTGCACTCACGTCTATTGGAGCGTGCAGCTAAGATCATCAACAATGATACAGTGGCAGCTCAGATGAACGACCTTCCAGAATCATTGAAGGGTAAGGTAAAAGGTGGAGGTTCACTTACTGCCCTACCAATCATCGAGACTCAGGCAGGTGACGTGTCGGCTTATATCCCAACAAACGTGATTTCCATCACAGACGGTCAGATCTTCTTGGAGACAAATATGTTCAACGCAGGTATCCGTCCAGCTATCAACGTAGGTATCTCGGTATCTCGTGTGGGTGGTTCTGCACAGGTGAAGGCTATGAAGGCAATCGCCGGAACACTTAAGACAGATCAGGCTCAGTACCGTGAGTTGGAGTCATTTACTAAGTTCGGTGGTGATATGGACCCTGTAACAAAGATGACTATCGACAAGGGAGTCCGTAACACTGAGCTTTTGAAGCAACCACAGTATACTCCATATCCAGTAGAGCATCAGATCGCTGTGATCTACTGCGGTACTCAGGGTATCTTGAACGCACTTGCAAAAGAGGACGTTCACGAGTTCGAGAAAGTTTATATCGAGCGACTAGAGCACCTTCACAAAGCCGATGTTCTTGACCAGCTAAAGAAAGGTATCATCAACGACGATATCAAGGCTATTCTTAAGAGCGAGGCTGAGGTTGTGATCAACAAGGTGAATTCAGGAAGAAGTGTAGCAACTGTTTAATTCTGTAAGAGATGGCATCATTAAAGGAAGTAAAAGCGAGAATTGGCTCAGTAAACTCAACATTGAAGATTACTGGAGCTATGAAGATGGTGTCTTCAGCGAAGCTAAAAAAAGCTCAATACGCTATTGAGTCTATCACTCCGTACCAGAGTCGCCTTAACAAGATATTAAGCAATTTCTTGGCAACGGAGACAGATTTCCAGTCGGCTTTTGCAGAGGTCAGACCAGTATCAAGAGTGGCTGTTATAGCATTCTCTTCAAATTCAAGTCTTTGTGGAGCATACAATTCAAACGTTGCAAAACAGTTGAATGTTGTGGTCAAAGAGCAATTGAATAGTGGTGCTGAGGTTGTTGTCTACCCTATCGGAAAGAAGATCACAGAGCAGTCGGAGAAGCTTGGCGTGCCAGTTGTAAAATCCAACAACGACATGGCAGACCACCCGTCTTTCGATGCAATCAGCGAAGTCACAAATGAATTGATGAACAAGTTTTTGGCAAAGGAATTCGACAAAGTCATCGTCGTATACCACCACTTGAAGAACACTGCAGTGCAGAAACTTCAGACAGAGGTGTTCCTGCCAATCGCTCTTGACAAAAATTCAGGCGACGTCGACGAGTCTACTGCAGACTACATCGTTGAGCCAGGCAAAGCAGAGATCCTTGAGTCTCTATTGCCTAAGGCATTGCGCACAAAAATGTACGCTTGCCTACTCGACTCCAATGCATCTGAACATGGAGCTCGCGTCGTAGCCATGCAGGTGGCAACTGATAATGCTAATGAACTTATCAACGAGCTTACGATTTTGTACAACAAAACCCGTCAGCAGGCAATCACAAACGAGTTGCTTGATATCGTTGGTGGAGCAGCGGCATTGGCTCAATAAAGAAGACTATTCTTTGAAATCAAGAGACTGTCTAATTAATTTAGACGGTCTCTTTTTTTGCGATTATTATGTGACCTTAACAATCATCATTTTTGCTACAGAATGAGTTCTATAGAAAAATATTAATTATAAAAGGTCTGTTTTTTGTCCAAACAATATGATTTTTCGTTGATTTCTCAACAAAATCCAATTTTACCTTTTTTTTCTTGATTCAGTTTTATACTTTTGTAATAAGTGATAAAAGTGATAGAAAATGGTAAAGCATATTGTATTATTCAAATTGAAGCCTTTCAACTCAGAATCTGAAAGACTTGCCGCATGTGAGAAAATTAAAAGTGAACTTTCAGCCCTTGTCGAGAAAGTCCCTACTCTTCTTACAGCTGAAGTTGGAATCAACTGTAATCCAAACGAACAGTTCGACATTGCCCTTACAACAACACACAACGATATGGAAGGTTTGAAAGAGTACGCTCAGCATCCATTGCATGTTGACGTTGCTAAAAACTTCATCCGACCAATTCTGGAAGCCCGCTCTTGCTGCGACTACCAATATTAAAACAACGCCTATGAGAAATAAAGCATTATACTTATTTTTCGCTTTATTTGTTTGCATTCCTTCGTTTGCACAAATCCTCGATCCAGTAAAATGGAAAGTGGAATTGTCTAAAATTTCAGCCGACGGGAAGGCTACAATCACATACGAAGCGACTATAGACAAAGACTGGCATATGTACAGCACCAAGGAAGTGACCGATGGTCCGGTGCCTACTTCATTTACATTGTCTGAGGTGGAAGGTGTCAAAATCACATCAGACATCAACCCTCGCAGCCGCGTCATCGAACAGTATGAGCCGGCATTCGGTGTGACTGTCGGTTGGTATGAGGACAAAGCCACATTCCAACAGCAAGTGAAGATCTCTGACAAAGACAATTTCACTCTGAAAGGTTCTGTCAGATATATGACTTGCAACAACCAAAACTGTTTGCCTCCTACAACTTATGAATTCGACCTATCTCAACATAACGCTGTAGCAAAAAAAAAAAATAACTCATCAGTAGCTGAGGTCGAGGTAAAAGACAAGCCGCAAGAGGAGACAAACACTACTCCACTGATCGCAATCAAGGATCTGCCAATCAACAACGATACAGCCCAAACGATTGCGGTTAGCGCAGAGAACCATCAGGAGAGAATCGACACTTGGGCTAATGTCGTGGATGAAATGAAAGCCTTCGGTGAGGTGAAAACAGATGAAGGCAGAGATTCCTTATGGAAAACTTTCCTTACTTGTCTGCTTGGTGGACTTATCGCCGTCATCACACCGTGTGTGTGGCCTATCATACCAATGACAGTAAGTTTCTTCCTGAAACGAGGCAAAGACCCTAAAAAAGGCAAGAGAGCCGCCATCACATACGGACTGTCAATTATAGCGATTTACGTTGGACTTGGTTTGATAATAACGGTACTCAGTGGAGCCGACGGATTGAATTCCCTCTCTACGAATGCCATCTTCAACATATTTTTATTTGCCCTTCTCGTGCTATTTTCCATATCCTTCTTCGGAGGTTTTGATTTAGCACTTCCATCCACTTGGAGCACAAAAATCGACCAACATGTCGACAAAACATCCGGTCTGTTATCAATACTTTTGATGGCATTCACACTTGTGATTGTATCATTCTCATGCACAGGACCAATCATCGGAACTTTGCTTGTGGACATCTCCGTCAACGGAAGTCTGCTCGCGCCTACTATCGGAATGCTAGGATTTGCCATCGCGCTTGCGATACCATTCACTCTATTTGCCTTTTTCCCAAGCTGGCTGAAAAATATGCCACGCTCGGGAGGTTGGTTGAATTCGGTGAAAGTGTTGCTTGGATTCTTTGAATTGGCATTCTCATTGAAATTTCTATCCATGGCAGACCTTGCCTACGGATGGCATATCATGGACCGTGAAGTGTTCTTGGTCATCTGGATCGTAATCTTCATGCTTGCCGGCCTTTATCTTCTTGGCAAAATCAAATTTGCAGGCGACGACGATGTTGAGATAGTTTCAGTGCCACGCTTTTTTCTATCAACATTCTGCTTTAGCATGTGTATCTATATGCTTCCTGGATTGTGGGGAGCACCGTTAAAGGCGATCAGTGCATTCGTGCCGCCATTGAGCACACAGGATTTCAACCTATATAACGACAAAGTGTCTGCCACATTCAAAGATTACGACGACGCTTTGATGTACGCAGAATTGAAAAACAAACCAGTCGTTGTAGACTTCACCGGCCACGCATGTGTAAATTGCCGAAAGATGGAATCATCTGTATGGTCACAGCCAATTGTAAAAAGTCTGCTTACAGATGATTACATACTAGTCTCTCTATACGTAGACGACAGGACTGAATTGCCAAAAGTTGAGAAAGTCATCGAAAACGGCAAAGAAATCAAGCTAACCACAGTGGGTGAAAAATGGAGCTATCTACAAAGATCTAAGTTTGGAGCCAACGCTCAACCATATTACTGTCTGCTTGATCCAAATGGAATGCCGATCAATCATCCGATGGGATTCACAGAAGATTCTGGTGAATTCATGAATTTCCTACGTACAGGCTTAAAGAATTTCAAGAAAATCATAAAAGAAAACGAAAAATAATGGATTTGTTAGCATTTTTGGAAAGTCGCGCCACTGTAAGACAATACAGTGACAAAGAAGTGTCAAAGGAGTTGATCAACCGTCTTCTTGACGTCGCTGGGCATGCTTCCACCACTGGCAACATGCAACTTTACAGCGTCGTTGTGACAAGAGATGCGGAAAAGAAAAAGGCTCTTGCTCCGACCCATTTCAACCAGCCGACTTTCACCAATGCTCCCGTCGCCATAACTTTTTGCGCCGACTTCAACAGATTCGTTAAATGGTGTAAGGAATCAGGAGCAGAGCCAGGCTACGACAATGAATTCAGTTTCTTCACAGCGGCTATCGACACTCTCCTACTCGCCCAGACATTTGCTATCGCAGCAGAAAGCGAAGGGTTGGGGATCTGCTACTTAGGCACTACAACGTATACTGCAGAAAGCATCTCAAAGATTCTTAACCTTCCAAAACGAGTGGTGCCAATCACAACCATCACCGTAGGATATCCAAAATCAGAACCAACAAAGACGGACAGAATCGCGTCGACAAGCTGGATACACGAAGAAGAATACAAAGATTATTCGGCGGAAGACATCAAAAAGATTTTCGGGTACAAAGACGAGATGGAAAGCAACAAGAAATTCATCGCCGAAAACAACAAAAAATCTTTGGCTCAGGTGTTTACTGACATCCGTTACACAAAAAAAGACAACGAAGCAATGTCAAAATCATTCTTCGATTTTGTGAGGAAACAGTTTTTTTGCGAATAATTCCTGAATTTTCCAAACGCAAACGATCTTATATAGCAAATATCAAAGAGACGTGAAGTTTATTTCGCGTCTCTTTTAGTTCTAAACCAACCTTATTTCTACAACTTTTATGAGCATGACAAAGAGAATATTATCCATCATAAGTAGCTTGATCATCATTCTTGTTTTGTCTTCTTCATCAGACAAGACCCAAACAGTTTGGGAAAAGGATGGGCTAAAAGGCAAAGTAAAAGAGGTCAGGACTTATAGTGCTGATGAGAGTACGGACAAAGAGACAAAAGGTCGATTAATAAAGATTACCAAGTACGATAAAAATGGAACCAGCAAAGAGACCTGCTATTACGACTCTACAGAAAACCTAAATTCCAAATCTATCTACAAGTACGATGAGTATGGAAATTGTATAGAGAATTATTCATACGAATACAAAAATTCATCAAAAAAAGATCAAAACGATTCTGATTTCACGAATATAGATGAAGAGGGCCGACATTATAAGGGAGGATTAGCAGAAAAAAGGACGCCAACGTATGACGCCAACGGAAGAATTGTCGAATGGACTATTTACGAATACACTGACAAACGACTAAAGAAAAAACATTTGACAAAAGAAACCATAAAATACGATAATCAAGGCAATGTAGTGGAACGCAAATCAAATGGAAAATTAGGCAACAGACACACCTTTAAGTATGATGATCATGGTAATATGATAGAAAAGAGTTTCGTGTCAGGCGGAAAATTACGACGCCAATATATCTACGAGTTCAATAACAATGTGAATTTGACTATAGAAAATGAAGACATATACTTTCAAAAAGATAAAGTAGGAAGAAAAAAGTTTTACAAATATGATAAGAAAGGAAAGATGATAGAATCTAATGAGTTCTTTTCATCTGGCGGACATCCATTAAGAAAGACTTACAAGTATGATGAAAATGGCAATCTGATAGAAGTATGTGTGTACAATCGTAACTTAGGCATATATTATTATAAAGAGAGTTACCAATACGACGAAAAAGGCAACAAGACAGAATGTATTCAGACAGACGGTCGTAAAACGCCACTGGAAATAAGACGCTGGTTCAGAGAATCAGATCCGGACGGAGAATTCTGGGAATATGAATACTATGAGGAATAAACAGTCTGTTTCACTACATTCGACTTCTTTTTCCAGTAGACAACACATCCAATTGCTTAAACTCTATATGGTGTGGCATTTCGGCTCTCGACAATTTGGGTTTCAACCATATTTTTAGATCTTCATCAGAGAGAGACGCATTGTCTTTAAGTTCCACAATAGCGTTCAACACAAAACCGAAATCAGGATTAGGAACGCCAAAAACTTTTGACGCAGCGACATCAGAATGTTGGTTGATGACTTGCTCCACACTTTCTGGAAAGACATTTTCACCACCACAAACCACCATATTTTTGGCTATTCCCCTATGAAAATAATAGCCTTTTTCATTTCTATACATCATATCTCCAGTGCTTTGCCACTGATTTTGAGTGCCTATCATAGCCCACTTTGATCGAACCCACAACGTGCCAACTCCATTATCACGAAGTTCACGCACATCACATTCCACTCCTCGAATAGGTTTGCCCAAAGTGGTCTCTTCATTAGCATCCAGATCTGCAGGTGTCGCCATCATAAAGAAACCTGCTTCAGACGTGCCATATAAGTTGTACATGACAGGACCTAAAATTTCATGTGTCTCGTCGACTAATTTTTTATCCAACCTATCACCTCCGCTGATAATACACTTGACACTGTGCATGCGAGCTTTCGATTCTGGAGTTTGCCATAATCTTGAAAGCATAGTTGGGACTATTGGCAAAACTTCAACATTCTCATCTGCAATCATATGTAATGCATCCTCCGCATTAAAAAGACGAGACATACAGATTTTCTTTCCCATCGCCAATGCAATAATGAGGACACCCAATCCAAAGCCATGGTAAAAAGGCAATACGACAAACACACTCCTATAATCCTGTATCTTTATATCTTTCAGCAAAGCGAAAAAAGGCGGCAAAAACTGAAACAGAGATGTTTTTCTAGACGCTTCTTTATAATTTCCACTAGTGCCTCCAGTCAGAACAGCTATTTCACCACCACGCAAAATGTGTGGCAGACTAACCGTATCATATTTAGATTTTTCATTCATTTGTATACGAAGTGTTTTTGTAGATACACTTCTGCATGGCAACTTCATTGGCAAACATTTCTCACGAAGTTCCTCATCAAATATGAGGCAATCTATCCTCTTGTTTCTCAACAACAAATCCATTTTTTCCGACATTATATCGGTATTCAACAAACGGACATTGACGCCTAAGCGAGATAAAGCAGGCAATAATAAAGCAGAAATAGTATGGTTTCTACACAACACCCCAACTCGCATTCCTTCATTGATTCCATGCTCTGTCCTCAACACCTTCGTCAAACGGATAGCCCAAAGATATAACTCTCCATATGTAATTTTCTCTTGCTCCGAAACAAATGCCACATCATTCGCATAATAAAAACGAGAAAAACGAAGAATTGACATGATCGTTAGTCCTTCACAAACAAAACTATACATCAATCTGAGAAATCCAAGTGGAGTGATAAAATGCAGTTTTAATAGTGCTTTGAATAAAATGAATTTCATAAATCAGAATAAATGACGGTAGACAAAACGAATGATAGGAGAAATCAAATACGCTATTGGAGTGGATATACGAGCCCACCACGGCATATATGAATGTCGGCTATTAAGAGCCAAATAAATCAAAATATCAGCTGCCTCTTTTGCAGAATAAGCAGGCATATTCTTGTAAACTTCATTTACATCCGACATGGCAGTATGGACCAGAGGCATATAGGCAATTTTAAGTTTGATTCCCAATGTTGCAAATTCCGCATCGGCTGTTCTACACCACACGTTAGCAGCCTCTTTCGAAGCATGATAAGCGGCCCATCCAGGAGCTGACGGATAAAGTGTACTGATAGATGAAGTGTAAATGATCTTTCCTTTAGTTGATTTTAGACTTGGCTGTAATGCAAAAGACAATGCAACCAAAGAACGGAAATTCAAATCCATAGTCCGATCAAAATCATGAAGGCGATCAATTGAGTCTAACAATTTTCTATGAATAGATTTTCCTGCATTCACAAAAAGATAATCTACCTGTATAATTTGTCGAAGTTCTATACAAAGTTGATCCAAAGCGTCTCTATCACGTAAATCAATGGCTTTATAAGTGGCCAGACAACCAGATTCATGAGCTTTTTCACACAATGAGATTAATTCATTCTCCGACCTTGCAATCAAAAAAAGATTTGCTTTAGCAGCAATTAAAGTTTTTGCCAATTCATACCCTATTCCTCTCGACGCTCCGGTAATCACAACCATTTTTCCCTCAAAATTCTTTTTAAGGGTTTCTAAACCAATCCTATGCTTAGGATATAAAATTCTTTTAAGCATCTCCATTTTAATTAACAACAAAAAAGATAGACGCTGCGAACGGCGTCTATCTCTTTAAATCATATATCAACAGAGAAAACAATTAGTCTCTCTTAAAGATATCTCTTGTATAAACCTTGTCGATGACATCATCAAGACAAGAATCGTAACGATTGGCGATGATTGCCTGCGATTGCTTCTTAAACTCGTCAAGATTGTTCACAACCTTGCTACCAAAGAATGTGCTACCGTCTTCAAGAGTTGGCTCATAAATGATCACCTGAGCACCCTTCGCCTTGATTCTCTTCATCACACCCTGGATTGAACTCTGACGGAAGTTATCCGAATTAGATTTCATAGTAAGACGGAATACACCCACAGTCACCTCACGCTCTTTGCTTGCATCGTAACTGCCCTCAGCGTAACTATAGTAACCAGCTTTCTGAAGCACACGGTCTGCGATGAAGTCCTTACGAGTACGGTTGCTCTCCACAATAGCCGTCATCATATTCTGTGGCACTTCATTGTAATTAGCCAAAAGCTGTTTTGTATCCTTTGGCAAACAATAACCACCGTAACCAAATGATGGATTATTATAATGGTTGCCAATACGTGGATCAAGGCCGATACCCTGGATAATAGCTTTAGAATCAAGCCCCTTCACCTCAGCGTATGTATCAAGTTCATTGAAGTAGCTAACACGAAGAGCAAGATAAGTATTGGCAAACAGTTTCACTGCCTCTGCCTCCTTCATTCCCATGAACAAAGTATCAATATCCTGCTTCAAAGCACCTTCCTGCAATAGTCTTGCAAAAATATGAGCAAAATTCTCCGAATCTGGATTAGCGATTGCTTTAATAGCAGCATTCTCCTCTGTGAAATTCTTCTCGTCGATATTGATAATCTTAGGGAAACCAACAATAATACGAGATGGATAAAGATTATCATACAATGCCTTGCTTTCACGCAAGAACTCAGGAGAGAACAGCAAATTGAATTTCTTATCCTTAAGCTCAGGTTTGTACAAGAATTGCAACGCATACTTCACATACAACGAGCGAGTGTATCCTACAGGAATTGTCGACTTGATGATCATCACCGCGTCTGGATTAACCTCAAGCACAAGATCTATCACCTCCTCAACGTGCGAAGTGTCGAAATAATTTTTCTGTGGATCATAGTTTGTGGGAGCTGCAATAACAACAAAATCAGCATCTTTATAAGCCGATTTGCCATCCAATGTAGCTGTGAGATTCAAATCTTTTTCCGCAAGATATTTTTCTATATATTCATCCTGAATTGGAGACTTCTTATTGTTGATCATCTCAACTTTTTCAGGAATGACATCAACTGCAGTCACCTTGTGATGCTGTGCAAGCAACGTAGCGATAGAAAGTCCAACATAGCCAGTACCAGCCACAGCAATCTGTAAATCTTCAAATTTTCTCATTTTTAAGTAAGTATATTCACACTATAATAGACATTAATTCAATAAGACATATTCTATGTCTATTATTGATGTCTCGAAAACACATTTCTAATATTTTATGCAAAAATAGAAAATTTATAGTATTTTATCCAACAAATACGTATAAAAATCAATCCACATACATTTATCAAACTGAAAAAAAATAATGTCTAAAGATATAAAGAATGCATAAAATTCAATTTAATAGGTAAAAAAATGCCGTTTTTACATGTTATTTAGCAGAATTTCTATATATTTGCAAAACAGTTAAAGAAATTGACGACAATGGTTAAACGTATTGATGATAATCTAAAGAGCATTGAGGAAATATCTGAGATTTGGAAGATATTGACTCCAGAGCAACTTTTGTATCTAAAGCAGAACTATGGCGTGCTTAGATTCAAGAAAAACGAAATGGTTTATGCAGAAGGAGACGTACCTACACACATGCTTTGTGTTGTCAAGGGTAAAGTCAAAATTTACAAAAGAGGTGTCGGAAACAGAAACCAAATCATGCGTATGGTTGGACCTAGTGAGACTTTCGCATACCGTGCGATGTTTGCAGGAGAAAACTACGTGACATGCGCGACAGCTTTTGAACCAACAATCATCTATACAATTCCAAAAGAAGTAATCAGAAACCTTATTTCCCACAATGCTGAGCTTGCATGGTATTTCATCCACACATTGTCTGTCGACTTGGGTATCGCTGACTCAAGAAGTGTAAGTTTGACACAGAAACATATACGTGGAAGATTGGCAGAGTCGCTACTTTTCTTGAAAGACAGCTATGGTTTGGAGGAGGATCAAGCGACAATCGGAATTTACTTGTCACGCGAGGATTTGGCAAGTTTGTCGAACATGACAACATCCAACGCCATCCGCACATTGTCGTCGTTCGTCCAGGAGAAAATCATCACTATGGACGGTAGAAAAATCAAGATTGTCGATATGGAACAGTTGAAACGAATCAGCAAAATAGGCTAATTCTTTCATTCCAAAATATACAAATGCCGACAGAAATGTCGGCATTTGCTTTTTGATGTTCTTAACAACACTCAGATTTTATAGCACGAAAGGAATCATATAAAACGGTAGCGATATTTTTTTCCCTTCCTTTCCAACATTTCCGGCAGAAAACTTAAAGCCATACCTAATATCTTCATGTTTCAAAATAGAATCAAGAGAAGTTGTCTTTCCTCTTTTTGACTTAACTTCAACAGGAACAACACAAGCATCTTTTTCTATCAAAAATTCAATTTCAAGAGAAGAATCTTCTCTACTATAATAACGAAGCGGTATATTTCTTTTAATTAACATATCAGCAACAAGATTTTCGTATATGCCACCTTTAGTATCACCTACCAAAGTATCTTCAACCAAAGCTTTTTTCATATCAAAACCATACATTGAAACAAGCAAACCAATATCATTTGCATAGATTCTGAATTGTTCCGGTTTCAAATATGCAACCAAAGGAAACTTTGGTGTCGTCACATTATTACAAAAAGTTATGATATTTGCGTCTTTCAACCAATCTAAACTATTACCATACTTACGTGCAGTACCCCCATTCTCTACAACTGAATACTGGAATTTTGTATTTTCCTTTGCAAGTTGACGCGGCAAAGACAAAAAACAGTTGCGTGCTTTGGGTTTATCTGAATTAGGAGCATATTTTGCAATATCATTCAAATATGATTGAACCAATTTTTCTTGTTCAATATGAACCTCCCCAAAATTGTTTGTTTCTATAAACTTATTAACTACAGCAGGCATACCACCAACAACAAGATACTCATGTAGATAACGCATCATCTGATTATGGACATAAGAATCCACACAATCATAATTCTTTATAAATCTTTTTAGATAATCCAACACGTCCTCTCCAACCCCAATTGCCCAAAGAAACTCTTCAAAATCAAGCGAATGCATCATAACTTGCCTCTCATATCCAACAGGGAATGAAGAAACCTCTTTATAATTGACACCAAGTAGAGAACCAGTTGCTATAACATCATAACGATTATCTGAAGCCCAAAACTTAAGGGATGTCCTTGCTTGCGGACAAGACTGAATTTCATCCAATAACAATAAAGTATTCCCTTCAACAAACCGAGCTGTTGGAATTGACAAAGAAATTTTCTTTACAAGTTCTTCAACAGACAAATCCCCATCGAAAATATGCCTCAATTCAGGACGTTGCTCAAAATTTATTTCTATGAAATGCTGATACTCATTTTTTCCTATTTCTTCAATCAAATATGTTTTTCCAATCTGACGTGCCCCTTTAATCAAAAGGCATTCCTTATCTTTCTTTTTTTTCCAATCCAAGACACTTTGATATAGCTTTCGTTTAAGCATACATAAACAATTAATTATCAAACACTAATATAAAAAATGCAGATTTTTAGGCACTTTTACAACACAAAAATGCAGATTTTTAGGCACTTTTACAACACAAAAATGCAGATTTTTGGCACTTTTACAACTTAGAATTGCAAGATTATCAAGTTAATCAGTCAAAAAACAAAAAAGCATCGACTTTCGCCGATGCTTTTTCATATTATGTCAAAATCAGATTATCCCAAGAATGAAATCAAGATACCTGCCGCAACCGCAGAACCGATAACTCCTGATACGTTAGATGACATACAGTAGTTCAATACGTGGTTTCTTGAATCATACTTCAATGCGATATCATTTGCAACACGTGATGCCATTGGCACTGCCGACAAACCAGTTGCTCCGATAAGTGGATTAATTTTCTTCTTAAAGATCAAATTGTAAATCTTCACAAGACAAATACCTCCTGCGATAGAAAGGCCAAATGCAAAGAATCCACCTACCACAATACCAATTGTCTGCAGATTAAGGAATGCCTCAACTGTCATTGTTGCTCCCACTGACAAACCTAAGAAGATAGTTGCCGCATTCATAATGCTGTTTGAAGCAGCGTCGAATATTCGACTTGTATTCGCTCCAATCTCCTTGATCAAGTTACCAAACATTAGCATACCGACCAATGAAACAGCAGAAGGAACCAAGATCGCAACAATCACTGTAACTGCGATAGGGAACAAAATTTTAAGAGCTCGCATGTTCTTAAACTCTGTACCTGAAGGATATAGTTTATCCTGCTCCTTCATATTGATTTTCAACTCCTTCTCTGAGCAAAGCAACTTCACTACTAGAGGAATGATCACTGGCACAAGAGCCATGTATGAATACGCCGCAATAGCGATTGGTCCTAGCATATGAGGAGCCAACTTGATTGTTGTGAAGATTGCTGTTGGGCCATCTGCTCCACCAATGATTGAAAGTGACGCAGCCTCCTTCATTGTGAACTGACCAGAAGCAGCGGCAATCAAAAGTACCGCAAAGATACCAAACTGTGCTCCTGCACCGAAGATTGCAAGTTTCAAATTACGCAACATCGGACCGAAGTCTGTCAATGCTCCTACACCCATGAAGATGATAGGTGGAATGAAACCTGTCTTGATCAACATATAATAGATGAAGTTCATCAAGCCCAACTCGTGTGCGATTGCAGGAAGAGTCATGTTCCATATATCAAACTTGACCAAACCTTTCGCACCATCTGTTGCTGGCTGGATAATGTCAACTACACCACAGTGTCCGATTTCAAAATTTGCAAGATCTTTTGCTGCTACAGCAAGAGTCACAATTCCCTCACCGTCGACTGCATTCACACCCATACCTCCACCAGGGAAGTTTGCGATCAACACTCCGAATGCAATAGGAATAAGCAACAATGGCTCATACTCCTTCTTGATACCAAGATATAGTAGCACGAAGGCAAGCAAATACATTACGATAAAGCCAGGATTAGCAACAATGTCGCTGATGGCTGTCATACCGTAAATGTTCTCTAAAATACTATTCATCGTACTTATTATTTAATTTTCATTAGTACATCATCCTCAGAAACCGAAGATCCACTAGTTAGACAAATCTCAGTAACAACTCCATCCCACTCAGAAGCGATAGCGTTGAATGTCTTCATTGCCTCTACATAGCAAACTGTCTGACCCTTCTTAACTGTATCACCTACTTTCACTGGTGTGTCTCCTGCACCCTTAACCAAGTAGAATTTACCTTCTAGTGGAGAAGTCAACTCATTGCCTTCACCTGTGCCTGTAGTGGCAGCTGGAGCTGCAGAAGACGCTGCTGCAGGAACCGACTTACCATCGTTCGCACCGATTGTGACTGAGTATTTCTCACCCTTAACCTCAACTACAACTGTCTGAGGGAATGTCATTGATCCGCCACCTGCGTTCTGCTTCTTAGCCTTTCTTTCTGCCAAATCTGCCTCGAAATCAGCCTTTGCCTTACCGCTCTTCATCGCACGGTACTGCTGTGGATGCATTGCAAGCTCGAACAGTTCCTCGTCGTCCTTTCCGAAATCCCAACCTTCTCTCTGCATCTCCTCACGGAATGTGTCGAGTGCATCTGGATAATTGCTCTGAGGATCCTCTGTATGGAACTCTCTACCCTGCTCTTTTGCCTTAGCTATAAGCTCTGGAGCCAAGTCGCCAGGCAACTTACCTGACTTACCAAGCATCATATCCCAAATATCGTCAGCGATCATAGACCATCTCTCCTTGCCCTTCTCCATCTGCATAACGTTCATCAACGCCATGTTCTTCACATACTGTGAGAATGGAGTAACAAGACATGGATAACCCATCATCGGCCATACATATTTAACCTCGTCAAACAACTTGATAAGAAGTTCGTCCTGTGTCATCTTTGGCTTACCGTTCTTCTCCTTCCACTTGTTGATGCTCTCTAGGTTTGTCTCAAGATCAGTCATCAAAGATCCCATCATACCGCCTGGTAGACCTGGACCGATAAGAAGTGAGTTCATCTGACGGTTACGTGCAGGAATGTAGTAGCCTAGGAAGTCGTCCATCATCTCCTGAATAAGAGTACGAACCTCCATGTATGCTGCCATGTTGATATCCTTAACCTTGAATCCTGCATCCTTCAACATCTCACGAACTGCGATAACATCAGCGTGACCAGTACCCCAAGAAAGAGGCTCCATACCTACGTCGACATAATCACAACCAGCCTTACAAACTTCAAGGATTGAAGCCATGTTGAAACCAGGACCTGCGTGGCTGTGGTACTGGATAGTGATATCCTTAATCTCCTTGATTCTGCGAGTCAACTCACCTAGGAATACAGGACGACCGATACCAGCCATATCCTTCAAACAGATTTCATCACAACCTGCCTCAATAAACTTCTTAGCCAAATCCACGTAGTAGTCTACAGTGTGGATTGGAGAGCTTGTGATACAAAGAGAAGCCTGAGCGATCATGCCTGCCTCTTTTGCATATTTAATTGAAGGAATTACGTTGCGTGCGTCGTTAAGTCCACAGAAGATACGAGTGATATCTGTTCCCTGTGCATGCTTAACCTTATAGAATAGTTTACGTACATCCGCTGGCACTGGGCTCATTCTCAAACCGTTAAGCGCACGGTCAAGCATGTGAGTCTGGATTCCTGCCTCATGGAAAGGCTTAGTCCACTGACGTACTGCATTGTTTGGGTTCTCACCGAACAAAAGATTTACCTGCTCAAATCCACCTCCGTTAGTCTCAACGCGGTCGAAACAACCCATCTTGATGATTGCTGGAGCAACTTTGACAAGCTGGTCTACTCTTGGCACATATTTGCCGGCAGCCTGCCACATATCTCTAAATACTAAACTAAATTTTACTTCTTTAGCCATGATTTATTCTTATATTTTTTCTATTTTCTCAATTCTACCTTTATTACTTGTGATTTTAGCAACCGCCAACTCGATAGCCGACTTTACGTCTGGCGCAATAGCAGCAGATGCTGGAGCCGCAGCCTTAGGAGCAGGAGCCTCTTCCTCCGGCACATACTTGTTCACGAAACGGATAAGTGCATTACCCATCGCAATGACAAGACCTAATACTGCAAAGACGGTGATCATACCGACAAGCATAAGCGTAAAGGCCTGTTCTATTAAAGTTCCTTCCATTTTATAATTAGCTTAATAAAATATTTTCAATATCTGCAAAGATAATAAACATTATCTCCCTAACAACCAAAATGCTTTGCTTTTTTTACGATTTATTACAAAAACGACATGTTTGTAATTTAATAACACAAATAAGGCAAGGTTTACTTAATGATCATTCAAAAAACAGGTCTAAAAATTTCAATTTGTAATCTCTAAATTCATGTCTTTATGAATTACAATCACTGTGGCACATAGCTCGTCACCACTCCACTCACGATGCCGATGACAGCAATCTCTATCAGCATGATATAGCATAATGTGTGGATATGAGAAATTCGGAATTTCTCATCGCATGTGTACTGCGGGAATTTCTTCTTGAGCAATTCTACAATTTTGAAAGAGACCCATCCTAACAACAATCCACACAATGTGCCCACTAGGATATCTCCTGGGAAATGGACGCCTAGATAAATACGTGAGTATGAGCATAGCAACGCCCAAAATGTAACCGTTATCGTAAGGAATTTATTGCGGAACAGCAATGAAAGGAACATAGCTATTGCAAATGAATTTCCAGCATGCGACGACGGGAATCCATATCTGCCTCCTGTATAGCCAAACGCATATGAAAGATGGTCCATAATATTTGGATCATGACTCGGACGCAGACGCTCAAAAAACGGCTTCATCAATCCTGACGTGATTCTGTCTGTCAGAAGAAAGACAAGTATGATACCTATCAGAATCAGCCACCCCTCTTTTTTCTTTGTTCGGAAAATCACCCAAAGCATATATAGCACTGGTGGAAACCATATCCCTATCTTCGACACATTGAAGAAAAATGTATCCCAACTCAAATTATGATAAGCTTGTAAATTTAGTGTTTCCATCAGACTGTAGTCTGCCTGCAATAAAGAGTCTATCATATTTTATTATTTTTTGCTTTTAGCTTTTTGCCATCTGCCATCGTCAATATTTAATGTCTTCAAGAAATAATCCGCAAGCTGGTGCCGACGTGGATGCCTTACACCTGTCTTTGCTCTCAATAATCTTTCGGAAATCAGCGACTGTGATTTTCTTTCTTCCGACATCAATCAATGTTCCGACAATCGCGCGCACCATATTGCGTAGGAATCTGTTGGCAGAAATCGTGAAGACGAGGAGATTTCCCTCCTTTTTCCATTCTGCATGAGTGATCGTGCAGTTGTTGGTCTTAGTATCGGTGTTCACTTTGCTGAAACTTGTGAAATCCTCATATTCGAATAGTATCGACGCTGCTTTGTTCATCAGCTCAACATCCAAATCAAAGTTGATATAAGCCACAGTGTCGAGTGTAAAAGGATCTTTTTCTTTCGTGATGTAGTAGCGATAAGTCCTTTCTGTAGCAGAGAATCTGGCAGAAAAATCATCATCCACCTCCTTGATGCTGAAGACGGCAATGTCCTTAGGCAACAGTTTATTGATACGGTAGACAAACTGACCACCGTCGCCAATAGGCACATTCACATCAAAATGAGCCGTCATCATACGCGCATGCACGCCAGTGTCGGTGCGTCCGGCGCCTGTGGTGGATATTTCCTCACGACATAATGTAGAGAGAGCTTTGTTGAGCTCCTCCTGCACTGTATTGCCATTCGGCTGAATCTGCCACCCATGATAATTAGTGCCAAGATATGAGAATGTAATCAAATAACGCATCACCTGAAACTTGAAACTTGAAACCTAGTCACATATCTCTGGTTCTCTACTCCATATAAGAATCCTTGAAACCAAGGAGATAAAGAAGGCCATCAAGTCCGAAATTAGAAAGCGACTGTTTGGCATTCTCCTTCACTTTTGGTTTTGCGTGGAATGCCACACCAAGTCCGGCCAAAGAAATCATAGGGAGGTCGTTTGCACCGTCGCCTACAGCAATAACCTGCTGTAAATCAAGCCCCTCAACCTGTGCAATCAGACGCAACAAGTCGGCTTTTCTTTTTCCGTCGACAATATCTCCAAGATGACGACCAGTAAGTTTGCCATCCACAATCTCCAATTCATTGGCATACACATAATCCAAATCAAACTGTTTCTTCAGATAGTTGCCGAAATAGGTGAATCCACCAGAAAGAATGGCGATTTTGAATCCGAATTTCTTCAGCATACGCAAAGCTCGTTCGGCTCCATCCATGATCGGAAGGCTTTCCGCAATATCAATCATCACACTCTCATCCAATCCCTTCAACAGACTCACACGACGGCGGAAACTCTCACAGAAGTCTATTTCTCCACGCATCGCGCTCTCTGTGATGGCTTTCACTTCGTCTCCTACACCTGCCCGCATGGCAAGTTCGTCAATAACCTCTGTCTTGATAAGAGTTGAATCCATATCAAAACAAACCAGACGACGGTTGCGACGAAACACATTGTCTTCCTGAAATGAAATGTCATAACCCAAATTGCTGGACATCTGAAGGAAAAGCGACTGAAGTGCGGCCTTATCTTTCGGAGTGCCACGCACAGACATCTCCACAGAAGCTTTCGCTGTGGAATTTTCCACCCCATCCAAAGGGATTCGTCCGGAAAGACGGGTGATGGAGTCGATGTTCAATCCCTGGTCACTCAACGCACCAGAGACATTAGCAAGCAGATCTGCCGAAATATCACGTCCAAGCATAGTAATGATGTAACGGTTTTTACCCTGCATTCTCACCCAATCAGAATAAGCTTTCTCGCTGATAGTGTCGAAACGGACATTTATTCCCAAAGAAGAGGCTGAAAACAACATCTCTTTCAATATGAATCCGGATACCTGTTGGTCGCTTGAAAACAATATTCCTAACGACAAAGTGTTGTGGATATCAGCCTGACCGATATCTAGGATTGTGGCACCATAGCGAGCCAATATACTCGTCATCTTAGATGTCAGACCCGGACGATCTGGGCCTGAAATGGATGCCAATATTATCTCTTTAGTTTCCAAAATATGCGCATTTATTTGTTTCCGTACAAAAGTAATGAAAAAAGGGGAATTTTGAAAGTAAAAGAGACGTCGCACGCAACGTCTCCACATATATTCATTAAAACCAACATTATCCAATAAACAGCACATCTTCAAGACTCTCTCTTGATTCAAGTGCTTTCTTTACGTTATCGATATTGGCACCATCGAACACCTTCACGACTAAATTATGAATACCTATTTCAGAAAGGATTCCCGTCGCCTCCTTAACCATAGACTCAACTGTCAAATTCGGATTATTTGTTGGGACATAAAACAGATATCCCTTACCACATTGCGCTCCACATGGAGTGTCTGTCTCTATCTTATCAAAAAGATCCTTGACATCCTTATATTTTTCAGAAGCCATTTTCATTTCCTCAGCACAAACTGAATTTTTCATCGTACCAACAATAAAAACCGCTCCATATTGCTCAAGATAGTCGAACGCAACTCCTTTTCCTTCTTTTAAATTCATATTAAAATCGTATTCTTTATTATAAGACGCTGCTAAAGACGTCTGTAGTGATTTTATTCTGCTGATTCTTCACTTTCCTCCGACGGATAAAAATCTTTACCATATCTGTCGAAAGTGAATGTGATTTTCACACCGAAATTAGTGTAACCCAAACTTTCTGCTATTCTTTGCTTTGTCGATATCTTCTGTCCGCTCAACACACTAGAATGAATCAAATAAACAGGAAGTTCAGACTGGTCTTTCGGTTGCGACGTCTTCAAGAAATCATACACATCTTTATTCTTTGCATACTGGATATTATCCTCATCTGAATCCGCCTTAAACTTGCTTCTGTACAACGCTTTGTCGAAGAACACTCCAGCATTGATGCTAAACTTATCGTTTAGCTGGAAACGATAGCCAGCATCAAGAGTAAACATCATCATAATCGGTTTGCTTGAAAACTGACCTTCAAAACGGCATTCCTTATCATTCAATCCAAGAGCCAAGCCATGATTCATTACTGTATTATAAGCAGGAATCTCACAGGTGAACTCACAATCCTTCAATGTCTGGTCATATTTTAGTTTGATTGGCACACCTATCTTCAAACCTGCGTGACCAAACAGATTGCCGGTCGCATACGACAATGTGACAGGAACATCAAGCAGCACAAGTTTATTGATTTCCTCTATCTCACCAACCTTATATTTAAAATTAACCTTATCTCCTTCATAATCGACATAACTATACTCATCATAGTAATCATTTCCGATGAACGTTCCTGTAGTGAAAGAGAAATTGATACCGATCATGAATCCCCAATGATGGTTGAGATAGTAGTCGTACATCAGATGAACTCCTGGAGACATGGATACCTTACCCTCTCCCATTTCAGATTTATAGGTCATCCAAGTAGGTCCGAAAGTCATTCCTAAGCCGACATGGGAATGAGACTCATCTTTCACTTGCAACACTTCACGCTTTGTTGTGTGAAGCTGAACTTTATATGTGGAATCTACAAATATAGTTCGGTCTGTCGACAATATTGGTGCATCCTCAAAGACACCGTAGTACGACAAATCTTTCAATGTTGATTGCTCTGTCTGGCCCAACGGTTCAAGAGGCACTGCAGGGTTCTTTCCCCAGATTGAGTTCTCATAATTGAAAATCAAGCTGTCGACAAACGTTTTCTTTACGGCAGACTTTTCCGCTGCAACGGAAACAGTCAAACTATTCACCGCTGCAATCACCAATGCCACAACGCATCTAAATCCTCTTTTTATATTTTGTAGTCCCATAGTCTATCTTTCACTATCATCTCACAATAAAACGTGCATCCAGCATTCTGTCATCCGCTTCATATATCAACACAAAATAATGTCCTGGCACAGTAGCTTCCAAATGTATCGGATACGATGATGGCACGAAGTCTTTCAACATAGTTCCCATTGCATCATAAACCTCAACTCTCAAGTGTTTCTTCTCTTCTTCCGTAAACGGATAATCAATTGTAACTATACCATTTGGCGACACTGGATTAGGATAAACCTTCAATTCCCTTCCTTTGTCGACGCAATACGTCTCAGAAACATACTCTTTTCCATCTATCGAAGTAACCTCAACATAGTAGCATCCATGAAGTTTCTCTCCTTTTTTCTCTTCGTAATACTCTTTCGTCGCACCAGAAACAGCCACTCCATTCTTAAACCATTGGTATGTTGCGAATTTCACTTTTCCGATATTATTGTTGCAGAACAATGTGTATCCGAACTTATCCACAATGACAGGATAGCCCAAATCTTTCTCAACAACTATCTTAATCTCAACAAACGAATCACAACCTTCTGCATTTACCAAAGTATCTCTTATCACCTTGCTGCGACGGTATGTCTCGCCGCCATAGACAACCGAACTCTCTCCTGTAAATACCACAGAATTGTAGGTTGGTTTCTTCACATGGATATTGTAATGCGCTATACTATCGCAAATATACTCTTTTCCGTTGACAATATGCACTTTTTTATAAATACATTGATAATCATCCACATCTTCCTTAAATACCACAGTACCATTATCCGGATCATTTACGACCACACTGTCGCAATCAGACAATTCTACAATTGGCGACTCTATTCGTGGCAACACTACTATTTCCACATCCACAATGCTGTCACAATCACAGAATTTTCTCTTTAGATTAAGTTGAATAGTCGTATCTCTGTAATAGACGTCCCCATTATACTCCGCAAACTCACATCCTGAAACTGCATCTTTTGTAGTAGTATCATGTAACACAACCAAAGGTTGAACATTAAAAATAGGGCAACCTTGCTCAGTTTCTCCTACCTTGACCATGATGGTATGTTGCGTCTTGTCATCTTTATATACCTTATTATCAAGGTCACAGATCACCGAATCACAACCATATTTTGTCGGCAATGTGTCCACTATTGTCTCAACAAATCTGAAATCTATATAACGAATCAGACTGTCACAACCTGCAGCTGAAGGATATATTACTGTATCTTTGTAATTATTTGTAAACACCTTGCCTTCATACATTATAGTGTCACCACAAGTTTGTCTTGACAATGTATCATATATTGGCTTAGCGACAACCAAATGAATGTTGTTCACAATACTATCACATTCTGGACCTGAAGTATATTTTATATATTCAACTGTATCTATACTAGAAGTAAATATTGTAGGTTTATCATCTCCGTAAAAAGTATACGAGACATACTCACATCCAGAATCCTCTATTTTATTATATGCTGTTGTCCGGATTGTGTATCGACGCACTGTGATCAAACTGTCACAATCACACAATGAATTGTTGTACTTCTCACGGACTATGTAATCCTGTGTAGACGTGAATGTAGTGTCGAGTGTCTCGTCGTAATACGCTCCACAATTCACAATCGAAACCGTATCCTTGACTGCTTCCGGCAAAATATGAATTGTACGAACCACCACGCTGTCACATTTCTTATCACGCGGAATATTAATATACACCACAGTATCTTTTGTGACAGTTCCTAACACTTGCTCCACTCCGCCCACATTCTGTGTGAGCATATAGCGATGACAATAATACTCCTCAGGCTTTCTTGTGGTATCAGCGGATGTGTTGTGAGAGATTCTGATATCACGCTTCTGCAAATAATATCCGTCAACTGTGATTCCATGCAATGTCTCACTCAAATGCTCTACCAAAATCGTATCATGAGTGATCTTCTGGAAATTCACATTGTCAAGATAGAATTCACATGCATAAAGCACGGTATCCATCTTGTAGACGCGATTATAAACATATATATTCTTTTTAACGATACTATCGCAGCCGTTTTTCGTAACCAAAGTATCATATACAGTCAACGACTCCCCACCCCTCAACTTCTTGCCGTCAATCTCAAATGAGTCAAGGTAAACCTCGTCAAACTCATACGCGTCACTGTTTGTCACATTCAAATTCACTTTGATGATGACACTGTCGCAATCACATACAGAAGACTTAACTGTATCATAGAAGCTTACCATCTCATGATAATATTTACCGTCGACCTCACAAAATACAGAATCGCATCCCGAATTATGATAAACCGAATCGACGCGAGGAATAACAACTCTTAATTTTGCAGTAATAGCGGAATCACAACCTATAGTGTCTTTAAGCGTGATATAATCAGTATTAGTATAATTCTTTCCTCGGTAAACAGCTCCTGATAACACATCCTTTCCACAAAGTACTGTATCAATCAAATAATCTGTTAATTTACTAATTTTCACGATATACTTGATTGTGCTGTCGCATATAGAATTTTCTCTCGGATAGACTTCAGTAAATACAGTATCTTTAGTACAAACAATCTCTGAACCATCACTCTTGCGAACAGAAACCATCTGGCATCCTGAAATAGTAGTGTCAAGTCTGACAGGTATACAATAAATATCAACAGATATCTGTTTTGAATACATTCCGTAAGACGCAGTCAATGTATCAGTACCGACTTCTACTGGCTTGACTATGAATCCGTTCTCACTTCTGACAACATCCACAACACCATTCTTTCCTGTCCATTTGATGTCGGGATTAGTAGCGTTAACATCGCCATAATTCATCATCTTTGTAACATCATCAAAAACAGTCTTATCGTCACTTTCATAAAGCATCAATGGAGAAGATGCCAAAATTGCCAATTTATCATCACACAACTTATTACTCAAAGTCGGATACATTCCAGCATTATTATCAAATCCTTCAATAGAAAGTTGGAATATTTCTGTTGTCAACAACCCTGTTCCATACTTGCTCGGCAATACAGAAACCTGCTTATCGTAGTAGCATCCGTTAACTTCTCCTGTGGCACTTCCTACAATCGCGTCTACAAAAATTTCATTTCGACATGACACACTGTTAAGATTCAAAGAAGTCTCAACATCAAAATTATCCGCAGATCCCACAATACCGCCAATGCAAGTGAAATCAGCTGACGGCGGACATTGAGAAGAGACCATACCATAATTGACACAATCTTTGATAAGACCTTTGGAATCATCGTTCATAGCCCCACCACATATTCCTCCAATTCGTCGGTGTCCGTGTATTGAACCAAGATTCATACAACCAATCACATTAGAAGTAGTCGAGCCGACAATTCCACCTGTATAATAAGGATTTGAATCAAATGTGATAATGATATTTCCTGCGTTAGCACAATTCTCTATTCTTGCATTCGATTTACCACAAATTCCTCCGACACAATCTGACGATGAATTGACATTTACATTGTTTATCACATTGCGAATAACTGGTTCATCACCATCTCTTTCAGCAGTCGCACATGCGACGACACCTGAAACATACATTTTTCCGCTGACAACACCTGTCACTGTCAGATTCTCAATAATAGCACCCGACTCTATTTTTGCAAACAATGCCTGATAGTTGTTGTTCTGATTATTGATTGAAACTTTAATCGTGTGGCAGCCACCATCGAAAACTCCTTGGAATGGATTTTCCTCACTGGCTATAGCTTTTGTGACTATTGTTGAAGCAGTGCCGTCGCCCAATATATCACTATTCAATTTAAAATACTTATTGTACGACCAGTTATTGGACTTTGCATTCACATAGTATTTGTCAGTCACTTTATTTGCCTCGATCATTTCCGAAAGCGACTTCAAATCCTCCAAACTATTGATTAAATAAGGGTCAGTTTCCGAACCATCACCAAAGTTAAACGGTATTGCCGCTATTGTAATATATGTTTCTCTTTCATCACCAAATTCCGATCTTTGAGCTAAAATTGCAGGCACATCCGTAGATGATTTCAAATCTGACAATTTATGGTATTCTTCAGCAAGTCCAATTCCCCTAAGGACCAACTGACCATTAGTAAGAAGAGAAGGTGACGTTTGAACATATGCAGACAACTCCTCATTCTCAAAAGTTGTCAATATTCCAAGCAATTCTGAATTTCGCATTTTTTTTACAAACGACGGAACAAAAACAGCTGTAGCATCTTCTGAATAGAGTTCATACTCTACATCAGTTGCTGTTGTAGGAATTATTTCATGTCCTAACGACGCTCCATTAAATCCATCAGTCATACATTTGCCATTACGCGTAATCTGAATATCATAATGACAATCCGGATAAGAGAAGCCTGAGAAATTAGATGAAAAAATATAAGGATAAGCCTCATACGTGCCACAAACGCTACCATAATTTATTAGTCGATTGAAAGCATAACTTGCTGATAACCGTTCCGCATCTCCAATCAAACCAGCCGAAGCATATCCGTTGACATATCCGGAATTCACCAAATCTGAAATACGAGTATCACTATTTATTTCTGTCGCTTTTCCTATCACTCCACCAGCAATAGTTGAGGCTGAGACTGTACCCGAATTACACAATCCATACAACATTCCACCTTCCGAATAACCGATCAGTCCTCCTGCCACAGAACCATAAATTTTAGCACTATTATAACAATTGTATATCTCACAATTATATGCGACAGCACAAACACCTGCTGCTAAATCTTTTCCTTCTACAAATCCAGAAGTCTGCAAATTGTGGATCGACGCATTTTCTGCGACAACAAATAATGCCGCATCAGCAGCAGTATTTGTGATATCCATCTTGATCGTATGACCATCACCGTCAAAATGTCCCATAAACTGTGTTGCCCTAGTCGGAGAGAGTGAAAAATCAAGACCATTAATGTTAGCGGTCACTTTGAAATATTTATTTTTCGACCATTCTTCTGAAGCAGCAAGAGAATCTCTTAATTCTTCTAAATGTGAAAGATTCGTAATCAAATATGGATTTTCTTCAGTACCTCTTCCTCCACCAAACACATTCTTATACACTTTGATAGGACGAGAAATGACAGCATCACCAAGATATCCATATATAACATCATCACCTGCACTTAGTATTGTAGCGACACCATCTTCTGAAACTTCAAAAGTTCCATTTTTTGATGTCCATACGACTCCATCAATCATTCCGCATGAAAATCCTGAAGCTATACTGTCAAGTCGTTCTCCATCAAACACTTTAATTGGAAGAGACGCTAGTTTTGCTATATCATCATTTAGTGGAAGATAAGGATAAAATCCAGGTTTCTGTAAAAAAGCAGGTTCAAAGCCATTGGATATAGCAGACTCATTATCAAGCCAATAACCAGAATCCTTGTTCTGTGAATAATAATAAAAAGGCACTTCGCCTGAAATTAATGTACTATTAGTAAGGCAATGAACAGAGTCATTTGAAACAGCCCCCCCAAGTGAAGAATCTGAATAAAGACCACCAATACAATTATATCCTGGCGTAGTGTTAAACACAAATTCATTTACAATACGATTGGTTCCGTCATTAGATAATGACAAACAGTTCTGAAATGGGAAAATTTTTGATGCAATATCATAATATTCTGACACATTATAATCGACATGGTCACTATAATAATAACCTACAATACCTGCAGAATTACCTTCTTCATAAGAAGATATATATCCCAAATTAACACACGACGATAACGTATTGTTCGTTACTGTAACATACCTCACATTATATGTTCCAACTATTCCGCCTATTCCGCCTATTCCGCCCGAACCCGAGGATGGAGCAGAACTTGATATATTTCCTATGTTTACACAATTTGAGATTTTCACATATTTTGATATTCCTACTATTCCTCCTACATCACCATATGAAGAGGAAATACTTCCTGCATTAGTACAATTATATAGTTCATTTATATAATGCTCCAAATCCGGATTTGAGTAATTGCCTACAATACCTCCTACCATAGGAGAATAAGCCTTAATATTCATATAGTTAGAGCAATCATGTATTTTAATGACTGAAGGAACTTGAATAAAACCAAATAGTCCACCTAAACCCAAAGAAGCTTCGTCAATTTCCAGATTCTTAGAACGATTTACTATATTCGATATCTCCAACGAAGAAGGGTGATTAAAATAACCAACCACACCACCCATCGAACTTACTGTTGGATATTTGACATCATATTCCAAATCAACAGCAATATCCTTAAGGACAAAATTCGAAGCTGTTATTTCCCCAATCACACCACCTAGACATTTAGCATTTTCATTTGTATATGTGACTTTTCCTCTTATATTGCAATTAGATACTTCACTACTACCGCCTATTTTACCAACAATGATTCCGCAACTTTTTGATGGCAATGTAACATTAATGTCTTCAAAATTAATATTCTTTACAAATGAGCCTTTACCCATATTAGGAATTAATCCAGAATAATTTATATTTGTCTCAAATCCACTAAATGTCAAATTACGAATAGTGTGTCCATTACCTTCAAATTGTACTATCACCGATTCATTGTCTCTATTAACCTTAATTGGAACAAATTCATGCGTAGACATATCTAGATCTTTCTCTAATGAAAGAGATATGACATCATCAGGGTAAAACCATTCTAATTCAAAAAAATAATTAATTGCGTCAAACACTTCGACAAATTTTTCCTCTGACTCTATTTTATAAGGATTAGTCGGGTCTATTATTTCCGAAATATCAAAATCCGGTTTCGCACACACCTGATGAATTCCTAGATTCAATACCATTATGGCAAGAAATAGGAGTCCCTTAATATATGATGATATATGATGAATTATCGTACACATACTATAAAAACAAGCCCTTTGCTATTTATGATTTACTAATAGTCCACTGCCCTTTCGCACAACAGACAATACAAAAATAAATCAATCACTATTTTCAACAAAAACATCTATAATAGTTTTATCAACAAACAGACAAAAAATTGTTGATAAATGGTCAAAATTGTTGAAATCTATCAGTTTTATCTGAGAAACTCAGAATTTTAATGATAATTTTTTAAACAAGCATGACTGAACGCTTTAAAGTAAAAAAGAGACGTGATTGCTCACGTCTCTTATATTTAGGCTATTATTCAATAGCGTCTGATTACAACTTTGGACCAGCAGCAACAAGAGCCTTACCAGCAGCGTTGCCTGTGTACTTCTCAAAGTTCTTGATGAAACGACCAGCCAAATCCTTTGCCTTAGTCTCCCACTCTGATGCGTTTGCATAAGTGTCACGAGGGTCAAGGATAGCAGGGTTAACATTTGGAAGAGCTGTTGGAACCTCGAAGTCGAACATAGGGATCTTCTTAGTCTGAGCCTTCAAGATTGAACCATCAAGGATAGCGTCGATGATACCACGAGTATCAGGAATTGAGATACGCTTACCAGTTCCGTTCCATCCAGTGTTAACCAAATATGCCTTAGCACCAGACTTCTTCATCTTCTTAACTAGCTCCTCTGCATACTTAGTTGGGTGCAACTCAAGGAATGCCTGACCGAAACAAGCTGAGAATGTTGGAGTTGGCTCTGTGATACCACGCTCTGTACCTGCAAGCTTAGCTGTAAATCCTGATAGGAAGTAGTACTGAGTCTGCTCTGGAGTCAAGATTGAAACTGGAGGCAATACTCCGAATGCATCAGCAGAAAGGAAGATAACGTTCTTTGCAGCTGGTGCAGATGAACCTGGCTGAATATTCTTGATGTGGTTGATTGGATAAGAAACACGAGTGTTCTCAGTCACGCTCTTATCGTTGAAGTCGATCTTACCATCCTTAGATACAGTTACGTTCTCAAGAAGTGCGTTGCGCTTGATAGCTCCGTAGATATCTGGCTCGTGCTCCTTTGATAGACCGATAACCTTAGCGTAGCATCCACCCTCTAGGTTGAATACACCCTCGTCATCCCAACCGTGCTCGTCATCACCGATAAGCTTACGCTTTGGATCTGTAGAAAGTGTTGTCTTACCTGTACCAGAAAGACCGAAGAAGATAGCTGTGTTCTCACCATTCATATCACAGTTTGCTGAACAGTGCATTGAAGCGATACCCTGTAGAGGCAAGTAGTAGTTCTGCATTGAGAACATA
>DGHQ01000053.1 GCA_002392915.1 Bacteroidales bacterium UBA3844 | reverse complement strand
TCGTCTGAGCCGCCTGTCTTTATGTCTCCGCCTTCGTCCGGAGTAGCGTTCCTTCCCGAAAGCGAGTGCAAAAGTATAGCGGATTTCCGTCCTGCGCAAGCGTTTCGCGAATTATTTTTCAGAAATGTTCATAAATAGCTGATATTTAAGTTCTAGGGTTCGCACCCTAGGTTGGGGTGTTTATCGCGTGGGGCTCACGCCCTACGCTGGGTTGTGTCGTGCCTTCGGCACTGGGAGATTCCAAATTTACATTTACATTCATGTCGCGTAATGTCACGTCGCGTAGGGTTGAAACCCTACGCTAGAGGATATTGCACCTTTGGCGCTAGATTCTCAATTCATCTATCATATCCGACGCAATGATTGAGGATTCTCCTCGTTTGGCGGCAGCGACATCTCCTGCCATTCCGTGAAGATAAACGCCTAACTTGGCGGCTTCATATGGAGCGTATCCTTGCGTGAGAAGCGACAAGATGATTCCAGACAAAACGTCGCCTGATCCTGCAGTTGCCATTCCAGAATTTCCTGTCGGATTGAAAAACAATGTGTTGCCATCCGTGATGGTGGTGTAGGCTCCTTTCAACACTATTATAATATTGTGTTTTTTCGCCATTTCCATCTGTTTGTCGATCATCTCCATCCTATTCGCACATTTTCCGAAAAGTCGTTGGAACTCGGCAGGATGTGGTGTGATAATTGTATTCGACGGTATGGATTCCATCAATTTATTGTCGGCCGCAACAATATTCAACGCATCTGCGTCTAGCAGCAACTTGCCTTCTGATGCGGCACTGACTACCATCTTCACAAGTGTTTTGGATCCATCCGTAGTGCCAAGCCCCGGTCCGACAGCCACGGCATCGGTCATCGCAAGAAGCTGGCTAAGTGTGTCGAGAGCATTCGCGTCGACTGCATCATACGATTTGCATATCGCTTCTGGAAGATAATTGATCAGATATGGTTTGACCTCTTTATGTGTGAAGACGTAGAGCAATCCCAATCCACTCCGCATCGCAGCTTTCGATCCTAACATACAAGCTCCTGGCATCTCCCGACTGCCTGCCACAAACAATCCTTTTCCAAATGTGCCCTTATGTCCATGCTTAGGACGGCGTTTGATGGTGAAATCAGAAAATTGCAACATATTCCCGACGTCGCCACTACCCTCTTTCATCAATCTCATGTCAAAATCCACCCAATCCATATCGCCGACATATCGCTCACTCTCCGGCATCAGAGTCGACAATTTCGGATATTGGAGACAAATTGTATGATCGGCTCTGATTATCGAACGTGTCGAATCGGCAAGTTCACGATCCTCTCCCATCAATCCGGAAGGGAGATCGATAGAGACAAGCATAGAATCTTCACGTCGCATTTCATTGACATAATCAACAACTTGCCCTAAAAAAGAATCCTTCTTCACTACCCTATTTATTCCCGATCCCAGCAATCCATCCACAACACAAAGATTCTCTCTTTTTAAAATAGGATGCATTTTTTCTATCCCGTCGACGGTGGAGATTTCTACTATCTTTATATAATTCTTCACTTTATCATACGCTTGAATGAAGTCGGAGGTCTGGCGGTCGCTCACCTTAATATAAAATATGACAATCTCTAAAGGACGTGATGTTTTATGCTCAACACGTAGCATATCAGCCACACAAAGAGCATCTCCACCATTATTTCCACCAGAGGCAAGAATCGCAACTGTGTGGACATCCGTGGCTGCCAGCAATTCCGTCAACTTGGAATAGAGAGCCGACGAAGCTCGATGCATAAGTTCAAAGGATGTTATTCCTTCTATTGCAATCTCTTGTGAATCAAGAGTTTTAACATTGGAAGCAGAAAAAATTGGTATCATTTTGTCTTTTCTATTTCAAACAAAATTACTGAATTTAGATAGTGATGCAAGTAGATTTTTATAAAATTCACACATTTTAATAACCTATTTTCTTCTCACGACACCTGCCACGCAGGAATCGACAAGGGATCAAACATGGCGTTGACTTCGTCAATACAGGTTCTACGAACCTGACGACACACGCCGGACCTCTCATCCAAGGGTCGTAGACCCTTTATCGCTTGCGACGGTAGCCGATTCCATAATGATTGAGGTCGCAGACCGAAATCATTATGGTGTCGGTTTATTCGATTTTGGTGTCGATTTATCAAATTACGATTTCGGTTTATTCGATTTATGGTGTCGGGAATTCAAATTGCGATTTCGATTTTTGGCGTCGAGTTAATCAATTTACGATTTCGATTTAGATACAACAACATCGCTCATCCCCATTTTTAGGTAATGATGATTACACACGGATACCCAAAACAGGGTATCATAAAAGCAAAAAAGGGATTTTTTTCGGAATTTTCACAAAATCAAATGCATTACATACCCATTTATAGGTAAGAGTTAGCGACGGCAGTTTACCCATTTTTGCGTATTGCATGAGTATATTATCTCAAAGTAATTTTGTGCCCGAAAAATTAGACTGAAAATGGCGACACTGAAAAATTTGTTATTCATGACAGCAGTAAGCATGATTGCCGGCACTGCTTCAGCACAATGGAACACAGACAGTACTGAGTACGACAGCTTCAAACATTACCGAGTAGGTGGATATGGCGAAATGCTTGCCAACTTTAAGGATTACGGCATCAACCGTTTTAATGGCACAAGCGAAGGAAACAGCAAAGTGAAGAGAAACACAATAAGTATTCCACGTATGGTGCTTGCTGGAGATGTCAAGTTCAACAAAAATTTCTGGTTGGGCATGGAGGTTGAGTTTGAATACGGAGGAACAGGTCAGGTTTACGAACTGGAAAATACTGAAAATGGAGAATACGAGGTGGAGATGGAGAAAGGTGGGGAAGTAGCCGTCGAACAATTTCATCTGACTTATCATCTTAACAATCATTTTAATATACGCGCAGGACACATGGTGGTCCCTGTAGGATTGACTAATTCACATCACGAACCAATCAACTTTTTCGGAACTGTGCGTCCAGAAGGAGAGACGACGATGTTGCCAAGCACATGGCATGAGACTGGATTGCAGGTGTTCGGACAGTTTGGGCACAAATGGGCAAGTTTCCAATATCAGGCAATGGTGATCACAGGTCTGAATGCCAACGGATTCAACAGAAACAGTTGGGCAGGAAAAGCAAACCAAGGAATGTTTGAAGGAGACAACTTCACTTGTCCGGCATACGCGGGTCGATTGGAATATACAGGTATCCCTGGATTAAGGTTGGGAGCTTCACTTTATTATTGTGACAATGTGGCTGACAACAGCGACAAGCCCAACACATACAATTTCGAAACACCTGTCACAATCTGGAATGTGGATTTGAAGTACCGTAACAAATGGATAGAAACACGAGCAAACATACTACAGGGAAATTTAGGCAACAGTGATTTGCTAAGTGCAAAGAATGCGATGCTAAGCAACAAATCGCCATACAGCCGTACTGCACCAATCGCCAGCAAGGCTGTTGATTATGGAGTCGAGTTTGGATTTAGAATGAAACCTTTATTCAGAAACAACAAGAATCTTGACTTCACTCCATTTGTGAGATACGAATACTACAACACACAAAAAGAGGTGAAAAATGCGGTGGCCGACGACAGATTGGAAACATCAATGTGGACTGTGGGCCTCAACTATAAACCGCTGCCATATCTCGTGCTCAAAGCTGATTACACCAGCCGAACAATCGGAGACGGCAAATACAACGACGAAAATGAGTTTGCAATCGGCATAGCATTCGTCAATTGGTTTTCCAAGAAATAAAAAATAAAATTAATGTAATATGAAAAGAAACCTACTAATTAGTGTTGCTGTCTTGGCAACAATGTTTTTGGGATCATGTAAAGATGATGATCCAGAATCAAACTCGATTCCAGAAGGAACAGCTGACGCACAGATCAACGAGGACCGCACATTAGTCACATCAGAGAATGTCACAAACTGGACTCAATATGCAGTGCAGGTTGCAAATCTATTGACCAAAGATGCGACGACTTTGAAGAACGCATGGGTGGACGATTATAAAGGATTGGGATCATACGCTGAACAATTCAAGAATCCAGGTGCTGGCAAAGACTACACAAGCTACGTAGGATGCGCTCAACAGATCATCGAGGGATGCGCAGATATCGCCAACGAAGTCGGAACAGCAAAAATCGGAGAGCCACGTGACCTATGGGAGTCGGGCAAATACACTGAGGCGGTATACGCTGTAGAGAGTTGGTACAGCTACCATTCAATAGATGACTATAGCAACAACATCTTGTCGATCCGCAATGCATTCAACGGAACAACAGACGGCAAGGAAGCGTCGTCAAGCATCGCGTCTTACTTGAAAGCAAAAAACAATGCTTTGTATGAGCAGACTAAAAAAGAGATCAATGCGGCATACAATGCTATCAAGGGCATGGCGTCGCCATTCCGCAGCCATATCGGAAACAGCAGCGTCACAGAAGCACAGAAAGCATGCGCGACATTGGAAGCAACACTAACGAACAGTGTTAAGCCAGCGTTGTTGAATGCTACAGAAAGTGAGTTGGAGCCAATCATCAAGAATTATGTAGACGTTGTTGTGGTGCCAACATACGAATTGTTGGTGACAAGAAACGTGGCTCTTAACACTGCAGTCCGTAATCTTGCTAACAATCCAAGCACAGCAACATTTGAGTTGGCAGCCAACGCATGGATGCAGGCTCGTGAGCCATGGGAGATGAGCGAGGCATTCCTTTTCGGACCAGTGGCGGATCTTGGTCTTGATCCTAACATGGATTCATGGCCTTTGGATGCCGCAGCGTTGAAGAACATTCTTAGCAATGGCAATTTCCAGGAATTGGAATGGGAAGGCGAGTTCGACGAGGAAGACGAGACAATTAGTGCAGCACAAAACGTTCGTGGTTTTCATACCCTTGAGTTCCTATTGTTCTACATGGGAGAACCAAGAACATATTAATTTTAGTTAATAAATCACACTATTCCCTTGTCCCTTTTTTAGGGGCAAGGAATATGTGTATATATACGACAAGCAAAACAAAACAACAAGCAAATGATTGCTAATATCTCAAAAAGCAAATATTTCCTAATTACAGCTTTGACTCCCCTACTTCTTGGATGTGACGAAGAATTATTGGACGACATTGACAAGATTGATGTGCCAGAAGGATATATGCTGTCGGCTGGAATCAGCACAGTGTTCAACAATTCAAGTTTCGCGTACGACCAAGATGCTCCATGGGTTGCAGAGAATGTTGCCAACCGCAAACGATTCACGCATGGAGACAAGCTATATGATGACGCGTTGACTCAATCCACTGGATTAGGACCCGTATATGCAGGATACTCATGTGGATCATGTCACAGAAACGCCGGACGAACAAAGCCTGCTTTGTGGACCCAGATCAGCCAGGACGCAGATGGAACGCCAGTGTATGGAAGCGGAGAATATGGTTTTTCCAGCATGCTGGTGTATGTGGCGAGAAAAAACGGTCAGTTTTTCCAAAACTACGGACGAGTGCTTCACGACCAAAGTATCTACGGCATACAAGCGGAAGGAAAACTGCAATGTCGCTGGCACTACGAAGATTTTGAATTTCCGGACGGAGAGAAATACCAACTGGCACGACCCGAATATACAATCACCGAATGGTATGCCAAATATGGAGACACTGACGATCCGATCGACCCCAATGAATTGTTCTGCAGTGTGAGAATTCCGCTAAGACATGTGGGAATGGGACAGATGATGGCTATCGACAGAGAAGAGATCAAACGTCTTGCGGCACAAAGCAATTATCCTGAATACGGAATCAGCGGAAGATGTAATTACGTGACAGAACGTGGAGTGTACGACATTGGTCTGTCTGGCAACAAAGCTCAGCATCAGGATCTTACCGTCGAACTTGGATTTTCTAGCGACATGGGTGCTACAAACAGCCGTTATCCAGAAGAAATCTGCGAAGGTCAGCTGCAGATGAATGAAGGAAGTATGATGGGACTAACATACGACCATCTTGACGTCTCAACTCAAGACATGGAGGATGTCGACTATTATATGCACGGACTCGGTGTGCCTGCTCGCAGATTAGGAAGCACAACTAAGATGGTGGAATATCAAGGGCATAAAATCACAGAACGGGATTATCTTGCCATTGGCGAAAAAAACTTTTTCAAAGCAAAATGCCAATTATGTCATGTCACCACACTGCACACCCGTCCACGTGGGGCTAAACTTCTATCAGGCACAGAGTTGCCTTGGCTAGGAGGTCAGACAATCCATCCTTACAGCGATTATCTTCTGCACGACATGGGAAGCGAAATCATGGGTGTGGGCCTCAACGACAACTATCGCAGCGGACTGGCGATGGGCAACGAGTGGCGCACGACTCCACTATGGGGTATCGGACTCCAATCTCTTGTCAACAGCCACACATATTTCCTACACGACGGACGAGCCCGCAACCTGCAGGAGGCAATCATGTGGCACGGAGGAGAGGGATATACTTCCCGTCAAATTTTTTCTAACATGAACAAAGAAGATCGTTTAGCATTAATAAAATTTTTGGAATCATTATGAGAAATATATTCATAGCCATGATGCTTTGCTGTTCGGCATCAACAATGGCTCAAAGCAACATCGAATTCGAAAAAGCGAACGGAAATTCTGTCAGCGACAGCATCGACATGGAAAATGGAGTCATTGGCATTGCTGACGACCGTGGATTCACACTAAAAAGCAAAAATGACAATTTTATATTCAAGCCATACCTGTTCTTGCAGACGCAGGGGCAATTCAACTGGTATGACAGCGAGGGATTAGACAAGGCGTACAATCAAGACAATGTAGCGAACAGTGGTTTCGCTATGCCATACGCCATTTTAGGTTTTACAGGAACAACCTTTGGCCGAGTGGATTATAATCTATGTATCAATGCATCCGCATCGGGTGGAAATATATTGCAGCAAGGATGGGTAGACGCGAAGATATGCGACGCCGCAAGATTTCGCGTAGGTAAGTTTAAGACTCCATTCTTCAGTGCGGTACAGACGACCCTTGGCGAGGCATTGTTTCCAATTCTTCCCGTCTCACTGACTTCCACAGTAATCATGCCATACAGCCTTAATTCAGTATGGCCTACAATAGGCACAGGGTTTGATATCGGAGTGGAGTTTCATGGAACTGCCAAATTAAAGACAGAAGGATTGATGCATTATGAAATCGGTTTGTGGAACGGAACAGGAAGCGGAGTGAACACTGCGACAAAAACGCTGTCGGACGACCACAAGATTCCATCACTTCTGTATGCTGGACGACTAACATTCATGCCGTGGGGAAAGATGCCGAAGACACATGGAAACAACCGTATGCTTAATGTACGACGCATGGAATTTGGAGTGAGTGCGGGCATCAATGTCGAGAGTGAGAGTGAAAGCACAAACGACACTCGTCTTGGAGGAGAGTTCTCAATGCTCTACAACCGTTTGTTTATTGGCATCGAAGGCTATTGGATGCACGTGTCGTTTACAGAACGCCAGAAGATAGATGAGTTGCTAAATTACTGGGGAGGTTATGCACAAATCGGCTTCTTCTTCAGCAATTCCGTCCAAGGAGGTCTTCGTTGGGATATCATGGACAGAAACGGATCAAGCAAAGATGGATTCCTCAACACACCAGGAGCCGTATTAAACTACTACATCAACAAATACAACCTCAAACTTACAGGCATGTACCAATACACTGGACGTTGGGGCCACGAGACTCAGCTTGACCGTGACAACGACGATCTTGGCATCGCCACTCACGGAGCGACTCTACAGCTGCAGTATAGTTTCTAATTCCGTCGCACAATCAATTAATTTTTGTATACAATCATGATGATTAATATAAGAAATTTGGAATCACTACTGTTTTCGGCACTCTTTCTGTTGTTGACAGGATGTGATTCCGGCAATATAGACGACGAGGATATTTTGATCCAAAACAGCGGAAAGACAGTGAAGGTCACTGCGACAATCAGAGGCATTGGGCAATTGAGCGACACTTATACGGTCGCTGTCGCCGCATTCTCGGACGACAAAAAATATGCCACCACACAACGTGCGATACCAGAAAACACTGCAGACGGGCAACATATCAGCGTCACACTCGACAATCTTTCAAGCGAAATTTCCACCGTCGAACTTGCACTCACTAACAAATTGAGGAAACGTATCCTCACACTTGCCAGCATCGACCTTAACGACTTTGAGTCGGGCGGAGACACTATACGCATGGATCTAGGCTCACTTTCCGTAGATATGTTTGGATGCATTCAGCAAGGCATATTTAATGTGTCGTGCATTCAGTGTCACGGAGCAAATGGAAGATCAGCTGGAAATTTGAATCTCACAGACGGCAATCCGCCGGCGAATCTGGTGGACATTGACGCTCAGTCGAGTGTGACAGGACAAGGCTATAAGCGTATTGTGAGCGGCAATCCAGAAGAGAGCCTTATGTTCAAGATTCTGAATCCAGGAGGAGAAAACATACTGCACTACAATCACACAGAAGTTTTGTCGTCACAGTTCAAAAACAATCTGGCAGAAGTCAAAACGCTGTTGCGCGACTGGATAGAAAATCTTCAATAGGCAACATAAAACACTCATTTTTTGGTATTGTGCAGACTCTCTAATCGCAGTTACTTTGCAGCAAAATTAAACTGTTATACATTATGACAAAAAAAATTAAAATTTCAGTTTTATGGCTGCTGACAATTGGCGGTTTTGCATGTCACTCCATCTGTGATGTTCTGCCAATGTTTTGGGGAAAGAATATGGCAGTTGTTGCCACGGATGGCAACGTCGACCAAGGAATGATAGTGTTCATGATGCTTATTTCGTTCTTGTTTCCAGCCTGCGGAGTGCTATGTATGATGTGGGATAATAAAGAGACAAAGATTGTGAATGCGATTTTGGCGACACTCATCGCACTATTCAACATAATGCATGCATGTATGGAATTGCCAGCAGAGATTGCAGGACAGTATATCATCATGCCGATGCTGATTGTCATCGGTCTTTTGCTGGCATGGTACAGTATAAAGAATGTAAAGGAAGATTGAATCTATTAGACATTTCTACGTGAATATCCCCAATTTTAGTGAACCTCAAATAGCGAGCCACTAAAATTGGGATTTTTTATTGGTTATGTGCTCGCCTTCGGCTCGCACGTGGGAGGAGGTTAGGGCGTTCCGCCCTTAACAATCCTCGTAAAAATGTCACAAGAGCACCGTCTTTCCAAATCATCAGTTTTAGGCATTGGACACAGAAAAAAGAAGCGATACCTTTGCATCAACAAAAGAGACGAGAGATGATAAGATGTAATAAACATAAAAAAGTCAAAACACAAACAATATAGAGGCTCACAGAAATGCGAGCCTCTTTTTTTATGAACAAAATCGAACATTGTTCGTTTTTATACAGATAAAAGATGCAGATAAAAAAAGAATATACGTGCGAACAAATCGTGGAGGTAGCCAAAAAAGTTTTTCTGAAGAATGGCTATGCAAAGACTTCCATGCGCGACATCGCCAAAGGTGCCAGCATCGGTGTCAGCAACATCTACAACTACTTTAAGAGTAAAGATGAACTTTTCCGACATATCGTAATGCCTCTTATCAAAGAATTTGAAAAGATCATGTATGAACACCATAACGTAAACTCCAGTGAACAATTTTTCAAATATATCAATGGAGAAAACGACAACATGATCACAGAACACGTACAAACATATATGAGGCTGTTCAATAAATATCGTGATGAATTCGAACTTATACTATACAAAGCACAAGGTTCGTCGCTCGAAACCTTTATCGATGAATACAGTGAGGTTTGCACCCGCCAAGTGCTGATATTTATGGACAATTTCAAAAAAATGAATCCTGAATTCAGTGATCCTCACTCAACATTCACCTACCATATCCACATGGTGTGGATGTTCAATTTCATCTCTGAAATCATCAAGCATAAACTTAATCCTCAGGATATAAAAAGTGTAATCGAAGACTATATCCAGTTTGAGTTTAATGGTTGGAAAGCATTAATGAATCAAAAAAACATAAAAGAAAATGAAAATAGAAAAGATTAACGAGCAGTTCGGCAAATTTGCAGAGCGGCTGCTGAGTGTACGTTGGATCACACTCATCGCATTTGTACTGATACTAATAGTATCAGTGATCGGCATGAAACGTATGGTCAAGGAGACCTCGTTCGACGACTATTTCATCGAAGACGATCCGATGTTAGTGAAAACAGAAGAGTTCAAATCGCATTTCGGCAACGACTATTACATAGGTATTCTCACCCAATGCGACAATCATTTTACTAAAGAAAATCTGACAACACTGCGTGCATTGTCCAACGAATTGCTCGACAGTCTTTCGTATGCCGACAAAGTGACATCACTTACGGATATCGAATTTATGGTAGGCAGCGACGACGGAATGACAATCGAGCAGATTGTTCCTGACGAGATTCCCGAAGACGGGTCTCAAGCTATGGAGGCAATAAAAGCCAAAGCTTATAGCAAGCCACACGTGGCGCGCAAACTGATTTCTGAGAAAGGCGATCTTTCATGGATTATGGTGAAACTGCGTACATTTCCCAAAGACAGTGTTTGGAAGCAACAAGGATCAGTGTCGCCAGACATCATCACTGGTCAGGAGGTAGAACATATCATCAAGAAGCCGGAATACGCCTCGCTGAATCCACGAGGAGCAGGAATGCCCTACGTGACACACTGCAAATCAGTGTATATAGGAAAGGAAATGGGACGATTGATGATGATAGCGACCATTATATGTATGGTCGTTATGATCTGCATGACACGATCAGTAAGAGGAGTCGTCGCACCTATTATTTCTGTCATCGGAGGACTTTTCATCACCTATGGCATCGCAGGATGGACACAAATGTACGTCGACTCTACTGTACTGATGATTCCAATGATTCTGTCGTTTGCCGTAGCCATAGCCTATAACATCCATCTGTTCTCTTATTTTAAAGGCAGAATGCGTATTCACGGGGAACGCCACAAAGCCATTGTGGAGACTATCAAAGAAATTGGTTGGTCTGTATTCTTCTGCGGATTCACGACTCTTGTCTCTTTGCTCTCTTTCCTTGCCATACCGATTCGTCCTATGCACTGTGTAGGTGTCATCAGCAGTATGAGCGTATTTTTCGTTCTGATGACGTCACTGGTGATAACACCTCTTTTACTGTCATTTGGCAAAAACCAGAAACCAATAGAAGGGTTTACAGAGGATAGCGACACGAAATGGACAAAAGCGATTGTGTCACTTAGTGACAAGGTGTTAAGCAATCCGCGAAAAATAGGTTTGTCATTCTCGGCAATATGTATTCTGCTATGCATTGGTCTGTGGAAAATCGAGGCGGCGTTCGACATTGAGAGGACTATGGGCATACAAGTGCCTTATGTAAAAGAAGTTGTCGACGTGGGTCGTTCGGAGCTTGGATCACTATATTCCTACGATCTAATTGTGGAATTGGCAGACAATGACGAAGCCAAGAAGCCTGAAAATCTTCAGAATCTTGACAAACTGCAACAACAGATCGGCACATACAAGCTGACGAAACGTACGACGTCGATACTCGACATTTTGAAAGACCTAAACCAGACTCTGAACAATGGAGATACAACATATTATTGTATTCCGAAGACAGAAGAAGAGGTCGCACAGATGATTTTATTATATGAAAACGCAGGAGGCACAGAGTCGGAATACTGGATCGACTACGATTATCGTCGATTACGTCTGATGGTGGAGATATCAGATTTCAATTCCGCACAGGTGGAACGTGAGATGGATCAGATTCAAGGCGACGCACAGAAACTCTTCCCAAATGCCAAGATTACAGTTGTGGGCAACATACCTCAGTTCGTGACGATGATGCAGTACCTTGTGAGAGGACAGATGCTTTCTTTTGTGATATCCATTCTTATCATTGGAGTGATATTGATGATCGCATTCCAGAGCATCAGAGTCGGACTGATTGGTTTGATACCGAATATGATGCCAGCCATCTTCGTGGGCGGATACATGGGATGGATGGGAATACCATTCGACATGATGACCGCCACATTGCTTCCGATGATGCTGGGTATGGCTGTCGACGATACCATTCACTTCATCAACCACTCAAAGTTGGAATTCGACCGCACTCAACACTACCAGAGCGCAATAAAAAGGACATTCCGTGTCGTGGGAGTAGCGATCATCACCACATCAGTCATCACATCCGCGGTATTCGCCGGATTTTGCACGTCAGATTGCACAATGTGTATCAATTTCGGTCTGATGGCTATCATCGGTGTATTGTCGGCACTAATTGCCGATTTGTTTGTCACCCCAATTCTTGTAAAGAAATGCAAGGTGTTTGGTAAAGAAACGTCTAATCAATAAAAACCATAAACATGAAAAAGGCATTATTTATTTTGGCCGCCTGCATGATGGCGACATTTGGAGCAAACGCGCAGAATTTAACAGGACGAGAAATCATACAAAAAGTCAAAGACCGTCCTGATGGAGACACTCGTTACGGAGAGATGGAGCTGACCCTCATCAAGAAAAACGGAAGTTCCAGACAACGCAAGGTGTCATCGTGGGCTATGGATGAAGGCAAAGACACAAAAAAGATGATGTTTTTCACCTATCCCGGCGACGTGAAAGGAACAGGCTTCCTGACATGGGACTACGACCAGATTGGCAAAGAGGATGCCAAATGGCTATATCTTCCTGCCATGAAGAAGACTCGCCGCATCAGTGGATCATCGTCAAAAACAGATTATTTTATGGGTACAGACTTCACTTACGACGACATGGGATCCCGTCATATAGATGAAGACAAGCATACTCTGTTGCGTGAGGAGATGAAAGACGGACATAAATGCTGGGTTGTGGAATCGGTGCCTGTCGACAAACATGAGATCTACAGTCGCAAGGTGACATGGATACGTCAGGATTGTCTGGTGGCTGTCTGTGCGGAATATTACGACAAGCTTAACAAATTGCACCGTCTGCTCACAATATCAGAAATAAAGAAAATACAAGATTTCTGGACTATCTGTAAGATGGAGATGAAAAATGTGCAAACGGGACACAGCACTGTGATTGAAGTAAAAAACACACAGTACGATGTCAAGATTGACAAAGATCTCTTCACAGTTGCCAAACTAGAGAAAGGCTTATGAAACATGTGATCTTCACAGCATTATTATTGTGCATTCTTCCTCGTCCTGTCGCCGCACAGGATGAGGAATTCCTTCACGTCGGAGTGAAAGGATTCGTGGATACCTACCACGCCATGCGGACAGAAAAACCCAACGACTGGATGTCGTCAAGAAGCAGAGTGCGCGGAGAGGTGTCTGTAGACAAAGGTCATGCAGGAGCTTTCGTATCTGCCAACCTGGTGTATAACGCGATTCTGAAAGACCGCACAGGTTTTCAGCTACGTGAGACCTACGCCTACTACACCAACTCTCATTGGGATATACGTGCAGGCAGACAGATTATCACATGGGGAGTGGCGGATGCGTTAAGGCTTACTGACATCATCTCACCCATGGACTACACTGAGTTTCTTGCTCAAGATTACGACGACATCAGAATTCCTGTAGGAGCTCTGCGTCTACGTTACTCCCGTGAGAAATGGAGTCTGGAAGCGGTAGCGGTGCCTGTCTGTTCTTTTTTTGAACTGTCCACAGAGGAAGAGAATCCTTGGTCGATAGGAGAACTGGCTATAGGGAAAGAGCCAAAACATAAATTATATAATATGGAATATGGCGGCAGACTGTCATTCTTTCTGAGTGGAATAGATTTCTCATTTTCAGCACTACACACATGGAACAAGACTCCCGTCTTCCACAACGCAATAGGCGAGTATCACCGTATGACCATGCTCGGAGCAGACATGTCTGTTCCTATCAACAAATTTGTGGTCAGAGGAGAATTCGCAGAATATCTAAATGAAGCACAACAAACAATAGGAGCAGAAAAAATTGCGAGAGCTTCATCGACAAATGCTCTTATCGGACTCGACTGGTATGCCGGCAACGACTGGTCGCTCTCTGCCCAATACGCACACAAGTATGTGGCATACGGAGAGCATAACAACAGCGGTTTAGCAACATTCCGTATTTCAAAAGATTTGTTCAACAACACACTGAACCTGCAAAGTTTTGCATATTTGGATGTTGAAAACGGAGGTGTCTACAACCGTCTCAGCGCCGACTACGCCTTAAACGACCAACTACATACATTAATAGGTTACGATTTCTTCCATGCCGACAAAGGGACATTCTCTGTATACGACAAAAACTCGGAAGTTTGGCTGAAACTGAAATACAGTTTCTGATTTTATTTCATCTTTAATATGTCTGCAATCAAGTTGCAAAACATTTTGGTTATTTTTGGAATGTAAAACTTAATAGAGATTTGATTATGGCAGACAAAATTAAAAGATCTTACAAGTTTAGCAAAAACTTCTATGATGACGCTCTCACTCAAAACAAATGGTGGAGCCGTCTCTATTTCAAACTTTTTTGGGGAGGCGTTGACGACAACGAAATTGCCCGCAAAGTTCTTAGCTGGATTCCGGATGATTTCGAAGGCAAGATGTTGGATGTACCAGTGGGAACAGCCGTATTTACTGTCGACAAATACAAACGGATGAAGAAAGCCGACATCACTTGTGTGGATTATAGCCAAGACATGCTCGATCGCGCGCGATACCGCTTCAGTGAGGCAAAAATCACAGACATCAAGACATTGCAGGGCGACGTCGGGGCAATGATATTCCATGACGAATCTTTCGACTTCATACTTTGCATGAACGGACTGCACGTGTTTCCCGACAAAGACAAAGCATACTCAGAAATACTGCGGACACTCAAACCTGGAGGTGAGTTTCTTGCCTGTTTCTACGTTGCAGGAGAAAAGAGGATTTCAGACTGGTTGGTCAATTCGGTATTGACACGTATGGGATGGTTCACTCCCCCATTCGACACTGTCGATGATGTGCGACGCCGTTTGGAGCCACACTACGACATTATCGATTTCAACGTAGAGGGAGCAATGCTTTATTTCAGAGCAAAAAAAAGATAGGACATGACGATTATATTAATTGGATTACTAGTGCCATTGCTTGGCACAATGCTTGGATCAGCTTTCGTCTTCTTCATGAAAGGAGAGATATCCGTACGATTGCAGAAATCATTGTTGGGTTTTGCCTCTGGCGTGATGGTGGCGGCATCAGTATGGTCGCTGCTTATTCCTGCGATGGATATGGAGAGTGACAGTGGCAAATGGGCGGTCATGCCAGCCGCTGTCGGATTCCTGTTGGGAATGGGATTTTTGTTGGGCATCGACACTCTGACCCCGCATCTTCACATCGGCACAGACAAGCCGGAAGGTCTGCGCTCACAACTTTCACGCACCGCTATGCTTGCTTTGGCAGTCACGATCCACAACCTGCCGGAAGGAATGGCTGTTGGAGTCGTCTTCGCAGGAGCGGACAACGCAACGTCCAACATATCACTCACCAGTGCTTTGGCAGTATCTGTGGGTATCGCGATTCAGAACATTCCTGAGGGAGCGATCATCTCAATGCCGATGCGAGCAGAGGGCAACAGCCGCCTACGATCGTTCCTGATAGGATCATTGAGTGGAGCTGTCGAGCCGATCGGAGCCGTCGCAGTGTTGCTGTTAGCTTCGTTGCTTGTACCAGTGCTTCCATACATGCTCGCTTTTGCAGCAGGAGCGATGTTCTACGTTGTGATAGAAGAGTTGATTCCTGAAGCCTCAAGCGGTCAACACTCAAATCTCAACACAATAGGTTTCGCATTCGGTTTTGTGCTGATGATGGTGCTCGACGTGGTGATGGGATAAATACTATTGTCTACAAAAAATGGGGAAACACATCCATAAGGAGAGCGGAACATTTTTTAATTAACGTCAATTCGACGAATTAAATAGTAGGAGAAAAATGAGGATTGTTAAGGACCCATGTTTGATAGAAATTGTCCCTACCACCTCCTCTATAGTGCGAGCCGTAGGCAAGCACACAGAATTTAATAAAACCACAGAGACACAAAATTAACAGAGAAAAGGCTACGCCTTTTTACGAAAAAAAGAGGTTGTATTTCAATCGAAAAGTGGAATAAGACCTATCTTTTATGATTGTTCGTTTTTGCGAACATACAGATCACAATTTGTCGAACTCACGTTAAATTAAAGATTTTCGAACTTACATTTTTTCACTTTTTTATGGATCAAAGCCGTTTCAGAGCCTAAAAAATTACACTTAATTCTCTGAAACAACTATATTTTGGAGAAATCAAAAATCAATTTACATTTTGATAGATAGACACGACCATATGATCAAAATCAAATACCGAGAAGTATTATTCCTAATGGAATGCCCTTGGAAGAGATGAAGAATGCATTGAAGCCTCTCAACATTGCTCTTTTGCAAACTACATCACTTTTGTAGAGTCCCTAGCAAATTTGATGCAACCTCTGCGTTTTTGAATCTGATGAGGTTATCTTCAATAGAGTGGAAGCCAAGGATGTTGATACTACCATACCAAATAGTACTTTTGTCAATAATGGTAGCATGAAGGGAAAGATGCTCATTATAGATGACAGATATTCCTTGATTCTGCAAGCGCAAGGTTTCATCATTCTCATCTTTTGTGTACAACACAATTTCTATACCATTTGCCATTAAATCAGCAAGACGGTCTGCTATCTGTGAGTGTCGTCCTATTTTTACTTTCGGGCATGAGACAACAACAGATTGCTTGGCCTTTGATAAATCGGAAATAAAAGGCGATTCAAAGTTCTGACCATCATAAATTACATCAGTAATAGGAAAAAGACTGTCAAAAGCTTCATTGTTTCGGATTCTATACCCGATGGAAGCATAACCTTTCAACCGCTTACGATACATGGATTCGCAAACTGGAACACGGATGTCAATGTAGTCATAAATCTGGACATCTTGTTTGCCTTCATACTCCCGATGCAAACGACCTGCATATTGGGCTACGATACCTTTCCATGCTACTGGAGATACGAGAAACAACGTGTCAAGCCTTGCATAGTCAAATCCCTCACCAACATATTTGCCTGTAGCGACTATAACAAGCAACTCTGATGATGGAATCGATTGCAAATGTTCCATCTTCAGTTTCTTCTCTTTAGTGCTTTCTGAGCCTATAAGAGTGATAACATTCGAGCAATGAGGGTTAATCAGTTCTGCCAATGTCGCAACATGGGATGTCCTACTGGTAAGAATTATGGGGGAACGCCCTTCTTTCAGCGTTTCAACAACATCCTTGACGATAAACAAGTTCCGATATTCATCCTCAGCTAGTTGCTGGGCGACCTTTGTATACGAGAGATCACTACCAACAATGGGTCTGAATGGTGTAAAGCGAGGTACCAGCAAACGCTCAAATGATTGACTTAGCATTTGAGCTTTTGCATCTGCGCTATATCTTATTGGGCCACACTGCATGAATATGATGGGCTGGTGTCCATCTTTACGAATTGGTGTCGCAGTCAAACCATATACATAACGTGCATTAACGGCTTTAAGTATCTGCTCAAAGTTTACAGCTGAGACGTGGTGGCACTCGTCGGCAATCACCATGCCATATTCCTTGACAAAAGGCTTTACATCATTGCCGGATATGCATGACTGCATTAAGGCTATGTCAATGATACCATGAAGTTTGTTACCAGTCGATGATAAAGTGCCAATAGACAAAAGTGGTTTTCTTCGTTTGCACTTGCCCTCGTCCTCCTCAGGGATTGTATTAATCGTCAAGAACTGCTTCAATGCCTTTACCCATTGGTCAAGTAAGGCTTTTGTATGAACAAGTACCAGTGTGTTTAGTTCATGTTTTGCTATCAATCCTATTGCTATCACTGTCTTGCCAAATGCTGTCGTTGCAGAGAGTACACCGTTATTATTGGATGCCAAGATATTGACTGCCTCTTGCTGATTGTCCCTTAACACACCATTGAACTGAACGGAAATCGGTTTGCCATGATTGCTTTTGTCTTCGATTCGATAAGGAACGTCCTTTTCTCTTAACAATGTAATGACTGTATCCTCACATCCACGAGGTAAAGTGAGGTATTCATCGTCTATGTCTGCACAGGAAATGATGCGAGGCGTTTGATAGGTTGACAATCTCAATGCTTGTTTACTGTAGAACTCCGGATTTCGGAATGAGGCAATTCGTCTAAGATGATTCAGAACTTTTGATGAAAGTTGATTCAAAGGGATATAAAGCATGTTGGAACGAGTGATGACAATTTCTGACGAGAAATCGCTCCTATCTATCTGTTTCGGAATAGGTGTTTCCCATGGTTTGCTCTCTCTTGTCTTTGAAAGTTCGCCAAGAGGCTGGATACTTGCAGTCTTTTTCAAAATATCCTCCAGTAACTGCTCAGAAAGCTTGCCGACATTCAACAGAAATTTCCATTGGTCGGGGTATGGTTCAAAATTCTCATCTACAAACACACTATTGCCGTGTTTCCTAGCATTCCCCTGTAGCGGCAGAGCAACCAAATTGCCTAGTCCTCCTTCAGGCATCGTGTCTTGATTAGGAAAGAAACGGTCGTATGATTTGAAGCCGATTTTCCCGTTTCTGCTCATCGCATCTGTCAGTATAGCATTGCCAAGCCTACGTGCCTTGACAGACAGCACAGGAGACTCAAAGAAAATCCACACATGGGCACCGTTGCCTGAACGGGAACGCTCTACAGAGTAAGGAATACTCCAACTCTTACAAACATCTATGAATGCCAGCACATCATTTTGATAGCCATGTTCGCAGTTTTTGTCATCAAAATCCGTACATAGAAGGTAACAAGTGTTGTCTTCATTAAGAACATAAAGACCAATTACATCCCTGCCATCGGCATCCTTGCCTTCCAAATGTCGATAGACTTCATTATCCGTAAGAGGCAAAAATTGGCGATTGGGACAGTCAGCACATTTGAATGTTCTCTTGTCGCACAGTGAAGTCCATTCATTTTGACATACAGGTTGGTAACCTGCTTTTCCACTTGTCTTGCTGTACCACCTACGGGCAAACACATTCTCACGTCCTTTGAAAAGGCTTCTGAACAAGTCCACTTTCTCTTGGAGCGATAAATTTTGCATTGCCGTTGTTTTCTTTTCTATTGGCATTACACCTTCACCAAGCCTTTTTCTAAGTTCGGCATTCTCGGCTTCTAATTCCTTGATGCGTCCAAGAAGTCGTTCTCGTTCCGTTATGAGTTCCTGATAACTTTGCGAAGACATACTTTGTCAGACTTATTATTAGTCCTTCAAGCAACCGATAGGAACAACCATTACACCATCGGTTCGCATATACGCAAATTGTCCAACGGCTGTTAAGACCATCTTAAATGATGGCTTCTTCATTTTTGTCGTGTCTATCTTCTCTGCTAAAGTGTTTAGATTTGCAGCACCTTCCGCAATAAGCGTATCACCACCCAATTTTATCTCAATAAGACCATAGCATCCGTTTCTCAGATGCACAACAGTGTCACATTCAAGACCACTCTTGTCTCTGTAGTGGAATACGTCTCCGTCATTAGCTTCTGCATACACACGAAGGTCACGTACACAAAGAGTTTCAAAAAACAATCCCAAAGTATTCAGATCGTTCAGCAAGTCATTTGGTCCTATACCTAAAGCTGCGATAGCCAAAGAAGGGTCAACAAAATAACGTGTGTCACTGGTCCGTATGGAGGTTTTTGAACGCAGATTTGGATTCCAGGCTGGCATGTCCTCTATTACGAAAATCTTTTTCAAAGCCATGATATATGACGAAACCGTTTCATCGCTCATATCTTCCGGTTCATTCGTTTTCATATCTTCTATGATAGTGGGTATGCTGGCCATTGCCCCTTGCAATCGTGCATATGAGCGCATAAGTCTCTTTGCACGGAACTCATCTCTTTCAACTCCGTCAACTCTTGAAATGTCAGAACGTGTTATGGCTTCAAAATATTCTGTAACCTGACGAAGTGCCGCCTTCTGGTTTTTCTTGGTTAGAGATTTTGGCCAGCCACCTCGACAAATAGCATAAGCGATGTCTTCCATCTTCAGTGCACTTTCTCCATCAACCTTTTCTGGATTAGCAAAAAGATCTCTGACACTCACATCTCCCGAAGATTCTCCAGATTCCCACAACGTCATAGGGCGCATGGTGAGCCATGCAAAACGCCCTGCACCTGTATGACGAATCTTTGACTTATCTGCTGGAACGGCAGAGCCTGTAAGTATGAACAAACCATCATCCTTTCTATGGTCTGCTTCAAAACGCACTGCATCCCATATTTGAGGAGCTATCTGCCATTCATCAATAAGCCTTGGTGTTTCACCTTGAAGCAGTCGTTTGATGTTGGTTTCCGCCAATTGGAGATTTTGTTGTATGTTTGCTGGATCATCCATATACAGAATACTCTTAGCTTGTTGTTCTGCGGTAGTCGTTTTACCACAAGCTTTAGGTCCTTCAATAAGGACAGCCCCCATTGCATCTAATTTCTCTTCTAGAAGGATGTCTGCGATTCGCTTTCGATAATTGAATGTATTCTCAGCCATAAAACCTCATGTGAATTTCGGTGCAAAAGTAGTAATCATTCTTGAAACAAAAGAATATTTTACGTACAATTTGGTCGTCTGGCTCAATTTCACTTGGTCGTTTGGCTCAATTCCACTTGGTCGTTTGGCTCAATTCCACTTGGTCATTTGGCTCAATTCCACTTGGTCATTTGGCTCAATTCCACTTGGTCGTTTGGCTCAATTCCACTTGGTCATTTGGCTTTCTTCCGATTTGTTATTTGGAAGAGTTTCGTTCTGTGATTTGTGGCGATTCTTAAAATAATTGCGGACCATTCTTAAATCAGAAGCTGATTAAATTTCATTCACAAAAAATACCTTCTAAAATTTTATTTAATATGTAAGGCAGTATAACCGAAAAAATTATAATTTTGGCTAATTTTTCGTCAATTTGGAAATTGATTATCTTATTTTCAAACTGACGAAAAGAAAGAAAATGTATTATCCAATTGTTATAAAATTGGAAGTACAATAGTATGTTAATTCCATCAATTTTATTTTACGAAACAGACAGAGATTTATAACACACATATTATCACAGCGTTAGCTTTTATTCTCGCAACAGAAATTTCGCCAAAAATTAACTCAGTAGAATAAAACAATGAATAGCTATAAAAGATAACCTCCGCTTCGGCGTGGGCTTATCTTGTTATTCATTGTGGGTGTTTGGCGACACCTCTGTTGCGGACAAGTGGCCCACGCCGCTTGTTTTTACAATTTTATTCACGCAACAGAAATTTCGCCAAAAATGACTGTAAAAAACAATTCAAACAATGAATCCGCCATAGAAGAGACGCAATGCATTGCGTCTCTACCAACGGACACCAAATCCACCGCAGATCTGCAAATCCGCATCCGTGAATTAGAAAAAGAAATAGCCCGTCTGCACAGTCAAATTAAGGAACAACGTTATGGACTGACGTGGCTAGACGTTCCCGAAGCGTTCGAAACAGAATCGGAAAACAAAATACCTATCCTCGAAGAGGTGAAAGAGAAAGCCATCGATGCCGCAGGTAGGGACGCATTGAATGCGTCCGCCAACAACACGCCACCCCACATCATCATCGAAGGCGATAACTACCACGCCCTCTCTTGCCTTAATTACACCCACCGTGGCAAAATAGACGTCATATATATCGACCCTCCTTATAATACAGGCAGTGACGGATTCACTTACAAGGACAAACGTTTTCTGAAGGAATTCCCAGACGGTTCTCCTGTACCCAAAGAACACCCTTTACGACACTCCTATTGGCTCTCCTTTATGAGCAAACGACTTGAACTCGCTAAAAATCTTTTGAGCGATAAGGGGGTGATTTTCATTTCCATTGATGATAATGAATTAAAAGATTTAATCTGCATAGGAGATAAAGTCTTCGATGAAGAAAATAGAGTGTCTATTTTACCAAGAAGGACTATCAATTCAGGGAAACATGATTCAACAACAATCACACTATCTCATGATTATATTCTCATATATGCAAAAAACGTCAACAAAATCGAATTTGTTCCTAAAGTCAAAGATTCTGAACAAATAAAAACCTTGTATAAGTTTGAAGATGAACATATTAAAGAAAGAGGACGGTTCTATATCACTCAACTCAATAAAAACTCCTTGCAATATTCAGATACAATGAACTATCCGATAACCACACCTGATGGGACAGAAATATGGCCAGGAAATGGTTTTGATGACAAAACATGGATTTGGAGATGGGGAAAGGAGAAATTTAGATGGGGCTTAGAAAATGATTTTATTGTTTTCAAAAAGCCCTTAAAATCCAACAAATATAAAGTATACACAAAATCATATGAATTTGTGGATAAAGATGGAAATCTTATTACTCGTAGTAACCCTAATACATCTTTAGATTTTTGTACAAATGAATACACAAATTTCAACGCGACTCCCGAATTAGAAAGAATTATGGGAGAACGAAAAACGTTTGATTATCCTAAACCTGTCATTTTAATTCATGACATATTAAAAATAGTTTCAGGCAAAGATCTAACCATCCTCGATTTCTTCGCTGGCTCTGGCACGACCCTTCACGCCACAATGAAGTTGAATGCCGAAGATGGTGGTCATCGCCAATGCATTTTGGTGCAGCAGCGAGAGGGAGACAACAACATCTGCGAGAACGTCACCTACGAACGCAACCGCCGCGTGATGTGCGGCTACACCAACGCCAAAGGCGAACAGGTGGAAGGTTTAGGTGGCAGACTTAAATACTACCGCACCGCCTTCGTGGGCAAACATGCCAGCCATAATGCGATTGATGCCGACCGTGTGGAACTATCACGTAAGGCTGGGTATCTTCTCGCTTTGGGCGAAAACACGCTGGAGGAAATCGCACATACCGATACGTACCAAATATTTGCGGATAATAAGGAAAAAGCATCAATGTACACCGCCATATTTTTCACGGAAAATTATGCAAAATTGCCCGAATTTGTAGCGGAAATCGAAAAATTGCAGTCATTAAAAGAGACATTGAACGTTTTGTCCATACCCAAAATCAACGTCTATATTTTCTGTTGGGGTACACCCGACATTTTCGAAAGCGAATTCGACGATCTACGTGGCATCGCCCTTAAAGCGATTCCACAACCCATTCTCGATGTCTACAAATCTATAAATCAGTAAATCATGGCTCTATATAACGCTTTTCCATTCCAACAACGTACTATCGATGAGATGCTCGTAAGTTTCAAAAACCTGTGGAATCACAACGATTCCACAGCAGAACTAACGCTTAAAGCTCCCACAGGTAGCGGCAAAACATTCATGACCACCCACTTCATCGACGCTCTCAGCCGCCAACCCGACTGGGACGAGGATGTGGCATTCGTCTGGATTACTTTTTCAGACGAACTTGCTATGCAAAGCAAAGAGAAATTTGTGGATTATTTCTTTCCCAACCTTAGTAACAAACTTCTCACCATCGCAGATTTCTCGCAAGGCAAGTTGAAGAAGAATGACATTCTCTTTCTCAATTGGCAGAAATTGGTGTCGCGCCGTGCAGCCGACCGACAGAACCGTCGTCCGGAAGAACCCGAACTGATCAAGGAGTCTGGTTTCTATTTCGAAGATGTGGCAGAGAACACGTTAGCGGAAGGTCGTCAAATCATCATGATTATAGACGAGAGTCATAAGAACGTCACCGAATCAGCCTACCGTGATGTGATCAATCCGCTCAATCCAAGGATTATCGTCAAAGTAAGTGCCACGCCAGAAAAAGAGCCCTCCATAAGTGATGTGAGAAATCACAAAGCTGGCTGGGTCGAAGTCAATATCAAAGATGTGATTGAGGAAGGACTCATCAAAAAGGAGATTGTCAGCCAGACCGAAGAAGACCTGGAGCGTTACGACAAGGAAGACTTGGACATACTAATGCTTGATTTGGCGATTGAGAAACGTCAACAACTGATTGAAGAGTGGAAAACCTTCGGTGCGGACATCAACCCATTGATACTCATCCAACTTCCTGATGACGATAAAGATGCAGAGGCACGAGGAGTTGAAAAAAAGGAAACATTGGTGATGAGATATCTACGAGACAAAGGGTTCCAAGAAAAGGAAATAGCCGTATGGCTGAGTGGATTGCCTAAGACTGAAGCGTTGAAGACCATTACGGACAATAAAAGTTCTGTTGCTTTCCTACTGTTTAAATATGCTGCAGGTACGGGTTGGGATTGTCCACGAGCACATATATTGGTGATGTTCAGGGAGATAAAATCCAACACATTCCGTACACAGACCTTGGGAAGAATCCGCCGTATGGCTATTCATGACAAACGGTTGAACGAATACCCGTCTCTACAAACGGGCTATTTATATACCAACTATTCACGAAACGATGTGGATAATATTCCAGAGACCGACCCCAATAAGCCCAAAACCATCATAGCGAAGATGCAGACAACACAACGAATGGTATTCGCTGTTTCTTCGTTGAAAGAGAAGATAAAAAAAGAACTTCAAAAACGGTTAGTTGCCCAAAATGACGGGCAAAAGGAGTCGGTGGAAAAAATAGTGTCCAAAGTTTGCGAAAGGCTCTCCTCTGTTGAGGAAAAAATGTTGAATCCATTGGAGGAGCCTCATTTAATATTTGAACCACAATTCGAATATGCATCTGCAACAAAAGAGAAAGAGAAAGCAGAGAAACGTGCAATAGACGAAGTGGTCAAAACTTGTGATGCCATTATAAAAGAGACCAATGAAGAGATTGAAGCAACTGTATTGAAGGAGAACCAAAATATGGCGAAAGCGGCTCTGACGGTCTCTGTAAAAAACTTCAAAGAAGAAATAAAAGGTCATAAGCCTATAAATTTCATTCTTGACCCCGCCTTGAAAACGGAGTTTATCTCACGTACAACTTACGGCGACATCGGAAAAGCAAGCGAGTTTCAAAACGTATTCATCCAGTCGATGAACCGATGGTTTGGAATAGACGAAAATGAGATAAATCCAAACAATATTTCCAAGTTGCAAGCCAAAGGTGTTGACACATCGATCAAATTAAGTCAGGACATTATGGTGAATGCACGATTCCGGAGCGTTGACCAATCATCGGAGAATGAGATTACACAGTATGAGATATCCGCCAATGATGTGGAGAAAATCTTCACAAACTTATGCTACCAGTTGGTTACAGAGCAAGATGATGCCGAAGCAACCATAGGTAACGCAGCCCGATCTTATCAAAAACTAAAGTCAGCGTTACGAGTGTGGTTTAAACATTATGCATTGCAGACATATTTTGAAACTGAGTTTTACAAGGTTTTCATCAAGGACATAAACAGAAATGCCGACAGCAAATTTCGTCCAGCCATCACGCAAGCCATCAAAGACTATTATCCAGTGTTACAGAAACAACTGGAGGAAAAAAGAGAAGAAGCATTAAAAAAAGAGCCAGCCATCTTCGTTATCTATACGGAAAAATCGTGTCCAAACGATTACGAAGCCTATCCAAACAAACTAAGTTTGGTGGATCTTTACCTTGCAAAAGAGTATAACGGGCGAAAGAACGAGACAAAGTTTATTGATTATCTGGAACAAAAAGCAGAGACTATAGAATGGTGGTTGAAAAACGGAACAGGTAAGGAGGATCTAGGATTCCGTTATATTGATAGCACGACCAATGAGATGCGTGTCTTCTATCCTGATTGGATCATCAAATTCAAAGACAACAGCATCGGCATTTACGACACCAAAGGAGGCATCACAGCCAAATCGCAGGAGACAAAAGATAAGGCGGAATGTCTGGCGAGACATATTGAGGAACTAAATCAAAACAGCAAAAAATACAAATATGTTGGCGGTATAGTTGAAATGAGAAACGGTTTGTGGTATCTCAACTCATCATCTGAATATGTTTATGAAAACGCAAACGATTGGGTAATTTTTTAGTCATCCAATATTATGAAAATTAACAAAGCCGTTTCAGACACTTGGTGTTCAAGATCTGAAACGGCTTTGTTTTATTTCACCATTTTTCTCTCATATAATTGACAAGTCGCTCGTGCGCACTCGCGGATTTAGGGGAATTAAGGGCGTTCCGCCCTTAAAAATCCTCGTGAAAATCAGTCACAAACTAGGACAGAAACAAATTTTTATTCCGCTTCTACTTTGGAGTCCTCCTCTTTCAGTTGCTCATCATCATTCGAAATTTCTCCCGTCTTCGGCAATTCCTTCTCCTTCATCTTTTCCTTCTCCTTCGCAATCTTTTGATAGAAGAATGCCATCACCAACATCAACAGACCCAAAGATATCAAAGCTATCACTTTATATATCTGATCAAAACGAGCCATGTCGTAGAAGAACAATTTCAGAAGAGTGAAACCTAACAACACGAATCCCTCAATTCTCAGATACTTCTTATCTTTATAAAGTCCGTAGTAGACTCCGAACAAGGACACTATTCCCAAGAAGACGCTGAACACTACACCAAACGCTTCTGGACTTCCAACCAAACAACAGAGTTTGTTCAACTCTTTTCCTCCTACGGCAACAAAGCCAAAGAATAGGAATGTGTCAAACGCTTTGGTTGTCATCTCTTCGCTCATTCCAAACATACATTTCTCCTGCTTTTTGTAGAGATATAATGTCCACGCAGAAAATAGTGTCAATACCAAAGAGAATAAATGAATAACATTGAAGTCTACCTCCTCGCCACGGATTCTTAAATCAAACAATCCTACAAATAGTTTTGCAAACAAAATCAGACATAAACAAGTCATCGTGAATTTCTTGAAACCATTCAATTTGTATTTCAACGATACGAATGTCCAAGTTGAAAAGTATGCCATCGCAAAACAGAATACAAATGATGTAAACAAACGTATAGCCACACGATTATCCAATGTTTGATGTTCCATCCAACTTCCTACATGATAACAATAAACATATCCGACAGCGACAAATGGCATCAACACCAACAAAGCGATGAATGGGAACCATGATATCTTGCTGGCTTCAAACTTCGGCATCTCGTTGTAGCGTCGCATCATATAAATAAGAGCGACGTCGATCACCGAACCTAACAACATAATAACCTGCTTTGTATTTGTGCTAAGTTCACCATCATCTCCAAAAGTGCTTTCGTAGGCTGTGAACACGTCACAAAGCCAACAGAATAATCCTAAGCCGAAAACTGCCACAAATGCTTTTTTGAGTCGTGCATCGTCTCTCAAAGCAAAAATCAAAGTCAGAAGAGCAAGACCAAACAGCAATGCCGTTGTGATGACCCAAGGTGTGTGTGTCCAGATGATGAATGCCAATACTGCAACCAAATACAATTTAAGCTTAAAGTTCAAATCAAAGCGTTCGGCAACTCCATCTTTTTCCAGCTTGAACTTATTTATCATCCATATCTGACCGACAAGAGTTGCCACCAATGACAATCCTGCCACAACAGAAGTCCAAATTTCAGAAATTCTTATTCCAAAATTATTTTCAAACTTTTCTATTCTAGATTCAAAATCATAAGGATAAGGAAGATCGTTCCATACATTTAAGAATGCGATAGAGGAAAGCGCAACCATAACATATGCTCCTCGCTCCACCAAACAGATGCTCTTTGTCCTTCCCAAATAGCAGAGTAGCGAAGCCTCAGCACACCATAACACTATCATCCATGGCTGTTCGATATGCACAAAGATCGCTGTCGTCACCACAAAAATCGCCATCACTGACAAGTATTGTGAGGCTTTCGTAACAAACGAATTCTTTGTCTCTTCTGTTTCTTCCGAAGGATAACGATAATTCAACACCGCCGCACAAACAGCAAGGATCATACAGACAACAGTGTTGATGACATATAATGCATATCCATATCCAGCCGGACAAGATTCTTCAAACCAGAATGTCATGAAATCCAGATGTTCGGCATTCGGATTTCCCCAGTCGATCAGCAAACTAATCACAGCCAAAACAAAAACAGGATACGCACTCTTCTCAAAAAACACGTTTTTGCGGACTCTGGCGAATGTGAACAATATTGTCGCCTCCAACATCCAAACCATAGTCAGCCATGGGTGATCGATATGCACCAAGATAGCCGTCGTCACCACAAACACAGCCATCACCCTCAAACACTTATTGGCTAAATTCATCCATGAATTCTGAGTCTCCTCGTCTTCGACCATTGGATAACGGTTGTCGACCACACCTATGAAGATGCAAAGCATAATGAAGACGACGGTGTTGATGATAGACAACGCATTGCCCTGAACCGCAGCTGTCGTTGTATCCCACATCGAACGATAACTAGCGAATGCCTCAAACAGCGGCGTCAACATTCTCAAATGTCCGCCATTCGGATTTCCCCAGTCGATAATCAAACTTATCAATGCCAAGAAGAATACCGGATACGACATTTTCTCATAGAATGGTCGCTTTGAAATTCTTGAAACTGTGAACAATACCGTTCCTTCCAACATCCAGAACATTGTCAGCCAGTGTCCCGTCGCCCATACCATGATCGCGATAGTCACGAAACTGATGGCAAGACCTGTAATCAAACGATAAACAGATTTGTCGACCATATTCTTCTTGATAAGAATAAACGCCACAATTCCATGAATCAGGGCATTTGCAAAAGAGAACCACGCGACATACGGAGCCAATGTCTCGTTGTTGAACATCACATTGTAACCCAATCCAAAGAACATGAATGAGTTGGAAAGCAGATAAACGATGTCAAAGTTCTGGAAAATCATCTTGTGCTTCACCTTGTAAGCCAAGAATGTGACATAGAAAATGGCAAAGTTGATAAACAGAAACACCAGCAACTTCACCGCATCTGAAGTCTCTGGAAAATCAAGAGTCCTATACACAACTCCATATATAAACCACGACGAAACGTAAGCAGAGACAAACAATATTCTCCAATAACGTTTGACGGAGATAAACATCACACCAGCGTTTATAATTGAGATGTAAGAGAACAATGCCCACGGAGAACCCTCTCCCGTGCTCAACATAAATGGAATCACGTAGGCTGCCACCAAACCAATGATGGCAATCACCTCCATATCATAAGTGCATGCCTGCCAAACCGTGGCGACGGTGATGAGTGTCATCAACACGAATGCCACAGGCATAGGTATCAAGCCATAGAAATCGTAGGCAAAGTAGGTCATGAAATACAATGTCGCCATCGCTCCACTCGCCAAGACAGCACTTAGTTTCTTGTATTCTTTCTTCAATTTGATTGCCACCCCCTGAAGCGCAGCACCAAATAGAGTGCCGATAATGATACGCATTGTTGGGCTGAGCAGCTGATGTTCGAGTGCATACTTGCCTCCAATGGCTACACCGATCAAAACGATCAAAATACCTAATTTCATAATCAGGTTCTCGCCAATAAACTTCTCCCAGTCAAAATTATCGCGTAGTTTATCAAAAATTGTCTCTTCTTGTGGTTTAGACGGTGCAGATTGACGGGATTCTGCCGACGTATTACGTTGAGCCGTCTCTGTTGCTGCCGTCTTTTGAGTATATTCTGTCTTGACAGTCTCTTGTACTGGTTCTGTCTCAACTGCCTCCTGTACTGGTTCTGTCTCAACTGCCTCTTGTACCGGCTCTGTCTCAACCGCCTCCTGTACTGGCTCTGTCTCAACTGTCTCCTGTACTGACTCTGTTTGAACTGCCTCCTGTACTGGCTCTGTCTCAACTTGCTCTGGCTTAACGGTAGATTCAACCGAGTCGGAAACAACAGTAGATTTTTCAATTCCTGTCGAGCAAGTTTCATAAACAGGATCTGTAACTACAGGTTGTGGTTCCGTCTCTGCTGTTGTCAGAATTGTCAGTTCATTTCTAAGAGAGTTGACAGACTCCGACAAAAAAGACAACTGACTACTCAGATCCAACATCACAGAAGTATATTGAGTCTTGAATTCATAAAATGAAGACTCAATTTTATTCAATTGTTCTTTCAGTCCCTGTTTTTGAGACTCCAACAATTCAATCTTCTGCTGTAGTTCGTATATCTTTTGATCTTTATTCATAAGTGGATTCTTTGATTTACAGCCAACCAATCAAAATATGGTAGATTTTTCAAAAAAGGTCCGCAAAATGAAAAAATTTTGCGGACCATTCCATTATTCAAAATTCTATAAAACGTTTTGGATTACGACCTTCTTACTTTGCCACAGCACGAACCGAGCGGCCCATCCAGCGTCCACCCTTCTCTACAGCACGTGACTCAGAGAAAAAGTAAACTACCATTGCGAAATCTCCAGATGTCTCTGCAGCCTCACATAATGTAGAAGACCAGAATCCGCCGATCATATCGTTTTTAACGACGTCGGCAGCACCTCTGACACCTGATGCAGGAAGGAAGATCGAATTACCATTCTTTCCAACAACCTTGTATCCGTTGACTCCGTTCGACTCTGTCCAGCTCCACTCACACTCGTCTACTAGCTCCTTACACTGTGCTTCAGTAGGCATCTTCCACTCATCACCCATGACAGCTGTGGCAGCGTCATACTCTGTGCCAGCGATATCCACACCTATATTTTTCCACACTTTCTTTGCAGACGAATCAGCAGCCGCTGAATCAGGCACAATATAATATGTATAAGTAGTGTCGGAGTAAACATCCTTAGAAGCAGTCTCTCCCCAAGCGAAATAATCACCATAATTTTCAGGAGATTCCGCACCGACGTTGCAAGACGCCCACTTGGTGCCACTTGTAAGGCCAAGGTCTACTGCCTCCACTTTTGCTGGAGCCTGATTTTCTACATTTTGCTTTTGTTCGTTGTTCACACAACCTGTTGCTGAAAGGAAAAGTCCTGCCACTGCAACAAACTTCAATATCTGTTTCATTTTGTTTAATATTTTTCTAAATCCTAATATTTGTTTCAAGTTTCAGGGTTCAAGTTTCTGAAAGAAATGCCTTAACCTTCAACTTTTTATTACCAAGAGCCGCCACCTCCACCGCCTCCGAAGCTTCCGCCTCCGAAACCGCCAAAGCCGCCTCCGAATCCACCACCAAATCCTCCGCTACTGCGACCGCCACCAAAGACGCCGCCACCAAAACTTCCCTGAGAAAATGGATCATTGTAAGTGACGCGACGACGTGGTCTGTAATCAGTGTCATTATTCGATCCTCCCCCACCTTTACCATTACGTCCGGCGGAAATCATCAGTATAACGATTATTATGATGAAGACGACAATCACATACGGAAAATCGTCCTCTTCAGCTTCCGCAGTGAATTCACCTCGCGTCGCACGCATCATATATTCAGCTCCAGCCATGATTCCTCCTCCATAATCATTATTTCTGAAATATGGAATCATAACATTGTTGACGATTCGATAACAGATAATGTCTGGCAGAGACGCTTCAAGTCCATAACCTGTAGCGATAAACGCGCGTCCCTTCTCTCGTTCAGTCTTCGGCTTTACGAGCAAGATGGCACCATTATTATGTTTCTTGGTACCCACTCCCCATTTTTCACCCAACTGCTGAGCATAATCAGCGATGTCATACCCGTCTAGCGACTTCACCGTCACCACGCATATCTGAGTAGACGTTGCTTTATTGAATGCGACGAGAGAATCCTCCAACACCTGTTTCTGGGTGGCGGACAGAAGTCCGGCAAAATCGTTGACAAGACGTTCCGGCTTGGGTTTGTCGGGAATTTCAGCCCAGCAAACCAATGTTGGCAACCACAAAAGCAGTGCCATAAGCAGCGTCTTCAACCTATTTTGCATCTTCATAAGCTATTTCGTTTGGCAACTCATCAATATCATTGTCGACTGGAGGAAAAAATTCAGCTAGTTTCTCACCACATTTTTTGATTCCGGCAACCAATCCTGCACCGTATTCTTCCTTCTTGAAATACTCGATCATAAGAGCACACACGTCATTCCAGAAATTTTCGGGCACAACATTATTGATACCTTCATCCCCGATAACCGCAAAACGGCGGTCTTCACTGGCGATGAAAAACAAAACTCCATTTTTTTTCTGCGTCTTGTCCATCTCAAGAGAATAGAAGACATTGACAGCCGACTCCATAACATTTTCACCAGCATTGTTAGCAATGTTCACACGGATCTCGCCGGAGCAGTTGTTTTCTGCCTCTGCAATAGCGTCGATCACATTGCGACACTCTTCAACCGATAAAAATGACCTCGCCTCCATCAGAACTGAACTTTTGGAGCTGTTTTAGCAGCCTCATCAGCCTTGAAATATGCCTGCTTCTCAAAGCCAAACATAGATGCGATAAGGTTGTTAGGGAATGTAGAGATAGTTGTGTTATAATCCTGAGCCATAGTGTTGAATTTCTTACGCTCAACAGAGATTCTGTTCTCTGTACCCTCAAGCTGAGCCTGAAGTTCCAAGAAATTCTGGTTGACCTTCAAATCAGGATACTGCTCGTGAACAACCATCAACTTAGATAGTGCCTCAGTCAAATTATTCTGAGCCATCTGGTATGCCTTGATGTTATCCTCTGTCAAATTAGTTGGGTCGATAGTGACCTTAGTTGCGTTGGCACGCGCGTTGATTACAGCTGTTAAAGTCTCGTTCTCATGTTTAGCCGCACCCTTGACTGTCTCAACCAAGTTGCCGATCAAATCCATACGGCGCTGGTAGCTGTCCTCTACTTGTGCCCACTGTCCTGTGACAGCCTCACGCTTCTCTACCATTGTGTTGTAAGAACAACTTGAAAGAAATGGCACCAAAATCGCCATCACCAAAAACAATCTGAATTTCTTCATCTTATTTAAATTTAGTTATTATTTTTTGTATCACTTATAAAATTCTATTATTGACTAAGTTGCTTTAATGAGAATTGCAAAGGGCTGCAGTTCCTTACCCCATTTACATCTGCGGGTTCGTAAGAACGAGCTGTTAATTATCTTGTGCTCGACTTAGTCTCGTCCTAGAGAATTCTCAATTACATTCAAATTCTTAAATCCAAACAACTTCTTTCAAAATCATTCAAAATTAATTAAAAAGTTGCTATATATAGCATTCTACTGCTGAAAAAGAAGGTTTTTCAAAGTTTATTGTTTGATTTATATCAGATTTTACCGTCATCAAACACTTATAGTCACTGAGGTATCTGTATCTCTACGGTTAAATTCTATGAACCTGGACAAATTATATTCCTAACAAATCCTTTGCATTCTGGATTGCAGCCTCAGAAGGGTTATGACCGCTTAGCATCTGGGCTATTTCCGTCACGCGTTCATCGGAATTCAACTTCACGATATGGGAAACGACCTTGTCGCCATCCTCCTCCTTATACACTTTGTAGTGAGTCTCGCCCTTCGACGCAATCTGAGGAAGATGAGTAATCGCAACCACCTGCATTCTCCTGCCCATCGCAGACATCACCTCTCCCATACGGGCAGCCACCTCACCAGAGATTCCTGTATCAATCTCATCAAGAATGATCGTCGGCATCTTCTTCACTTCTGAAAGCAACGACTTCAAGCTAAGCATCACACGTGAGACTTCTCCACCCGACGCTATTTCAGCAATCGGAAGCATTCGTTTGTCCTTATTGGCTGAAAACAAGAACGTTACCTCATCTGCTCCATCCAAAGTATATTGAGAAGATTTCTGCAGGTCGACGGAAAGTTTCGCAAGTGGCATTCCCATCAACGACATTGAAGCCTCCACTGTTGATTCGATTTTTTTCAAAGATCCCTGTCTTTTTTCAGAAAGCGACGTCGCACTCTTCTCCATCTGTTGGAAATATTTGGCCACGTCCGCCTCAAGCGACGCAATCTGCTCATCTGCAGAAGAAAAATTATTCACACGTCGCTCCAGATCGGCTTGTATATCCTTCAATTCGGCGACAGTGTTCACTTTATGACGTTTCTCCAAAGTGTATATGGTGTCGAGACGAGAAGAGACAAAATCAATTCTTTCCTGATTAAACTCCACTCTGTCTGCCACTTCCATCACCACAGATGAGATATCCTTCATCTCAGCCAACACAGCGTTTGTCCGCTCAGCAAGCGAGTCTAACTCCGGTGCGAAAGATGACACCGATGAGAGAAGATTCACAGTCTGTTTCAACCGTACATTCACGGCATTATCATCGTCTTCAACAAGATTCACTACAGATGAAAGTGTTGTTTTGATAGTCTCCGCATTCTGAAGAAGATTGTTTTCTGTCTCCAACTCTTCCTGCTCTCCGTCAACAAGGTTGGCAACCTGAAGTTTTTCCAACTGAGATTTGAGATAATCCGCGTCGCGAGCATCATTCTCCATCTGCTCCTTCAATCGCTCCAATTCTCGTTTTGCCCCACTCCACTGCTTATAATCAGACTGATATGCAGAAAGTTCCTTCTTTGTATCCGCAACAGAATCCACCACAGAAAGCTGAAAACCAGAATCTTTCAACAACAGATTCTGATGCTGAGAATGGATATCAATAAGCATCTCACCAATCTGCTTGAGTTGCGACACGCTCACAGGAGTATCGTTGACAAACGAGCGAGCTTTTCCAGATGGTGTTATCTCCTTGCGAATCACACACTCGTCGTCATAATCAAGCTCATTCTCCTCAAAAAACGGACGGTATCCATAGTCGGAAATGTCGAACGTCGCCTCAATTACACATTTCTTTTCCGCATCCTTGAAGTATTTCGACTCCACTTTGCCGCCCATCAACATACCCAACGCTCCAAGCAAAATTGATTTTCCAGCTCCGGTCTCACCTGTGATCACAGAGAAGCCGTTGTTGAAATCAATCTCACTTCTTTCTATCAAAGTATAGTTGTCTATCTCTAAACGAGTCAGCATAATCAGTTTCCTTTCTGCAATTTGTCGATGTCTTTCATCTGAGGCGCGATTGCGGCAACCGCATCATACACCTCTTCGCGAACTTTCTGATCATCAAGACGATACAGATTATAAAGTTCATCAAACTTAGTGTTGACAAAAATCTGTAGAGGCACAGCAAATGGTTTTGCACGCTGCATCTCACGCAAATAAGTCATCTGCTCCAAAATCTTCGCCTTTCCTTTATTTAAGTCGTCGGCCATCACATCAAGTCCAAGACGATGATACTCATAATATACATTACGAAGATTCGCCATATTCGCATCCATATATAAAGATATCAACGAATATCTGTTGTCATTTTTTGCAAATGCTTTCCAACCTTCATCATCCGAACTTCTTGCAGCGGCAGAAATCATCTCCGCTTTCTCAAAGAAAGAGGTTCCGCCAAGAGGTGAAAAACTGTCGAACTCAAGACCGAGAACAATATTAACATAGAACGCCAACACCGCCATCAGATTCTGACTTACATCGTAATCACCTTCTGAATAATCAATACGATCACCAGGATTGTAATTAAATGTGAAATTATTGTCCTGATAGTTGAAAAGAGGAGTCGTGTAAGATGTGTTGAAGACGGGACGGCTCGCTGTCACCGACAACATTCCGGTCTGTTTTCCACCGTTCGCCTCAGACGATTGGTCGATATACAAAGTGAATGTCACGTCTATACGCTCTTCTTTCTGAAACACAGCGTCGGTCCACTTGTGGGTATTAAAGAAATCAGCAAGAGCCGACTCCAAATCTTTATACATGTCCTTGCTTGTTCCTGGCACATTGTCGGCATTGACAGTGATAGAACAATTCAGTTCCTGAGCCATTGAGACAACAGCTCCCAAAACGAACGAGACAAGTGTCAAAAAAACTTTTTTCATAAGCCTTTCTTTTTTGCTATTTCCACGACAGCATCCACGATGTCTGCCGCAACTTCTTTCTTGGTTTTCAAAGGAAATTCTCTTACATCTCCACCAGCGGTAAAGATTGTAATCTTGTTGGTATCGACTTGAAAACCAGCTCCTTTATCCTTTAATGAGTTCATCACAATGAAATCGAAATTCTTGCGTGCACACTTATCTTTCGCATTAGTAGCCTCGTCATTCGTTTCCAAAGCGAATCCCACATTCACTTGATTTTCTCTTTTAATTTTTCCCAACGCAGCAGCGATATCCGGATTAGGCACGAGAGTCAGAGTCATTTCTCCCGTCTTTTCACGCTTAATCTTTTTATCCGCTGTGACAGAAGGGCGATAGTCAGCAACTGCCGCGCACAGAATCTGGACATCCGCAGACGGGCTGTTTTCCACCGCCGCATCATACATCTGTTGGGCAGACTCCACATTGATTCTTTTGATTTTTCCGTTTACTGTCTTCAACGAAGTAGGTCCGGTGATCAAAGTGACCTCAGCTCCACGATCCGCGCACTCTTCAGCCAAAGCGAATCCCATCTTTCCCGACGAATAGTTGCCTATAAATCTCACAGGATCGATTTTTTCGTATGTCGGACCGGCAGTGATCATCACTTTTTTGCCAGTCATGTCATTCTTCGACTCAAAGAAATTCTCCAATGCAGCAACGATATCCGCTGGCTCTGCCATTCTACCTTTGCCTTCAAGACCAGAAGCCAAGAAACCTGTTCCTGGTTCTATCACATGGTTGCCATAAGAGATCAAAGTAGTGATATTTTTCTGTACCGCTGGATGCTTATACATATCCAGATCCATAGCCGGAGCGAAAAACACCGGACATTTTGCTGAGAGATATGAAGTCAGCAACAAATTGTCTGCCACACCGTTAGCCATTTTGCCAATAGTGTTGGCGGTAGCCGGAGCGATAAGATAAACGTCTGCCCACATACCAAGATTGACATGGCTGTTCCACTCTCCGTTCTCCGGGTTGAAGAAATCAACCAAGATTGGATTTTTTGAAAGAGTGGCCATCGTAAGCGGGGTGATGAACTGTTTAGCCAATGGCGTCATAACAACTTTGACCTCAGCTCCACGCTTCACAAACTCACGTACCAGTGGCGCGCACTTATAGGCAGCGATGCCACCAGTGATGCCCAACAATATGTGTTTTCCTGATAATGTCGACATAAATCTAATCGAATTCCGTCTAAAAAAGAAAAAAGAGAGTACGGCAGATTACTCCTCCGAACTCCCTTTTATATCACATAAATACGAATTACTTATTCTTCTGACCCTTCTGAACCAATCTGTATGAGATTTCTCCATCCTCATACTCCTTTGTTGCGATAAGCACTGGCTTTGGTAGTCTCTCATAGTAACGAGAAATCTCAATCTGCTCACGGTTTTCAAAAACCTCGTCAAGATTGTCGTTGCCAATTTCAAACTCCTTCAACTTCTTGTCAAGCTCATTCTTGATATCGATGCTGATCTGATTGGCACGCTTACCAATAATGCAAACAGTCTCATAGATGTTGCCAGTACGCTCACTCAAGCTGTTCATGTCTCTTGTAACCGTAGTCGTAGGTGCGTTGACTTTCTTAAAATCCATTTTATTGTATTTTTAATCTTACTCTCAAATTAATTCTTATGATGCTCGAAATATCTCTCTATCTTATGCTGGATAGTCTCAACCTCTTTGGCGTATTTCGTAGACGGATACTCCTTTAGAAATGAGTAACATTCGTCTTTAGCATCGATATATCTGTCGTATTGTTTGCTTTCCACACTTTCATGAGCCTGACTGTAATAGCTTTTCAAAATGTAGAAAGACCAATCTTCGTTATATCTGCTGTCAGGAAACTTCTTTTTTGCGTTTCTAGCAGTGATGATGGCAGACAAATAGTTGTTGCCACGGTAATCTCCCAAGTTGTAGTATAGCTTCACGTTATTCAACTGCTGCTCCGCCAACTTCTCTTTCATCTCAATCAACATCTCTTTTGCCAATCCTGCGTTTTCCGCACTTGGATACTTAGAAATGTAATCCTCCAAAGCCTCGATAGCCGCATCTGTCGGCTCTTGGTCAAGCTTCACATCCGGACTCTCCTTGTAGTAACAATATGCAAGGTCGAATGCCTCTTCCTCAATGTATGAGCCTCGCGGATAGCTCTTTATATAACTCTTTATATATGTGCGAGCTACTGGATAATCCTCATTGTTGACGTAGCTCTTACACACCATATACAACACTTCCTCACCTTTTTCCGTGCCACGGAATGGCTGCAGAAGCGATTGTCCGATGATGGCACAATTCAACCATTTTTCATTTGCGAAATACTCTTTCGCCATTTTATACTTGTACTCATTATCTGTACTGCGCTGGACTTTTCCAAATCCACCGCACGATGTCAAAACGAGCATCGTCGCTATTGATACAAGTATGAACGATAAACATTTTCTCATAAACGACACAAAAATAATCATTCATATTAAATAACGCAAACATTTTTTTCTATTAGAACCGATTTTCTTAATTTTGCACCATAAAATTGCAAAAAAATGACGTTAAAAGATAATATCAAGCGAATTTGGAACTTCATTTCGAAGAACCCTTACGTAAAAGCTAAGGCGAATGAAATCATCTTCGGAACAGACACCTACCTTGGTCGCCTGTTCGACGTCATTCTGATCTGGTTCATTCTTCTAAGTGTCGCAATCACAATCATGGAGACAGTGGAGATGCCCGACAATTTCCGTCACGGGCTCCACATTCTGGAATGGATTTTCACCATCTTCTTCACGTTCGAATATATCCTACGTCTGTATTGTTCGGAGCGTCCGAGTCAGTATGCGTTCAGTGTGTTTGGAATAATCGACATTCTTTCCATATTGCCTACATATCTCGCGTTTTTCATTCCGCAAGCCCACGCAATCATGGTGATACGTATTTTCAGAGTGATACGTATCTTTAGGATATTCAAGCTTTTCGCATTCATCAAAGAGGGCGAGATGATGCTCAATGCCATAAAAACGGGAATGCACAAGACTATCATATTTGCCGTGTTCGTGCTGCTGCTGGTCACTTCTATCGGAGCGATAATGTATCTGGTGGAAGGCGGAGAGGGCGCGACATTCAGCAGTATCCCCGAAAGTATCTACTGGGCAGTCGTGACGCTGACGACTGTGGGCTATGGCGACATCACTCCTGTCACCCCGCTTGGAAGATTCCTCACCACTATCGTCATGCTTCTCGGATATTCTATTCTCTCCGTGCCGACGGGAATATTCTCACTCTCCCTCGCCAAAGAGAAACGTAAAATCAGCAAGACGAAAGTTTGCCTGCACTGCGGAAGCAAAGGCCAGGATATAGATGCGATTTATTGCAGACACTGTGGGGCATTGCTTATTGATGAGGAGAAGAAAGGAAAAGATCAAATTTAGATAACGTCCAAATAGGTTGCAGGTCAAAAAATGAGGATTGTTAAGGACGGAACGTCCTAACCCCTCCCCACGTGCGAGCCGTAGGCGAGCACATTAAAACAACCACAGAGACAATGAAACAGATCAATGCAGCATGGGAAACAGTGAAGGAGGAGAGAAAAATTAAATGATTGAGGATTAATCAGTCGTCATCTTGCCATTGACTACTACGTTTTTGTTCGATAATCTTAATATCAGAGGATTTATCCTGGAAATCAGGAAGATAATCGACCGTCACCCTGCCATTGACTACTATTCGATCCGTCTGCTTCATATATCCAGTGTCGGTCGCCTCGTCGTAAACATATTCCATGATATCCTCTTCGCTTTCATATATCCCGGCTCCAATATCTATGACGGACTTTTCAATTCCAAAACCGTCATTATATGACTCGGAATAAGATCTAAACAGTTTAAACTCTCCGTTGACAAATTCATACCAATCGGTCGTAGTACCATAATTATCGTTTCTCACAATAAGATTGCCATTCAAGGAATTCACACACCAAAGGCCACCTGGTCCGCTTTCTGGTGTAAACACATTTTCTCTTTCAAAATACTTATAGATTTCTCCCGTCTTATTCTTAAATAATATTATAGCTCCACGAAAATTTGGATTATAGCATCTCCCGTCGTCAAAGGATTCCCACTCTTGCCTTTCACATCTTGTCTGAAGCAGCCAACCATGTTCGATATTTTCATCCTCAACATCCAAGTAGACAACACCCAGCAAATCAGTACTGTCTGGCAAATAGGTCAGAAACAATCTTTTCAAAGAGTCGAGATCTTCTTCGCTCCATCTATAACCGTAGTAAAAGTGGCTACGTGGCTCAGAAAACTCGCAATGTTGGTAAAAATAGATTAAACTGTCGTACACAGTAAAATCCTCATTTAGGAAATCCTGTAGATACTGGAGATCAATATCCACTTCACATTTCTTTGGATTCTTTTCCTTAAAGCCTCCTACATAACAACCATTCTTGAGGATCAGCTTTCCCATCAAACAATCTACTTTTCCATCATTAAAATCCAATCGTTCTAGTAAAGATTCCGGAGCTTCAAACTCATATTCTACAAGTTTCCACTCCCCATTAAGACATTCATAATAAGATGTCACAATATCATGCACCGGATGACCCGCAGACACCGAGATCCTGCCGTCTCCATAATTTATATCTTCACCCCACAGATCATAATCGAAATAGTTGCTATCCTCACAAGCGACGTAGCATTCGTTTTCATGCGTTTGATGCAAGACAAGAATTCCTTTTTCATCTTCACCATCGCATTTTTCATTGGTCTTTGCATATATTATCAACCAAGATTTTGCAATATTTTTATCTGAGTAGCCTATATCACCAACCTCTACAATATACGAGCTGTCTGGCACATATTTAAGCAAGACTCTTTCCAAAGAGTCTTGTGAGGCATCTTGAATCGGATCTGTCAAACGAATTGTTTCTGCAAAACAAGATAGCGAGCAAAGGATAAATGTTATGAAGGTAAAGGATCTCATAAAATCAAAAAAGGCAATGTTCAAGTGACCATTGCCCTATTCTTAACTCTTAATTCTTAATTACAAAGATTTAGCATGCTTTCAGACTCAAATCCAAGCCCTTTACAGAGTGAGTCAAAGCACCTACAGAGATGAAGTCGACGCCACACTCCGCATAGCTGCGAAGAGTGTCTATAGTGATACCGCCAGACGACTCAGTCTCATACTTGCCACCGATTCTCTCGACAGCCTTACGAGTAAGCTCTGTGCTGAAATTGTCGAGCATGATTCTGTCGACGCCGCCCACTTTCATCACCTGCTCAAGCTCATCCATATTGCGGACCTCGATCTCAATCTTAAGATCCTTGTTGTTGTCCTTGCAATATTGTTTAGCACGATTGATAGCTTTATCGATACCGCCTGCGAAGTCGACGTGGTTGTCCTTTAGAAGGATCATGTCGTAAAGGCCGATACGATGGTTTACACCACCACCAATCTTGACCGCCATCTTCTCGATGATACGCAAACCAGGAGTAGTCTTACGAGTGTCGAGCACACGAGTGTGAAGACCGTCAAGAAGTTTCACATATTTTCTTGTCTGAGTAGCGATACCACTCATTCTCTGCATAAGGTTGAGCACCAAACGCTCTGTCTGAAGAAGCGACTGAGTTTTACCCTCAACATAGAAAACAATATCACCCTTTTTGATTGTATCACCGTCGTGCATCAAGACATCCACCTTCAATTCAGGATCGAATTTTTTGAACACACGTAGAGCGATATCCACGCCAGCCAGCACACCGTCTTCCTTAACCAAAAGTTTAGCCTTACCCATTGCAGTGTCAGGGATACAGCAAAGAGTTGTGTGGTCGCCATCACCTATATCCTCGGAAAATGCCGTGTTGAGCATATCCTCTATTAATTCGTCTTCAGTCTTTTTCATCTTTTTACATTTAATTTGTTTTTGCAAATATATTGATTTTTTACGGTACACAATGAATTAAAATTAAAAATTATAAATGAGGAATGCGGAATAAAGAATTTGGATATAGAGTCGAGCAATCCCATGCGTCTGGAAGACGCTATCTCCGTAACCCCGTACATACGCAGCGGAGCGGAGTATGTGCGGGGACAAAAAACAAAGGTGACGAAGCACGACTCCGTCACCTAAAAAAATAAATGCAATACACTTGGATGAGTCATAAACACCCACCCTCTAATTTAAGGACAAACAAAAAACATTAACAAAAGCCGTAAACCACGAAACCTTTAGTTTCGAATATTCACGTCTTACATATATTAAAGAGTATTACTCTTATCTTCCTTATCTACAGAGATATTCTGCTGGCGATTAGCGAAATTCTTTTTCTCCTCATTTCTTGCCTTCTTAATCTCAAAGAAAGTGCGAGAATCAGTCTGATGCGCCACACCGTTAACCACCACATAATAGTTAGGAACTCTTTCACCTTTTCCGTTCATAGTGCATTTAACATATGTCTTCTCCACTGAAGCTATAGAAAAATCGTCAGCAGAAACTTCTGCATAAGCAGAGAATCCAGACATCATGACAATTGCACAAAGTGTTCTTAAAACAGCTTTCATTATTTATTTTTGTTAGATCTTATACTAAATTACAAACAAAAAGTGTGCCAACTTGTGAGTTTTTTGTGTATATTTGTAGATAAAATCAAAAAAAGAGGTTTAACCCATTGATTTTTCATTTTTTAAGTTTTTTAACATAAAAGAGAAATGAGAAAGATACTATTCAACATATTTTTAGCACTAAGCACAACTTTCACTTGTATTGCACAACAGAAAATAGAGCCCCTACCTATGGATCCGGCTCTTCGCTACGGTATTTTGGATAACGGTCTGACATATTACATCCGCCATAACGACACAGAAAAAGAGCGCGCGGATTTCTACATTGTGCAAAATGTAGGAGCAATTTTGGAAGAGGATAGTCAGAACGGTCTTGCCCACTTTCTTGAGCATATCGCCTTCAACGGCACAAAAAATTTTCCCGGCAAAGGTATCATAAACTACCTTGAGACTATCGGCGTGAAATTCGGAGCAAACATCAACGCCTACACATCTCTCGACGAAACCGTCTACAACCTTAAAGCAGTGCCAACCTATCGTAGCGGCATCGTCGATTCATGCCTGCTGATTCTACATGATTGGTCGAGCTTCATATCATGCGAGGACGACGAGATCGACAAAGAAAGAGGAGTGATCCTGGAAGAGTGGCGTACTCGCAACACTTCCGACCGCCGCCTGTGGAAGAAATCTTCATCTATATTATATGAGGGTTCACAATACGCGAAACGTGACATCATCGGCGACACCGCCATCATCTTGAATTTTCACCCCGACTCTCTCCGCGCCTACTACAACAAATGGTATCGCCCGGATTTGCAAGGAATTATCATAGTTGGCGACGTGGATGTCGATTACGTTGAGAATAAGATAAAAGAAATGTTCGCCGACATTCCTGCGAGAGTCAACCCTGCGACACGCGTGGTGTATGATCTGAAAAAACTTGACACGACTAAAGTATGTATTCTGACTGATCCAGAAGCAAAATACACAATGGGGAATATCACATACCGCCACGACGCCATGCCGTCGGAAGTATACGCTTCAATCGTAGGATACTCGACAAGCGTCATCGACAATCTGATCAGCAAAATGGTGAACGCCAGAATAGACGAAGTGATCAAAGAGAAGAACTGTCCATTCTCCTACGCGTCAATGTCGTATGGAAGTCAGGTGAAGAGCTGCGACGGTTATGAGCTCACTTACATAGTGAAAGACAACCGCTGCATGGAGGCTTCGGAAAAGATTCTTGCTTTGGCAGAGCAGGCGCGACGCTACGGATTTACAGAAAGCGAGCTATACAGAGCCAAAGAGAGCACCGTCGCCTCTTTCGAAAAAGCATACGCAGAAAGGACAAAAGCAAAAAACAACTCTTTCGTGGGCGAATACAAACGTAACTTCACGACATTCGAGCCTATTCCAGGAATCGAATGGGAATACAACACAATCAAGAGGATGCTTCCGTCGATCACGACCGACATCGTCAACAAACGTTTCGCCGACTATTTCAAGACGAACCAGATCACAGTGTTGATGACTGCCGCAGACAAAGACAAAAACTCACTGCCAACCGAAAAACAGCTGACTCAGCTGATCGCCGACCGAGAGAGAATCGCGACGTCGCCATATATAGACAAGGCGAAAAACAGTCCGCTTGTGAAGAAAGATCCAAAGCCAGGCAAGATTGTGGACATCTACCACAATCCGAAGCTCGACTACACAATGTGGACATTATCAAACGGAGCCAGAGTATTCATCAAATCCACAAAGCTTAAAAACGACGAGATTCTGATGACAGCTATCAGCGAAGGAGGAATCTCCACCGTCGACGACCTGAGCAAACTATCTTCCGCCAAAATCGCCGACAACATCGTCGAGAGCAACGGACTGGGAGAGTTTGACGCCACCCAATTGGAGAAAGCACTGGCAGGAAAGAACGTCACCGTCTCTCCATCCATCTCAATGTACGAGTCGAAGATCTCAGGCCGAAGCACGAAGAAAGATTTCAAGACAATGCTTCAGATGACATATTTAATGCAGACCTCCGTACGAAAAGATGCGGAAGCCTACGCGTCGCTGATGTCGCAATACGAGACTATTTTGGAAAACCGTTCGTCAGACCCGATGAACGACTACCGAGATTCCGTGCAGGTGCTGACGACAAGCAGAAACGCCTATACAAAACCATTTAAAAAGGAGTCGCTTTCAGAAGTAAACGAAACAGACGCGATAAAGGTTTACAAGTCGTTATTCTACTGTCCAGAGAAATTCACATACATTTTTGTGGGAAATTTGGAGGAAGATAGCGTCAGAAACGATATTCTTTCGTATATTGGCGGTATAAAATCATCCAAGAGCAAGCAAAAGGGTTGGATAGACAGAGGCATCAGACATCCATCCGGACATACAAAATGTGAATTCAGCAAGACATTGTCTAATCCAAAATCAGCCGACTATTTCTCATATATGGCTGAGATGGAATACAATCTGAAGAACAAATTGAAGCTTGCCATTCTCCGCTCGGTTCTCGACTACCGTTATTTGGAATCATGCAGAGAAAGAGAAGGGGGAACATACGGAGTAGCGGTCAGGCAATCGTCATCTGTCATTCCAAACCCATCCGCATATTTGAAGATTGCATTCGACACCGACCCTGAAAAAGAGACGCTGTTGAGCGGAATCATCAAAGAAGAGATTGACAAAATCATCAAAGACGGCATCCGCGACGACGATTTCCAGAAAGCCAAAGAGGCATTGCAGAAATCATTCGCGGAAAGTCTGCTAGAGAACGGCTATTGGAAAGGACAGCTAGAGCATCTTGAAAAATACGGCTGGTGTGACAATCCAACATACAGTGAGACACTCGCGTCGATCACAAAAGAGGATATCCGCCAGACGCTGAAGACGATTGTCGACGCAGGCAATCTTCTTGAAATAAAGATGAAGCCGGAAAAATAAGGTTGATGGTTGACGGTGGATGATTGAAGATGAGAGGTTAGAGGTGGATGGTGAATGGTTAGAGATATTGTGATAAGACGTCAATTTCCGAGAGGAAGAACCATCAACCATTAATCATCAACCATTAAATCATATAAGCTATGGGAAATGTAAGTTTCAACCAATACAAGAAAGACCAGCGAGAATGGGCGATCATCCGTCTGTTCCGCTCGAGTTTTACTGCCTTTCCCATAGGAGAACTTGAAAAATGTGAATGTCCGGATTTCATTCTCAGCACCGGTCGCAAGAAGATTGGAATAGAGTTGACGGAATTGAAATACGAGAGAGAAGACCGCGACTTCAATCTCCGGGCACATGAAGACTTTCTGACCGACATCATGAACGGAGCCAAGCAGATTGTGGAGAAAGTTTGCGATCAGGTTTTGGTAGTCGACGTGCATTTCACCAACGAGCTAGGGCCATCGGTGAGTGTGCCCAAAGAGAAAGCGTCGCAGCTGATGCGGCTTGCATTCACAGAAGCCATATCCAAAATCGTACTCGACAACATACCCATGTCAACAGGCAAAGAGTATATAATCGACAGAAGCAGCAAATATGGCGACACCAACCTGCCAAGCAAGATCGAGATGATACGCATCAAAAACATGACAGGCAGGTATGACGAAGGATTATGGTACGCAGGCATATCCACCAAAGTGAAGCCGATGAGCGTCAGCAGTGTGTGCGGAAGGATCAACGACAAAGATGCCAAAATTTCCCACTATGCCCCACTCGACGAGCAGTGGCTGATAATAGTGCAAAACAGTTTTCTGATGTCGAGTCTGTACAACCCGGACGATGTCAGGACAGCGTTGAACCATAAATATCAAAGCAAATTCGACAGGATCTTCGTATTCGAGAGAAGTGAAGGCACTGTCACAGAACTAAAAGTCAGCAAAAAAGCATAATTGTGAAATTATATAAAAACAAATATGGATTTTAATTTTGAAGGCCTTCTAATAGGCATCTGCACATTCTTGTGCATCGGACTTTTCCACCCGATAGTAATCAAAGCGGAATACTATTTTGGAGCAAAAAGATGTTGGTGGTGGTTTCCCATTGTCGGCACATTGGGGGTAGCCGGCAGTTTGGTATTGGAAAACACATTAGCATCTGCTCTTTTAGGAGTTTTCGCATTCTCATGTTTCTGGTCGATCATTGAGGTTTTTGAGCAAGAAAAGAGAGTGAAAAAGGGATGGTTCCCTAAAAACCCTAAGAGAAAGGACGAATATGACGAAAAATAGGCATTAAAACGCATAAAAAACGCATTTTTCAGCACACCTTAGTGTTGCAAGTTTTAAACATTTTTCTTATTTTTGCAACAAATATAACAAAATTCAAGAATATCGATGAGTGAAGAAGTAAAGCATACAGAGGACGAATATAATGGTAGTAGTATTCAAGTCCTAGAGGGTCTTGAGGCCGTTAGAAAGCGACCTGCGATGTATATTGGAGACATTAGCACAAACGGTCTCCATCACCTTGTATATGAGGTTGTCGACAACTCAATCGATGAGGCGTTGGCAGGCTATTGCAAGCACATTTCGGTAACAATCCACGAAGACAACTCCATCACAGTTGTTGATGACGGACGTGGTATTCCAGTAGACATCCATCCTAAAGAGAAAAAGTCAGCCCTTGAGGTTGTATTGACTGTGCTACACGCCGGAGGTAAGTTCAACAAAGACACTTACAAAGTATCCGGAGGTTTGCACGGTGTGGGTGTATCATGTGTGAACGCATTGTCTGACCACCTACACGTAGAGGTTCGTCGTGGAGGAAAGCTTTACATGCAGGAATATTCAAAAGGTAAGCCACTATTCCCAGTAAAGGAGATCGGAGAAGCCACAACATCAGGAACATCCGTTTCGTTCCATCCTGACGCAACTATCTTCACAGAGACAGAATACAAATATGAGACTTTGGCGACACGTATGCGAGAGCTTGCATACTTGAATGCTGGAGTAGAAATCACATTGTCTGATGAGCGCGAAAAGCATGAAGACGGCACATTCAAAAAAGAAGTGTTCTATTCAGAGCGTGGACTATGTGAGTTCGTTGAATATATCGAGAAAGCAAAAGAGAGTCTGATCGGACAGGTGATCCACATCAACACAGACAAATTCGGAAGTCCGGTTGAGGTAGCGATGACATACAACAACACTTATAACGAGAGCATATTGTCGTTCGTCAACAACATCAACACAAAAGACCACGGAACACATGTGCAGGGATTCCGCCGTGCGTTGACTCGTACACTAAAGAAATACGCCGACGACAACAAGTTGCTTGAGAAAGCCAAGATTGAGGTCAATCCAGAAGACTTCCGTGAAGGTTTGACAGCAGTCGTTTCAGTCAAAGTAGCCGAACCACAGTTTGAGGGTCAGACAAAAGGCAAGCTAGGAAACAGCGAGGTGCAAGGTATTGTAGACAAGGCAGTCAGCGAATGTCTTGAGGCATTCTTGGAAGAGAATCCTACACAGGCGAAGATGATTGTCGACAAAGTAATTCTTGCCGCAAAAGCGCGTACGGCTGCAGCACACGCCCGCCAGTTGGTACAAAGAAAATCTCCTCTATCTGGAGGTGGAATGCCAGGAAAATTGTCAGACTGTTCAGACAAAGACCCAGCAAAATGCGAGTTGTTCCTTGTCGAGGGAGATTCCGCCGGCGGTACAGCGAAGCAGGGACGTGACCGTCACTTCCAGGCTATCCTGCCATTGAGAGGTAAGATTTTGAATGTAGAGAAGGCCATGCCGCACAAAGTGTTGGAAAGCCAAGAAATCAGAAATATCTATCAGGCACTTGGAGTGACAATTGGCACAGACGAAGATCCAAAGGCTTTGAACTTGTCAAAGCTCCGTTATCACAAGGTGATCATCATGACCGATGCCGATGTCGACGGTAGCCATATCGACACATTGGTATTGACATTCTTCTTCCGCCACATGCGTGAGTTGATAGAAAAAGGATACGTATATATTGCGATGGCGCCACTCTACCGTTGCTGCAAAGGCAAGATTGAAGAATATTGCTGGAACGACAAAGAGAGAGATGAGTTTATCGCCAAATACGGAAACGGAAGCGAAAGTGGAATCACGATCCAGCGTTATAAGGGACTTGGAGAGATGAGCGAGAAACAGCTACGTGACACCACAATGGACCCTGAGAAACGTACAATGAAGAGAGTGACGTTGGAGGATTTCTCAACAGCGGACTACACATTCTCAATGTTGATGGGAGACGATGTTGCACCACGTCGTGAGTTTATCGAAGAGAATGCGACATACGCAACTATCGACGCGTAAAAATGCTAAAAAAATAGAAAAAAACAAAAAGAGACGTCAAATGCGTCTCTTTTTGTTTTTCACAAATGGAAATAGCAATTGTTTCCGCGTCTGGAAGACGCTATTTTCTGTAACCGGGGGTGCCGAAGTGCACTACGAAGTAGTGCACTGGCACCCTCGGCTATGCGCTGGC
>DGHQ01000009.1 GCA_002392915.1 Bacteroidales bacterium UBA3844 | reverse complement strand
ATGACAAATTGAAGACGACAGTCACCGATGCGGAGGGTATGATTGCTGATGCGTATATCGATGGAACGGAGCATACATTGAAGACAGTCAAGCACCATAAAGATAAAGACGGAGGAGATCCTGCGACGACGGAATTCGATTTCGACGGAATAGGTCAGCTTCTTAAAGTCACAGACCCTGCAGGTAATTTCACTGAGTATACTTACGATATGGCAGGCCGCAAACTGTCGGTGGCTAATCCTTCCGCAGGAACGACGACATTCACATACGACAATCTTGGCAACGTCTTGACAAAGACTACAGGCAAGGGCGACGTGGTGACATACAAATATGAGTACAACCGCTTGGTGGAGCAGATATACGGCAACAACAAGTGGAAGAACAATGTGAAATACACTTACGGAGGCGTGGACGCAAAGCATAACAGAGTCGGACGACTTGCATTGGTGGAGGACGGAAGCGGAGCCCAGGAGTACTTCTATGGCAAGATGGGCGAGGTGGAGAAGATCCGTCGCACTATCATCATCCCTGGCATCGACGTGGCTACATATACGACAGAATGGAAGTATGATTCATGGAACCGAATCCAGGAGATGATCTATCCGGACGGCGAGAAAATCAAATATTATTATAATTTGGGAGGTCAGTTGAAGAAGATTCTTGGTCAAAAGAATTATATTTGCACGTATATCGACGAAATCAAATATGATGAGTACGAGCAGCGATCTTTCATCAGATATGGAAACGGCACAGAGACAACGTATAAGTATGAGGACGGATTACGCCGATTGAAGAACATGACGGTTGCCAACAAGGAAGAAAAAGTTTTCTTGAACAACACGTATACATACGACAAAGTGAACAACATTTTGAGCGTTGTCAATGACATAGACAGAGAAAAGGCGTTGAATGCGGAAATCGGCGGAACGATGAGCCATACATATACGTATGACGACTGGCACAGACTGAAAACAGCGACAGGCGACTTCAACTCGTTTGATGGCAACAAGACAGCAAATTATCAGCTTGAGATGGGTTACGACAACCTCTACAACATCACGAGCAAGAAGATGACGATGACTCAGACCAACTTGCAGTTTGCCGGCACACTTTCGGCAGGACATGAGTTCAGCTACAACTACAGCACCGACAACCCAATGCAACTTGCATCGGTGGAGACGAAGCAGTATAATGTGGACGGAGAGGTAAGTGATGTTGATGCAAAATTAGCTGACAATCAGCATGTTCAAAATTATGAGTTTGATGCCAACGGAAACATGACATCGGTGTCTGTGGCTTCCTTGGAACCTGAAACTACAGAGGCGACAGAAGAGAAAGACGTGTTGAAATCCTTCCTATGGGATGAGGAGAACCGCCTACTTGCCGTCAACAACAACGGAAGCGTCTCATGCTATTTCTATGATGCCGCTGGCGAAAGAACAGTGAAGTTGACAAGCGAGAGCGAGATGGTGCATGTGAATGGCAAAAAAGTCGGTGGAAACGCCAATATTTGCAAATTCACAGCATACGTCAGCCCATACTTCGTAGTGTCGAATGGTGGAGCCTACACAAAGCATATCTATGCGGCAAGTCAGCGAATTGCTTCGAAATTAGGCAATGAAGATGGCTTCGGAGCAGATCCGAGAAGAGTGGAGCAGGCAGGAGGATTGAAGAAAACCGATAATCTTGCTACCACAATCAAAGCCCGCTATGAATCCCTTGGAATAGACTATGAAGAGGCCGAGAAAGAGGATGTGTTGCCAGATTCCACAATGGATTCAGAGGAGGAAGAAAAGCTTATCTTCTTCTATCATCCCGACCATCTTGGATCTACATCTTATGTCACTGATGTCGATGGAAACATTGCCCAGCACATCGAATACATTCCATACGGAGAGGTGTTTGTGGAAGAAAGAAACAATTCTTTCTCAACAAACTATCTATTTAATGCCAAGGAACTAGATAACGAGACTGGTTTGTATTACTATGGAGCTCGCTATCTTGATCCTACAGGAGCAATGTGGTTGAGTGTGGATCCTATGTGGGAGAAGTATGCTGGAATGAGCCCGTATAATTATTGTATGGGAAATCCGGTGAATGCGACAGACCCAACTGGAATGTTTAAGGTTAAACAATATTCTGATGAAGAATTGAATAATTTTAATTTGGAAAGAAGTGAATTAGAAAGATTTGAATCTATTGTTAAAAATGCTGACAAATTACTAAATCAGCAGGTTTTAGATGTGATAAACAAAACTACGGGTGTTAGTGTTGACCAAATCAAAAAGGATTTTAAATACGGAGATGGCCCAACAATCGCAATAACATCAACTTGGTTAGCTGAAGGTAATAATGAAACTATAACAATTTGTGCAGATGCAATAAAATGGTTGGCAAGTACAAATGCTTCTGATATAGATGATAAAGCTAAATGTAAAATGCTTTCTAGAAATGTAATGGCCGTCGCAATGTTTATTTTTCATGAGTATGGACATATAGGAGATCAAAGAACAAATGGGGGAATGAATTCAGGTCAAAAATCTGATGGTATGAATGATGATTGTGATGTTGATTATGGCAGTACAAAAAGTATACGAGAAGGTAAACAAGAGTGGAAAAGAGCCAAAACTGGTCATAGAGGTATTGATGTAACAAAATTAGGTTTTAAAGCAGATGTTTCCATAAATAATTCTGGTGAATTTAACATAATTATCCCTAATTCGTCGCCATATTTAAAAAACAATGCTATTCTGAAAATTCTAAATGTTAAATAAGGTATGAGATTGTGTGTTTTTTTATTTATGTTTCTCCCAGTTTCTTTATGTGGAAGAAATTTTTGCGAATATGCTGATAAAATTACAGTATATATACAAGATTCAATTGATGTTGAAGGAATTAATAATTTTTTTGTCTATCCATATTCAGCAAAAATTTGTAATGGATTAGTAGAACACCGAATTAAGGAAGAAAACGAATGCTGTAATGATACGATAGAATGCGATTTAAATAATTGCACACTTAATCTGTATAATTATTCTATAACAGAAATGTCATCAGATTCATGTTCAAAATCCGAGTTGTGGTTTGGGGATGTGTATAAAATATCGGAATATTCTAGTTTGTGCATGGCTATTTTAACTTTTTCGTGTCGTCATTATATGTTATATGTTTTATTTCTTTTTGATGACAGAAATGGTGATTTAAATATGTCTTGTATTTATAAATACTTAAAGGTCTGATAAAAAATCATAATGTAATGAATGAAAGTCTCCTCACATTGAGTAGAAACTCTTTCAAACGAAAAAAATTTTGTTTCTCTCCTTCCGCGAGTGCGTAAGCACGAGCGGAAAAGAAAGGAAACATAGCGAAAAGATAATTTGAAAAAGATAATTATCTTTGCAAACACCCAAAGCGATCTTTATAAATTCTGAATATACCAGAAGTTGAGTTCATGGAAATGAGGATTTCCAAAGGGCGGAACGCCCTTGCCCCCACATCTTCCGCGAGTGCGTAAGCACGAGCGGAAAGAAAATGAAAAAAAGAAGATGATTTCCAAAAGATAATTATCTTTGCAAGCATCAAATCAATGATTTGAAAAGCGATCTTTATAATTTCTGAATATCCAGAAGCTGAGTTCAGGAAAAGAGGAATTGCAAAGGGCGGAACGCCCTTGCCCCCATCCCCTTCGAGCGAGCCGTAAGGCGAGCGAGAAAAATCCTTCCTATGGGATGAGGAGAACCGCCTACTTGCCGTCAACAACAACGGAAGCGTGTCATGCTATTTCTATGATGCAGCTGGCGAAAGAACAGTGAAGTTGACAAGCGAGACAGAAATGGTTCATGTTAATGGAAAGAAGGTTGGTGGAAATGATGCAGTAACTAAATTCATAGCCTATGTCAGCCCATACTTCGTAGTGTCGAATGGTGGAGCTTACACAAAGCATATCTACGCAGCTTCGCAAAGAATAGCTTCGAAGCTTGGTAATGAAGATGGATTCGGTGCTGATCCGAGAAGAGTGGAGCAGGCAGGAGGCAAGAAGATTTCTGATTTCCAGAAAGATAAAATTGGAGCAAGGTTCGAGGAATTGGGTTACCGTTATAACGGTAACAACCAAACAGAGACAGAGAAAGATTCCACAATGGACTCAGAGGAGGAAGAAAAGCTTATCTTCTTCTATCATCCAGACCATCTTGGTTCTACATCTTACGTCACTGATGCCGACGGCAATATCGCCCAGCACATCGAATACATTCCATACGGCGAAGTCTTTGTAGAGGAGCGTAATTCCCAATTCTCTACTAATTTCTTGTTCAATGCTAAAGAGTTGGACAACGAGACTGGTTTGTACTATTACGGAGCAAGATACTTGGATCCTACGGGAGCAATGTGGCTGAGTGTGGATCCGATGTGGGAGAAATATGCTGGAATGAGCCCGTACAATTATTGTATGGGAAATCCGGTGGTGATGGTGGATCCGGACGGAAGATTTTCAGTTAATGTCGAAGATGCAGAACACTGGGGATTAACAAAGGATGAAGTTGATTGTTTTACGAATTTAATAGATGATATAAGTAAAGTTTTGTATGATGAAAATGGAATCCTTGATAAAGAACTGATTGGAATTATTCGTGATGTTACAGGTTGTAACGATAAACAAATTCTAGAGGATTTTTCAAAAGATAAGGGACCTTCAATAAGGTTTACATCTGGAGCCACTCAAACTTGCAATGATGTTATTTTTGTTAATGTTGACGCTGTAAAGTATTATGCGGCATCTCAACATTCAAGTGGCTTTACAACGGTGGGAGATAAAGACTTTAAGACGTCTGCTATGTCTTCTTTCCTAATGGTAATGGATATTTTACATGAATATGCACATTATGGAGATTATATTACTAATGGGGAACTTACTGGACAGACTCATTTAGAAGGTAATAAAGTAGTGCCAGATCTAAGATCTGATGGAACGCCACATCGACCAGGAAAACAGGGACAATCTAGAACTGGACATAGAGGGGATGATTTAACTCTATTGGGTTTTGGTTGTACGGTTTATGAAAGTGGTACAAATAAGCCTACCATGGATAGACGTAGATATAAAGAACAAGTTGAAACAGCAAAACACGTTAAAAAAACTTTAAATAGATTAGGTATAAAATGGAGCAAATAAAGTCAATACTAACCTTTTTCTTTATTTCCTTTATTTCTATTAGTACTTTTGGAAAAGATGAAACGGTTATTCCTGTATTAACAGAAGATTTATTTAAGGATGATACATTTAATTATTTTGCAGATTGTGCAAAAAAGATTTATGTTTGGAAACGACCGACTGCCATAAGGGTTCATAAAAAACCATCTTTTGAAGATTGGAAACTGCATGATCAATTTATAAAAGACATGCTAGGATGTGATATTTATGATACAATTTCAGTTCAAAGTACTAAATATAAATTGAGATATAGGGAGACATCAAAAGAAGAAAAATGGTCCGACATGTATCATGATAGAATTAAGTGTAAAAATTCGAATACACTTTTAATAAAAATGCATGACATATATCAATGTTCTGATTCTATGTCTTATTGTCTGGTGCAATTATTTTCAGCTTTTAGGTGTTATGAATATGAATATTTTATAAGGAAGGAAGAAGGCAAGTGGAACATTATTTATAAAAACCTACTCTCTGCTGATTTAAAATAAATGAGAACTGTATTATGAGTGAAGATAAGCGTTTCCATAGTAGGTTTTGAGACAATCAAATCGATCTTTATAAATTCTGGTAATCCCAGATGGTTGAGTCCAGGAAATGAGGATTCCAAAGGGCGGAACGCCCTTGCCCCAGTCCCCTTCGAGCGAGCCGTAAGGCGAGCGAGAAAATCAATGCCCCCGACACAAAAATCGAATAAACCGAAATCGGAAATCGAATAAACCGACACCATAATGATTCAGGTCTTCGACCTCAACCATTATGGAATCGGCTATTGTCGGAGATAAAGGGTCTACGACCCTTGGAAAAAATGGCAATACCAAACTGGAAAATAATTATCTTTGCAGATGTCAAGATTATAGCATGATAGATGGTTTATATGATAATACGAGGATTGCAAAGGGCGGAACGCCCTTGCCCCACCCACTTCCGCGAGTGCGTAAGCACGAGCGGATCCATCATCATATCAACACTTACGACGATTGGTACAGATTGATTGACGCAACTGGAAAATTTGTAGGAAGTGATAATAAATCTGCCAATTATCATCTTGAGATGGGTTACGACAACCTCTACAACATCACGAGCAAGAAGATGACGATGACTCAGACCAACTTGCAGTTTGCCGGCACACTTTCGGCAGGACATGAGTTCAGCTACAACTACAGCACTGACAACCCAATGCAGCTCGCATCGGTGGAGACAAAGCAGTATAATGTGGACGGAACAATTGCCGATGTGGACGAGGCATTGGCGAAGAATATTCATACTCAGGACTATGAGTTTGATAAAAACGGAAACA
>DGHQ01000002.1 GCA_002392915.1 Bacteroidales bacterium UBA3844 | reverse complement strand
GTGAGACAGTGCGTCTGGAAGACGCAACAGAGCGAAGCGGGAGTAACCCGGGATGAAGTCCCGGGTATGAAATCCACAATGCCCAATCTTTGCCTGGAAGGCAATACAGAATCATGCTGTTTGCCAACTGCCATCGTCGATTGTCCATCGTTTATCGTCCATCGTCAACAAAAAATAAGCCGCTTGTCCTTACGAACTCGCGGCGTTATTTTGTCGGAAATAATCTTATATGCTATTTCACCCTTAGTCTTCTTCCGATCTTCAATTTTGTATTCGGACGAATCCTGTTGAGCGCACATAATCGTTTGACTGACGTGCGGTATCTTCTGGCGATCTTGCCTAATGTGTCGCCCTTACGCACTTTATGATACTTCGCAGGTGAATGTAGGTATTCGTTGTAGGTATCGAACGTAGATTTGTTGATCTCAAGTTTTGGATTTAATACTTGTCCAGTCTCAAAATCGACAATCTTTCTTGCGTTGATAGGCAACCCTTTGTATCGGAATTCCAAATGTAGATGAGGACCGGTGCTTCTTCCTGTATTGCCTCCCAATCCAATTGGCTCACCTGATTTAACCTCCTGGTTGACCTTTACCAGTGGCTTATACAAATGTCCGTATAATGTCTCTAGTCCATTAGGGTGTCGTAGCATCACAAAATGTCCATAGCCCTTTTTGCGGAATTTCTTATTGTAACGCATGATTCGCACCTTCCCGTCGAATGCGGCTCTGACTGTGTCTCCCACTCGCAGACGCATGTCGGTGCCGGCATGGAATCGTCCCCATCTCTCTCCACATTCGCTTGTCACTACATTGAAGTTTGGATGCGAATAGGTGCTGACATTGATGACGGTATCTACAATACTGTCGATGGTAATGTTGAATGGATTCACTTTTGTGGCGTCCCAACTGCTTCCTGTTGTGTCGCCCTCCTCAAACATGTCTTCCTCATCTTCGTCAAGCTCCAAACTGAGTGAGTCTAGTTCGGCTATTGAAAATTCAAGGTCATCACCAAATGTGTAAATCAGTGAATCCTTTTCTATCAGATGTGGTGAAAGCGGAGTCTTGTGAAAATTGCTGATCGCCACTGTTCTCTTTTCATCTCTAGATGGCTTGCCCATCATAGATAGTGTTGACATTATACAAATAATGCCGACACCTAATAGTTTAGTCGAAGTCCCTTTTGTCACCTTTTTTTATTTTATTGTTACCTGTGTGGCACCGAATCCATAATCAAGAAACGATGCATCCTGTACATAGCATTTTTTGTATTGTGATTTTAATAGTTTTAGCACTTCGTTTCTTAGTACGCCTTCTCCTTTCCCGTGTATGAACACAATCTTTTGTCCTACTCTGCGGATGTTCGCGTCCATCACTTCACGGACTTTCTTCATCTGAAAATCAAGCATATCTTTATTGCTTAGTCCCGACGTGTTGTCTACCAAATTGTTGATATGCAAGTCCACTTCTATGATTTCTGGTACGACGTTGCTTTTGACAGACTTTTTAGTGGCTTCAGCTGAATCTTTGTTCAGAATTGCTGATTTCAAATCGTCTGCCGACGGAAGTTTGAATCCTGCTGCAATATCTTTCTCCACAAGCGGCACAATAATCGCGTCTTCATCAAAATAATCATTTTCCACATAGCTGTGAAGCTTGTAGAATTTTACTGTGTTGATTTTGATTTTCAGATCATAAACGGGTTTGCGAGAGTAGGCTTTGTCTTTCTTCATTGCGATGATCTGTGCTCCAAGGTTCTCAAACTCATTCAGCTGAGTCTTCTTCATCGTCTCCAACAGAATTTTTGTGTTGGGATTGATAATGCCCGCGTAACGAGAATATACGCTTTTCTCTCCACCGTTGAAAATGTTATATGCAAGATAATAGTTGCTGTCGTTGATCAGGTATATCTCGCAATCTGTCTGGGAAATCATATTCGGGTTGACGGGAACAAAACCTAAGGCGGCGTTGATTAGCTCACCTTCCTTAGTCTCGGCATACGTTTCGTCTGCATCGTCTTCCTCTTCTTGGATAAGAACCTGTTTTGGCTTTTGTGTGTTTGTCTTTTGTTGCTGGCGTTCAGCGATTTTTTCCGCCGCGCCTTTAGATTCCACAATCACGCATTCGCTGATGAGAGTAGGAATGTCGAAACCATCCTCGTCTTCCACTTCCACCAATTCTTTGCTGACGATCTTCTTTACGATACCGCCACCAACACTATTTAAAAAACGAACTCTATCGCCTACTTTTATTCCCATTTTGTGTTTTCTTTTTTTTAATTCTGCAAAAATCGGTATTTTTGCCGTACTTTACAAAGTAAATGCAATTAAATTCATTTTCTGATGCATCCGAAAGAGCTAAAAATAGAAGATTTCACATACAATTTGCCTGATGAGCGAATAGCAAAATTTCCGTTGAACGATCGCGCGTCGTCGAAACTTCTCACATACAAGGGAGGCAAAATTGCTCATACAATATTCAGAAATATCGGCGACGAACTGCCGGCAAATACAATGCTGGTGTTTAATAACACTCGCGTCATCCAGGCACGCATCGTTTTTCATAAATCTTCGGGTGCAAGAATAGAAGTCTTTCTTCTTGAGCCTCACGCGCCTCGTGACTATGCGTCTAATTTTGCGGCGGAAGACGAGGTCGTTTGGCAATGTATGGTCGGAAATGCAGCGAAATGGAAAGATGGATTCCTAGAGCAGACGGTGCAGATTTCAGGTGATTCAGTGACACTCAAAGCTGAGTGTATCGACAAAAGCGGCAAAGCAAGGTTGATCAGACTGTCGTGGAGTGGGGCGGAGAAGCATACTTTTGCCGATATTGTCGACGCTGCTGGTGAACTTCCTATTCCTCCGTATCTTAACCGTAAGACGGAGGAGAGCGACAAGACTACATATCAGACTGTGTATTCAAAAATCAAGGGTTCGGTGGCAGCTCCTACAGCCGGACTTCATTTCACTTCAGATTTGATTGAGAACCTTCAAAAGAGAGGAATACGTCGTGCGGAACTCACTCTTCATGTCGGAGCCGGTACGTTCCAACCTGTGAAGTCTGAGACGATGGATGGACATGAGATGCATAGTGAGGTGATAAGTGTGAGACGTGAGACTATTGAGTCGGTCAAGTCGGCTCTCGGCAATATTATCGCCGTCGGCACAACCTCAGTGCGTACACTTGAGTCGTTATATTATATAGGTGTGGCTATAGCGGAAGCCAGAGCCAAAGGCGTTGCTATAGACAGCGATTATCTGCATGTGGAGCAGTGGACACCGTATGATACCAACCCAACATTGACCGCCGATGAAAGTTTACAGGCGATACTCGATTATTTGGAAGATGAAGGTAAGGAGACGTTGGTGACATCCACACAGATTATCATTGCACCGTCTTACCGATTTAAAATCATCAGAGGAATTATCACGAATTTCCATCAGCCGCAAAGCACACTTCTGCTACTGGTTTCGGCTCTTGTCGGGGATGACTGGCATAGAATTTATAAATATGCGTTCGACAACGGATTCCGTTTTCTAAGTTATGGAGACAGCAGTTTACTGCTGCCATAAAATATTTTTAATCAATTGCTTAATGTGATATAACAGATGAAGATTGTTATCGTTTAGAGGGTTTATAAATATTTTATTTGTTTGTGTGATATATACTACGGATGTTTCTTTTATAGCTAAGAAGAAGAAACATTCGTGTTTTTATATGTTAAAATTCTTAAATGTTTTGTTACATTTTTTAACAAAAAGTAAACGTTTATAAACGAAAAAATATATATTTGTTAGATAAATTAAGCGTTAAAATGCGGATTGATAATCTGTATTGCTGATTTATAATTAATTAGGAGTGTTGAAAAGATAAATTAGATAGGGTATGAAAAAGATTATACAAAATATGAAATATAAAGAACGAATATCAAAACTGCTGAATCCAGTTTTGAAAAACGTTGTTGCTTCCGTTTTTTTATTCGGAAGTTGGGTCAATGCGAATGCATTGGTTATTACTGCGGAGAACGGAACGGTTTGTCCTAATGAAGGTGTTATTCTAAATTCATCACTTGCATCAACAAGTTCTGTGACATGGCAGAAGAAGGAGAACGGGGTTTGGGTGAATGCAAGTACAGAAGGATCTCAGCTTAAGGTTGGTGTCCAATTCATTTATGAAATGGACGACCATGATGTTGAGTTTCGTGCTGTGGAGAAAAGTGGAACTAATATTATAGCGGAGTCAAATCATATAACAATAAAAAAAGGTACTGATTGTGTGCCAGAATGTCATTCTTCGGCAACAGGAGATTTTATTACAGGAACAGATTTCGATCCGACTGGTAGTAATACAGGAAAACTAGAAAATGATGTAGAAAACTTCTTTGGTGAATATACTCTAGAGTTTTCAAAGAATGATTGTCCTTATTCGATTGGTGGTTTACAGAGTAGTTTCGGAAGCTATACTCCAAGTATAGACGATAGTGTAAGAAAGAAAACAGAGGGAAAATATGAAAATTATTTTATGAACCTTACCAATCCTAACTGTAAGGTAGTGACTATCAGTTTCCCTGCAAATCCAAATGTATGTGGAAATGGATACAATCATCATGGTTTGTCCTATAGAAATCAACATTATAGATTTGTCATGAGAGCATATGTAAAGCCTACTTGTAAATTGGATGGTAATGCTGCTTTCCGTGCAAGAACAGGACATGGAACCGTGACAGATGACCGAATGGATGTTGAACTTTATGATGATGTGACAGGAGCTCTTTTGGGAAGCAAGAGAGACTTGCAATCAGCAAATAATGTGGCTGAGGTTAAGTTTAGCAGTTTGACTAATGTTGGAAATCTACCGATGTCGGGTGGCGATTATCATATGTTGCGTTTTGAAATGACATTCTATGGATATATGCCATATGTAAATGAGGGTTTGAAACATTATGAGTTTACTCCTGAATTTGCTCAGTTGAGTTGTGCAAAAGTTTCTATTGACTATATCTCAGCGGAGGTAGAAAAGGTATGTCTTTCACCAAAACTTGTATGTAAGGGAGAAATAGTTAGAGCTACAGCTACAGGTTTCCCTAAGAATGCCACATACAATTGGTATGAAAGATCAGGCAATGGTTGGGCAAAAGTTTTTGGAGCGTCAGGAAAAGGTGATGAATATCGTACAGCAAATATATATGTTGATTTTGTAGGTGCTAAGGAATATAAAGTAGAGGTAAATAAGGGAGATGGTTCAGCAACTGTAACAAAAGAATTCACTGTTTATGGTAAAGAGTGTGATCCTATATGGCCGAACGAGATTATAGGATCTTCAATAGTATGTGCTCCTAAGGATGATAATATCTATTATGTAGATCCTGTATCGGAAGACGAAACTGTTTTCTATCGTTGGAAGTTGATCACTCCTAGCAAAAAAGAGGTCTATAATAATACTGTATATGAAGGAGCCGGACTCCAGGAAGATTCGAAAACTAAAGGTGCAAGTGTAAGGGTTATTTTCCCTTCTGTAGCAGAGCATGGCAAATACACTCTTGAAGCTCAAGTCGTTCGTCGTACAGTTGTGGATGGAGCAACTGTAGAAAATCCTATTGGAACTCCAATTCAGAAAATTATTGATGTCCACAATACTCCATCTTTAACTTTGAGTTTGACTAGTGATCGTTTCGCTTCTGGTACAGAGGAACAAGACAAAATTCTTTGTCCGTCAGACATGACAAATAAGGTGTATGCAAATGCTAATATCACTAATAAAGAGGGAGATCATAAATATATTTATAAGTGGACTGGTGCAAATGCATCTTTAAGCACTTCCTCTTCAGCAGAGGTCTCATGGAATCATACTGCTGCATGTGACGGAACATTGAAATCCCACACTGTATCTGTAACAGCAGAGATTGATGGAGTAGGTTGTCCTGCAACTGCTTCTCAAACATATAAATTTGAAAAACCAGAAGATCCGACTATTGATTGTAGCAAGATTGATGGTATAGTGTACATTCTTGGAGAAAAGGAAAAATCGATGACTATTGATTTGCCTTTGCCAGATTTTAAAGTAAGTTGTGATCCGGATCCGAAGATGACAATTGATGTCGTCGTTAAAGATCTTGATGGTAAAGTGTTGAATGGAACTAACCAGTCTCGCACTATAGAATTCTCAATGTCTCAGTCGAAAACTATAAATAAGAAAGTTGTTGCGCCTGCTGGAGCAATCGAGTTGAAATATACTATTACTGATGGATGTGGCAAATCAGATTTTTGTGAGGCTGTTGATTCAATAAAAGATTTGACACCTCCGAATGTCAATTGTGATTTGATAAAGAACTACACTGCTCATTTGAAAAACCAAAAGGGCTGTGTGGCTGTGCCTGGTGATTTTACAACAGAATTGCCTAGCCTTTCTGCTCCTAGATTGCAGGATCTGAATGGTGTCGACGGAACGATTACAGGTGAGTATTTGGGTAGATGTGAGTTTGAAGATAGACCGTCTGAGATTCCATCAATTTTTGATAAAACTGTTGATCTAAACGACCCTTATAAAAAAGGTGTCACTTGGATTCTTTGGGCATTCTCAGACAAGGCAGGAAACACTAAGTTCTGTCTTCAGCAAATCACTGTGATTGACGACAAGAAACCTAATGTCACATGTCCAAATGTGGATTTGGGTAAACTTGACGTTGATACTTTGACATGTAGTTTGAAGCCATCTACCGTCATTGCCAAACTAAAAGAAGTGGCTAAACTGCCATACGGATTTGACGAGTGTTCTGCTCATCCTACAGACAGCCTTGTGCCAACTCTTTATTATCGTGTTCCGAAAGAAGGTGATGAGTTACATAAAATAGAAGAGTCTCAGATGGATGACCCTCTATTTGAAACAGGAATCAAATATGAGATGGTATGGGTTTTCAAAAAACTTCCAGGCTCACATGTGGATGAGAGTGTTACAGTAGAGTGTGCTGTTCCATTCATGGTAGAGGATCAGGATGCGCCAGAGTTTGATTGTTCATCGTTGATCAACATCATGGTATTCCCTAACTATCTTCTTGAGAGTGGAGAAGTGAAGTATGATACGTATGCGTCAGGAGCGGGCTCGAATGGAAATAATCCGAACAAGGTATATACTCTTGAAAGATATTTTGATGAAGGCTATTTGTCAATGCATGAAGATGTAATAGATATTTGTGGTGGCAAAGTGACTGTTGATGTTACTATTACAGATAATCAAAGTGGAAATGTAAAGAAGATTAAAGATATTAAAGAGTTTAAGAGGTTCCAATTTGGAGGAGGTTCTGAATCTCGTTCTTATACTATTACTTACACATTTACAGACCAAAGGTTCAATTCAAAGACATGTGAGCAGATAGTGACGGTTGTTCGTAATGCACCTCCAGTGCCTAAATGTCCTGAGGTTCCACCTGTGATGTATACGGACAAAGATTGTAAGGCTATATATAATATGTCGTTGACAGACATACCAACAGCAGAGGTGAAGTATTACCATGCGACAAGATATGGTGATTGCGAGAATAAACCTGGATTTGGTCCTGGATTTGGTCCTGGATTTGGTCCTGGTGCTGGAGATGTATGTTCGAATATGGTTCCAGTCACAACTAAACCTGGTCCTGGTAATGTTCCGATGTCGTTCGAAGAATTTCCTACACTTAGCGCATCTAAATCAGGCTTTGTTACAATCTCAGTATTCCCAGATTCAGTACGTTTGTACGATGCAAATGGTAATGTGATTACAGTTGAAAATCCTATGGATGCCAAAGAAGATCGTGTGATCACAAAGGATGTGACATTCCGATCTTATGCGGTCAATCCTGTATGTATATGTGAAGAGAATGTCCCTTATGGATATGCCACTGCAAATTTGACAAATTTCACATCTGTACCATCTGTTGTGAAAAATTATAATTTGCCTGTAGGCAAGAACAGATTTGTGTGGTATTTCTCTAACGCATATGAAAAGGAAGATCCATCATCAAAAGTGTTGGTTGACAGTTGTGTCGTTGAAATAGAGGTAAAGGACACTATAGCTCCTACATTGGTTTGTGGGCCATGGGAGGGAACATCAAAATTCTATGCTGACGAGTCATGTGAGTTGAGTCAGACAGATGTCAAAGTGAAGGTGCCATCACTTGAAGAGTTGAAGGCAAAAGACAATTGTACATCTACGAGTGACTTGAAACTTTCATGGGTACGTACATTCAAATCTAAAAAATCTACTGATTTGTCAGCACCTTACAAAGTAGGTGTGACAACTATAGATTGGATTGTTACTGATTTGTCTGGTAATAGTGACACATGTACTCAGTACATAGAGGTTATCGATACTCTTGGACCTCCAGTAGACTGCAATGTCGTAACTCCTCCGTTGACTGCTTATGTTGATGCTAATTGTTTGGCAGAGGCAGATATAGTCAAGAAGGCAGGATTGCATACACCTGAAATCGATGATGACCCATGTTCCCCAATTGGAAAGAAAATAAAAGGTATTGGAGTCAGAAGTGATGGTAAGGATGTGATGAACGATGCTTATCCTAAGGGTATCACAACAATCACTTGGACATTTACAGATGCTGCCGGAGCTTCTTCAGTATGTAAGCAGACAATCACTGTGCTTGATACAATGAAGCCGGTATTCGATTGCCGTGACATTCAGGATACTACATTAGCACTTGCCGCTGATAAGTGTGAGTTTACACTTGATGAAGTGCTTGCTGCTCTTGGTAGCCATACTGCTGTGGATAATTGTGATGGAGATATCAAAGGAAAGCCAATGCTTCGAGACAAGGATGATAAAAAAGACGTGGCACTTCCTGCTACATTCCACAAGGATACAACTTATCATATTATTTGGCATTTTGTAGACAAGTCGAAGAATGATAAGACATGTGACCAGTATTTGACTATAGCTGACACAACTCCGCCTGATGCTTCAGATGCATGTAAGAAGTTGACAGACAAGACGGTTGTCGCGGAGAATACTTGTGAACTTCCATTCTCAAGTTTGGATGTCGATCTTAATAGCTCTATTAATGACAAGTGTGATGGTGTAATCAAGGCTAAGGTTCAGGCATTTGTGACACAGTTTGATGGAACTGTGAAGAGATATGAGGATGATGAGATCAAGGATGTCATTTATCCAGTCGGAACACATAAGTTCTTGTACATCTACACGGATAAGGCTAATTTGTCTGATACATGTATAATGTACCGCACAGTTAAAGATGGCACTAAGCCTGTTGTTCTTGACTGTTTCGACGGAAAAGATACAGTAATGGGTAATGTTTCATCTGATGTTTGTGGCTTGACATACGATGATTTGAAAGATTTGATTATCATTCCAAAGGCATACGATGAGTGTGATAACCTTGCGAATGGAGGTTCTGTTCTATTTATTGAGCCAGTAGTAAAGAGATATTTCTGGAACATATCAACTAACGTGTTTGAACTTGTTGTCGATGGAGTTGATAATGAAGAGTGGAAGGTTGATCCATTCCCTGTAGGTCTGTCGAAACTTAATTTCATATTCGTAGATAAGTCAGGAAATGTTGATTCATGTATCAAGTATGTAAATGTAGTTGATGCCCGTGGACCAAGTTTCGATTGTTCTAAGATTGATCCAAATCCATATTATCCTGTGGCTAAACCAGGTGAATGTGAAGTTGTGATTGGTGATATTTGGGATATTTTGAGTGGAGACTATGTGGCTACGCGTTCATGTACGGATGAGAAGATACCTGGTGTGCTTACTCTTTATGGCACAGATAAGAAAGTGCCTTCAGATTATGTCTTGGAGGTAGGACGCGATTATCATTTGTTGTGGGTATTCCGTTCACAGATAGATGGTAAGGTAGCTACATGTGATCAGATCATTCGTCCAAACCATCAGAACAAATTAGAGCCTAATTGTGATAATGCCGCTGATATTGATAGTATAAAGGCGACAGAGGGACGATGTGATGTGCCAGGAGACAGTGTTATCACAAAAATGCCATTCGCATTGGATGCATGTACTGCTGATACAGTTTGGGGTGTTCCTCACAGAAGTGATTCATTGGAGATCTCTGATCCGTTCCCAACAGGTCATACGCATATCACATGGACTATGGTCAGCCCATATAATGTTGAGGATACGGCAAAATGTGAGCAGGACATCAATATCAAGGGGAATAAGAAGTTTGAAATCAATTGTGATGAGTTGACACCTGCAATGCATAAGGTTGTCGAGGATTGTGATCCTGCAGATTTGAGAGACACTTTGAAAACTCCAGAAGTTGAAGATCCATGTGCTCATCCTGATTCATCTTACTACATGCGTCCTGGTGTGGGAGAGCGTAGTGATTCTTTGAAACTAGAAGACACATATCCTCTTGGTCAGACTTGGATCAAATGGGTGTTCACTGATTTTACAGGATCTGTAAAAGATTCGTGTGACCAGTTGGTTGATGTCCGTACTACTAAGACATTGGAGATTAATTGTGACTCAATAAATAAGGATACGATTAATATTCCAGTTAAGACAGGTGACTGTTCAGTTCCAGCGTCTCAGGTTTTGGATTCATTGAATAAACGTGGTTATCCGTTTGCTAAGCATCCATGTGGACTTGGTGAGTTTGTCGGAACACCAACACGTCCGAACGGATTGACAATGAATGATCCGTTCTATGTCGGACCTAATGAACTAATATGGGTATTTATTGATTCTACTACTCATACATTGGTAGATTCAGTAGTTACTTGTACTCAGATTGTAAGAGTGGGAGATATAAATGTTCCGCCTGTTGACTGTAGTCAGATGCCAGACACTTTGATTGTATTGGATCCATTTGACTGTGATATAGAATTCAGTGAGTTAGGATTCGATATCAAGCCGGTTTATGACTTGTGTTCTGGTGCTCATATTGATTCGATTGTTACAAGAGCCTCTTTGCCAGGATTGAGTTCAGAGAATGGAGATGATATCTTGAGCTATCCATTCAATGTAGGTGTTGATACTGTTTATTGGAAGTACAACTTTGGTTCCTACAATTTCTTGTGTGCTCAGGTTGTCACTGTTAAGGATTCTATGGAGCCAGTGATAGACTGTGACACAATTCCTGATGAGACAATTGTTTTGCCAGAAGGACTTTGTGAGATTGTTAAGGAGCAGGTTCTTGATTCAATAAAGCAACCATACGCTTACGAATATTGTTCAACTGAAGAAATTAAGGGTGAGGCTCAATTGATGACAATCTCGTCGACGGGAGACACAACTTACTCTGAGTTGCCTGTTAAGTTTGTGGTTGGAGAACCATATAAAATATCATGGTTGTTTGCAAACGACTCTTTGACAGTCATGACTAAGAGATGTGAAATCGAGTTGACGATCAAGTCGTCGAACAAACCAATATTTGACTGCACCGTCTTTAATGATACTGTGAAGAAATCGGCAAGTGGTGAGTGTGATGTCACTCTTGATGAGCAGATTCTTCCAATACCAGAGGGCAAAGATGCGTGTGTTGATGGTTACGTAATCTATGGTAAGGGTTATATGATTGACACATTAGAAGGAAAACCAACTTACTCTCTTCTTGCTGAAATGAAAGAAGGTACTCCTTCATATACGCTTGGCAAACTTAGCGTCGGTGTCTATAATATAGCATGGGTGTTTGAAAGCAAGTACTCTACAGTTAAGGATACATGTGTAGAAACACTGAATATCTTGACGGACAAGAAGATGGATATCGCATGTAAAGAGTTGGAACCTTTTGCTCCGACAAGTGAAGATTCATGTAGCATATCTGTCAGCCTTGTCGCTCCTGAGTCAAAGAATCCATGTACAAATGCATTGATTCTTCCTGATACAGTTATCCGCTCTGACAAGAAATTGTTTAAGGGTGTGGATGACACATTCTATGTGGGAAGAACCACAGTTTACTGGATTTACGTTGATCATTCAAAGACATTGAAGGACAGCATAGACACATGTGCTCAGATTGTTCAGGTAGGAGATGTTAAGGAGGATCCTATCCAGTGTCCTAAGGATACACTTGTCACACTGCCTATAGGTGTTTGTCAGTTGGAACCAGCAGACATTAATTTGAGTGAGACAGAGCCACATTTCATGGATTTCTGTGCTGATACTATTGTGCCACTATTGAAAGTATGGCGTGCTTCAGGAAAGGCAATTACTGAGAAATTTGATCTTGGTATAGACACTGTATTCAGAAGATACATTTATCATGGAGAAGAGTTTATATGTGAGCAAGTGATAAAGGTACGTAATGCTGGAATAGACAGTTTCAACTGTGGATTGTTAGGTGAGAAAGACACTATCACAATTGAGTTGAAGACTGCTGTCGATTCTGTGCCATTCTCTGAGGTTCTAAAGCACGGATTCAAGATTCCAGAACTACATAATGAGTGTGGACAATTGGATTCTGTATACACTCGTTCAGATGGTTTGAAGTTGAGGGATCCATATCCACTAGGTTTGACAACAATCACTTTGATTGTTAGAGATACAACACCTGGATTGGAAGAGGAAATTCCATGTCATAGAGTTGTTAATGTAATCAATACAGGAGCTCCAGGAATGAACTGTCCTCCATTGGATGATACTAAATATATTTGTCATAATGATATTCCTGCTTCTTATAAGACGTTTGATGAGTTCCTTGCTGCAGGAGGTCTGTTCTTAGCACAGGACGGAACTTCAGCACCTGAGTTGGTTGATCCTGCTACGTTCACGGTAGACTCTGTGATTTTGGATGTGACTAATACTAAAGTGTCAACAGTAAATCTATGTGAGTTCACATTGATCAGAACATATTCCGCTATCGACGTGAGAAAACAGAATGTGTCACCATGTTCGGATACGTTCCGAGTAAAGGATACTGTACCTCCAGTTTGGTTGGAGGATGCGGTTTCTACATTAGATACCTTTGTTTGTACACCGACAGAACCGTTTGTCAATTCAGCAATGAAGGCAAAGGATAATTGTTGGGATGTGGTTTATGAGAATGCTGTAGAAAGATCAAAGGATGTTCCTCTAAAGAGTGGAATATTCTTCTCTGACTCGACAAACAGATCTTCTGATCCAAGCAAGTGTGAGTATTATAATTATGATGTTGTAAGACGTTTTGTCGCATATGACGCATGTGATAATCATTCTGATACAATAGAATATCGTCGTGTAGTTAGGGATACTGTTCCGCCAATTGTTACAATTCCTAAATGGTTCGAGGACACGATTATTCAAGCTGATTACGGCAGACCATGTGTGTTCCTTGTTCCAGATGTTGATGGCTTGCTTCCACCTGATATCGCAACTGATAATTGTGATCCAGAGGCAGTGAAACATTATAAGCATATTCAGATTCCTCCAATGGGAGATACATTATTTACTGAGAGTGGCTTTGTCGATGTCAAGATAATTATTGAGGATCCTTGTGGATTGAAAGATTCTTTGGTTAAGAGAGTCATCGTTCCTACAAGAAAGTCTGTTGTGTCGTTGACAATGAATGATGTTACTATATGTGCTAATCAGGATCTACTTCTGAAAAGCCCTATGATATCATCTTACACAGGTCAAATTTGGGGATACAATAGATATACACATCAATATGAATATCAACAAACAAAATCAGTAGTCTTCGATTATTATCGTGATACTTTGCTTCTTGATAGCTTGATGTTCTCAAATGACTTGGCAACTAACGGATGGAAATTTGACCAAAATAAGGAGAGTGAAATTCTTGCATTAAACTCATACGATAAGAGTGGCAGGTATTATATTGTGATTACAGATACTGTCAGACTATGTAGAGATACTGCAAGTTCTTATATCAATATACATGATGCACCGTATGTGTCTATGGCTTCTGAATACTATACAATTTGTGAGAATGACTCACTTCATTTAGTGTCAGGAGATGAGACTCTTTATGATAGATTCAAGGTATATACTTTCGAAAATGGAGAGGAAATCACAGAAGAGGGTTGGATGATTGATGGCGTAAAATATTCGCCTAATACAAAGCTCCCTTATTCAAATATACCTCTTACTTTAAGGTATTATGCAAAAAATGCATGTGGCTCTGATTCTTCAATTGATGCAGTTAGTATCAATACACAGGCACGAATGAAACCTGAGAATTTCATGCTTGTGACAAAGCCTCAGAATAAACCTCGCGTCTTCATAAATGAAAGTGCTGAATTGAAACTTGTTACTAAGTATCGTCCATACGAGTATCATTGGTACAAAGTCAACGGCGCATTTGATGGAAGATTTGACGAGGCATTTGATAAAGAAGGTCAGATTAAGGAGGAATACAAAGATTTGGTATCTGAACCAGACTCGTTGCTTGAAGTCAAACTTAAGAATGATGAAGCTTGCAATATGTATGAGTTAATAGGTCTTCAGGATACAGCTTCTTATTACGTATTGATGCTTGATAGTGTCTGTCCAGCTGTTCCTTCTAATGTGGTGTCTATCAATGTTGTCAAGGATATTCCTACTGCATTTACTCCAATGAATTCAATTGGATTGAATGATAAGTTTATGGATGGCTATCCTGTTGTGATCTTCAACCGTTATGGCCAGAAGATGGTTGAAAGCAATAATGGCTGGGATGGAAAGTGCAGAGGTGAATATGTAGACGCTGGTGTTTATTTCTATGAAATCGTTTTGAAGGATGGATCTAAACACAAGGGTAGTATCGAGGTCGTTTACTTTAAGTAGCAACTGATTGAATATAGTTTAATAAGGAGACGTGAGTGTTCACGTCTCCTTTTTTCTTTGTATTGAATCTTTCTACTACATTTAATGATTCATTTTCATGTCTTATGTTAAAAAATGTAAAGTGCGTCTTCTTTATATTAATTCTATATTTGGAATTATGTATTGAAAGAAAAATGGAGTATATTTGCATTACAAATTGAAAGAACTTAAATGCAACAGGACAATTTTTTTAATAATAAGGTTACAAAACGAGTTAAAGACGTTATAATATATAGTAAGGAAGAGGCAGCCCGTTTAGGAAACGACAGTATCGCTCCTGAACATGTGCTGTTGGGTATATTTCGCGACGGAGAAGGTCCAGCTATGGCTGCTTTCAAAGAGTTGAATGTTGATCCTCGTGTGATCCGTCAGAAGATAGAGGATGTTATTCGTAAGGAAAACAATAATCCTTTCTTAGATGAAGATATTCCTATGCTGAAGTCTACCGAGCGTCTGCTTTTCCTTATGGAAATTGAACGTCGTCAGTTCCGTACTATTGAACAATCGGATACTGATATACTTCTTTTGGCTATTCTTCGAGAGGATTCCAACCTTGCTTCGGAAGTCCTTATCTCAGAAGGTGTCACATATGATAAGATGCTTGCGATCTCACACAAAATGTGGGATAAGGATGAACAATATGCAGAAGAAGAGGAGGGTGGACTTGATACTATAGAACCTATTGATCTGAATATCAATGATGGTGTGCAGGATGATGAAGATGACGAAGACGATGATATGGACAGTGACGCTGATGCTAACTCGATAATGTCTAAACAGTCTACTGCATCTAAACAGACTGCAACGTCTTCAAATTCTGCTATGCCTTATCTTGAAAAGTATGCTCGTAATCTTTCTCGTGAGGCGGCAAACGGTAACGTCGCTGAAATTGTCGGCAGAAGACGTGAGATTGAACGTCTGTCTCAGATTCTTAGCCGTAAGAAGAAAAACAATGCTGTTCTGATAGGCCAGCCAGGTGTCGGCAAAACGTCTATTGTTGATGGTCTTGCTTTGGATATAGTCAACAAACGTGCTCCACATATCCTTCTTGACAAGGTTATTTATGCACTTGATATGGGAGCTCTTGTCGCCGGCACAAAATACCGCGGACAGTTTGAGGAACGTTTGAAGGCTATCTTGTCTGAGGTTGCTGGCAATAAGAATGTCATCGTTTTTATTGATGAGATTCACACAATGATCGGAGCAGGTTCAGCTCCCGGAACATTGGATGCGGCAAATATGTTGAAGCCTGCTCTGGCCCGTGGAGAATTCCAATGTATCGGAACTACAACAATTAAGGAATATCGTCAGTATTTTGAGAAAGACGGGGCATTGGATCGCCGTTTCCAACGTGTGTTGGTGGATCCGACAACGGAAGCTGAAACTCTTGAAATCCTTAACAACAGCAAGGCTGCTTACGAGGAGCATCACATGGTGAAGTATACGGATGATGCAATCAATGCTTGTGTCAAACTTACAGGCAGATACATTGGCGACCGTATGTTCCCAGACAAGGCTATCGATGCTATGGATGAGGCAGGTGCTGCCACTCACATTGTTGATGTGGAGATTCCGTCTGTAGTTGTTGAGATAGAGACGGAATTGAAATCTCTTGAAGACGAAAAAATGAACGCAGTCAAGAAGCAAAACTATGAGTTGGCTACTGAATTGCGTGACAAGATAAAGGCTTTGACTATCCAGTTGAATGCTGAAAAAAAGAAGTGGACGGAGGAGATGAAGTCCAACCGTCGTGTGGTGACTGAAGATGATGTGATGCGTGTCGTCGCCACAATGACAGGTATTCCAATCACCCGTATAGCTAAAGATGAAAGCCAACGTTTGGTGGAAATGCCGAATATTTTGAAGGGTAAGGTGATCGGACAGGATGACGCTGTGGCTAAAGTGGTGAAGGCTATCCGACGTAACAAAATTGGTCTTGGTGATCCCAACCGTCCTATCGGTACATTCTTGTTCCTTGGACCTACTGGTGTCGGAAAGACATATCTTGCCAAGATGTTGGCTAAAGAGATGTTCGACGGTGATGAGTCTTTGATTCGTATCGATATGAGTGAGTATATGGAGAAGCATGCTGTCTCACGTCTTATTGGAGCCCCTCCAGGATATGTAGGCCATGAAGACGGAGGTCAGCTGACTGAAAAAGTCCGTACAAAACCATATTCCATTGTCCTTCTTGATGAGATTGAGAAGGCTCACGCTGATGTCTACAATATTCTTCTTCAGGTGATGGATGAGGGATGTCTGACTGATAGCCAAGGTCGTAAAGTCGACTTCAAGAACACTGTCATAATTATGACCAGCAACGTCGGCTCTCGTCAGTTGAAAGATTTTGGCCGTGGTATAGGATTCTCTATGCAGACGGAGGTGAGCAAGTCTGTCGCGGATGATGTTGTCCGTAAACAACTTAATAAGACTTTCACTCCTGAGTTTTTGAACCGTATTGATGAGATAGTAAGTTTTTCTCCACTTGAGAAGGATTCAATCACTAAGATAATTGAGCTTGAGATTAATCCTATACGTGAGAGAATCGGCAAACTTGGAATGAAGCTGACTATCACGGATGATGCTATGGACTACATGGTGTCTAAGAGTTATGATCCAGTGTATGGCGCGAGACCATTGCGTCGCACATTGCAGACATGTGTTGAGGATGCTGTGGCAGAGGTGATACTGGAGAATGGTATAGATAATAAGTATGAGATTATAATAGAGGCTAATGAAGATAAAACTTCTACTAAGCCTTCGTTTAAGCTGATAGAGGACTAACTAAAATTTTATAATTATGGGTAAACAATTGAGACTTTCAAGCAATAAAATGCTTACAGGAACTGCAGCTGGTTTGGCTGAGTTTATTGGAATAGATGCAACAATGATGCGTGTTATTTTTGCAGTATGTACTCTGGCTTTTGGATTTGGTTTGGGTATTTACGTTATCGCATGGATCATCATGTTGTTGTCTGAAAAGTAAATAGATGTTGAATTTATTATGCAGATGCATTTATTGATGTCTGCATATAATAAATGGGTTATGCTGGTTTCGGCGTAACCCAAATTTTGAATAATAGAATATAAGAAATAATTCAATAATGGATTTCAAACTGACATCACAATATAAGCCTACAGGCGACCAGCCGGAAGCAATCCGCCAATTGGTGGAGGGTGTTAATGATGGTGTCAAATATCAGACACTGCTTGGCGTGACAGGTTCGGGCAAAACCTTCACTATTGCTAATGTTATCGAAAAAGTGCAGCGTCCTACTCTTATCCTCAGCCATAACAAGACTCTTGCCGCCCAACTTTACGGTGAGTTCAAGAGTTTTTTCCCTGAGAATGCTGTGGAGTATTTTGTCTCATATTATGATTATTATCAGCCGGAAGCATATTTGCCAAATTCCGACACTTATATTGAAAAGGATTTGGCGATTAATGATGAGATAGAAAAACTACGTCTTGCCACAACTACAGCATTGCTTTCCGGTCGACGTGACGTCGTTGTTGTTTCGTCTGTGTCATGCCTTTATGGTATGGGAAATCCTGAGGATTTTTATGCTAATACTATTACAATACAAGTCGGTCAACAGCTTGATTTACACGTTTTCTTGAGAATGTTGAGCGACAATCTATATCAGCGTAATGAGATTTCTCTAGAGCGTGGAAACTTCCGTGTAAAAGGTGATACTGTGGATGTCTTTATGGCAGATACTGATTTTATTTTGCGTGTCAGTTTCTGGGGCGACGAGATTGAAGAAATCACCAGTATTGATCCTTTGTCTAACATGCCGATAGAGTCGTTCGAGCAAACTCGAATTTATCCGGCAAATCTTTTTGTCACTACCAAGGAGCGTATTTCACGTTCGTTGATAGAGATCGGTGACGACTTGACTAAGCAGATTGAATTTTTTGAACTTCAAGGTAGAAGTGTTGAGGCTAAAAGAATAAGTGAACGTGTGAACTATGATATGGAGATGATCCGTGAGTTGGGTCATTGCTCTGGAATAGAAAATTACTCACGTTATTTTGACGGAAGAAAACCAGGCACTCGCCCGTTCTGTCTGTTGGATTTCTTTCCTAAGGATATGCTTCTTGTGATTGACGAGAGTCATGTGACGATACCGCAGATCCGGGCAATGTATGGAGGAGACAGTGCAAGAAAAAAGAATTTGGTGGAATACGGATTCCGTCTTCCTGCCGCAATGGACAACCGTCCGCTTAAATTTGAAGAATTTGAAGAACTGACTAACCAGACTATATATGTCTCTGCCACTCCAGCTGATTTTGAATTGGAGAAGTGTGAGGGAGTGGTGGTAGAACAGGTGATCAGACCTACAGGATTGTTGGATCCTGTTATTGATGTACGTCCAAGTCTAAATCAGATTGACGATTTGATCGAAGAAATCATAGTGCGTGCAGAGAAAGATGAACGTGTCTTGGTCACAACACTAACAAAACGTATGGCGGAAGAACTTCAGGAATATCTGCAAAAGTCAGGAATAAGAAGCCGTTATGTTCATTCCGACGTCGACACGCTTGAACGTGTACGCATCATGGAAGATTTACGCAACGGCTTGTTTGATGTGCTTGTCGGAGTCAATCTTCTTCGTGAAGGATTGGATTTGCCGGAAGTGTCGCTTGTCGCTATTCTCGACGCTGATAAAGAGGGCTTCCTTCGTTCTCACCGTTCACTCACACAGACTGCGGGTCGTGCCGCACGTAATCTGAATGGCCTTGTGATAATGTATGCCGACAAGATTACAGAAAGTATGCAGCAGACGATTGATGAGACAAACCGTCGTCGCGAGAAACAGATGGCATACAATGAGGCTAACCATATCGTCCCTAAGGCATTGAACAAAGAGAAAAAGACGATTCTTAAGGAACGTGATGATAATGAGCCGAAATATTATGTCGAGCCGGATGTCTATGCTGAACGTCATCACAGACCGGCTATGGTGGCAGAAACAACTTCAACTTATAATACACCTGCTGAACTGGAGAAGCTTATTGCCCAAACAAAACAGGCTATGCTTGATGCCGCTAAGGACCTTGAGTTCTTGGAGGCTGCTCGTCTGCGTGATGAAATGATCAAACTGCAGAATGAGCTTTTGAAAATGAAGAAATAGGATTAATAATATATGACAATGGAGTATTTGAATTCCCTTAATGAGCCGCAACGTCAGGCTGTAACTTATAGTGATGGTCCATCTTTGGTGATTGCCGGTGCTGGTTCTGGTAAGACGCGAGTGCTTACTTACAAAATCGCATATCTTTTGCAGTCTGGACTTAAGCCACAGTCGATTCTTGCTTTGACGTTTACCAAGAAGGCTGCGACAGAAATGAAAGAGCGTATCGCAAAAGTTGTTGGGACTGAAGCCGCAAGTAAACTTTGGATGGGTACTTTCCATTCTATCTTCGCTCGTATTCTGAGAGCAGAAGCCGAAAAACTTGGATTGGACAAGGATTTTACCATATATGACGGTACTGATTCTCAAAATCTTTTGGCCACTATCATAAAAGAGCGAAAGCTTGATGACAAAACTTACAATGCCAAGAAGATTCATGCGAGAATATCCCGTTTGAAGAATGATTTGGTCACTCCGCAGATGTATCGAGACATCCCTGAGTTTCACGAGCGTGATTTAGCTGATCATCTTTACGCATTTGGAGACTTGTATGCGGCCTACGCTGCACGTTGCAAAAATGCCAATGCACTCGACTTTGATGATATATTGCTGTTTACCAATATATTGCTCCGTGATGATCCACAAGTGGCTTTCAAGTATCAGAATAAATTCAGATTTATTCTTGTCGACGAGTATCAGGATACAAACGCATCACAGTACCGTATCATTCGCAAACTTTGTCAGCAGCATCATAAACTATGTGTAGTGGGGGATGACGCACAGTCTATCTACGGTTTCCGTGGTGCTGACGTGCGTAATATACTCTCTTTCACCAATGATTATCCGGAGTCTAAAGTTTTCCGTCTAGAACAAAATTACCGTTCGACACAGACTATTGTGAATGTTGCCAACAGCTTGATCGCCAAGAATTCACAACAACTTGAAAAACACGCTTTTTCAGAGCAGGAGGTCGGAAATAAGGTGCGTGTGTTCGGAGCGTATACAGAAGGAGAAGAGGCTCAGGTTGTGGCAAACTCAATAGATCGACTTGTGAAAGAGGCCGATTGCAAGTACTCGGATTTCGCAGTCCTTTATCGAGTCAACACACAATCTCGACTTATAGAAAAAGCACTCAGAGATAAGAACATTCCGTCGCGAGTGTGGGGTGGAAAAACATTCTACCAGCGAGCTGATATAAAGAATATTGTTTCTTATTGTCGTCTGGCAATCAACCATCATGATGAAGAGGCATTCAAACGTATTGTAAATGATCCGCCACGAGGTATTGGCGACGTGACTGTCGGAAAAATCTTTGAACAGTCTGCTGCGAATAATGTTTCTTTCTGGGATGTCGTGGATAATATCCGTGATTTTGATTTCCTAAACGAAGGAACGAAAAATAAAGTGGCTGCGTTTGCTGAGATGATTAATGATTTTGGTAAAAAAGCATCTGAATCAGATGCCTATGAGGTTGTGGATTCCGTGATCAAACGATCTGGAATCTGGGCGGACGCATATAAGGACAATGAGTTGGAGAACAAAAACCGTCAGCAAAATATTAATGAGATGCTTCGTTCTGTGTTTGAGTTTAAGACGAGAGTCTCTGAAGAAGACGGTCCTGAGGCGGATTTGTCTTTGAATCATTTTCTTACGGATATCGCATTGTTGACAAGTGTGGATGAGGGAGACGACAATAATAAAGTGACATTGATGACGGTGCATGCCAGCAAGGGACTTGAGTTTAAGGAAGTGTTCATCATCGGTGTTGAGGAGGGAATGTTCCCGTCGAAACGAAGCGCAAGTGAAGAATCTGTGGAAGAAGAGCGCCGACTCATGTATGTGGCAATCACAAGAGCAGAGAAAAACTGCTACATCACTTATTGCAAACAACGAATGGAAGGACAAACATTAAAAGTTAGTAACCCTAGTCGTTTCATTAAAGAGATTGATCCTAATTTGTTGATTTTGCCGAAAGAGTGGAAAGATACGGCGTCTGTTTCTTCAGAGCGTGGAGAGATGCGTTGGAAGGGACAACAATTCAATTTCCGCAGACCGTCCTCACTGTCGCAACAATCAACTCCATCTGCCACAACTTCACGTCCAGCTCAAAATGTCCATCCGTTGGCGACGGGACGATTCAAACCGGCAAGTATGTTGTCTGGTAGGGTAGGACCGGTCAATATTTCACAGTTTAAGGTTGGGACATTCGTCAAACATAAAGAATATGGAATCGGCCAGATTGTCAAATTGGAAGGAGAAGGAAAAGAGACAAAAGCGTTCATCGAGTTCAACCATTTTGGAGTGAAACGCATCTTTTTGGCATTTGCGGCCGCAAACATGCAGGTTATAAATGCATAAACTCTGGTTTAATATGAAATGGGGGACTATTAGAGTTGGCTTCTGCTGGAGCTAGAATGGCAGCTGTTGCGATTGATATTTGTATGATATTTATAAAATAGATTTTGTATATGAAAAGCGATGTTAAATGCATCGCTTTTTTAGTTAGAATAAACTAGAATAAACTATCTTATTTGTTATTGATTTGTTCCAATTGTGACTTGAGAAATTTTATTTCTTCTTGTTGCAGGTTATAAGCTTTTAATGCTCTTTCTCTTAAATTATTATATTGCTCTTTCCAATAATTTGTTTGTTTTTGAGAATCCTGTAGCTGTTGTTGAATGATTGATATGGTTGATTCTAGCTTTTTTTGCAGGACTTCTTGTTGTTGCCTATATCCGGTCCGTACTTTATACATTCGTTCTTTTATGCCACCTTCGGTGACAAATTCTTGTTCCAATTTCCGAAGAAATGACATCATCATTTTGTCAATCATGTGACACAATGTGATTGCATAATTGCACATGTCTTCATCGTTCCATTTTGAGAAGAATGGCTCGTAATCTTCAAGTTTATTGTGAAATCTGCAATATTTTAACATTCCATCATACTTTGGATGGTTTTGGTCATAAAATTGAAGATGACGTGATTTGACATAATCTTTGTAATCTTCCTTAAGTTCTTTGAGAGATGCTCTTGCAACATTTAGTAATTTTAGTTGCATTTCGGATGATGTTACTCCATCAGCTAATCCCTCTACAATATTTTGTTTGCATGATCTTGCGGCTTGAATAATTTGATCACGTGTGCGGTCTTTATATAAATTGATGAAACGGTCGCAGAATGCAAACGACATTTGATAGATTACGTCTGATTTTTGATAAAAATATAATTCTTCCCAATTTGTCTGTGTGTTCAGTACATGTGTTGTTGTATTGCTGTTATCTTTCATGTTTCCTATTCTCCTTTATAATATTTTCAATCAAATTGATTGATTTCTCAATGCAAATTTAGAAATAATATCAATATCTTGTATGAATGTTAATAAAAATGATAGACATAAGGGATGTTATCGTTACCATTTATTCCTTAATTTCCTAATCTTCCCTTGCATTTCTCCCCCAAAAAAAATATTTTTGTGGGTATTGATTAACGATTTTGAATTATGAATAAAGAAATTTCTACAAATAATGCACCGTCGGCTGTCGGACCATATAGCCAAGCGATTGAGGCAGGTGATTTTATTTATGTTTCAGGACAGTTGGGGTTGAATCCCACAGACGGGTCATTGTCGCCAGATGTTGTGGAGCAAGCAAGACAATCATTGAAGAATATAGGGGAAATTTTGAAAGCTTCTGGATGCAATTATTCAAATGTTGTGAAGACGTCGGTGTTCATCACAGATTTGAATGCATTTGCTGCGGTCAATGAAGTGTATGCCTCATTTTTCAGTAAGCCTTATCCTGCTCGTTCTTGCGTAGAAGTCTCTAAATTGCCAAAGGGCGGATTGGTGGAAATTGAGTGTATCGCAAAAAAGTAAGTTTTTATGCTAAATATTGCATATAAATAATATGTTGTTTGGCATTTTCTTGTTTTTTATAGCCGTTTTATTGTGAATATTATTATTTTTGCATAAGAACTACATAATAAAATAAAAGGATTATGGATAAGGACAACTATGTGATAGAAACAAGTTGGGAAGTCTGCAATAAGAATGGCGGTATTTACACGGTCTTATCCACACACGCAAAAGCGTTGGGGGATATACTAGGAGACCATTTGATTTTTATTGGACCTGATTTCGGAAACGAAGACAACATATATTTTAAGGAAAACAAGTCAGCTCTTAAATCTTGGAAGGTGGCTGCCGCAAAAGAGGGGTTGGCAGTGCGTGTTGGCACTTGGAATGTGCCTGGAAATCCTTTGGTTATTTTAGTTGACTACAAACCTTTCTTCTCAGAAAGAGATGCTTTCTACGGTGAAATGTGGGAAAAGTTCGGCGTCAATTCTCTTGGCGCTGTTGGCGACTACCACGATTGTGCTGTGTTTGGCATGGCAGCTGGAAAAGTTGTTGAAAGTTTTGTGAATTTTAATAAATGTGCTGACGCTGGTGTCATCGCGCATTTCCATGAATGGCAGGTTGCATCCGGTCTTTTGTATGTAAAGAGCCGTTGCCCACAGGTCAAGACAGTGTTCACTACACATGCTACAACAACAGGTCGTTCGATCTGTTTTAACAATAAGCAACTTTACGCATATTTCACAGCCTATAATGGAGACCAGATGGCTGGTGAATTGGGTGTCGCAAACAAACATTCTATAGAGAAGTCTGCAGCTCATAATGCCGATTGCTTCACTACTGTTTCTAATCTTACTGCTGATGAGTGCAAGCAGTTGCTTGATATTCCTGCATTTGTCACACCAAATGGTTTCGAGTCTGACTTCGTGCCAACAGGAGACAAGTTGGAAAAAGCACGCAAGAATGCCCGCAGCAAGATGACAAAAGTGGCTGAGGCTTTGTTGGGTTATAAATTGCAGAAAAATGCAATTTTCGTCGCAACAAGTGGCAGATTTGAGTGGCGCAACAAGGGCTTGGATGTCTTTGTGAAGACGTTGAAACAGTTGGATGAAAATCCAAATCTTGATAGAGAGGTCGTCGCATTTATTATGGTGCCTTCTTGGGTTAAATGTCCACGCAAGGATTTGCAGGAAAAACTTGAGTCAAAAGGCAAGAACCAGTTGGATTGGAAAGTTCCCACTCATGAGGTGAATGAACCATGGAATAATGAAATCCTAAATGCAATTGGTTATTATGGCCTTGATAATCAGGAATGTCATAAAGTAAAAGTGATATATGTGCCATGCTTGCTCGACGGCAATGACGGCATATTCAATATGAGTTACTATGATCTGTTGCCAGGTCTTGATCTGACAGTGTTTGCGTCATATTATGAACCATGGGGCTACACTCCACTTGAAAGTGTGGCATTCGGAGTTCCGACAATCACTACAGATAAGGCAGGATTCGGATTGTGGGTAAAGAAAGAATCGAAAAAGTCGGATTCAATCAGCAATGGTGTGGCTGTTGTCAACCGTACTGATTTCAATTTTGACGAAGTCGCTTCCCGTATTGAAAATGAGGTTGTCTCATTCTCCAAGATGAAAGACGCGGATGTCGCCAAAATATCGGAGAAGGCAAAAACGTTTGCTGATAAGGCATCGTGGGACAAATTCATCGCATCATACGTTGAGGCTTACGACAAGGCTTTGTCCAAGGGTGTAAAAAAGAGTGCGGCAAAGAAAGCACCGTCTGCAAAACAGACAACTGAGACTGTGGAGAAACCGAAGCGTCGCAGCTGTGCAAAGAAAAAATGAGAGTTAATAAAAGAAATAAAGTATACTAAAAATAAGTGTTATGAAAGTTAAGACTAGCAACACAAATCAGTCTGCTTGGAGAGAACTTACTACTAAAGCTAAGATTCCTGCAAAGCTAGAGAAACTACAGACTTTGGCAAAGAACCTGTGGTGGGTATGGAATGAGGAGGCTACAGACCTTTTCGAGAAGATTGACCCAGCTACATGGGAGGCTTCAGGCAAGAATCCAGTTCTTTTCCTTTCAAAAGTAAACATCAAGCGCCTTAACGATGTGGCAAAGGATGCTGATTTCGCAAAAGAGATTGATTCGGTGTTCAAGAACTTCAAGGCATACATGGACAAGAAGAACGAGGCTAGCAAGCCATCGGTTGCTTACTTCTCTATGGAGTATGGTTTGACTGACATTCTAAAAATCTACTCTGGTGGTCTAGGAGTGTTGGCTGGAGACTACTTGAAGGAGGCTTCTGACTCTAACATCAACATGTGTGCAGTCGGATTCCTTTACAGATATGGATATTTCACACAGTCTATTTCAATGGACGGTGATCAGATAGCTGTTTACGAGCCACAGAATTTCTCAACTCTTCCATTGGAGCAGGTTAAGGACAAGGACGGTAACCCAATCATTCTTGAGGTGCCTTACTACGACCGTACAATCTACTCTAACATCTGGAAAGTGGCTGTAGGACGTGTTGATCTATACTTGCTTGATACAGATATCGAGCAGAATCCTGATTACGATCGTTCAATCACTCACCAGCTATATGGTGGAGATTGGGAAAACCGTTTGAAGCAGGAGTACTTGCTTGGTATCGGTGGTGTGTTGATGCTACAGAAACTTGGCATCAAGAAGGATATCTACCACTGTAACGAGGGCCACGCTGCACTTCTTAACCTTCAGCGTTTGGTTGACTATATTGAGAAGGAAGGTATGACATTTGAGCAGGCTAAGGAAGTCGTTCACGCATCTGCTCTTTACACTGTACACACTCCAGTTCCTGCTGGTCACGATAAGTTTGATGAGAGCTTGTTCGGAAGATATATGTACAAGTTTGCTGAGCGTCTTGGCATCTCTTGGGACGACTTGATGGATCTAGGACGTGAGAACCCAGGTGACAAGGGAGAGAAATTCTCTATGTCAGTGTTCGCTTGCAACCTATGCCAGGAGTCAAACGGTGTGTCTTGGTTGCACGGTGAGGTATCTAAGAAGATGTTTGCACCAATTTGGAAGGGATACTTCCCAGAGGAGTTGCACGTTGGATACGTCACAAATGGTGTCCATATGCCGACATGGGCTGACCGTTCATGGAAGAAATTGTTTGAGTCTACATTCGGTGCTGATTATATTGCAAAACAGTCTAAGGAATCTACTTGGGCTCCAATCAATAAGGTAGACGATGCTAAAATTTGGGAGACTAAGTTGGCATTGAAGAACCGTTTGATCGATTTCATCAAGGTTCAGTATAAGGCTACATGGTTGAAGAACCAGGGAGATCCAACACAGGTGTTGGCAATCACTGAAAAGATCAATCCAAATGCGTTGACAATCGGATTCGGTCGTCGTTTCGCAACATACAAGCGTGCTCATTTGTTGTTCTCTGATTTGAAGCGTTTGTCTCAGATTGTCAACAACGACAAGGCACCAGTTCAGTTCTTCTTCACTGGTAAGGCTCACCCAGCCGACGGTGGTGGTCAGGGATTGATCAAGAGAATCATCGAGATTTCTCGTATGCCTGAGTTCCAGGGTAAGGTTATCTTCTTGGAGAATTACGATATGGCTCTAGCTAAGAAGCTTATCTCTGGTGTAGATATTTGGTTGAATACACCAACTCGTCCGCTTGAGGCATCTGGTACATCAGGTGAGAAGGCTTTGATGAACGGTACAATCAACTTTTCCGTTAAGGATGGTTGGTGGTATGAAGGATACCGTGAGGGTGCTGGTTGGGCATTGACAGAGCACAGAACTTACGATTATCAGCCATATCAGGATCAGCTTGACGCTGCTACTATCTACAACCTACTTGAGAAAGAGATCATCCCTAAATATTATGCAACTAATTCAAAGGGTTACTCTCCTGAGTGGGTACAGACAATCAAGAACTCATTCATGCAGATCACTCCTAACTACACTATGAAGCGTCAGTTGGACGACTATGTAGATCGTTTCTACAACAAGCTTCAGAAGTCATACGATGAGGTTTCTGCTAATGGTTATGCTAAGGCCAAGGAAATCGCTGCTTGGAAGGAGAAGATTGCTGCAGGTTGGGATAACATTACAATTGAGCAGGCAAATATCCCTGAGAAGTTGTTGACTAATCCAGAGGTTGGCGACAAGAACCAGTTTGATGTTATTCTTAACGTCAATGGTCTTGGTGACAATGGAATCGGTGTTGATATCGTAATCTCAAACAAGAATGAGAAGGGTTACGACAAGATCTACAAGGTAGTAGAGATGGAGATGTACAAGCAGGAGGGCACAAGATTGTTCTACAAGGCTAACATCGTTATCGAGGAGGCTGATACTTACAAGTACGCATTCCGTATGTTCCCTAAGAGCAGTTTGCTTGCTCACAAGATGGACTTCTGTTACACTCGTTGGTTCTAATCAACGTCGTTTCAGACAATTATATAGAGAGGTTGGAGAAATCCAACCTCTTTTTTTCACGTTTTAATTCAAAAAATGACTGTCGAGTTTGTGGATTTTTAAGAATTCAAGTTTGATAGATATTGTTCCTAACTTCTTTTATTGCCGTATGGGGAGGATTCAAACATGCCCGCTGAGTTATGAATATGTCGTGTAACTGTTTTGTGTATTTATATGTTAGTTTGCTTGAGAAAAAAAATATTTGTAATTTTGCCCCGTGTTAGAATTATAATTATTCATTTTTCCAATCTGAAAAAGTAGAGGATATGCAGAAAATCATCAAAAGTTCTATTCTTGCTGGTATATTTATTGCAGTTGCAGGTTATATTTATTTGACTGTAAGTGGTATTGTAGGCGCGTGTATGTTCGCATTCGGTCTTCTTGGGGTGTGCTATATAGGATTGCATCTGTACACTGGTAAGGCAGGCTCTGTATCTCTCAACAAGTCTGATGACATATATTATCCTGTTCTCGGTTGGATATTGTTGTTTAATGTCGTCGGCACTACAATTGTCGCTCTAATGTTGTCGGTGACTGCTGGCGACGGAGTGAATTCCAATCTTCAGTCTATAATAAACAACAGATTGAATGCCACTGCTTTAGAAGCTATAATAAAAGCTATATTCTGTGGATTCATTATGGAGATGGCTGTTTTCATGTATAAGAAAAACACTCCGCTGGGTATTTTGTTTGGTGTGCCTCTATTCATTTTGTGTGGATTCTATCATAGTATCGCGGATAGTTTTTATTATGCTTTGTATCTGTTTCATGGTGGCAAATTTGAATCTGCATTGCTTGTCACATACTTGTTAAGCATTTTCGGTAATTTGCTCGGATGCAATGTCAGAAGGATTTTTGTGAAAGCATAAAATACAATTACTCTTAAATTTATGATTTATGAGAAAGTTTTGTTTTTTGTTTTTTGCTATTTTGTTTTTTTTGAACAGCTATGCTCAGGAGTCGTCATTGGATCAGAACGGTTCATCTGTCGGTGATACTGTCCGTCAGAATAGCCCAAGATACGTACAGGTTTATCATGATAATATAGGTTGCCCGGATTACAAAGTATTTGCTGAATATACAAGTTCAGACAACAAGTCGGTTTCTGCTTTGTTGAAATACAATGAACAAGTATCAGAACCTGTTGATTTAAGCAAACCGATACATCTTACTGCGGTGGATAAACAAAATAATCCTATGCAAGTAATGTATCATCGTATTTTGAGATCAGATGGTCCGATGGAAAATTCCATCGTATTTTGTGAAGGAGATGTTTTGGATGTCTCATCATTTACTTTTAAGTGCATCAACAAACGTGACAATGTATATCTGTGGAGTTTGATATTGTTGGTTGAGGATTCTACAGAAGGTTTGTGTAAAGTCGTCGTCAACCAAAATGGACCTTGGCCTATTCTTCGAAAAGAATCGATTGAGGAAAAGTAAATGTACGGTTTGTCTTTGATCTAGTAAAAAACGTATATGGATATGATAAATGGATATGATTACGTGGATCTAGGCCTTCCTTCTGGTACACTGTGGGCATCTTATGATATCGGTGCTACCAAAGTAGGCGAATTTGGTGATTTTTTCATGTGGGGTGAGGTTGAACCTAAAGATCCAGATGGTGATTGGAATGACGACGATCATAAGTATATTATAGATGACGAGTTTGTCAAATATAATGATAGAGACAAAAAACGTATCCTTGATCCTGAAGATGATGCTGCAACTGTTTTGTGGGGAAAAGATTGGAAAATTCCTTCGTATACAGATTGGCGGGAACTGATGATGTTCTGTGAATTGGGACTTAAAGAAAATTCAATCGTATTTGTCGGACCAAATGGAAATGAGTTACGTTTCCCAAAATATTTATATGAAGTTTATGAAGACAGTGATTTTAGCTGTAGCTGGTGGTCTTCTGAATTAGATGAATCTGATGATGATGTCGTCTATTTCTACGTGGATAAAGACAAAGATGAAGATCCCGAATGTGATGTGCTTACTTGTCATCGCGCATGTTTGATTCCAATAAGAGCTGTCTCTAAAATCAGAGCTGATTTGAATTATGTTTTGCCTGATGAAGATGAGACAGAAGAAGAATCGACTGATGATACTTATGAAGAACCGTCGTCATCTTCATTTTCGATTAACAATGAAGACAAAGCAGGATATGACACTCCGAAAGAAAATGTCTCAGACAGTTCATCGAAAAAATTTGAGGATAATTACTCAAGAAAAAATACATATATTAAAGATGGCTATGAAAAGGAAAAGACAAGCAGCCTTTCATATATTTTGTTTGCAATTGCAATATTGATGTTGATGTTTGCCTTTTTTAATCTATAATATTTTTGACTTGAAGATATTCCTCTCTAGTGCGTATCGAAGGCGATCACATAATTAAAATATAATTGCTCGTTCTTACTTGCAGATTTTGTGGGGTTAGATCCAATATCAGTCAAGCATTGATCCTTAGAAATCCTCATTTTTAGTTGCTGAATGAGCTTTATAGCAAAATATATTAAACTAATTTATCCGCTGATTTGTAATTAAATCAAACACTATATAATGTCTGTTATAGAAATATTCAAAAGAATTTCAGTTTATGTCAAGCCGTATAAGTGGCTTGTGTTTGCGACGTTGCTGCTAACCATGGTCGGATCACTTATGGCCCAGGTCAACGCGATTGTCCTCAACTATACTGTTGATTCCATCAATGCTCTTGTCACTGCAGGAAAAGGTCTTGTTGACGGAATTGATATTCTTATCCTGATTTCATCTGTGTTGCTAGGTAAGGAACTGATGATTATCCTTGTGCAATTTGGCCAAAAATTTTTCGGGCAAAAACTGAAGATTTGTATTTCTCAGGATTTAGCACAGGATGTGATAGAAAGAGTCCTTACATACCGTCTTGCCTTTTTCACAAAGTCTGGCAATGAGCCGGGCAAACTGCAGACACGTATAGACAGGGGAGTGGAGAGCCTGACTCGTATAGTCCAGAACTTCTTCATTGATATCCTGCCTCTGTTTTGCAGCGCTATTCTTGCATTGGTGTTGATGTTCAAACAGAATGTCTATGTCGGCACCGTCGCACTTGTGATTGTGCCTATCTATTTCTATATCACTTATTTGCAAGCAAGCAAACTGAAGGGATGGCGCACACAGCATAAGGATTTCCGTGAGGCTAAGAGCCACGGTATCATGACGATACTTGAAAGCATCACCGTCATCAAATCTTTTAATCGTGAGCAGATAGAAGGAAAGAAACAGCTTGAACTTCAGAAGAATATCACTGAAAATCAGCTGAAGACACGTCAGACAAGTTTTGCCTTTGAAGGCTTGAAGACGTTTGTTGAGCAGATAGGAGTGGTGCTTATCATTATCCTTACCGCTTTCCTTGTGCTCAACGGTGATATGACTATTGGTGCGATCATGTACCATATCATGTTGTTTGGCAATGTGACGTCGCCCACACGTCAGCTTCATCGAATTTATGATGATTTCAACGACGCTTTGATTTATGCAAACGGATTCTTTGAAATTATTGATTCTGGTGCGGAAGAGACAGAGAAGAGTGGCAAGCATCGTCCGGAAAAGATCAAGGGTGAGTTTGAATTGCGTCACGTCGACTTCACTTATCCTAATGGCACAAAAGCACTTCATGACATAAATATGAAGATCGAGAGTGGTAAAATCACAGCTTTGGTTGGACTTTCTGGTGCTGGAAAAAGTACGATAATCAACCTTTTGGATAAATTTTATGAGCAGGATTGTGGCGACGTGTTTCTTGATGGTGTTAGCCTTAAAGACTGGGATACGCAATATCTTCGCGACAATATCGGACTTGTGCTTCAGAAGAATCATATTTTCGACGGTACGATAGAGGAAAATATCCGTTATGGAAATGTCGACGCTACTGATGAGGAGGTGATGGAGGCGGCTAGGAAGGCATTCCTATATGATCAGGTGATATCTTTGCCGAATGGATTCAAAAGCAAGGCGACGGAATTGTCGGGCGGACAGCAGCAGCGAGTGGCTATTGCCAGAATGTTTATTAAGAATCCTCCGATTATATTCCTTGATGAGCCGACTGCCAGCCTCGACGCTATCGCCACTGAGCAGATCAAGAATAGTATAGACGCGATAAAGCAGAACCGCACCGTCATCATCATTTCACATAGCCTTTCGCAGATAATAGATTCTGAGATGATATATTCGTTGGAAAAGGGTAGGGTGATGGAGCATGGCACACATGAAGAGTGTTACGCTAAGAATGGTGTCTACCGAAGAATTTTTGATGCGTCCGCAAGAAGCTTGAATATTGAAAAGATCGCGAAGACGCAGAGAGGCGAATGAATTTCCCCGTCGACTATATCTAGGACGATATATAAAAAAGGCTGAATCCGATTTTGGAATTCAGCCTTTTGGTTATTTATTCAAAATCCCGTAAATGGAGTGACTCAAAATATAAATGTCTTCTCTGCCCAATAGCACAGTATGCCTGCCAGATATCCGAGAAGAACTATCCATGATATGTGTTTCATATACCATCCGAATGTGATTCTTTCAAGTCCCATTACCACAACTCCAGCAGCCGAACCGATGATAAGCATTGATCCACCTACACCTGCACAATATGCCAACAACTGCCAAAAAATGCCGTCAACCGCCATGTCGCCTGTCGATGCTACTGGATACATTCCCATACATCCTGCAACCAATGGCACATTGTCGACGATAGAAGAGAGAACGCCGATGATGCCTGTTATCAGATAGTGATTGCTGTCGAATACAGAGTTTAATCCATCACCTAACATTGTGAGTACTCCGATAGTCTCCAGACATGCCACTGCCATCAGAATACCGAGGAAGAAAAGAATCGTTGACATGTCGATTTTTGTAAGAATCTGAGATACACGTTTCTGCATCGCATTCTTTTCTTCTGCTGCTTTCAAATGAGCGTAGAAGATTTCTGTGACTGTCCATAATAAACTTAATACCAATAAGATTCCCACAAACGGAGGCAGGTGAGTGATGCTCTTGAATATTGGCACAAAAATGAGTCCGCCTACACCCAAGAAGAATATTGTTTTGCGTTGTGTGGCAGTCAGTTCATTCACTTGATTCGTCTGCATTTGCACGGTAGCGGAGGAAAGTGTGCCTTTTAATGATAAGGAGAGAGCGTATGCCGGAATGACCATTGATACAAGTGAAGGCAATATAAGTTCGCTGATGACTCCGGATGCGGTTACCACTCCTTTATTCCACAGCATGATGGTCGTGACATCGCCGATAGGTGAGAACGCTCCGCCACTATTGGCGGCAATGATCACCAGAGAAGCATATATGATACGGTCTTTCTGTTCGCTGACCAATTTACGAAGAATCATAATCATCACGATTGATGTTGTCAGATTGTCGAGGATCGCAGATAGAAAGAATGTCATAAAGGCTATACGCCACAGCAGAACACGTTTGCTTTGTGTTTGCATGACATCGCGGACGAAGTTGAAGCCTCCGTTCTGGTCTACAAGCTCAACGATGGTCATTGCTCCCATCAAGAAGAACAAGGTTGTCGCGGTCGAACCCAAGTGGCGTTCGATTGTCTCACCGACTACTGACGCTATTTGTCCGTCTACAGCGGAAGGCAGATAGTCGGATGGGTTTATCATAAACAGTGTCCATGTGGCCACAAGCATCAACAAGGCAATGGCTGCCTTGTTTATTTTGGTTACGCTCTCAATGGCTATAAAGAAATAGCCTATGCAAAATACGATAACTATCGCTAATGTTAATGTTGTCATTGCTTGAATGTATTAAGTGAAAATTTTGCAACGTCGTCTTCATTAAAATCGTGCTTTGAAGTGTTTTTGTCGACAATATGATATGCCGAAACAGCAACAACCATCTTCAACCTTTTAATGGTTGGCGATGTCTATTTGTTTGATTTTTTGTGAGCTATTGTCTGCTCCGAATGGTAGAAAAGCAATGCTAACGAATAATGTGCCTCAATGCAATGACATAGTAGTCACATGAGACGTGCAGACAGAATGGTGACGATTTCAAACGCCATCTGCTGTCGTGAAAGGAATAGAGTAGGTTGATAATATGTCGACGGGAGGATCCATAGAATGAAGCTAATGTCCTGTCGTGTCTGAATTCTTGAGACGAAAGAATACGCTGAGGCCGTGAGCTACAGATGCGATAAATCTGTGCGGCATCTGTCAGTGTCGCCTCATGGTGCTGTTGTTGATTGGGAATCTGAAAAGAAAACTCTGTGTTTTGTTGGATGTCCTGTAAATTGTATACGTCACTCTTCTGCCAGCTTGTTATGACTGTCAGCCATACGGCCAGGAGAACCGTTAAAAAACATATGACTCTGCACATTCGTTTCATCCTTTTGCAAAGTTAGATTTTTTTCTAAAAAAATAGTGGCTGTTTAAAATTATTTAACGTGAGTTCGGGTATCATATTATATGGACATTTCACAAATCGCCAATCAAAATCCATGAACGTAGTAAATTTGAACAGATTCTTTTAATTTTGCCGCGGTGCAGAGGTTTTATGAATTGTAATCTTTATGAGACGGTTATGTGATGGCAATTTATTAATTTTGTGTCGCAAAATATATTTGAATAATGAGGCAGACAATAACATTTAAGGAAATCCTTCAGGAAGAAGAAATCAAAACATATATCAGACGTGCGGATCTATCCCTCGAACGTATGGGATTTACAGAGCACAGTTTTGCACATGTGATGCGTGTGTCAAAGTGTGCTGGGGATATGTTGCAGCAGTTAGGCTACGACGAACATGATGTGGAATTGGCTCGTATAGCGGGCTATATGCATGATATCGGCAATGTCATAAACAGGATCGACCATGCACAGTCTGGAGCGATAATGGCTTTTCGTATTCTCGACAAAATGGGTATGCAATACGAAGACATTGCGAAGATAATAGCCGCTATCGGCAACCATGATGAAAGCACAGCTTTCCCTGTCAGCGACGTCGCGGCTGCCCTTATTATTGCGGATAAAAGTGATGTGCGGCGTTCACGTGTGAGAAATGCAGACAAAAGTTCGTTTGACATCCATGACAGAGTGAATTATGCGGTGACGGAAAACCATGTAAGTTTGTCGGACGACCACACGTCCCTGATCCTATCCCTCACGCTTGACACAGAAATAAGTCCAGTCATCGAGTATTTTGAGATATTCCTTAGCCGTATGAAGCTGTGTCAGAAAGCAGCGTCGTATTTGAATCTAAAATTCAAACTTGAGATCAACGGTGCGGAAATATGCTAATTTTTGAATAGATTTATTGTAGGAGGGTGTATCAAAACTCAATTTATCAAAAATCAAACTATCAAAATGTAAGTTGATTTTTAATTTCTCCAAAAATATAGCCGTTTCAGAGACTTAACTGTAATTTTTAAGCTCTGAAACGGCTTTGTTCATATAAAAAGTGACAAAATGTAAGTTCGAAAAACTTGATTTTACATTTTGATACACCCTCTAAATATATGGGAAAATAGGTTGAAAAAATGTGCGGATTTTTGGAAATACTTGGAATTCGCACTATCGTAACAGCTGTTACCCCAAGCCTTTCATGAATGTTCAAATCGGGGATCGTTTTATTTTTATAATATTATGAGTGTAAAGTACAAAAAACATTTCTCTTGCACATCTGATATTGTCTCTCTACCTAGAGTCAAGATGCAAGTGCAATGTTAGTTAAAAGAATTGAAGAAACGCAATTTAGGGGAATCAAAGTGAAGTTTCTTTTTTCCTCATAAAAAGGCATAGCTTTTCTCTGTAAACTTTGTGCCTCTGTGGTTTTGTTTTTTATGTGCTCGCCTACGGCTCGCACTATAGGATGTGGTTATGGCGTTCCGCCCTTAACAATCCTCAACTCTGTAACAAAACATTCTAATAAAATTGCAGTTTCTCGTGAAAAGTGAAAAAAACATTCTAAAAAGTTGTTCATTTGAAAATAAGTTCATATTTTTGCAGTACCAGAACCCCCAAGCCTCTCGTGGATGCTCAAATCGGGGGTCGTTTTATTTTTATATATTATGAGTGTACAGTACAAAAAACATTTCTCTTGCACATCCGACATCGTCTCTCTTTTATTGGATAGAGGCCTTATTATAGAGGATGTGGATTTTGCACAAAGGTATATTGATAGGGTTGGATATTATCGTTTAAGTGGTTATTTTTATCCAATGCTGCGATTCCCAAAAGAAAATCATTCTTTTAAATCTGGAAGTAAGTTTCAGAATGCTATCAATCTATATCGCTTTGATAAAAAGTTCAGATTTTTGATCTTTTATGAAATAGAAAAGATAGAGATATTGTTTCGTAGTATATTGTCGAATGTGGTGTCAGAATATACAGGGAATATCTTTTGGATGACTGATCCGTCTTTTTTTGCCAGTGAAGAGCGATTCTCTCGAACCATGACTCTCATAGACAAAGAATTAAAAAATTCAAAAGAGGAATTTATTCTTCATTTCAAATCAAAGTACTCTAATCCATATCCTCCGGCTTGGATTCTTGTTGAAATCCTTCCGCTTGGTGTTGTGACACGTATTTTTGAAAACCTTGCAGATAACGTGCTTCGCAAAAAAATAGCTTCTCGCTTTGGCCTGCCAGTTCCGGTTTTTGCATCTTGGATGACAATCGTTACTCTTACTCGTAATTCGTGTTGCCATCATTCCCGTGTATGGAATAAAGAGAATGCTATATGCCCAATGATTCCAAAGAAAATTAAAGGAAAATGGATTGTTTCTAAGGTTTCTCCAAAACGAATCTATTTTGATTTATGTATAATAAAGTGGTTTGTCGATATCATTTCCCCACATAATAAGTTGAAAGATCGTTTGTTAAAGTTGTTTTCTGATTTCCCTATGATAGATACAAAAGCTATGGGCTTTCCAAAATATTGGGAGACAGAACCACTTTGGATGTGATATAAAAAATGCGTCCTAGAGTCAAGATGCATGTGCAATGTTCGTTAAAAAAATTGAAGAAACGCAATTTAGGGGAATCAAAGTGAAGTTTCTCTTTTCCTCATAAAAAGGCATAGCTTTTCTCTGTAAACTTTGTGCCTCTGTGGTTTTTATTAAATTTTATGTGCTCGCCTACGGCTCGCACTCTAGGATGTGGTTAGGGCGTTCCGCCCTTAACAATCCTCAACTCTGTAACAAAACATTCTACTTAAATTAAAACCGTTTTGAAATGAAAAATGCGTGACCCATTTCTGAATCACGCATTCTTAGTTCTTGATTTTTAATTCTTAAATCTCAGTAGAAAGGTAGCCCTTTGGAAGATCACGAAGGTTGTAGCGGCTTGCCATGATTTCTCCGTAGGCTCCTGCTGAACGGAGTGCCAACAAATCGCCTCTCTCTGCTCCTGCGATCGAACAGTCTTTCTGGAAGACGTCGCTCGACTCACAGATCGGTCCTACTACGTCGTACTTCTCTGCTGGCTTTGATGAGGTGATGTTCTCGATCTTGTGGTATGCCTGGTAGAGAGCAGGACGGATCAAGTCGGTCATTCCCGCGTCGACAATGGCAAACTGCTTTTCCTTGCCTTTCTTTACGTATGTCACCTTTGTGATGAGGCTTCCGCACTGTGCCACCACGCTTCTTCCCGGCTCACAATGTAGCTTCTGTCCGGCACGCAGCTTCAACCCTTTGGCGTAAATCTCGAAATATTTCTTGAAGTTTGGAATTGGATTGCCGTCTGGATTCTCATAGTCGATTCCCAATCCGCCTCCCACATTGATATTCTTCAATTTCACTCCTTTTGCCTCAAGCTGATCCTGCAATGCGTTGATTCTCTCACACAATGGCTCGAAGCATCCGAGGTCTGTGATCTGGCTTCCGATGTGGAAATGGAGTCCTATCAGTTCGACGTTGCTCATCTTGGCAATCATGTCGACTACATTTTCAAGATCATCCATGCTGAATCCGAACTTGTTTTCATTCAGACCGGTTGTGATATAGCTGTGTGTATGAGCGTCAACGTTTGGGTTGACACGTAGCTCAATATTCGCAACTTTACCTTTTTTTGCCGCCAATTCGTTGATCACCTCAAGCTCCGGAATACTCTCTGCGTTGAAGCAGAAAATGTTGGCGTCGAGGGCGGCGTTGATTTCTTTGTCGGTCTTGCCAACTCCCGCAAACACGATCTTGTCGGCAGGAAAACCAGCCTTGACACATGCCAACACCTCATTTCCACTCACACAGTCGGCACCGATGCCTGTGGCTGCTACAATCGCCAACACTTTTTCGTTGGCGTTGGCTTTCACCGCATAGTGGGGAAGGAAACCGTACTTGTCGGCTTCCGATTTCAATTCGTTTAATGTGGCTTTCAAAAGTTCTACATCATAATAGTAGAACGGTGTCTCTATTTTTCTTAGTTTCTCAATTGGAAAATTTGCCATTTCTTATTTAATGTGATTTTTACAATTCTACTTTCAAACTGTTGTATGCTGTGAAAGTCTTTTCTTTTGCCTCTTCGATATTTTCGCCACGGGCCAAGATGACAGCCATACGACGCTTGCCGTGAACCTCTGGCTTGCCGAAAATACGGATCTGAGTGTCTGGCAAAGAAAGTACGTTTTCAATTCCAGAGAATGTGACGTGGTTGCTGTCGCCTCTCACCACTACTGCCTTAGATGCAGACGGACCATGGAATGCGATGTTTGGGATAGGCAAACCAAGGATGGCTCTTACGTGTAGTGCGAACTCCGACAAATCTTGAGAGATCATTGTCACCATTCCAGTGTCGTGTGGACGAGGGGATACTTCGCTGAAGATAACGTCGTCGCCTTTCACGAAAAGCTCAACGCCGAAGATTCCATATCCGCCAAGCGCGGTAGTCACTTTTTCTGCGATATTCTTTGCTTTTGACAGCGCCGCACCTGACATTGCCTGTGGCTGCCAGCTTTCCTGATAGTCGCCATCCACCTGATGGTGTCCGATTGGCTTCAAGAAACTTGTGCCGCCGATGTGTCTTACTGTAAGAAGTGTGATCTCATAGTCGAAATCGATGAATCCTTCCACGATGACCTTGCCTGCGCCGGCACGTCCTCCCTCCTGAGAAATTTTCCATGCAGTCTCCACGTCGGCCTCACATTTGATAACGCTCTGACCGTGACCTGAACTACTCATGATAGGCTTTACGACGCAAGGAATGCCGATTTCTGCGACAGCTTTGTGAAACTCCTCTTTTGTCTCTGCGAATTTGTATCTTGAAGTAGGAACACCAAGTTCTTCAGCTGCCAAACGACGGATGCCCTCTCTGTTCATAGTCAAATAAGTGGCACGTGCTGTTGGCACCACGTTGAATCCCTCTTTCTCTAGCTCCAAAAGAGTTGTAGTGGCGATGCTCTCCACCTCTGGGATGATATAGTCAGGACGCTCTTTTTCAATCACTTCTCTAAGTTTAGCACCGTCGAGCATAGAAATAGTGTAAGAACGGTGAGCCACCTGCATGGCTGGTGCGTTGTCGTATCTGTCGACAGCAACCACCTCTACTCCTAAACGTTGAAGCTCAATTACGACCTCCTTGCCTAATTCACCTGCGCCGCAGATAAGAGCTTTCTTGCGGACCCCAGACTTTGATGTTCCAATTGTTGTCATAAGCGATAATAAATTTGTTTTTTGCAAAATTACAAAATTCAAAACACCTGCAGAAACGAAAGTCTAAATTTAATGTTGATTGTTGATATGTTTGCTTACGGATTGAAAGAAAACGTGGGTGAAAAAATTAAATTGTTCATTGCATAAGCTTCGATTGCTAAAATTTAGAAGGTGTTTATAATTATGAATTCATTGGCTATTGGTTTTGGAAATTGTTAAGGGAAGGGAGTGCAATTGCCTCATAATCGTTGTGAACCCGTAAAGAACGGACCATACAAGATTGTAGGGATAGGTTTCAAACCTGCCCGCAATAGAATTTACGGTATTCCGTCCGAAAAAATAAATATTCGATTGTTAAAAAAGTATAAATTCCGAGGAAAACTGTATTTTTGTAATTTGTATATTCAAATTTGCACGAAAATGGGCGGACGTATCGTAAAATTGAAATCTGCTGGCGTTGAGGCTTTGATTAATGTCAACGTCGGTGGACGTCTTGTGTTCTTTGGACGCGAGGGTGGAGAGAATATGATCAAATCTGATAAGTTTCTTCTGAAGGAGACGGTGGAATCTGAGATTATTCCTGACGCTTTCACTGATTTTGTCCAGTTCTATGGTCAGGAGGTGTGGATCGGCCCGCAGACTCAGTGGTGGAAACATCAGACGATAAATATGGAGCGACGCAATTCTCCCATCAATTGGCCGCCGGATCCGTATGTGTCGTTCGGCAGATTTGAAGTCGTGGAGAAATCAGACACTAAACTTGTCATTCAGGGCTGTGTGAGTGAGGTCAGCAAGATAAGTCTGAGGAAAATCTTCACGTTGAATGATAAAGGTCTTTTGGATTGTGCTGTTGAGGCTACATACCATGGGGATGGCGAAACTACCATAGACTTGTGGAATATCGTCAGAGTGTCTGGCGAGAATGTTGTCAGAATTTGTGGCGACCTGAAGGAGATCGATGGCCCCACTCATCCGTTTGAGAAAAAAGCTATCGGAAAAAAAGTGGGTATTGTTTATACATTTTGTCCTGATGAAATGTCAGAAGACTCAGTGCCGCCAGAAATAGGGTGGGGTGAGGATGGACAGGTACATTCTGGAAAATTCCACATGAATATGTGGGCTGGAATTATTGAAAGCTATAATGAACGACTTGGAGATGTGCTGGTAATGTGTTTTCCGATAAGTGAGAATATAGACAACGAAACAAATGTCAGTATATATCCTACAGAGGGTCATTCATTAGGAGAGGTGTATTGCTACCACACTTTGGATAAAGAAAAATCTATGTATGAGCTGGAGTGTCATGGAAAGGCTGTCACGTTAAAGAAGGGTGATACGGCGTCTACATCCATATCATTGATCCTTCATCATTCCAGTTCGTTTGTCGTAAATAACGATTGATTATGCGTTCAATAAAAGATAAAATTGATGGCGTTACGAGAAACCAGCGTTTTGTGGTGGCTGGTCTGTTTCTCATTGTCGGAGTGATAATCATTTCGATATTCCCGACTGCCGCCAAATTTGAATATAAGTTTGAGAAAGACGGAATATGGCAGAAGGATGCTCTCACAGCACCGTTCCCATTCACTGTATATAAGCTCGACAGTGAAATCAAGGAGGAGAGTGACAGCCTTGTGAAGCGTCAGTTCCAACCATATTTCACGATCTCTGATACGGAGAGAGAAAAAGCGATTTCCAAACTGAACCAGAAGACAAGAAGCGAGGATGTGGCGGATTCATATACTAAATATATCAAGAGCCAGTTCTTCAACATCTATCAGAAGGGTATCATGGATGCTGACGATTTCGACAGATTCAAGGATAGCTTCAAGACAATCCGAATAAAGGGAGACGACGCGAATGCTTTCGTGGAGATGCCTTTGAATTCCGTCTACACTCCAAAAACGGCATACGAGCATATCTTGAATAAGGCTCCTGCGACGCTAGATAAGGAGATTCTTAGCCGTTATGACATTGACAGAATGCTTTTTGTGAATCTTATTTATGACGAGAAAATCAGCGAGTTGGCTCGTCAGGATATTATAAAGAGCATAATCACAACGATAGGAACTGTCAAGGAAGGCGAGAAAATCGTTGATAAGGGAGACAAAATCACAGATAAAGTTTTTTGCAAACTGACCAGTCTCGAGCGCGCGATCGAGAATGGCGAGGGAGATTCCTCCAACCGTTATCTGGTGAAAATCGGACAAGTTATCATTGTGTCGATATGTCTTTTGACTTTCTATTTCTATTTGACACTGTTCCGTACCCGTTTCATCCAGGAGCGACGCAATGTTGTGTTTATGCTTCTGATGATTCTTTCCCTTTGTGGCTTGACATCATTTGTCGTCCGCTACTCTCCGGATTGGGTGCATGCCATCCCGTATGCGATCCTGCCGATAGTAATAGCGACATTCTTCGATACCCGAACGGCGTTGTTCATGCACAACACGACGGTGCTGATCTGTTCGTTCATAGTGCACGAGGGAGTGGAGTTTTTGCTGATGCAGGTGGTGATAGGTATGTTGACGATTTGTATTTTGAAGGATATGTACGAACGTTCACAGCTTGTGAAGACGGTGATTATAATATTTGCGGCATACATATTCCTGTATTTCGGATCCACACTGATTTACACATCCAAGTGGGTGCGAATAGATGCTGTCGAGTTTATCAATGAGTTGGGTCCATTTGTGATGAACGCATTGCTATTGCTGTTCGCGTATCCGCTCATATATATTATAGAGAAGACATTCAATTATGTTTCCGATGTGACGCTGGTGGAGCTAGCCAATACGAATAATCCTCTGTTGCTACAGTTCTCAGAGGTTGCGCCGGGAAGTTTCCAGCATTCGATGCAGGTTGCCAATCTTGCCGACGCTGCGGCGCGCGAGATCGGCGCGAAACCCATGTTGGTGAGAACAGGAGCTTTGTATCACGACATAGGCAAAATGGAAAATCCCGTCTTCTTCACAGAGAATCAGAACGGTGTGAATCCGCATGACGCTTTGAACGACGAGGAGAGCAGCGCACGTATCATTATCGACCATGTGGCGAATGGATTGCGTATTGCCAAAGCGAACGGATTGCCAGAGAAAATACAGGATTTTATCCGTACACATCATGGCACGAGTCAGGCCAAGTATTTCTATATCAAGGCCTGCAACAAGAATCCAGACACTCCCGTCGACATCAGCAAATTCACATATCCGGGCCCTCGACCTTTCTCCAGAGAGATGGCTATCCTTATGATGTGTGACGCTGTGGAGGCGGCTTCAAGAAGCATGAAGGAGTATACAGATGAAAGCATCACTAACCTTGTGTCTAAGATTATAGATTCTCAGATTGCCGAAGGAGCGTTCAAGGATGCTCCGCTCACATTTAAGAATATAGAGCAGATCAAGGCAAAATTGATTGAGAAACTAAAGACAATCTATCATACAAGAGTCAGTTATCCTGAATTAAAAAAGTAGAGCAATGAAGACAGAATTTGAATATACATTAGAAGAGATTGATTCAGCAGCGTCTGAAATACTCAAAGCTTTCGATGGCAGAAAAATCATTCGTTTCATCGGAGAAATGGGAGCGGGAAAGACGACGATGATCAAATCGTTGTGCAAATTGCTTGGTGTCGACGAGGAGGTGACCAGCCCTACATTCGCCATCGTGAATGAATATGACGGCAATGGCTGCAGAGTGTTCCATTTTGACTTCTACCGTGTCAAGAACCAGCAGGAGGCAATCGATCTTGGTCTGGCCGACTATTTCTACTCTGGCGAATATGTGTTCATGGAGTGGCCGCAACTAGTGGATGATTTTATGCCGGACGATGTAGTGACGTTGACAATCAAGGAGATAGATCCAACAAAACGTCATGCGACGGTAGAATTTGCCTAATGACAGAGATCGCTTAGATTATGGGAAGAAGAAGGAGAAATCAAGATACTATACAGGCATCGAATGCTGATCAGATAGTTGGATCTCAGGATGGTCAGCTGCAGGTGACACCGACACCGGCTGAGTCTGTAAATCAGACGGAGCCAAAAATAGTCACACAACCGGCGGAGGAGATTCCTTATGAAGATCGTCCAATTCCAGAAGCCTATTTTCCTCCGGAAGAAGAGGAGACAGCTCAGGAGTTTATGCCTGAACCTAATATCCAGAAAACTGTTATTCCGACAGAAGCAAAGATTAAGGTTGTTTTTTTTAAAAAAGATTTGGACGCGCTGAAATTTGAAGTCAAATCAGCCGAACAAAAGACAATAAATTCAAAACCTTCTGAGGCTGGACAAGAAGCAAAAGATGCATCTTCCAAAATTAATAGCGTAGATCTTGACGCATTGCAGTTTGCTCCAAGACCGACGGAATCAAAGACTGTTGATTCCAGTCAGACTGCGGAAGCAAAGGCTCCCGTCGCATCTGCAAATAAAGAAGAAACAGCCAAACAGACGGAGGCAGCCGTCAATGAGGCTAAGACAGAATTCTCTAAATCGGATGTCAAAACAGATTCTTTGGCTTCGAAACCAGTCGTTGCAGACAGCCTGACAGCGAAGAATGATTCCATTGTGAATGATTCGTTGGCAAAAGACAGTGTCGTTTTTATTCCCGTCGAAGAGCCAGATCCAAAAAGAGAAATCATCTCAATTGATGGCAAGGAGATGCCACAGACAATAAATAATATGTGGTGGTATCCGTTGTCGCTGCTTGTGATTTTCATTGCTTATGTCATAATCATACGAGACAGGAAAAAGGCGATATTGTCAGAATTGATATCCTTTGTAAAGCCAAACACAGACGGAAGTATTTTTGGATTCCAGTGGCTGCAGAATTCAAAATATAAATTTTTCCTTTCCACATTAGGTGTGATAACAGCATCATTGTATTTGTTTTTGGCAAATAGGGTAGCGATATCCGCGATTTGGATATTCTTTTTGGCAGTAACAGTTTTTGTTGTTGGAAAGAAGGTCATGCTCGCATTGCTGGAGTATATCTATTTTGAGGGAGCTGATGTGGCAAGTATGTCAGGAGCCTTTATGGTGATGGTAAGGCAGGCAGGAATGGCTCTTATTCCAGCAGTTTTAGGACTAAGTTTTGCTCCAGAAGAATACCGCTCATTTTTCATTTATTTTGGCATAATTGTTATAGCAATTGCAATTTTAGCTTTCAATTTGAAGGTAATTGTCAATTTTTTGAGGGGAATTACGTCGATTTTTTATTTGATTTTGTATCTTTGCACGCTTGAAGTAATACCCGTTGCGATATTCTTCGTATTGGGACTATTACCGAGATTGTAAAAACGAGTTGTAATTTAATAGTTGCACTTATAGAAAATTTTTATTTGACATGAAGGTGAAGAAGATTTTGGTATCTCAACCAAAACCAGCAACTGAGAAGTCGCCGTATTTTGATCTTGAGTCAAAGTATGGAGTACAAATTGACTTTAGACCTTTTATTAGGGTCGAGGGTGTTACGACGAAAGAGTTTCGTGCACAGAAAGTAGATATTCTCGACCACACTGCTATTGTTTTTACTGCACGTACTGCAGTAGATAATTTCTTCAGAATCTGTGGAGAAATGAAGATTACTATTCCTGAGACAATGAAGTATTTCTTCACTTCTGAGAATCTATCACAGTATATTCAGAAGTATGTCGCTTACAGAAAGCGTAAGATATTCTTCTCTGAGGATGGGTCAGTTCAAGGTCTTGTAGAGGCAATTAAGAAACATCAGTCTGAAAAGTATTTGGTTGTAGTATCTGATGTGTATGATGAGAACAAGTCAATTCAGAAAGACCACAAGGATGATATTGTCTCTATCATGGATGAAAACAATATTCCTCATACAAAGGCTGTCATGTACCGTACGGTAAGTACAGACTTCACACAGGATCCGGACTTCAAGTATGATATGTTTGTCTTCTTCAGTCCGTCTGGAATCACTTCATTGTTCAAGAATTTTCCTAATTTTGTGCAGGGGGATATCAAGATCGGATGTTTCGGACCAACTGCTGTCAAGGCTGCTGAAGAGGCTGGACTTACAGTGAACATTGCTGCTCCTAACGAGAAGTCAAAGTCTATGGCTGAGGCAATGGATTTGTATTTCAAGGAGAACGCTGACAAATAATTGTAGCGTCACAAATAACATAAGCCATACTTTCCATCAGAGTGAGTATGGCTTTTTAATTTATATAAGAATGGAGAACGACATCAACAATAAATTTGCAGACCGCAACACATTCCGTAAGGCAGAGCATCTTTGCCTTAAACGTGATTTGGATGCATTGTTCGCAGAAGGCAAATCATTTGTCTGCTTTCCGTTCAGAATCACATACACGTTTTGTGAAAAAGACGGTGCTCCGGCTAAAGTTGTGGTCATCGCCCAGAAGAAACGTTTCAAGAGAGCATACCAGAGAGTGGAGCTGCGCAGATTGATGCGTGAGTCTTACCGAGTGAACAAACATCCTTTGGTGTCGGAATTGATAAATAAGAATATGGGTATGCATATAGCATTCGTGTATGTGGATCAAAAGATCGAGCCGTTTTCTTTCTTCGACAAGAAGATGAAGCTTGCGATCAATAAGTTGAATGCTATTGTGGCAGAAAAAGAGACGTTATGATTTGGATTAGACGCATTTTTCTCCTGCCTGTCTTTTTCTATAAGAGTTTCATATCTCCCCTTTTCCCACCGGTATGTCGTTTCACTCCGACTTGTTCCCAGTATGCAGTTGAGGCTGTCATGAAATACGGTATATTTAAGGGCAGTTGGCTGGCAATAAAGCGAATCTGCAGATGTCGTCCAGGTGGAGGCAGCGGATATGATCCGGTACCGTGAGAAAATTAAAAATGCTGAATAACTGTCTTCCTCCATTTAGATAGATTCTAATTTCCGAGGATTGTTAAGGGCGGAACGCCCTAACCTCTCCTCAAATGCGAGCCGTAAGGCGAGCACATAAAATAATAGAAGCATAATGAAATGCTTTTTTACCGCTCGCCCTTTGGGCTCGCGGAAGAGAATGAGTTAGGGCGTTCCGCCCTTAACAATCCTCAAAATTTAAAACCTTTGATTCTACCAATTTCTTCTGTCATTTGTGATTGTTCGGTTTGCGAAACTTGAAATCTCTATTTTTTTTGATTTGTCAATCTGTTTTCTTAATTTTGCGCTCGTATTTTAGAATAATATTGCATATATGGAATTAGCAAGCAAATATAATCCAGCTGACGTAGAACAGAAGTGGTATCAGTATTGGATGGAAAATGGCTTCTTCAGCAGTAAGCCAGATGGAAGAGAACCTTATACAATCGTTATTCCTCCACCAAATGTGACAGGTGTGCTCCACATGGGACACATGCTCAACAATACTATCCAGGATATTCTCGTGCGCCGTGCAAGAATGATGGGCAAAAATGCTCTTTGGGTACCGGGCACTGACCACGCGTCTATCGCAACTGAGGCTAAGGTCGTCAACAAGCTTGCTAGTGAAGGCATTAAGAAGAAGGACCTTACTCGTGAACAGTTCCTTGAGCATGCTTGGGATTGGACTAGAAAACATGGCGGCATTATCCTTGAGCAGTTGAAGAAACTTGGTGCTTCATGTGATTGGAACCGTACAGCGTTCACTATGGATGAGAAACGCTCGGAGTCTGTTCTTAAGGTTTTTGTCGACCTTTACGATAAGGGATTGATCTACCGTGGACTCCGTATGGTGAACTGGGATCCAAAGGCTCAGACTGTGCTTTCTACAGAGGAGGTGATCTACCGTGAGGAGAAAAGCAAACTATTCTATCTAAAATATTACGTACAGGATAGCGCGGCTGTAAAACCTACTGGTGAGGAGGGAGAAGTGCTTCACAAAGATGAAAAAGGCTATTACGCAGTTGTCGCTACTACTCGTCCTGAGACTATCATGGGTGATACAGCAATGTGTATCAACCCTAAGGACCCCAAAAACCAGTGGTTGAAGGGACACAAAGTGATCGTTCCGTTGGTAAACAGAGTGATCCCAGTTATCGAGGATAGATACGTAGACGTGGAGTTTGGAACAGGATGTTTGAAAGTTACTCCAGCTCACGACGTTAACGACTATGCACTTGGTAAGACTCATAATCTAGAGACAATAGACATCTTCAACCCAGACGCAACCATTTCTGAAGCTGCTGGAATGTATGTCGGCCAGGATCGATTCGCTGTACGTAAGCAGATTGCCATCGATCTTGATAAGGCTGGCTTGCTTGAGAAGGTTGAGGATTACGACAATAAGGTCGGCTACTCAGAGCGTAATCAGGATACAGCTGTTGAGCCACGCCTTTGCAAGCAGTGGTTCCTTTCAATGCAGCACTTTGCGGATATCGCTCTTCCTCCTGTTGTCAACGGTGAGTTGAAGTTTTATCCGTCTAAATATGTGACAACATATAAGAACTGGTTGGAGAATATCCAGGATTGGTGTATCTCGCGTCAGTTGTGGTGGGGTCATAGAATACCTGCTTACTTCCTTCCAACTGCTGAGGGAGAAGAGGAGAAGTTCGTCGTCGCCCTTACTGTAGAGGACGCTTTGGCAAAGGCAAAGAAGATAGCAGGATATGAAAATATCACTGCAGATCAGCTTGTCCGCGACGAGGATGCTCTCGACACATGGTTCTCATCTTGGTTGTGGCCAATCTCTTTGTTCGACGGAATCAATAATCCAGGTAACGAGGAGATCAAGTACTACTATCCAACATCAGATCTTGTGACTGGTCCGGATATCATCTTCTTCTGGGTGGCGCGTATGATCATGGCAGGATATGAGTATGAAGGAAAGATGCCATTCAAGAATGTTTATTTCACAGGTATCGTACGTGACAAGATCGGACGTAAGATGTCGAAATCTCTTGGTAACTCTCCTGATCCGCTAGGCTTGATCGATAAGTTCGGAGCCGACGGTGTGCGTATGGGAATGATGCTTTCCGCTCCTGCTGGAAATGATATTTTGTTCGACGAAGCACTTTGCGAGCAGGGTAGAAACTTCAACAACAAGATCTGGAATGCATTCCGTCTTGTTCAGGGATGGAGTGTAGACGCTTCTATAGAGCAGCCAGAAAGTGCTAAGATGGCAATCAAGTGGTTCGGACATAAGTTGAACCAGACTATCGCAGAGGTTAACGATCATTTTGAGAAGTACCGTATCTCTGATGCTTTGATGACTGTCTACAAACTATTCTGGGATGAGTTCTCATCATGGTATCTAGAGATGGTTAAGCCAGCATACCAGCAGCCAGTCGACAAGGTTACTCTTGATGCAACATTATCATATTTTGAGACATTGCTTAAACTCCTACATCCATTCATGCCATTCATCACAGAGGAGCTTTATCAGGCACTCAAGACACGTGATGCTAAAGACAGCATCATGGTTAGCCAGCTTCCAAAGGCTGAGGACTACTGTGAGAAGTGTTTGAAGAGAATGGAGCAGACGAAGGAGATTATTGCTGGAGTCCGCAATATCCGTGCAGAGAAGGGAATCAGTCCACGTGAGGCATTCACTCTATATTATAAAGGAGAGGAATTCAACAGCAAGAATAATTCTATCATAGAGAAACTTGCAAATATAGAGTCGATATCTGAAACGCCAGCAGCTGGTGTGGATGGAGCAAGCCAGACATTCATGGTAGGAACTGTTGAGATCACGATTCCTCTTGCAGGCAATGTCAATGTTGAGGAAGAGATCAAGAAGATGGAAGAGGAGATCAAATACCTTGAGGGATTCTTGGTTAGTGTCAACAAGAAGTTGAGCAACGAGAAGTTTGTGGCAAATGCTAAGCCAGAGGTTGTGGCAAACGAGCGTAAGAAGCAGGCTGATGCAGAAAGCAAAATAGCCGCTTTGAAAGCAAACATTGCAAAAATGAAGTGATTTTGATACTTTATATGGCGACGGGATGGAAATTCCGTCGCTTTTTTTATATCAACATTTGAATTGTTGAAAAAAAATATTACTTTTGTACAGTTAAAAATTTAAAATCATCAAAAAATGGCAACTAAGATTAGATTGCAAAGACACGGACGTAAGGGGTACGCGTTTTACCACATTGTCGTAGCTGATAGCAGAGCACCACGCGATGGTAAGTTTATTGAAAAGTTGGGAACATACAATCCTAACACAAATCCTGCTACTATTGATTTGAATTTTGAGCAGGCTTTGAAGTGGGTTCTTAACGGAGCTCAGCCTACAGATACTGCAAGAAACATCTTGAGCGATAAGGGTGTTTACATGAAGAAACACTTGCTAGGTGGTGTTGCTAAGGGAGCTTTCTCTGAGGCAGTTGCAGATCAGAAGTTCAACGAATGGATGAACGCAAAGAACAGCAAGCTTGAGGCAGTTAAGAACAAGATGGTAGCTGACAAGGCTGCTAACGCTAAGACTCGTCTTGATGCTGAGCAGGCTGTTAACAAGGCAAAAGCAGAGGCTGTTGCTAAGAAGAAGGCAGAGGCACTTGCTGCAAAGCAGGAGGCTGAGGCTGCTGCAAAAGCAGAGGCTGCTGCTGAGAATTCTGACGACGCTCAGGGTTAATAAATCCTTTGTTCAGAAACGTATGAGTGCATTTCAATTCGAAGTGCACTCTTTTTATTAAATCGAATCACGTCCGTTTCTTATTTCTGATGATTAAAACAACGAACTTATGTATTTAAAACAGTTATCTTTATCTATTTTATTCTTCTCGTGTACATCTCTGTCGGTAGCACAACGTAACTATGTCAAACCACTTGAAGAGGTTAACACGTTAAGCGGTAGCTATTTGGAGCTGAGACGCAACCATTTTCATGGTGGCCTTGACTTCCGTACGAACAGTGATGTCAATAAGAAAATTTTTGCGGTTGAGAGTGGTTGGGTGTCTCGTATTACTGTCGAGCCTCGTAGCTATGGAAAGAGAGTGGAGATCACTCACGCTGATGGCCGTGTCTCTCTGTATGCCCATTGCAACGGATTCCTTAACGCTATCGGCAAACGTGTGCGTGAAGAGCAGGATAAGAACCAGTCGTTTGAGGTAGATATCTTCCCTGCTAAGAATGAGATAAAGGTAGAGAGAGGAGAGCAGATAGCATGGTCGGGCAATACAGGCTCGAGCGGCGGACCTCATCTTCATTTTGAATTCCGTTCGCCAGATGGTGAACTTGAAAATCCGTTCGACCATAATGATGTGTGGGGATTGCAGGACAACCGTCGCCCTCAAATCAACGCCACAAAAATCTATGCGATGGATAATAACAGCAAAGTAAACGGGAAATCTTCTGTCAAATATAATACACGTGTTATCGCTGGCGGAGAGAGAAGATTGAACGGAGTCTCTACAATCACTGCTTGGGGAAATATCGCTTTCGCATTGAAGTCTTACGATTTTATGTCGGGAACTGGTTTCCACCATACTCCTCGTACTCTATTTATGTATGTTGATGGAAATTTATATAGTAAAGTGGATATCCGCAATGTGAAGTTTGTCGACTCACGTGCTCTTAACAGTTTCATCGACTACAGTCAACAGCAACGTACAGGTGAATTCTTTATGAAGATGTTCCCTGAAAAAAATACTCCGTTGAAGATATTCCATGATTTGAAGAACAATGGAGTGCTGAATATCAATGAAGAGCGTACCTACGAAGTGAAATTTGAGGTGGTGGATGATTTTGGAAACAAAGATGTGTTGGTTGTCAATGTCGTTGGCAAGAAGGTTGAGACTACAACTCCGGAAGTCAAGCCGACAGGTGAAAAACTGACTGCCGGCATAGCAAATATGTTGGATAAGAAAGATGTCGTCCTTTATGCTCCGGAAAATGCATTGTATGAAGATGAGGAGGTTGATTTTCAGACAATTCCGTCGAACACTTATTACTCAAATATTTATAATATCGGAGATCCTTTGACTCCTGTGCATACGTTTATGGATCTTTCTATCAAGATTTCCAAAGATGAGTTGCAAGACAAAGACAAATATGTGGTTGTGTCGCTTAACAATAAAAATCTGATAAACAGAGTGTCGTTGTGCAAGTATGTCGACGGATTCGCGGTGGCTAAAGTGCGTGAACTTGGTAAATTCGCAGTGTTCAAAGATGTCACACCTCCGTATGTTGGACCACTTCAAACTAAAAACCTTCGTCAGACTAACAGAATTGTGATGAAGATGGGCGACGGAATGTCTGGTATCAAATCTTATAAGGGTTATATAGACGGCAAGTGGGTTCTTTTTGAGTATGACCAGAAGACAGGAACAGCATTCTGCAATTTGTCTGTGGAGAATGTTGAGAAAGACAATACATTAAAGACATTTAAGTTTGTTGTTACAGACAACTGTAATAATGAACGAGTTTACGAAAAGAAAATTTTGTACTAAATGAAGCGGATAGTATCAATAGTTTCTGCATTGCTGAGTGCTTTCACTGCTTATGCGGGAACAAATATTTTGGTAGGCAAGCATTGCTCCACTGATGGGTCTACACTTTGTACTTATTCAGCGGATTCTTACTATTTGTATGGAGAGTTGACGCATTATCCCAAAGCTCAACACTCTAAATATGAGAAGATTGACATTTACGGATGGGATACTCACGGATATCAGGGCAAAGTGGAGCAAGTGCCGTTCACCAATGATGTGCTTGGAAATATGAATGAGCATCAGGTGTGTATCACGGAATCCACATGGGGAGGACGACCAGAGTTGGTGGATACAAGTGGAGTGCTCGACTATGGTAATCTGATCACTTTGACGTTGCAGCGTTGTAAGACTGCGACGGATGCCATTCAGATTATGACAGACTTGGTGAATGAGTATGGCTATCGCAGTTCGGGAGAGACATTCACAATCGCTGATCCTAACGAGTTGTGGATTATGGAGATGATTGGAAAAGGTCCGGATATCAAAGGAGCGGTGTGGGTGGCAATGCGTCTGCCTGACGATTGTGTGAGCGCGCATGCCAATCACTCAAGAATCACGACATTCCCGTTGAACGACAGAGCGAATTGCAGATATTCGAAAGATGTTATATCGTTTGCGAGAGAGAAAGGTTATTTTGATGGAAAGAACAAAGAATTCAGTTTTTCCGACGCTTATGATCCAATGAGTTTCTCAGCAAGACGTTTCTGTGATGCTCGTGTTTGGTCTGTTTTTACAAAACTTTCTCCTCAAATGGCTAAGTATCAGGATTATATTCTTGGAAAAAGTGAAGAGAGATTGCCACTTTGGATAAAGCCGGATAAAAAAATCTCATTGAAAGAGTTGAAAAACCTGATGCGTGATCATTTCGAGGGAACACCTCTTGCGATAGATTCAGGAGTCGGAAGTGAGCCGTTTGGAGCCTCATATCGTTATGCTCCGCGTGAATGGGAGGTGGATGGCACAAAGTATTTCAATGAAAATCCGATAGCCGGTCCACACAATGCTTTCAGTTTCATCGCTCAGATGCGCAGCTGGTTGCCCAACATGGTAGGCGGAGTGTTGTGGTATGGAGTCGACGATGCAACCTTCACCGTCTACATACCTATTTATATAGCCACTACCGAAGTGCCGGAGTGTTTCAGAAAAGGCAATGGAAGTTTGTTGGAATTCTCGTGGACATCTGCTTATTGGGTGTTTAATTGGGTTGCCAACTTGACATATTCGCGCTATAAATATATGTCGAAAGACGTATTGAAGATACAGGATGAGCTGGAACGCAAGTTTGAGGATAATTTGGAAGTGGTGGAGGAGGCAGCAAAGTCGCTATATACCAAGAGTCCGGAATTTGCAGCTCGTTTTCTGACGGAATATTCTCAAAACCAGTCTTATATCACCATGGAAAGATGGAAGAAGTTAGGTGAGTTTCTGATGGTCAAGTATTGCGACGGAAATATCAAGCGAGAGCGAGGAGGCGTGTTTATCGACAACGGATGGGGAGTGCCTGCAGGAATCTCATCACCTGGATATTCAGATTGGTTCTACAAACAGATTATAGAGACTACTGGTGACAAATATAAATTGCCGAAATAAGGTAAGGGTATAGAAGGAGAGGTGAGTAATTGCGTCTCCTTCTTTTTATCATGGCAATCCAACAAGATCGGTATGCTGTATGAAAAAAGTTTGTTTTTGAACCATTTGTTGTGTAAATTTGCGACCGTGTTATAATTATGAAAACTCGTTGATATTTATAAATTGGAAAATAATAACGTGAGATTTATGAAAAGATTTAGTTTGATTGTCCTTATTTTTATAGGATTTTCATTAAGTTGTTTAGCTCAACCGGAGCATCGAATTTCATTCGGTTTAGGCTGGTTTAATAATGAATATATCAAAGAGATAATAAGAGAGAAAGAGGACGTTGAATATGATTTTCCAGAACCTTTTGATAAGGGCGATTTCAAGTATACGGATAAAAATATGAAATCTTTGCCTATCAATTTAAATTTCCATTATGAATGTAGTATCGGTCAACGTTGGGGATTTGGATTTTGTTTGGGATATGACCGTATCAGATATCATCAAGAATCAGACTATTTCACTTCCATAGGAGAGCAGACAAGTCCGCATGGAATAACATACACATTATGGGATAATCATCATACATGGGAACGATTTTATAGACATTTTCTTTATATAATGCCAGAGGCGACATTCTATTGGTTTAAGAATAAATATATCTCATTGTATAGTAAAGCAGGAATATGTGTAGGTTGGGAAATTCAGAAAACAGAGGTCACAGTTCCTGATTCAGGAACGACGGTAAATAGCGATTCCAAATTTTATTATCACGTTTCACTGGTAAGTTTAGAGTCTGGCGGACGTTATTTGAGAGGTTTTGTTGAATTAGGTTATGGTGTGCAAGGAATTTTGCAGTATGGTGTAAAGTATATACCCAAAGGAAGTAATATGTTTATAAAAGAATAGTTGATATTATGACAGACATAAAATATTTATTTGGAAGAATTATCTTGGCAGTCGTCACTGTTTTAGTATTGGTCAGCTGTGAGTCTACTTATGTCGACGTTTATATAAAGAATTCAACGTCACAAGACATTATTTTTAAGGGGACTGTAGGAAATGTTGATTGTTTTGAAAGTGTTTTAATTTTTACTGAAGATTCTATAATGATAAAAAGTGGAGAGAAGGCTTTAGTGATTCAATATAGTGATGATTATGGATTCGGCAGAGAGTATGAAATGCCGTGGTTGATGGAGAGTGTATATCCTAATGGGATAACTATAGAGTTTGAAAATGGAGAATCATTTGAATATAAGCCAGATTCATCCGCATTACTTTTTAATTCTCCTTATGATTATAAATCCTTTTTCTATCATGAGATGGATTATGAAGTAGAGGCAACGTATATGGTGTTGTACTGATTTTTGTGTGAATTACATATTTCAGTCATATTATTTTCTTTATGATTGTGAATTGTCAAAAAAAATATGTATATTCGCAACAATTTTGGTGTTATGACGGGGAATCAGCAAGATAAATTTGTATCCTTGGAGGCCAAAGTGAAAGTCTTGATAGAAAGATTTGAGGCAGAGGTCGAAAAAAACAAGGAATTGAATGCAAAAATTAGCGAAATCGAAATGAAATTGCGTGATTTGACAGTTGAAAAAGACATGTTGCAATCCCAATACGACAACTTGAAATTGGTCAAGTCATTGAATCTCAACGAAGAACAAGCTAAAGCTGAAAGAGATCGTTTAAGGCTAATGGTAAAAAAAATAGATAAATGTATTTCCTTGATTAAGTAATGGATAAAATTGAAATTACTTTACATGTTGCAAACGGAACAATAAAGCTTAAAGTAGATCCTAGGAATGAGCATTATTTTCGTGAGGCTGCAGAGGAAATAGAAAAAAAATTGATTGCATATCAGTCCAAAAGTAAGAATATGACTATTGAGACTGCTATGAGATTTGCTTTGATTGATGCTACTGTGTCGAAGTTGATGAAGATTGGCGCAGATAGAGAATTAGAGGAAAATTTGGATAAACTACACTCTGATTTAGATGTTGTGTTATTGAAACACAGCTGATTACCAAACCCTTAAAGATCATTTCGTCGCAACTCAAAATGAGAATTTTGGCTTAGAGAAATGAATTTAATTAAGAATAATGGATAATATATTGATTATTGTAATTGTGGCGATTGTGGCTTTGGCAATAGGTGCTGCCATAGCTTTTGTAATCAACAATACGCTTTTAAAATCCCGTGCAGAGGATATCGTCAAAAAGGCTGAGGACGAGGCTAAAGTGATTTTTGAAAAGAAAAATCTAGAGGCTCGTGAAAAGTACAACAAGTACAAGAGTGAGTTTGAAACTCAGGTCAATCAGCGAAATCAAAAGTTAGTTCAGGCTGAGCAGCGCGCAAAACAGCGTGAGGAGCAGTTGGCTCGTCAGCAGAGCGAGTTGCAGCGTGCAAAGCAGAGTGCCGACCAATCACGTGAGGCTTTAGATAAGCAGAAACAGGTGGTCGAGGATCAGCGTCGTGAGTTGGATAAGGTCATCTTACGTCAGCAGGAGCAGTTGGAGACAATCTCTGGCTTGTCTGCCGCAGAAGCTAAGGAGCAGCTGATCAATTCGTTAAAGGATGAGGCTCGTACAAATGCGATGAGCTACGTCAACGATATCATGGAAGAGGCTAAGATGAACGCCAATAAGGAGGCTAAGAAGATTGTCATCCAGACAATCCAGAGAGTCGCTTCTGAGGCTGCAATCGAAAATTCAGTGACTGTTTTCAATATCGACAGTGACGAGGTGAAGGGTAGAATCATCGGTCGTGAGGGTAGAAATATCCGTGCTTTGGAGGCTGCTACAGGTGTGGAAATCATTGTTGATGACACTCCAGAGGCAATCGTCCTTTCTTCATTCGATCCGGTAAGACGTGAGATCGCCCGTCTAGCGTTACATCAGTTGGTGACTGACGGACGTATCCACCCAGCTCGTATCGAGGAGGTCGTTGCCAAGGTTAAGAAGCAGGTAGAGGAGGAGATCGTTGAGACTGGTCGCCGTACGACTATCGACCTTGGTGTCCATGGACTACATGCTGATTTGATCCGTTTGATCGGTAAGATGAAATACCGTTCTTCATACGGACAGAATTTGTTGCAGCACGCACGTGAGACTGCTAATCTTTGTGCTGTGATGGCATCCGAACTTGGTTTGAATTCAAAGAAGGCTAAACGTGCAGGTTTGCTTCACGATATTGGTAAGGTTTCGGATGAGGAGCCAGAATTGCCACACGCAATCCTTGGTATGAAGATAGCTGAGAAGTATAAGGAAAAACCAGAAATCTGCAATGCTATCGGAGCTCACCACGATGAGATTGAAATGGAGACGTTGCTTGCTCCAATCGTTCAGGCTTGTGACGCAATCAGTGGAGCTCGTCCAGGTGCACGTCGTGAGATCGTCGAGGCTTACATCAAGAGATTGAATGATTTGGAGAAACTTCCATTGTCTTACCCTGGAGTTATCAAGACATACGCTATCCAGGCTGGTCGTGAGTTGCGTGTAATCGTAGGTGCTGATAAGATCGACGACAAGCAGACTGAAACATTGTCGGCAGAAATCGCAAAGAAGATCCAGGATGAGATGACTTATCCAGGTCAGGTTAAGATCACAGTCATCAGAGAGACACGCGCGGTAAGTTTTGCTAAGTAATCAAATGGAAATCAAGTAAACTGAATACATATTATGTTCGAAAGTTTAGGTGAAAGACTCGAAAGGTCGTTCAAGATATTAAAGGGTGAGGGTAAAATCACCGAGATCAATGTTGCTGAGACTCTGAAGGATGTCCGCAAGGCATTGTTGGAGGCCGATGTAAACTATAAAATCGCAAAGACTTTCACAGACACAGTGAAGGAGAAGGCTCTTGGTCAGAACGTGCTTACAGCCGTCAAACCGGGAGAGATGATGGTCAAGATTGTCCACGACGAGTTGGTGGAGTTGATGGGTAGCGTCGCTACTGATATCAACATCAAGGGAAATCCTGCTATCATTTTGATGTCTGGTTTGCAGGGTTCAGGTAAGACAACATTCTCAGGAAAACTTGCCAACATGCTTAAGAAAGAGAAGAACAAACGTCCTCTTCTTGCTGCATGTGATATCTACCGTCCTGCCGCTATCGACCAGTTGAAGGTGCTTGGTGAGCAGATCGGTGTGCCTGTATATAGTGAGCCAGACAATAAAAACGCTGTTGAAATCGCAATGCATGCGGTTGCTGAGGCAAAAGCAAACAGCTGTGATGTTGTCATCGTCGATACAGCCGGACGTTTGGCTATCGATGAGCAGATGATGACGGAGATCGCCGCTATCAAAGATGCAATCAAACCGCAGGAGACTCTGTTCGTTGTCGATTCAATGACAGGTCAGGATGCTGTCAACACAGCTAAAGAGTTCAACGACCGTTTGGATTTCGACGGAGTTGTGCTTACAAAGTTGGATGGTGATACTCGTGGTGGTGCAGCATTGTCTATCCGCCAGGTTGTCGACAAACCAATCAAGTTTATTGGTACTGGTGAGAAACTTGATGCGATCGACGTGTTCCATCCAAACCGTATGGCCGGACGTATCTTGGGTATGGGTGATATCGTTTCCCTCGTCGACAGAGCACAGAAAGCGATCGATGAGAAGGAGGCACTCAAACTTCAGGAGAAGATCAAGAAGAATAATTTCGATTTCAACGATTTCTTGAGCCAGATCAATCAGATCAAGAAGATGGGTAACTTGAAAGAGTTGGCGTCTATGATCCCAGGAGTAGGCAAGGCAATCAAGGATATCGACATCAAGGATGACGCATTCAAGGGTATTGAGGCAATCATCTATTCAATGACTCCGAAAGAGCGTTCCAACCCAAGCATCATCGACGGTTCACGTCGCCAGAGAATAGCTAAGGGTAGTGGCTCATCATTGCAGGATGTCAACAGATTGCTAAAGCAGTTTGAGGACACTAAGAAAATGATGAGAATGGTGACTCAGCATAAGGGCAAATTGCCATTCGGAAGATAAATTTGTAGATAATTAGACACATATATACTATGCAGTTAATTGACGGAAAAGCAGTTGCTGACCAGATTAAACAAGAAATTGCAGCGGAGGTCGCAGAGATCAAGAAAAATGGAGGAAAGACTCCTCATTTGGCTGTGATTATTGTTGGTCACGACGGTGGTAGTGAGACTTATGTTGCAAGCAAGGTGAAGGCTTGTGAGCAGTGTGGTTTCAAATCTACAAGACTAAGTTTTGAAAGTGATATTACAGAGGAGCAGCTTCTAGAGCAGATCAAGATGCTCAACGAGGATCCTGATGTAGACGGATTTATTGTCCAGCTTCCATTGCCAAAGCATATCTCAGAGCAGAAGGTGATCGAGGCAATCGACTATCATAAGGATGTGGATGGATTCCACCCAATCAATGTGGGTCGTACAAGCATCGGTTTGCCTGCATTCGTTTCAGCCACTCCAGCTGGAATCATGGAGCTTTTGAAACGCTACAACATTGAGACAAGCGGAAAACATTGTGTGGTGATCGGACGTAGTAATATCGTGGGTAAGCCAGTAGCGTCTTTGATGATGCAGAAGGCATTCCCTGGCGACGCTACAGTGACAGTTTGCCACAGCCATACTAAGAATCTAAAGGAGATCACTCTTCAGGCTGATATCATCATTGCAGCTTTGGGTTCACCTAAGTTCTTGACTGCTGATATGGTGAAAGACGGTGCTGTGATCATCGACGTCGGCACAACTCGTGTGCCAAGCACTCAGACTAAGTCTGGATTCAAGTTGACTGGAGACGTTGATTTTGAGAACGTTGCTCCTAAGTGCAGCTTCATCACTCCAGTGCCGGGCGGTGTCGGACCGATGACTATCTGCTCTTTGATGAAGAACACTCTTCTTGCAGGAAAGAAGGCAATTTACAAGTAATTGTAATTAATCTATAACATCTATGGCTTTATTTTACGCACCCGATATTCTTTCGACATTTAAGCTTGATGAGGACGAATCCAATCATGCCATCAAAGTGTTGAGAATGAAAGCAGGAGACTCATTGCAGATTGTCGACGGCAAGGGAGGGTATTATGAAGCGAGAATTTCTGATCCCAATCATAAGCGTTGCGGGGTGGAGATAGTAGAGTCTTTTTCAGAATTTGAGAAACGTCCCTACCATCTACATATTGCGATCGCTCCCACGAAGAATATCGAGAGGTTGGAGTGGTTTGTTGAGAAAGCCACAGAGATCGGCATAGATGAGATAACTCCGATTATATGCGAGCATTCCGAACGAAAAATCGTGAAGAAGGATCGCTTGGATAAGATCGCTGTTTCGGCGATGAAACAATCTAAAAAAGCATACTTGCCGGTCGTCAACGAACCGGTGAGTATGCTTTCTTTTGTCTCTAAATGCAAGGAGACGCAGAAATTCATAGCTCATTGTATGTCTGATTCAGAACGGACGGATTTGTCTTCGTCGTACAAACCTGGTTCCGACGTCGTTGTGCTGATCGGACCAGAAGGAGATTTCAGTCCGGCTGAACTGAAAGAATCATTGAAATATGGATTTGAGCCAGTGTTGATGGGGCAGAGCAGACTTCGCACAGAGACTGCAGGTGTTGTTGCCGTGCACACCGTCGTCTTATTAAACGATATGGCTAAATAAATCATATATAGAAACTGTAAAAATATATTTGAGGATTGTTAAGGATGGAACGTCCTAACCCCATTATCTTCTGCAAGTTCGCAAGAACGAGCATTATAAATTAAGTTCTCTTAGTTTTGATTATTAAATTTAGAGAACAAAATCAAACAGTTTCTAGGAATTGAAATACTAACTACTAATCAGAGGGAAATGGTTTTGGATACTAAGGATGTATTGATTGATGTGGCTCGTACGTTGTTTGCGACCAAAGGTTATGCAAACACATCGATGAACGACATTGCCAATGCGGCGAACAAAGGTCGTCGTACACTTTACACTTATTTCAAGAATAAGGACGAGGTGTTCTACGCTGTGATCCGTGCCGAGACCCTTGCCCTACGTGATTATTTGAAGCAATTGCTGACAAATCCTGCGAAATCGCCGATGGAGAGACTGACGGATTATATCTACGTCCGTCTGGATGCAGTGCGGGATATTGTGATTAGAAATGGAGGCCTGACTGCAGAGTTTTTCCAGAATCAGAATTTGGTGGAGCGAGTGAGAAGACGTTTGGATTTCAGTGAGCGAAACTATCTACGATTGTTGTTGGAGGAGGGAAAGGCAGCCGGGACGATGGACGTGCCAGACCCTGCATTTGCGGCATTGGTGTTGCAAAGTGCGTTGAAGGGAATGGAATTGCCATATATCCGTGGCGAATTTGCGTTGGAGATAGCGAAAAAGAAAAATCTGCTTTTGGATTTCCTTAGAAAAGGATTTGAGAGCAAATGAGATTGTAAAAGATTAAAATCTATTGATAATGAAAAAGACGGAGGCATCTCCGTCTTTTTTGCGTTAATGGGAGTTCGAAGATCAATGATGCAACCCCAATTACGCCGTTAGGCGTTTTATATCGGTAGATATAATGACGGTGACGGATATTCCCCGTTAGGGGATATATAGTAATATTCAAATCATCGAATTGACGTTAAATAGATAGTTCATTCAATTCCATGATTGTAGGGGCAGATTTCAAACCTACCCGCAATAGTATTATATTAATCAAAGTAGATTTTATGAGATTATCAGATATTTCAATTTATTATTTATCAGCAACACCATGGTGACATTTGTCAGTTTTGTTTATCTTTGTAATCGACTAACATACAACTGATGATGAAAATGACCGTATCCTCATTTCGTGATTTTTTTGAAGTGAATGAGAACGACGGTTTTTTGAATACCATAAAACCCTTCGCCTATGAGTATAGCGAACAAAAAGGATTTAAAAGAGCAAGAAATACGAACACTATACATTTCTCCAGCATTAAAAAACAAGGGCTGGGAAACTGGACAGAACATGCGTGAGGAATACTACTTCACGGATGGTCGTGTTGTTATTGCTGGTAGCCAACATTCCACTGCGGAAGGTAAAAAGGCTGATTATTTGCTTTATCATAACAATAGGCCTATCGCTGTTGTTGAGGCGAAAGATAATAAGCATTCGGTAGGTGCTGGAATACAACAGGCTATCGACTATGCTCTGATTCTTGATCTTCAATTCGCATATTCTTCAAATGGTGACGCTTTTTTGGAACACGATTTAACTACTGGTAAGGAACGTGAACTTAAATTGGACGAGTTCCCAACTGAAGAAGAACTTTACAACAGATACCTCACTTTTAAAAACTATACTCCTGAAGAGCAGAAAATTGTAGAGACTCCATTCTATTACGATGCATATAGCCATGAGCCTCGATACTACCAACGTATTGCTGTAGACCGTACTGTTGAGGCTATTGCAAAAGGCCAACAACGTGTGCTTGTGGTGATGGCAACAGGAACAGGAAAAACATTCACTGCATTCCAAATTATTCACAGACTTCGCCAGAGTGGTGCCAAGAGAAAGATTCTTTATCTCGCGGATCGAAACATTCTAATCGATCAGACAATGGCTCAGGATTTCAAACCTTTTAAGAAGGTGATGACAAAAGTAAAGAGCGTAGGAGAAGGGGTGGATAAGATTGATTCTTCCTATGAAATCTATATGGCTCTATACCATCAACTGGTAGGAAAAGAAGGTGATCCTGATCCATTTCTTGAAGTAAAACCTGATTTCTTCGACCTTATCATTGTGGATGAGTGTCATAGAGGAAGTGCAAAAGAGGATTCTGCGTGGAGAAAAATCCTTGAATATTTTGAGAGCGCAACACAGATTGGACTGACAGCTACACCAAAAGTCGACAGTGATGCTAATAATCTCGAATACTTTGGTGAACCTGTCTACACTTATTCTCTATTACAAGGAATCAACGATGGTTTCTTGGCTCCGTATAGAGTGACCAACGATTTCATTAATGTCGACTTGCAAGGTTGGGCTCCTGAGGAAGGAGAGGTGGATTTGTTTGGTAAAGAGATTACTCAGAAACTTTTCCAACGTCAAAACTTTGGAAGAGACTTGGCTATCAAACTACGTAGGCAAGTCGTGGCAAGACGAATTACTAAGATGCTTTGCGATATAGGCAGGATGACAAAGACAATTGTGTTTTGCTCTGATATTGAGGAGGCTGCAGAAATGCGTTCGTTGCTTGTCGACTTGAATTCAGACATGTGTAAGAAGAATCCTTACTATGTGACTCGCATTGTGGGAGAAGATAAAGAGGGGAAGAAACAGTTGGATAATTTTATCAGTGTGGATGAGCCATATCCGGTTGTCGTCACCACTTCTGAAATGTTGTCGACTGGAGTCGATTGCAAAACTTGCGGTCTCATCGTCATTGATAAGGAGATCGGATCCATGACGGAGTTTAAGCAGATTATCGGTCGTGGCACACGTCTTCGAAAAGATAAAGGCAAATGGCATCTGGAAATCCTAGACTTCCGCAATGCGACTGCTAAATTCAAGGATCCTGATTTTGACGGAGATCCAGAACCTCCTATGAAACGCGACTGTAAAGAATACAAATTTCATGATGATTCGGATGATGAGCCAAGTATGGTGAGGGAAGAGAAAATGAAATATCTCGTCGAAGGAAAAGAGATAAATATCGAGCATGAGTTTGTAAGCGTGCTTGGAGAGGATGGCAAGACGATGAAGACGGAATCCGTCAGAACTTTTGCTAGAAACAAATTGAGAGGTCGATTTGAAAACTTGGATTCTTTCATCAAAATATGGTCTGAGGCTGAACGCAAGCAGGCAGTGCTTGACGAGTTGAAAGAGTATGCCATACTTATTGATGCGGTAAGGGAGAAGAATGAGGCGTTGAAGGATGCAGATATTTTTGATGTCATCTGCCATGTGGCGTTCGATCAGAAACCACTCACTCGCAAAGAGAGAGCCAACAACGTAAAGAAAAGAAACTATTTCGGCAAGTATGAGGGCAAAGCAAGAGAAGTGCTTGAATCTCTTCTTGACAAGTATGCTCAGAATGGAATTCTCGACTTTGAAAGAGCGGATATCCTTGAGATTCCTCCTTTCAACGAGATTGGTAAGCCGACGAAAATCGTCAAACTGTTTGGTGGTCCGGCAGGATTCGAGAAAGCGATTAAAGAATTGGAGGAACAAATTTATACAACAGCATAAATGGCAGTAAACAATACAATCAAACGAATTCAGAATATAATGCGTTCAGACGCGGGTATCAATGGCGATGCACAGCGTATTGAGCAGATGACGTGGATGTTCTTCTTGAAGGTCTACGACACTCAGGAGGAGACATGGGAATGGAAGGATAAGGGATATGTTTCCATCATTCCAGAACCTCTGCGTTGGAGAAATTGGGCCATTGATGAGAAGGATGGTAAGGCTATGACTGGCGATGAACTTCTTTCTTTTGTCAACAATGCTCTGTTTCCTGTCTTGAAAGGTAATGATATTGTTTACAAGAATGAGGATATAAAGGGAATCCGTGTGGATGCCTTTACTCCAAGATCGAAGTCGGTGGTGTCGGAGACGTTTGCCGACTTGAACCAGTATATGAAGGATGGCACTCTTTTGCGTCAAGTCGTAAATATCATCAATGAAATTGAGTTTGATGACGCTGACGACCGCCATACATTCGGGGATATCTATGAGGGTATATTGAAAGATCTTCAATCTGCAGGTAATGCGGGAGAGTTCTACACTCCAAGAGCCTTGACTGATTTCATCGTGAAGATGCTTGATCCGAAGTTGGGTGAGACATTCGGTGATTTTACGTCGGGAACGGGAGGTTTCCTTACGTCGGCACTAAACTATCTGGCTCCACAGGTGAAGTCGGCTTCTGACAACGGAAAACTTCAGAATGCTGTGGTGGGACAGGAATGGAAACCATTGCCTTATCTTTTGAGCATCACTAATCTGTTGCTTCACGATATTGAGTCGCCAAATATTCGTCATTGCGATTCTTTGGGCACGAATGTGAGCGATTTCAAGGAGAGCGATAAAGTGGACGTGATTGGAATGAATCCGCCATACGGAGGAAGCACAGGAACGTCTGTGCAGAGCAATTTTCCAAGTGCCTACAGATCAAGCGAGACGGCAGACCTTTTCATCGCCCTTATCATGTACAGATTGAAAGTTGGCGGACGATGCGGCGTCATCATTCCTGATGGATTCCTCTTTGGAACGGATGGAGCGAAAAAGTCGATTAAGGAGAATCTGTTGAGAAAATTCAATCTTCATACTATTATCCGTCTGCCAGGATCGATCTTCTCTCCATACACAAGCATCAACACTAACATCCTGTTTTTCAATAATGAGAAAGCCGACGGTGCGACGGAAGGATTCAACACCAAAGATGTGTGGTTCTACCGTCTCGACATGCCTGAAGGATACAAACATTTCAGCAAGACAAAACCGATGAAGCTGGAGCATACACAGCCTATACAGGATTGGTGGACAGACCGCAAAGAGATTATTGGAGACGAAGTGGGCGAGAAATCAAGAGTGTTCACCGCACAGCAGTTGCTCGATTTGGATTGCAATTTCGACCAGTGCAAATTTCCGAAAGAAGACGAGGAGATTCTGCCACCTGCTGAATTGCTACGTCAGTATCACGAGAAGAGAAATGCACTTGACGCAAAGATAGATAAGACGCTTTCAAAGATTCAGGATTTGCTAGGTATAACTCTTGATTAATAAAGGATTAGCGTATGACAGGACAGCAATTAAAAAACAGCATACTTCAGTGGGCAATACAAGGCAAACTTGTTCCGCAGATTGAATCAGAAGGTACGGCAGAGGATCTTCTGAAAGAGATTCGTGCCGAGAAAGAACGACTTGTCAAAGAAGGCAAACTAAAAAAGAAAGATCTGGAAGTTAAGCCTATTGAAGACGACGAGATTCCGTTTGAGATACCGGAGAGTTGGAAGTGGTGTAGATTGGAATATATTCTTAAAACTACTAGTGGGTCAACTCCATTAACAAGTAATTCTGCATACTATAATGGAGATGTAAATTGGACAAGGACAACAGATTTAAATAATGGATACTTGAGTTCTTGTGAAAAGAAAGTTTCTTTATTAGCTGTATCAGAATGTAATCTTTCTATTATACCTCGAAATTCTATTTGTATTGCAATGTATGGTGGTGCAGGTACAATAGGTAAATATTCTTTGATTAAATTTGATACAACTATTAATCAGTCCGTTTGTGCAATTCATCCAAATGAAAAGATATATATGGAATTTATTTATTATTTCATGCAATATCAAAGGCCATTATGGATGGATTTTGCTGTTGGTTCAAGAAAAGATCCCAATATCAATAAAATCATTATAAATAATTGTATGATTCCTCTTCCCCCCCTTTCAGAGCAGAAGCGAATAGTAGCGAAGATAGAGGAGTTGATGCCATTAGTGGAGGAGTATGGGAAAGCCCAGGAGCGATTAGAGGCATTAAACAAAGAATTGCCAGAGAAACTAAAGAAGAGTGTTCTTCAAGAGGCAATCATGGGCAAGTTAGTGCCACAGGATCCGAAGGAAGGCACAGCGGAGGCACTGTTGGCAGAAATCCGTAAGGAGAAGGAAAAACTTGTGAAGGAAGGTAAACTGAAGAAGAAAGATCTGGAAGTGAAACCTATTGAAGATGATGAAATTCCGTTTGAAATACCGGAAGGATGGAGATGGTGTAGGCTGGGGGAGATAGGAAGTTGGGGATCTGGAGCAACTCCAGCTAAAGGAAAACCGGAATATTATATTAATGGAAATATCCCATGGCTAAGAACAGGAGAATTAAATAATGACTATGTATATGATTCTGAAATAAAAATTACACAATTGGCATTAGATAATTGTTCTTTGAGAATGTGCCAAAAGGGTGATGTATTAATTGCAATGTATGGAGCAACAATAGGGAAGGTCGCAATTGCTGGTATAGAATTGACTACGAATCAGGCATGTTGTGCATGTACTCCATTACTTATTTACAATAAATATTTAATGTGGTATTTAATGGCTAGTAAACAGGCATTTATAGATTTAGGTGAAGGTGGTGCACAACCTAATATATCAAGAGAAAAAATTGTTGCATTTCCTTTTGCTCTTCCTCCTCTTGCGGAGCAGAAGAGAATAGTGGAAAAGGTGGAAGAAGTGATGAAGATGATAGATGGAATGAAATAAAGTGAATATTAAATAAATTATTAAGCATGTTTGAACATATTAAGAATTTGTTTTCAGAGAGAAAAGGATTTGCTTCTACATCAAATATTGTTTTAAGAGATGAAATGTCGGAAGAGGTAAAAAATGCCATATTGTCATGTTACTGCAGGTTTTGCCAATCCTTGACTTATACTTCTCGTACAATTCCTCAAGATATAGATGAGGAATTGTGGATTCATTTTTTAAACAAAAATTTAAGAGACTTTTTTGATGGATCTTATTATACTCCTGTTTTTGAACCCTATATTGTGGATGACCAAATTATTTGGTACCAAAAACTTGATATGTTGGAATATGTTTGTCGTTGGTTGTCAAAGCGGTCGAATTTTGGTTCTAACTATTTGAATGATTTCGAAAAATCTCTCAATTTTGAATTTGAAAGATTGAACTATGGCTACAGAATCGTTAATCATATGGTAACGGATGTGACATCGGAAGAAGAATTGAAAAGCATAGAGATGGCAATTGAAGAATCAAAAGATAATGTTAAAGAACATTTGGATAAAGCTATTGAAAATTATTCAAAAAGACCGGATCCAGATTGTCGTAATTCTATAAAAGAATCTATTACTGCAGTTGAAGCTGTATGTCGTCAATTGACAGGAGCTGATGACTTGAATAAAGCATTAAAGCAATTAAATGAAAAAGGAATTCCTATACATGAAAGATTTAAAGATGGAATACGTTCATTTTATAATTTTACGAATCAAGAAGATACTGGAATTCGTCACGCTCTTATGAAGGAAGGTTATACTCCATCAAAAGCTGAAGCATATTTTATGCTTGTGTCATGTAGTGCATTTATAAATTATTTGAGGATGATAAATGCAAAATCTTAAACGAATTTATAATAAACTCGAACAAATTTTCAAACATGGATGTTGATAATAAAATAACTGATCCAACAAGTGTGAAACTCAACAAACAATGTGAGTCATACAAAGAACTTATGATTTTCAAAAAATCACACAGAGATATAGAAACGATTATAGAAAATATCAAAAAAGAACTTATGCTTATAAAAGAAGAATCTTTTCTTGTTTATATAATGTATTTGATTTTAGGATTATTTACAAAGGATAAATCAGTTTTGTATTCACATTTGAAATCTTCATTAAGACAGATTTTATATTTAATAGATCTTTACTATTCCATTGAGGTCCGAAATGAATCAGCCATTATGACTGGAACTTTTTGGAATAAAATATCAATTTTACTTAATGAAGTTGAAATGACATATTTTGTTAAAATTGGATTCAATAATAATGGAGAACTATATCATGATGATCGAGATGAAAAAGTATATGTATCATTACCAACTTTTTTTAGTTATTTTGGAAATGCTAATTTAAGATATGAGGAACAGACATTAGATAGAATAGTCAGATATTTCAAACCTTATGACTCTTATATAAAGTCAAAAATTGGGTTTGTTATTGATGATGCATTAAATTTTATTTTTTATGTGAGAAAACTAAATAATGATAAATATTATGATATCTTCAAATCTAATTGTGGAACGATAATGTCTTATTATGAAGAATTTAAACCTTTTATTGAAGAAAAAGGAATAATAAATCCACAAGAGCTAATGTTTCAACCAGAACTGATTCCTATTACAACAAATATAGGCAAGAGTCACATACATGAATATGTGGATTTGCTTAAGGTTGAAATTGATAAAGATAGCTTACAGAACATTTTGGCATTCTTTAATTATGATAAAGACTCATTAAAAAAAGATGATGTGATTTATTATTCTGACAAACGGTATTCTGAATATCATCCTCTTATTAAAGTCGGGAATAATTATATTTGTCTAACAAATAAGTTTTTTATTGAAAGTTTGTATTTCAGAATTGATGAGATTTTGACAAAAAGTAACGACATAAAAAAATACAAACAGAACAAAGATTCCTCATTTGAAAAGAAAGTTATTGAGGTATTTAAGGATTTTTTTTCAGAAAAGACAAAAATTTTCACTAATTATAGTGTAGATGATATTGCTGAAAATGACTTATTGGTTATATTTGAGAATACCTGTATTATTGTCGAAATAAAAAATTGTGGATTTAGAGAACCATTCCGAGATCCAATAATTGCATATGACAGAATAAAAAAAGATTTTAAGAGTTCAATTCAATTAGGGTATGATCAATGTAGAAGAGTGGAGTTAATTCTTCTTTCAGGTAAAAATGTAGATGTGATAGATGCAAAAAACAAGCATATTCTATATAAACTCAAAAATGATAATATAAAAAAAATATATAATATTGTTGTTACTGATTATAAATATGGAACTATACAAACAGATCTGAGTTCATTATTACAAAAAGAAGAAAGTGCATTATTTCCTTGGTCGGTATGTGTTGATGACTTAGAAGTATTATTTTTATTATTGAAGAAAAAACTAAAAGGAATTACACCCGTACGACGATTTATTGAATTTCTTAATTATAGAGAAATGTTACATGGCCATATTATTTGTGACGATGAACTAGAAATATGTGGTTGGTATTTGACGGATCGTGAACATTTTAAGAAAACTGCTGAAAATAAGGACGAGAAAATAGGTACATCTGCCCATATGCGTGGTATTTTTGATGAACATTATTATTATGGGCTTGGATTTAAGAACGAATTAGATATAGAGTATAAAAAACAATATAAATTGTCTGATGATCCTAAACATAAAAAAATAAAAAGAGAATTTAAGACGTTTTTTTGAGAATCTATTGTTGTTAAGTAATAAATTCATTTTCATGGTAATTTTAATGTTGATGGAATAGTCGGGCAGGTTTCAAACCTGCCCCTACGATGGAATCTTTCAATTATTTAATCCAAACTGGCAATTTTTCCCAATTGTTAGGAAATCCCATTTCTTTAAGTGAAAGTAATTTGTTATGTTGTGCTAGTAATTTGAATAAATTTGGTTTGAATGAATTGTTTGGACTGATTATGTCTACAATATATTTTATTGCAGACAATAAAGCAAAGATCTTGTTGTCGCGTATTTTCTTGATTTCTTTACGTGGAATAAAAGGAGACGTTGTATTGTATGGCAATTTAAGGTGGATAAGAAATCGTCTGTTCCAAATACGACTATGATGAGCACAGCAGTTTCGAAGATTACAAAATGCGTGTAACCAATTAGCGAATATATCTTCATTATGAATGCCGAACAGTTCTGCTATTTTACGTTTTTCGCTATAGCTGGAGTCTAAATTCTTATATAATCTACTTAATGTGCCAAAAGAAACAACTTCTAATGTCATCCATGATGGTGGCATGGATGGTGTGTCGTACTTTTGCTTGTAATGTTTTATAAAATCTTCATTGCTTCTGTCAATGTCTGATTTTATATCCTCTAATATTTTTTGAATATGTGCTTTATGATTATATATTTTTTCATTTTCATACCATAACGCATTCTTAGTAGATAGCGAGTATAGAAGTGATAGTTTTGTTCGTACTGCTATTTCAATTTTTTCTATCTCATTAAAAACTAAAGAACGTAATCGTTTGTCAAATACGTATAAATCAATAATGTCCATGAAATCAATATCGTCTCTTATGAATTCATGATTGGCATCTTCTCTGTTGTCTTGATATGGATAAGTAAAAGCTCGAAGTCGATAGTAGCTGATGTTTTGTAAATATTGAGCAGCCTGTTTTTTTGTTGGAGAATATTAATCCGCGATTTTCGAGTTTTGATATTTGCTCATCGATGCTTAATGGCTTTTTTTGTACTGCATATATTGTAAACAATTTGTTATAATACTCGAAGACCGCTCTGGTGCGCTGTTCAATGGGAAGCGTGAGCGGTCATATCGATTACAAAAATAATTGTTTTTTTATTTATGACAAAGAAATGGTGGATTTTTTTGTTGAGAGTCATTATTTTCCATCGTAAATCTCCTCCCTACAAAATTCCGTCTGAAAGACGCTACTGAGCAAAGCGAGAGAAACCCGTGACGGAGTCTCGGGGGATAAGTACTGCCTTCCAGGCAGAGATGTATATGATAGCATATATGCCGGACACTTCGTGCCCGGTTACGCTCGTTTCACTCGGTATTGCCTTCCAGGCATCTGGTCTGTATTTTAGGATTCTTCAGAAAAGGATGCAAATAAGCAGAAAAACGATAATAACCAATGCTTTGAATATAATGTTCTGCTCGACTTGGATTTTGAATAAATAAACCTCTAGATTGTAGAAGACGTACTAATTCTTTATGATTCTTGAATGTCTTGTTAAAGTGTATTCTTGTCATTTTTTGTACCTTTACTAAACATATATAAACAAAAAGCCCGACCTATTTAAGCATTACTAAGAGGCTCGGTCGGAACTAACGATGCAAATGTAGGAGGATTTTTTAATATGACCAAGGATTATTGGAAAAAAATGATGGTAGTTAGCAAAAATGTTTCACTCCACCACTGCATACGCTTGGAAAACTGTCTTTTCTTCAATTGGGGTGAGTGAGACGAATCCTTGGAAGATTCTGCCGCCGGATATGGTAGACGGGAATTCTTGCGTCTGCTCTGCATTCCATTTTCTCAATTCGTCTGTGGAGTTCTGCCTGATGATTGCATAATAGCCGGTTTTGCCTGGCTCTATATACTTGTCATAGAGTCTTCTGGCAACAATTCCCATTGTATGCCTGACGTTGATCTCCACACACGGATGGATGCGTCCGTTGCCAGCCATCATGTCTACTCCGATTATCTTATTGCCTCTTAATTCGCTGCTTTTTCCTTGAAAATATTGACAATAGAATTCCACAATCTTATCGAGTCTGTCCGCATCCGCATGTCGGCAGATCTCATGTTTCAGAATTTCGTCGGATGCCAAAAGATTCTGTTTGTAGGCTCCATGCTCGTCGGTGGAGAATAGGGAATAGCCCGCAAACTGCCATTGTCCGTCAATGTCTTCAAATTCAATGGCGAAATCTATCTCTTTCTCAAAAAACGACTCTGCCATCACAAATCCTTGGCTTTCAATGATTTTTTCTATTCGTTTCGCCTCTTTCTCATCAAACTCGTCGATGAACAGCACTCCTCTGCCTGAACTTGACCATGGGGCTTTTACAACGATTTTCCCAAACTCTTTGTGGATATTTCGTATTTTGTCGACGGTGTCGATTTTCTGCGACACAAATCCGTCGAACAATCCTTTTTCTTTAAGACGTGTGAGAACGTCTTGTGTCTGCTCTCTGCTCGACAATATTTTGGTTCTTTTTATCACGTCGTCTGCATTCTCGCCGTCTATTTGAGTGGTGCTTGTTAGCCGGCAGACGGTGTTGTCTATTCCCCATGGCATCAGCCGTTTGGGGGCTTGGAAATGTTTATATTCATCAGCCGACGCGATTTTATCCTTTATGTTTGGAATGATATTGCCGACGGAATTGAGCCATTCTTGGTCGGAAATCTCATGTAGGATCACTTTGTCTTCCTCGTCGGAATACCACAGTGGCAAAGTGCTGAGGTCTTTGGCAAACTGTTGGATCTGTGGTTTAGGTGTGTAGATTCCACTTTCCAAAGCAAGTGCGGAATCGTGTTCCGGATTGAAAATATGGAATTTAGTTGTCATATTGATGATCATCTTGGCAACCACACGGAATTGCACCTACAGCCCAAACCATTACGAAATCGTCGAACACTTTGTAAGCCATCTTAATATTTCTCACTGTGTTGTCTTTGATGACGTTGCAGTGCATGATTCCGTTTTTATCCAATTTAAATGGCAACACATGCAGATGCTCCTCGAAGTAGATTCCTTTTTCATCAAGAAGCTTGTATGCGGTCTCTTTGGCAGACCATATAAGATGCAGCTGCAGCGAACGGATATCGTCGTCTTCCGACAGATATTCCAGCTCCTGCTGGGTGCAGAACCTGTTTTTCACCTTCTCCACCGTCTTCCCGAACACTTCAATATCGATTGCAACACGCTTGTCGTCGTCGGCAATGACAGCAACATAATTTTTAGTGTGGGAAATGCTGATCTCTTTATGGCAGTCTGTAAGATATGGTCTGCCACTCTCCAGATATTCCACCCGTTGGCCTTCACCTGCTATTATATCTATAAGCAGACGAGCGCACAGGTACTCCTTACGACGCTTCTCGTATTTGATAGACTCAAGCTTCTCTCTATGCACCTCCTGAATCTCGGGAGCAAAGAAAAGAAGTGTCTCGTCAACACTCTCATCCGTCTTCCAGATGATGATTTCAACATCGTCGTCGAATCGCCAGAATATCATTACTTCTTTTTGCTTAGGATTAGTTTTGTTAGGTAGACGAATGCTACGTCCACCAAAATGAAGTATAGAAGGTCACGGCTGTCGATCACTCCACGGCTCATTCCGTCGTAGTGTGAACTGATTCCGAGTGAACTTACAAGTGTCTGCTCCTCACCGCTGATGAGTAGTGAAGAGATCAGATCAAATCCGTAGAAGAATGCGAACGACAGTAGTGCCGCGCAGATGAATGCGACAATCTGGTTGTCTGTCAATGAAGATGTGAACAATCCGATTGCGACATAGATTGTGGCAAGAAAGAATAGTCCGATGAACGATCCCCAGATGCCTCCAGTGTCAATGTTTCCGATTGGATCCGCCATCGCCCATACAGAGAAGAAATATACCAGCGTCGGCACAAGCGAGAATAATACCAGCAATACGCCTGCAAAATATTTAGACAATACGATCTCAAGTTTACTTACCGGATGTGTCATCAGCAGCTCTATAGTGCCAGTGCGTTTCTCGTCGGAAAACAGACGCATCGTCACCGCTGGCACAAGAAACAGGTATAGCCATGGGGCCATCACAAACAAACCGTCGATGTTGGCATATCCACTGTCAAGAACGTTGTATTCTCCTGGAAACACCCACAAGAACAATCCCGTCATCAGCAAGAAGACTCCGATTACGATATAGCCTGTGGCTGATGCGAAAAAGCAAGAAAATTCTTTTTTTAATAATACCGATATTGCCATTATTTATTTGTTGTTGGTATCCAGTTTAGCTGCCTGAGTTTTGGCGTTGTTGACTATCTTGTCTCCGTTTGTTGTCGCCTCCTGCACGAGTTGAGCCGACTTCTCTTTTGCTTTCTTCACTATTAGATCGCCAGATTTCTTGGCTGCGGCTTTTTGTATAGGATTCTTTGCGTCTTTCTGCAATTTAGTCGACTGCTCTTCAGCCTCCTGCACCAATTTGTCTCCGCTCTTCTGTGCGGTCTCGATCAGTTTGGCACGCTGGTTTTCAGCCTCTGCGATAAGTTTTGCCTTCTGCTTCTCGATCTCCTCATTGACTTTAGCTTTGGCTTCCTCAACCTTTTCAGTCACTTTTTCAGTGACTTTTTCTTTCACGTCGTTGATCATGCTGGCTGTAGAGATCTTGATTTCTGGCTTTTCAAATGTTCCGCCGACATTTACGTCGAAACCAACTTTGTCGATCACTTTTCCTGCCTTGCCTGGCACTTCCTGAGGAAGGACAATCTTTGCGACATAACCTAAAGTTCTGTCCAAACCAGACCATCCAGACACGTTCAAAGTTGCATTGTTGATGAATGTCTCAAATGGATCAATTTCAAGTTTTCCATCTTTGATCACAAATGATATGTTCAGATCCTTCACCTGTGGATTCTTCAAAGCTGAGAGACCAACTTTGTCTGCCACTTTTGTGAATGCTGGCACATTTGTCAAGCCCATGTTGGCAGTCTTGAATGATCCCTTGGCGTTGATTGTCTGCATGATAGGGGAAAGATCTTTGCCGTTGATAGCGGATGAGAATTGTCCAGACATGCTGAATTTTCCAGTTGCGTCGGAGAATAGAGGCACAAGACGGTGGGCTGTTCTGACTTTTGTGAACACCTCGCTTAGATTCATCTCTTTGACGTTTACATCTGCAGCTGCAAATGGTTTCAAAGAATCTCTTCCGTCGAATTCTCCACTTGCTGTGAATGAACCGCCCATTGTGTTGGCTGACAAAGAATTAAGTTTTGCTACTGCGTTCTTCAAAGAAATGTTACCTTTGAAGTTGTCGATTTCAATTTTGTCGTAGATGATTTTGTTCATTCCCACATTCATCTTGAAGTCGATATTGTTAGGAATTACGAGTGGGCTTTCCGACTCTGTTACAGGGGCCTCTTCTAGTTCCTTCTCTTCAGGAGCACCCATAAGTTCATTAATATTCATGTAAGACGAGTTGACAGCCAACTCTCCCTGAATCTCTTCACTGCGAAGCACATACTGTAGGAAGTGAGTCAGTTTACCGGTCACAGCCAAATCACTCTTGCCAAGTTTCAAATTAGCGTCAAGTCCGACATTCTGAGTTGTGAAGTCAAGGTTGGCTTTTCCAATCTCGACATTGTATTCCAAATCCTTCATTGTCAATACAAAATCGCTTAATCCAAGAGCACCGTCCACTTTGAATTTGTCGAACTGCTCTTTCTCAACGTACGACATAAGTCCGGCTGCGTCTAAGTCGGCAGAAAGTTTTCCCTGGAGTTTAGCGTCGTCGATATGCACAACCTCGCTGATTTTCTGGAAATCGATCAATCCCTTTGCAGTGAATGCGAAATCAGGGTCAGAAATAAGTTTCTTAAGTTTAGCTGTGACATTGAATGGGTTGCCTGCAAGATTGAATCCGAATTTGTTGATGTCGACGGTGATGTTGTCGGCTGTTCCGCCGTCGTTCTTCGCGTTGATAGCCACATTGATATCTTTCAGTGCGCTTGGGAGATCAGGATATTTGAACATTGCGTCTGCGATTCCCAAATTCACGTCGAAGACAGGCAACACGTCGCCATACATCTTTCCTTTAGCCTCTGCTGCAAGATTTACTTTTCCAGAAGTCTGGATGCTTTCAAAATCTTTAGCGTAGATGGTTGGGATAAGAGAAAGGATATGTTTGAACTCAATATTAGGAGTCGCCAGTTTGATATCCATGTCGATGACAGTGTCGATCAGCTGGACGAAGCCATCAAATGAGGCACTGATTTCGTTAAGAGAAATGTTGTTTTGTCCGAATGTGTATTTGTTGTTGTCGAGGTCTGCCTCCACGTTGATGTCGGCTTTTACGTTAGCCTCCGACAAGTAAGGGATTCCGCTCTGGCGTACAGAGACTTTTTCAATTCCAAGTTCGGATTTTATTTTAGATATAGCGTCGCTTAGCTTTCCACTCATCTCGATGTTGAAGTTTTCCACGTTTGCTGCAAGTTTAGAAGAGTCGGCATAACCGATTTTTCCAGCTTTCACAGTCAATTCGTCGATGTTGGCAAGGGTAGTGAGACTAAGGTCGAGATCACCCTTCATGTTGAGATCAACTTTTTCAAGAGCTGCCACCATACGTGAAGGCATATCGTTGTATTTCACGTTAAGATTCTCGACAGAGATTTTTTCAAGGGCAAGTTTGACAGCGGATGAAGATGTGTCTTCCTCAGCCACTTCAGTAGAGTCTGATGCCATGATGTCCCAGTTGGCACGTCCGAGAGTGTCGACTACAGCGTTGAGATATGCGTCTTTTATCTGTACTTTGTTGATCTGGTAACTGTCTGACAGCAAACTAGATAGGTTTACCACAACAGTAAGCTCACCCACGTCGGCTAAAGTGTCTCCGGAAAAATTGTCTTTCCCTATGATTCCGAATTTCTCGGCTGTCACACTCGCGTTAGGAAAATTCTTGAAGAAACTGATGGAGACATCGTCGAGATATACCTCCGCGTTCAACATTCCATTGATGGTTTCCAAAGCTATGTCTTTCGCTTTGTCTTTCAATAAAATAGGAGATACAAGCATTAGGCCAACCAATGCCGCCACAACTCCTCCGAAAATTTTTAGTGCCTTCTTCATTGCTTTTGATTTTTATCAATGCAAAAATAATAAATTTTGGTTTATAGTGCTTTCTTATAATGGAATAAATATGTGTTAAATAGTGTAGACGTTGGGGATTTATTTGAATTTAGATTTTTCTGACAATAGGAGTGTTCTTTAAGTTCGTAAAAAAAGGGATGAGCAGTCCACTCATCCCTTCATTGATTTATCTAAATAAGAAAATATGTTTGTCAATAGGACGTTTTATCTGATGATTATTTTCGTGCCGCCAATAAAATAAACACCACTAGATAATCCTGAAACGGTAGTCAATCCTTCGTCATAGATGATACTTCCTATAGACTTTCCACTTATGTCGAAGATTGTGGCATGTCCTTTCTTGGAAGATTGGATATACAAATCTTTTCCGACAGCATAGATTGTCAATTCATTTTGCGTTGACTGAATCTTGTCGTTGGCATCAGTCACATCACCCTTCTTAAATTTAGGATAACCATCATTCGAATCAGATTCCCAATTATAGTAGACGATTTCAGACTGTGCTGCGTTCATAGAGTCGACCCATTGGTTCAATTTGTTTACGAATTTTTCAGATTTTAGCTCGTCGTCGGAAATTCCAATTACAGGAGCCTTTACCACAACCGCAGGTGACGAGTCTATATCCACGTAACAGTGTGATATGTTTACGATGTCCTCGCTGCAGAATAGGATTGGGTATTCTTCTTTGGTGTTGTTAGAGGTCATGATAGAATATCCGTTCTGCACAATTGTAGGGTTTTCTTTTGCTCCTTTGACACCTCCGACAAATGCATAATTAGGGTATTCTCTTCTATCATCCATGATATTTCCGATATTGTAGCAGTTTTCAATTTTGCAATTCCATGCAGAACCACATATTGCTGCGATATCACTATTGGTTATAGCTATAAAATTAGCCTCAGTTCCGCAGTTGACGATGGTTGAGTTCTCAGCATGTCCGATTAAAGCGGTCTCTTTTTCTGAACCGAGATATGAATTCTTCAATACCAGATTTTTTACGATGGCGTTCTTTATAGAAAGGAACAACACTGCATTTTTATAGTTACATGGATTTGAGCTTATATATAGATTGCTGATTGTATGTCCTGCACCATCAAAGATTCCTTCGTAAGAGGTTGTGTCCGTGAAAACCTCATCCATGCCGTGATGAGTGGAATGAGTAGAGTACGAGCCGATAGGGTTCCAATTGTTAAAATCGTTCAATTCGTATTCCAAATTGATGTCGTTGGTCATTCGGGCGTTAAGTTTTGTTGCTCCGTTATTGATTGCCGCGCTGAAGTAAAGAAGGTCATCCTTATTGTTGATAAGGTAGAAACCGTCAGAGTCTTTGGCAAGCTTAAAAGAGTCGTTTGTTACGGCAGATACTCTGACAATGGTGTCTGATGTGATATTTTTACCGTCAAAACTATTCTCCATTACATAATCAATGCCTTCAATGTCTGGCTTTGGCAGTTCTACAATTCCGTCAAAAGAAATCACTTTTGCGTTGTATGCACCGACGAAATTTATTATGTAGACATTTGTAGGCTTGAGATCTACATTTTTGAAACGAGGAAAACCATCTTCACCTTGTACCCATGAGAGTAATTCAATTTTAGGCATATCTTCTATGTCTCTCGAATTTCTATCCTCAAAAAAATTCAATTCGTATTTATTTTGAGATACATAGTCGTTTAGAGAGTCGGTTACTGCTCCACTTGTGAATGAAGATAAATCCAAATTTGTAGCTATCGAGTCTTTGTAGATGTCACCTTTTCTTTTCAGATTGTAACAGTTGGACGTTGAAAATCCGCCTGTCGAGCCTTCTTCTGCCATAAGTACATTGATTGTATCTTTCAGTATTCCTGCATTATAAAAATTGACTGAATGGATAGTAGATGTTTCATAATAGCAAACAGAAGAAACTCCATTAGAAACGATTTTTCCACGGTTATAGCAATTTATTACATGACGTGCATTCCATGCTGATGCATTTTTATCACAATTACAGTCTGAATAATATGAGCTCTCTGTCATGCAAAAACCATAATTGCTACAATTCACAATTTCATGACAGTATGAGGTTAATGCACTTGCTTCGTTTTGCCCTATGACTATACCCTCAAAATGACAATTGTACATTAGTTCACAACGTGCTGCGATTCCAGCCGCTGGGGATGAACTATAATTACCTGACACTTTTACGTATGCGTTTTTCAAAGTTGTGTTTTTGATAACTTCAATTTCGGCAAATAGAGCAATCCCAAATGGACTATAATCTCCATATGTTGATATATATAGATTTGAGATTGTATGTCCGGCACCGTCAAAAATTTGTCTGTATGCATTGATTGGAGTCCAACTGCCTTTCTTTTCACCGCAAACAGTGCTGAGGTCGATGTCGGCAGCAAGTCTACCATCCATTGGCAAATCTTTATTGACAAAATCTCTATACGTGATCAGGTCTTGTGCATCTTTAATTAGGTAGAATCCGTCAGTATCTTTCTCCAACGTTGTGTTAAATGAATGATAAACGTCTATGATTGTGTCTTTATCCAAACCTGTGCCATCAAATGTTTTGAAATCAAAGTCATACATAGGGTCCGTTGATTTTGGAAGTGTCACTGATCCGTTTTGTATTCTCGTATAACCTTTATATGCTCCTGTGAATCTCACCACATGGATTTCTGTCGGTTGTAGATCGACATGTTCAAAGCGAGGAAATCCGTCTTTGCCTTGTACCCATGAAAGAAGCGGACATTTCTTGTCAGAGGTTGGATGCTCGGTCACATATTTGTTGAGGGAGTCCGTCACGTCTCCAACTTCAAACTTTGACAAAGGGAAAATGTAAAAACTTTTGCTATCGTATTCGCTATTCTCTCTATCAGAAAAAGTAGAGAAAGTATCTAACACATAACAAGATGTTAAACGGTTTCTGTTGTGTTCGTTTAATAAACCATAATTCCCTATGATGGATTTTGTTTTTCCGATATTATAAAGATTACTTTGATCTCCGGAAAAAGAACCTTCAAATGCAGCTGTGTTATCGAATCCGTATAAGTCACCTCTATTGTAGCAATTCTCCACATATTTTTTGGCAATCATTCCGTAAACATTTTTGTTGCCCAGACAGCATCCATAATTGCTACAATTAGTAAGAGTGTCACAAACCATAATGCTTGTGTTGTCTCCTCCTTCAACAATACCTTCGAAATGGCAGTTGTTTATTTTTTTTGCTTTGGCAAATCCAACGACATTTTTCTTTCCTCTCACATAGGCATTCTTTAAGATCAAGTTGCTCACTTGATTTATTTCTTTGAAGAATCCTACATTGCTAGAATCAGGAGAGTTGTAGTAAAAGTTAGAGATTGTGTGGTTTGCACCGTCGAATGAACTTTTGGGGAAATTTATAGGTTCCCAATTGATCGTGTCTTCATTGATGATTCCGCATATAGTGCGGAGGTCGATGTCAGCTGCAAGTCGTCCATTTATTCCAGATTCCTTTTCGCTGACTTCTCTGTATTGCACCAATTCATCCGCATTGTGAATCAGATAATACCCATCCTTGTCAAGTTCCAACGCCGAAAGGGTAGACGGTAGAGCTAAAACCATCATTAATAATGATGTAGTAATTTTTTTCATGTTAATTCGCATAATTAATGTATTATTAGAATATGTTTTAAGTTTAAATGTCGCATGTAAGCAGACTTTTTCGCTATTTTGATGTTTGTGGCTGTTTTTGAGGTTTCTTTATATTATGAAGGTGATATCAAAGCTTCTCAACAGATTTCACAAAATCTGTTTGCAAAGATAAAACTTTGTTTTAAAATGTCGTGTTGCTTTTTATTTTTTTATGGACTGAAAAATCAGAATTCGACGGTGCAAAATAATTAAATATGTATTTTGATGTCGTGATTTTGAGTTCAAAGAAAATTAATGGGGCTCTGTTGGGTGTTTTTAGTAAATAAATGATTATCTTTGTGTTTTAAAGTTGGAAAAACGTGGTTAAAAACGAAAATAATATAATAGATATAAATCAGTAATGGAAAAAAAACTTTTACTTGGTGATGAAGCCGTAGCGTTGGGTGCGATACATGCGGGGTTGAGTGGCGTTTACGCCTATCCTGGTACTCCATCCACTGAAATTACGGAGTTTATCCAAACAAATAAGGAGGCTATTGAGCGAGGTGTCAGAAGTCGTTGGTGTACTAATGAGAAAACTGCAATGGAGGCAGCTTTAGGTATGAGCTATTGTGGCAAGAGAGCGTTGGTATGCATGAAACATGTTGGAATGAACGTATGTGCTGATGCTTTTGTGAATAGTGCTATTACTGGTGTCAATGGAGGTGTGGTCGTTCTTGCGGCTGACGATCCGTCGATGCACTCGAGCCAAAATGAGCAAGATAGCCGTTTTTATGGTAAGTTTGCCATGATTCCTATCTTCGAGCCAAGCAACCAGCAAGAGGCTTATGATATGATGAGCAGAGCTTTCGAACTATCGGAAAGACTAAAAGAGCCTGTGTTGCTTCGTGTTGTCACTCGTTTGGCACATAGCCGTGCTGCAGTAGAGATTGGCAAGGCTGCCGATCAAAATAAATTGAATCCAGCTACAGACAATGCACACTGGGTGCTTCTGCCTGGTAATGCTCGTCGCAACTATTTGGATTTGATCGACAAGCAGAACGATATGATGAAGGCAAGCTGTGAGTCTTCTACGAACGACATTATTACTATTAATAATAGTGATAAGGGAAAATGGATCGGTATCGTCGCTTGCGGAATCGGTTACAACTATGTCCGCGAGGCCTTGAATGGCATTAAGGACAACGAGGACAATTATATGATCATGAAGCTTACTCAGTATCCAATGCCTGTTGAGGGTATCAAGCAGATGGCTGAGGTATGCTCTGAGATTTTGGTTGTTGAGGATGGTCAGCCTGTTGTAGAGGAAGAGGTCAAGAAATTGGTCGACACTTCATACAAGGTTGAGGGTCGTTTGACAGGTCGTCTTCCTCGCACTGGAGAGTTGAACCCTGATAATGTTTCTTTAGGATTAGGAAAGGAGAACAATCCACTATTCAGGCCAGCTAAAAATTTGGCAGGTCGTCCACCTCAGTTGTGTCAGGGCTGTGGACACCGTGATGTCTATACAGCATTGGGCGAAGTGGTTAAGGAATATGAAAATGCACGTGTATTCGGTGATATCGGTTGCTATACATTGGGAGCTTTGCCTCCATTCAAGGCATTGGCAAGTTGTGTCGACATGGGAGCCAGCATCACAATGGCAAAGGGAGCCGCAGATGCAGGACTTTGGCCAGCAATCGCTGTGATTGGCGACTCTACTTTCACACATAGCGGTATGACGGGATTGTTGGATGCTGTCAACGACAACAGCAACGTCACTATTATCATCAGCGACAATTTGACTACTGGAATGACAGGAGGACAGGATAGCGCTGGATTGAACAAGTATGAGGCTATTTGTCTTGGCTTGGGTGTAGATCCTGATCACGTACGTGTGGTTGTCCCATTGCCAAAGAATATGCCGGAGATCACAAAGATTTTGCGTGAGGAAATCAATTACAAGGGAGTGAGTGTCATTATCCCACGTCGCGAATGTATTCAGGTGGCAGCACGCCATGCCCGTGAACGTGCTAAGCAAAATAATAAATAAGAGTAAGAAATGAAAAAGGATATTATACTTTGCGGTGTAGGAGGTCAGGGAATCCTTTCTATCGCAACTATCATAGGTGAGGCTGCCACTGAGGCTGGAATTAATTTGAAACAGGCTGAGGTCCATGGAATGAGCCAGCGTGGAGGAGATGTTCAGAGTAATCTTAGATTGTCGACAGATCCAATCTGGAGCGACCAGATACCTACAGGAGAGGCAGATGTGATCATCAGCATGGAGCCAATGGAGGCACTTCGTTATATCACTTATCTAAGACCTGACGGAATGATCATCACAAGCAGCAAGACATTTGTCAATATTCCGAACTATCCTGATGAGGCTGCTTTGAAGAGCGAGTTGAATGAGTTGCCAAATGTCCAGTTGGATATTGAGGCTATAGCAGCCGAGTTGAAGAGTGCAAAGAGTGCTAACATGGTGCTTTTGGGAATGGCAGCTCCTTATATTGAGGTGCTGACTGTAGAGCAGTTGCGTAAGGCAGTCAGTGTGATATTCGCGCGTAAGGGAGATGCAGTTGTTGAAGCCAACTTGAGAGCTTTCGACCGTGGTGTGGAAGCGTCTAAGAAATAACAAATAAAATCATCATAAAACAAAAATGATACATAATCCGGAAATTGAGTGCATGAGTCGTGAAAACATGCGCAAATTACAGAGTGAGCGTCTTGTTAAGATTGTTAAGACTTGTTACGAGAAGGTGCCATTCTATAGGAGAAAAATGGATGAACTTGGTGTTAAGCCAAGCGATATCAAGAGTATAGATGACATTAGCAAGTTGCCTTTCACGACAAAGCACGATCTTCGCGATGAATATCCTTTCGGATTGCAGGCTGTCCCAATGACAGACGTACGTCGTATCCACGCATCTTCCGGTACTACTGGAAAACCAGTTGTGGATACATATACAGACAATGATATCGCAAATTGGTCGGAAGGTGTGGCTCGTGTTTTGGCGGCTGGTAATGTAGGTAAGGGTGATGTTGTCCAGGTTGCTTACGGTTATGGATTGTTCACTGGTGGTTTGGGAGCTCATGATGGAGCTAACAGGCGTGGCGCTATTCAGTTGCCAATCTCTGCAGGAAACTCAGAGAAACAAATCATGTTGATGAAGGATTTTGGCACGTCTGCTTTATGCTGTACCCCTTCATACGCTTTGCACTTGGCTGAATGCATCGAGAAAAGCGACAAGGTTAGCATTGAGGAGTTGAAACTACGTGTCGGTTTCTTTGGAGCTGAGCCTTGGACTGAAGGTATGCGTAAGGAGTTGGAGGAAAAACTTCGTATCAAAGCGATTGACATATATGGTTTGACGGAAATGTCTGGTCCTGGAGTCGGAGGCGAATGTGAATATCAGAATGGCACGCACCTTTGGGAGGATATGTTCTATCCTGAAATCATCAATCCTGACACTTTGGAGCCTGTTGCTCCTGGAGAGTTTGGAGAGTTGGTTTTCACATCGTTGTGCAAGGAGGCTATGCCAATTCTTCGCTACCGTACTCGTGATTTGACTCGTTTGATCTATGAGCCATGTAAGTGTGGCCGTACAGCTGTTCGCATGGACCGTATTCTGGGACGTTCAGATGATATGATGATTATTCGTGGTGTAAATGTCTTCCCTTCTCAGATTGAGACTGTCTTGACTGAGTTCCCTACATACACACCATACTATTTCATCACAGTCGACCGTAAGAATAACGAGGATACTTTCGATTTGGATGTTGAGCTTCGTGAGGAATTCTATTCTCCAAACCCAGCAAAACAGATGCCTTATATCAAGCCACTTTACGACCGTATCGTGAGTCTTGTGGGTATCAAACCGAATATTCATATCCTGGCTCCAGGAGCTATTGAGCGCTCAACTGGTAAGGCTAAGCATGTGAATGATAAGCGTAATTTCAAAGGCTGATAATTATAGGGGGGCTTTATAGCTCCCCTTTAGTTCTTATGGGAATCCTGTTTTTTTAGGATTTCCCTTTTTATGTTATACTAAACAAATTTATTAAAATTGACTACACCATTAGATTATCAAATAGTCACTGATGCCATCAATTCTATGGCGTTGGGTGATTTCTCTCATGCGACGATCCGTGACATACAGGCATTGTCTCGTTTGTTGGAGGAGAAGACAGGTCAGCAGATTATTCATCTTGAGATGGGCGTCCCTGGCCTAAAACCATCGGAAATTGCACTGAAGGCTGAGCAGGAGGCTTTGGCCAATGGTTGCGCCACTATTTATCCACCTAATGGCGGTATACCACGTATCAAAAATGCTGCGTCTCAGTTTGTGAAGGCTTTCATAGGGGTCGATATAGATCCTCTTTGCTGTATTCCTACAACAGGTAGTATGCAGGGTACATTCGCGTCATTTATGGCAATTCACCATGCTTGTGCAGGTACAAAGAAAGATACGGTTCTGTTTATTCAGCCTGGGTTCCCTGTGCAGACGACTCAATGTGACGTTATTGGCTTGAATCATATCGGTTTGGATATCCATGATTTCCGTGGCGACGCGTTGATCCAAAAGTTGGAGGAGATTCTTTCTGTTGGAAACATTAATTCGATTGTCTATTCTAATCCTAACAATCCGTCTTGGGTTTGTTTTACAGAGGAGGAGTTGAAGGGAATCGCTGGTTTGGCAGACAAGTACGACGTGATTGTTTTGGAGGATTTGGCTTATTTTGCTATGGATTTCCGTCGTGATTTGTCTCATCCATATGAGGCTCCTTATCAGGCTACTGTCGCTAAGTATACAGACAATTATGTTTTGTGGATTTCTGGATCTAAGGCATTCTCTTATGCAGGTCAGAGAATCGGAGTCACTTGTATCAGCAATAAGTTGTACAAACGTGTATACAAATCTTTGGCTGATAAATTTGGAGTTGCTGAGTTCGGTAACTTCTTTTGCAACCGTTTGATGTATACATTATCAAGTGGCACGACTCATAGTGTTCAGCATGCAATGTCTGCTTTGATGGAGGCTGCTTGTGAAGGACGCTACAATTTCTTGGACGATGTAAAGGAGTACGGTCGTCGTGCCAAATTCATGAAGGATGTGCTTCTTGCTAATGGCTTCTATTTGGTTTATGACAATGATATGGGAGCACCATTGGCTGACGGTTTCTATTTCACTGTGCAGTATCCGGGCATGAATGATTTGGAATTGACTCGTGAACTTATGTATTATGGAATAGCAGTATTCCCGCTGGATACAATGGGTTCTAATGAGCAGGGTGTCCGTGTCTGCACATCTTTCTTCAAGAAGGAGCAGGAGCCGTTGTTTAAAGAGCGTATTGAATCCTTTAAGAAGAATCATTAATGGCGACGTTACTTGAACGGCTAAACAGTAGCGACAAATTCGCTCAGAGCATAGGTGCTCAACTAACGGAAGTGCGTGAAGGTTTTGCTCGTGCAGAGCTGGTAGTGAAAGAAAATCATTTGAATGCTGCAGGCGTTTGTCAGGGTGGGGTGATGTATACTTTGGCAGATCTTGCTTTTGCTGCTGTCTCCAATTGCCATGGCATATTGTCGTTGGGTATTTCCAATACCATAACGTTCATCAAGTCTGCTCAGTTGGGAGACCATCTTTATGCTGAGTGTACGGAGGTGGTGAACCATTATAAATTGCCATATTGCGACATTAAGGTGATGAACCAGAATGGGGAAGTCCTTGCGGTAGTCACAGGATTGGCTTATCGCATGAAGAAGGACTATGAATTTGATTCTTTCATGTAATTGAGTAATTAGAAGTGTGATACAAAAACGAGTGTCTAGATAATCTGGACACTCGTTTTTTTGTGTGGTATTTTCTTTGCTATTTCTGTGTTATCATATCCAAAACTTTTGAGCAGTTGATCGTCAACGAATGAGGAACGACGCAACTTTCTTTTTTGCCATCACGAACGCATTTTATCACCTCCTGGATTTCTCCGACGAAACCGTTTTGTGTCTCATTGTCGGAGAAAATTATTTTTGTTCCGTCTATGCTTTCAAAAATGCATTCGTCAGCCCACTGGGAATGAGGTAATGTGATTTTTCCTTTTTCTCCGTAGACGATGAGATTCTCGTCTATTTTTGTCTCAATAGTGGCCGTGATGTCTATCAGACAGTCGTCTGCTCGCATGGAGATATGATCTGTTGTGTCGACACCAGTGTGTGAATATCTTGCTTGACAATTTACATCCTTCACATCTTCACCAACAAGAAATGTGGTGATTTGGTAGCCGTAGACTCCAAGGTCGAGCGCGGCTCCTCCACCTAACTCTTTGCTGAAGAAACGGTTGTCGGCTGCAAAGTGGTATCTGTTTCCGATCTGAAGTTGAGCCATGACCGGGTTGCCGATTTTACCTTCTGCAATCCATTCTTTTGCCTTTTTCACGGCAGGAAGGAATCGACTCCACATCGCTTCCATAAGAAATGTGTTCTTTTCCTTTGCTAGAGAACAAACTTCCTCCGCCTCTTTTGCATTCATGCACATTGTCTTCTCGCAGATTACAGGAATGTTTTTACCGATACAAAGTTTGATCAGCTTAACATGTGTGTTGTGTGTCGTCGCAATATAGGCTGCGTCTGGACGGATGGAGTCTAGCATCTCCTCATAATTGCCGAATGAAGCTTCTATATTAAATTTTTTCGCGAAAGCTTCCGCTCTTTCTGCGCTTCGGCTTCCTATTGCCGCAACTTCGCAATCATTGATAAGGCTTACTGCATTGGCGAATTTCTCGGCTATGTTTCCTGCTCCGAGAATGACGAATCTGAACTTTTTCATTTTTCTATGATTTTTAGTGTCCGTAGAATATCTTTTTCTTCTTTAGAAGTGCGAAGCGACTCGCATATTTTCTGTATTGCTTTGTTTTGCACCTCTTTAGCTAAAATTTTCTTTTCTAAGACTGCTTTTGTCTTTTCTGGGAATTTTGAGTGGCATCCTTGGATTGCCCACGCTATTCCCATCTCAGCGTAATATCCGGATGGCGACATGGACGATAGCCTCTCCAATACTCTGTCGATATATTCCTCATTGATAAAGTGGCTTAGCATCATCACTGCCGCAAAACGACGGCTCCATACATCTGTGTCTTTTGCATAGAATTCGAGAAAATCCCACGTCTTCAGCATCTCTTTTCGTACGAATTTGAATGTCGCGACGGTGGTGTCGCATACACTCCATACTTTGATTTTCTTCACGAAATTCTCGACATATTTGATTAAAGTGTCGTAGTCGCTTTTTGCAAAACCGATGATGTAGCCTTGGATCATCAGTTCTTCGATGCTGTTGTCGGTGGCTTCTTTTAGCGTCGTCTCCCAATCTCCTTTGCAGACATCTTTGGCCATCTGTTTGAGAATGGGCAATCTTACGCCATACATGGCTGTCACTCCGGGAGTTAGTTTGATTGAAAAATCCCGGTAGTCGTTTTCTGCGTTTGCCTGCAATAAAACTATGACATCATTCCAATTCATATTCCTGTCAATTTCAGAGAATTAATCCGTTTGTGTCCGACTTATTTCTCCCACCTCAGTCTATAAATATAGCCTGGCTCTGGATTTGTTTTTGTATGATAATATAGCTTATGATCTTTGTCAAATTCCACGGATTCAACGAACTCGAAATCCCCATCTATTTGAGACACAATCTTTTTTCTTTCGAAATATGCTGGTTTTGCGTATTCTTTGCTTTTGTAAGACAATAAAACTCTAAAAACTAGCATTTCTATAGGAGTGTCGAGACGTGAACTTATCCATGGCTTGGCTGTGTTGTCTGTGTCTTCATTGGTCGTTTTTATACTGATTACTGTGCATTCGTTGTATTTTAATGGGTGATTGAATGTTATTTTAGCCGTATCCCATTCATTTTTGTTTTCGTTGTGGATCAGAGGACTAATCTTTTGTGATACTGATTCGATTTTAGGTGGAATTGCACCTGTCCATTTGAAATTATATGGTATTTCTGTGAGAAACAACCTTTTGCATTGTATTGTGCGGTAAACTTCAAATGTAGATTTCACTCCATCGTTGGATTTGAAGATTAGAAAGGTGGATATTCGCTTGTAATCTTCAGAGGAATTCTCATCAATAAACTTGTTGATTACTCTTATTATCTGAAAAACAATGATAAGTAGACATATAATAACAATCGATAACGCAATTATTATGGCTGTTTTGTTGTTACTAAAACACATTACTAACCCTGCAATAGAACATATTGATCCTGTAGTACCCAAACAACTACCTAAATATATTCTAGTGAAGTTGAATACTTTTTTGATATTATGCATCTGTTCCCATATTTTATTTAATTTTTGTGTTAATTATTTCTTTTGTTGGCTACAAAATTATTAAATATATTGGAGATTTCCATATTTCTCTCCAAAAAAAATATTTAATTTTTGTTAAAATGTTTTTCTCTATATTAGTCCCAAAAAATGGTGATATATGAGTGGAATGTTTTTTCGGACATTAATAAACAGAGACGTGGAAATACCTCCACGTCTCTTCTATGTTGCATTCCAAA
>DGHQ01000004.1:124660-133846 GCA_002392915.1 Bacteroidales bacterium UBA3844 | reverse complement strand
TTGAGTTTTGATACACCCTCTTTTTGTTTTCAATGCTTAAAAAAGTTTAATTTCATTTGTTTTATCTCTCGCATTATTCGCAAATGAGAAATAAGTTTTTTAACTTTGCGGTGTAATGTTAATGAAATTATAAAAAAACAGATATGAAAAGAGTAATTTTATTTATTGCAGCATTTGTTACTGCTATTTGTGCATTCGCTCAGGAGCAAGGAAAAGCTGTAATTGAATTTAAAAAGACTGTTCATAACTTTGGTACTTTCCCAGAGGAGAACGGAAGAGTGTCTTGTACATTTGTGTTTGTCAACAAAGGTACTGAGGATTTGGTGTTGAGTAAGGTAAGAGCAAGTTGTGGTTGTACGACTCCAGATTGGACAAAGACTCCAGTCGCTCCTGGTGACAGTGGTGTTGTCAACGCTACTTATAATGCAACTGGTCGTCCTGGCGCATTTACTAAGACAATCACAGTAACTACTCAGAATGCAGGAGAGCACCGTCTTACTATCAAGGGTGAGGTTATCCCTAAGGCTAAGAAAATTGAGGATGAATATCCATTCAGCGTAGGTGATCTTCGTTTGAAAAACCAGAACATCTATTTGCACAAGATCAAGAATCCAGAGTCGAAATCAGAGAAGTTGAAGGTTTACAACAATGGTTCTGCTGATATTACTCCAACATTTAAGAGTGTTCCTTCTTATATCACCGTATCTTGTGACAAAGAAGTGATCAAGCCAAAGAGCGAAGCTGAAATCACAGTCGTTTACGACTCTAAGAAATCTGAGGAGTGGGGTACTGTAGTTTCTAACTTTGCGATTGTTGTTAACGGTGAGTCAAAGACTATTAACGTAAATGCTACAGTGGTTGAGGATTTTTCTAAGCTAACTGAGGAGCAGAAGAAGAACGCACCAGTTATCTCGGTAGGTAGCGTCGTTCCTGTTAATGAGATCGCTAAGGGATCAAAGAAGTCTTTCTTGTTTAAGATTGAAAACAAGGGTAAGGATCCATTGATCATCCGTAACATTACAGCTCTAGATGATAATGTGGTTATCACTAAACCTAAGAAACCAATCAAGTCTGGTAAGTCTGGTGATGTCTCTATCACTATCGATGCTAAGAACATGAAGGTAGGTGATTTCACAAAACGTTTGACTATTATTTCTAATGACCCTAACACAAGCAGAAAGGTTGTGTCTGTTAGCGGTACAGTAAAATAATTTCTATTTGTATAGTATGGACGGCATGGTTTTTCCTTGTCGTCCTTTTTTAGTTTTATTATTTATGGGCAGATTAACTATAAAATTCTTCTTTTTTTTTCTTTTGCTTGCATCATTAATTTCATGTAATGGCAGTGACACTTTTGTGATTAAAGGAAAGATAAGATGTCTGCCTATGCCAAGAGCCTACCTTACATATATTTCTCCATTGACAGGCGTTAAGGATACAATCGCTCAAAGTGAAATATCAGGTGGCGAGTTTATCTTTAAGGGAAGAGTAGATAATCCTTCCATGTGTCAGATTGAAATTGGAAAGAGAAGTATTTATTTGATGGTGGAGAATACTGATATAGAGGTCAATGGAACTTTGATGATTCCTGATCAGATTCAGATAATCGGGAGCCCTTCGAATGATGATTGGACACGTATTCTTAGGTTTGAAAGAAAATATGAGGCGAAACGACGTAAAAATTGGATGAAAATTGTCAATACGGATGTCTTTGATGAAATAGAAAAGTTGGAGACGGAATATTACCAGACATTTGACTCTCTATTTTATGTGTTGAAATCAGAAGTCGCAAACAAGCCTACTTCTTTCGGATGTACATATTATGTGTATTATGCTTATGTAAATCAACTGTTTAGCTTGAATAAGATTGCTCAATGCCTAAATATGCTTGATGAAGAGTCAGTTGGCGATTCTGAATACTATAAGTATCTCAAGGATGAAATGATGCTGTATTCTGGTTTGGAGGTTAATAAGCCGGCTCCACAGTTTTCTGTGGTTTCTATGGATGGTGATACATTGACTCTAGACCATTATTACAATAAAAATTTATTTTTGTACTTTACTTCCTCTTGGTGTGATTCCTGTGAATCGTACGCAAGAGAACTTGATGAGGTTCACCGTCGTTTCAAATCTCCCGGATTTGAAGTTTTGGAAATCTCTTTGGATAAGACACAAGATGATCTGGAAGATTTGGCTGAAAAATCATGTGGTTGGCCAATAGCTTGTGATTTTATGTATTGGGAAAGCCAGATAACAAAACGATATGGTGTCCATAAAATTCCTTATGGCGTCTTGATAGATGGAAAACAGAGAATTAGTTCTATTAATCCGTCTATTCAGGCACTAAGTTATAAGTTGAGAATTTTGCAAAATGAGTGATTTTATTTATGCTCTTCAGGGCAGATTTCAAGATATGCCGTTATTGACGGCATTATTGCTTGGTGTACTTGTGGCGATAAGTCCTTGTACTATCGCAGCTAACTTGGCTGCGTTGTCTTTCGTGTCTGTCGGTTGTGACTCAAAGAAGTCGACTCTTTATCAGGGAGCGATTCTTGTGCTTGGCAAGTCGTTGTCGTATGTGGTTTTGGCAATCTTTTTGTCTCAATTTGCAGGAGCGATGGAGATAAGCGATCAATATGCGGATACTTATGTCAAAATAATTGGACTGCTTTTTATTGTTGTCGGAGTGTTGATGCTCGACATTGTCCATATGCATGGTTTGGAAGACTTGATTGTCCGTATGTTCAAGGGAGAAAACAAGAAAACGGTTGTCCAAACTCTTTTGGTTGGAATGCTGTTAGCTTTGGCTTTTTGTCCCGACGGTGCAGTGTTATATTTCGGTATGATGGTTCCTCTGACAATTGCAGAGAGTCACTCGGTCATGGTTCCGCTCTTTTTTGCGATAGGGGCCGCTATTCCGTTGCTAGTAGTTGTTGCAATTTATGCGTATGGAATGGAGCGGGTGGTGTCTATGCAGACGAAATTTTTCAGTGCCAACGCAATGGTTCGCAAGTTCGTCGGTGCAATGTTTATTATAGCTGGAATCTGTTTTATTACTGAGTTTATATTCCATCATGCGCATTAGTCTGCTTTTCTTAATGTCGCTTTCTTCATTGATTTCATCGGCAAAACCTGTCTTGGAGTTGTCGGAAGAGATTGTTGATTTTGGGGCGGTTAGACTTGATGAAACAGTGCATAGGAAGGTATTGCTTGTTAAGAATGTTGGTGACGAACCATTGGTGATCAACCAGGTGTCATCAACATGTCATTGTGTTGAGGCTGGTTGGTGGATAAGACCAATAGAGCCAGGAGCGTCTGACACTATACAGATTGATTTTGAACCTGATGTCAGTGGTAGGGTAAGCAAAAAATTGATCATTTATAGTAATGCACAGAATAGAAGAGTCCCATTTAGAGTCAAAGCAGATGTGCATTTTACGGGTATCCCAAGACTATTAGAGGATTAGTGAATTCTTAACAATCAGATCATGAAAACTATAGTATCATATTTGTTTTGTCATCCTTTTTATGTGTGTCATGTCTATCTTCTGGAAATCAAAAAGATATACAACCGAGTGATAAAAATATAGCTGATTATGACACAATATTTTTGATTTATATCAACAACATATATTGCGAAAAAGTATTAGTCTATTTCACGTTCTTCTGAATATTTTCTACCAGTAAATCCAATTCTTTTGACGGCATTTCTGCCATCATCACCTGTAGCTTGCAATCTATAAGTGCAAGAATATCGTCTGTCTCTCGACGGGCAATGTCGAGAGCCTTTCCTTTTCTTTCTCCTTTGTTTTTCTTCCTTTCCTCCAACATTTTGTTACACTCAACACATAGCTGATCCATTTTTTTTATTGTTTCTCCTATACCCACTGCAGATTGAATGTCTGTGGAGAATTTTTCATTGATGCTGTTGCAAAGAAAAGTGTAACGTGCGATCGCAATCTCCAGTTTCAGATTTTGAGCGACGTTGCTCTCTATATAAATACGTTGCAGAGATTCTGCCTGCTCACGGATGTTAGAGTCGTCAGACAGAGCTGCCACCATAATTGATTTCTTCACTACCGTCGACAGCAGATTCAACGAACGGTAGTTTTTCCTTAATTCAGATGTGAATGGGGCGGACCTGCCGTCGCCACTGAGAATTTGTTCCTTGGAAAGCGAATCTTTAAGCTTTGATATGTAAAAAGATAAATCTTCCCTCAATGGAGAACTCTCCATTGTAGAGGCCACTTCGCTGATGGTTTGGAAGTGTTTATCATTTGTCAGGGTGTAGACCCTAGAAATTTTAAAAAGGTTCATCTTATAGACATATATTTCTTGCACACAATGCAACATAAACAGTCCAAACCTTACGTGATAAGTGATAAGTGATACAACTAATGACGAAGTCTACACCCGACAAATGTAAATCATATTCTATAAGCTCTTGTTTATGTCTACAAAATAAGTTCATTTTTTTATTATAAACAAATTTTTATATAAAAATGTATGTTTAAATGTATAAAAATCTATTAAAAAACATAAATTATTGCTTTTTTATTCTAAAATATGTCGAATTAAATATAAAAATGATATAAAAAGTTTAACTAATTTGAGCTAAAAAATGATTTGCTGTTTTATATAAAATTTTAATTGACTTAAGATGTGTATGTTTACTTTTTGAACAATTAAAGAGAAAAAAACATCAATGATTGACGAAAAAAAGATATATTTGCGGAGATATTGTAGAACGTAGAAAAAAGAAATGTACAGAATAGGACTTGATGTGGGTTCAACCACAGCTAAAATAGTAGTGCTGGATGAGGATAAAGTTATATATTCTTCCTACCGCAGACATCAGGCTAATCCTGGTGCAGTGATAAAGGATATATTGGTGGAATTGAAAGAAAAACTTCTTGATTCTGAATTCTCATTTTCCGTTACCGGTAGCGTGGGGCTTGGACTTGCTGAGAGATGCGGCTTCAACTTTGTGCAGGAAGTTGTGGGCGCAACAGAATACACCAAGAAGATGCATCCTGATGTGCGTACTCTTATAGATATAGGTGGCGAGGATGCAAAAATCGTATATTTGAAAGACGGTAAGGTTGATAGTCTTCGTATGAATGGTAACTGTGCCGGCGGTACAGGTGCGTTTATCGATCAAATGGCTTTGTGTCTTGGTGTCGACGTGACCGAGCTTAATGGTTTGGCTGAAAACGCCAAGGGAATTTATCCTATTGCGTCACGTTGTGGTGTGTTCTCAAAAACAGATATACAAAACCTTATTGCAAGAAATGCCACAAAAGAGGATATTTCTGCAAGTATTTTCCGTGCGGTCGCAGTGCAGACGGCCAGCGCGTTGAGCCATGGTTGTGAGGTGCTTCCAAAGGTGTTGCTTTGTGGAGGTCCACTGACTTTCATCCCAGCTCTTCGTAAAGCTCTGGCTGACTATTTCCATCTTGATATAAATAAAGACATTATTTCTCCTGAACTTGCTAACTTTATCCCTGCTTGGGGTACGGCAATAGCAGATGCTGGAGACAAGCGTTATACCGTCGAATTTCTCACTCAGATTCTTGATTCGCAAGAGGCAAAAGCAATCAGAAAAGAGAGTATCTACTCTGTTTCGATGCCTCCCGTCTTCAAGGGAGAGGATGATTATCAGTCTTGGCTCAAGGATAAGAGCAAAGATGATATCAAATTCAAATCTTTGGCAGACGTTGATGACAAGTGCTATCTTGGTATCGACTCTGGTTCAACAACGACAAAGATTGTTTTAACAAATGTCGATGGTGAGATTCTCTACCGCTATTATGCGCACAACGGAGGAAATCCGGTGCAGGCTGTTGCCAAAGGATTGGGAGAGTTGAAGACACAGGCTGACGCTGCTGGTGTGAAATTGAATATCGCTGGCGGATGCTCCACTGGTTATGGCGAGGATTTGATAAAGGCAGCATTCTCTCTCAATTATGGTATGATTGAGACTATGGCTCACTACGTTGCTGCAAAGAGTATCAGTCCTAATGTGTCGTTCATTTTGGATATCGGTGGTCAGGATATGAAGGCCATCTATGTCGACGGTGGTGTCCTGACACGTATGGAGATCAATGAGGCATGTAGTTCGGGTTGTGGATCGTTTATAGAGACGTTTGCCCAGACTCTTGGTTGTGAGATCGGACAGTTTGTGCGTGAGGCTACGAAGAGTGAGCATCCTTGTGATTTGGGAACTCGATGCACTGTGTTCATGAACTCAAAGGTGAAGCAGGTGCTACGTGAGGGCTATTCGATAAGTGATATTTCAGCAGGTTTGGCATATTCAGTTGTGAAAAACTGCCTGTTCAAGGTGTTGAAAATCAAGAATTACGAAGAGTTAGGAAAGCATATCGTGCTTCAGGGAGGTACGATGCGTAACGATGCTGTAGTAAAGGCATTTGAGAATCTTACAGGCAAGAGAGTTTGCCGAAACAATATTCCCGAGCTTATGGGTGCGTATGGATGTGCTCTATACGCTATTGAGCAGAGTAAGAAAGAGTCGTGTGACCCACGTCCTCTTGAGACTCTTATGAATGCGGCGGAGTTTGAAATCCGTCCATTGCAGTGTAAGGGATGTGAAAACAACTGCCGTATCACTCAGTACACATTTAAGAATGGTTCAAAATACTATTCTGGCAACAAGTGTGAGAAGATTTTCACTAATGGTGGAGACGCTGTGGAGAAGGGCGTGAATATGAGTGATATGAAGTATCACTTGACTTTCGACCTGCCTGAAAATGAAGGAAAGGGTAATTTGCCTACAATTGGTATTCCTCGTGCTTTGAATATGTATGAGGAGTTTCCATTCTGGTACTCAATGTTCACAAACCTTGGATTCAAGGTTGTGTTGAGCTCCACTTCCACATATACTAATTATGAGAAGGGTGTACACTCGGTAATGAGTGACAATATCTGTTTCCCTGCCAAGCTTATCCATAGCCATATTTATGAGTTGGCTGACAAGGTAGACAGAATATTCTATCCTCGCGTCGTGCATGAGCGTACAGAGGATAAGAATGCGCAGAACAGTTTCAACTGTCCGATTATCATCGGTTATCCGGACGTGGTAGATTCCGCGATCACGGTGAAGGTTCCGATTGATTCACCGATTGTGGCGTTCAAGAATTCTAAACTGCTTCGTGAGCAGATGCTTGTCTACTTCACAACTTTTGGCATCAAGAGGAATGATATATTGAAGGTTGTGGATCAAGCAGAGAAGGATTGGACAAAGTGGGGTGAGGAATTGCGTCGCAATAATGTGATCGCTCTTGAAAATGCACGCAAGAAGAAGAGAATGACGATTTTGCTTGCAGGCCGTCCATATCATACGGATCCGCTTGTGCAGCATAGAATTTCAGAGATGATCGCCAAGCTTGGAGTTGAGGTCATCACAGAGGAGATAGCACGTGGCGGTGCTGTGGTGCTTAAGAGTGACACGCCTGAGGCTTTCCATATTCGCCAGTGGAGTTATGTCAACCGTATTTTGAATGCGGCTCAGTGGGCTGCAGAGCAGGATAATGATGTCCATTTTGTAGAGATGACTTCATTCGGTTGTGGACCAGACGCTTTCTTGACAGATGAGATAAGAAGCATTCTATCCCGTCATGGCAAATCATTGACTCTTTTGAAGATTGACGACGTGAACAATATTGGTTCACTGAAACTTCGTGTTCGCTCGTTGATCGACAGTTTGAAATATGAGTATGAGGCGAAGGGTGGCGTTTCGGAAAGAAAGAAAGCTCCATTTGTGAAGACGGGAATTTTCGCAAAGGGAGATAAGGCTACGAAGACTATTCTTGCACCGTTCTTCACGGAATATATGTCTCCATTACTTCCGTCGGCATTCAAGGCGATTGGTTATAATCTTGTGGCATTGCCAATGGGCGACGCACAGAGTAACGAGGAAGGTTTGAGATACTCTAATAATGAGGTTTGCTATCCAGCCACATTGGTGGTCGGCGACTTTATCAAGGCGTTGAAGAGTGGCAAGTATGATCTGAACAACACAGCCGTGACTATCACACAGCTTGGTCAGTGTCGTGCCACAAACTATCCGGCTTTGATCAAGCGAGCTTTGGTAGACGCCGGATTCTCTCAGGTTCCGGTGATATCGCTAGGTATTCCGAATGAGGAGGAATATCCAGGATTCAACTTGCCTTACAAGACAGCAGGTCCGATTGTGCTTAACTCACTGCTATATGGCGACTGGATTTCTATCATGTATCATGCGATTGCGGTGCGTGAGAAGAAGAAGGGAGAGGCAAAGGCGATGAGAGACAAATATCTAGAATTGGCAAAACCACTTATTGAGATAAGAAAGAGTAAGAAACTTATCGGTTTGCTTAAGCAGGCGGCTGATGATTTCAATTCTATTGAAGTTTACGACAAAACATATCCAAAGGCAGGTATAGCTGGAGAGATATTCTTGAAGTTCAATCCATATTCACACAAACATATTTCAGACTGGTTGATGGCACATGGAGTGGAGGTGCTTCCACCGACGTTCCACAACTTCTTCTTGAAAATCCTAGTTAATATCGAGTTCAACAGAAAGAACAAGATCATTGATCCAAAATTACCGTCGTGGACAATGGATTTGATTTATAGGTTGGTTTACAGCCGTGTCAAGAGTTTCGAGAAAGCAGCGTCGAAATTCAGATATTGGGAGCCGGAGCCGGATATCCGAACAATCAGCAAGTGGGCGGAAGAAGTCCTATGTCTGACGGTGCAAAGTGGAGAAGGCTGGTTGTTGCCAGCGGAGACAATCCAGTATATGAAGCAAGGATGCAACAATGTGGTGAGTCTGCAGCCATTCGGATGTATTGCCAACCACATCTGTGCGCGTGGAATAGAGAAGAAGATGAAGACTCTTTATCCACAGCTTAATATGTTAGCACTCGATTTCGATGGAGGAGTGAGTGAGGCCAATATAGCGAACAGATTGTTGTTGTTTATCAGCAATATGAAATAAAAACATTGCCTATTGGTTAAAACCGACCGTTCCCACACGACCGTGGAAACGGTCGGCTTATATATAATAGCCTCCGGTATGTAATTGTCGCAAGACAATCACATTACCTGAGGGAATAGGATGTTAATGCCATTTTCACACGACCGTGGAAACGGTCGGCTTATATATAATAGCCTCCGGTTTGT
>DGHQ01000004.1:124380-124583 GCA_002392915.1 Bacteroidales bacterium UBA3844 | reverse complement strand
TTGCAAGACAATCACATTACCGGAGGAAATAGGATGTTAGTGCCAATTCCCACACGACCGTGGAAACGGTCGGTTTATATATATAATAGCCTCCGGTTTGTGATTGTTGCAAGACAATCACATTACCGGAGGAAATAGGATGTTAATGCCAATTCCCACGACCGTGGCCACGGTCGGTTTATATATAATAGCCTCCGGTTTGT
>DGHQ01000004.1:0-124305 GCA_002392915.1 Bacteroidales bacterium UBA3844 | reverse complement strand
TTGCAAGACAATCACATTACCGGAGAAATAGGATGTTAATGCCAATTCCCACACGACCGTGGCCACGGTCGGTTATGAATCCCAGCTATTGGTTTATTCCAACAAATCATAAGGCAGTTTTTCTCCTGCTAATTGGGCAAATTTGTTAAGTTCACCCAATGCATCAACTTCATTATGGTGATGTTGTTGATTATTGATATATCTAATCACAGATTGTACGCCTGTAGCAGAAACACTAAATGCGGCATAATGACGTTGCCATTGAAAATGTTGTCCTGTCATCTTTCGTATTAAGGAGGAACTTGATCTTTTTATATCTCTTACAACATCGGATAATATATGTTTTTGGTCCATACGCAATAAAATATGGACATGATCAGACACTCCATTTATAGCAACTACAGACAATCCTGTTTGTTTGACAATTGTTTTGATTGCCTCAAATATAACATTTCGCAAATCTTTTGTTAATACCGGTTCCCTCCTTTTAGTGGCAAACACGATATGATCATATCTGCAAATCAATGATCCCATAGCAATAACATTTATAAGTTGTTAATATTGTACCTTGTGATTTATTGAGAAAGTAGAAGTACTGTTTTTATCCATATTATTTTGTTTTTTGATTTCTATCCATCTGCAAAATTAATAAAAGAAGTTAGATTTTCGTATGATTGACAGAATATATTGATTAAATGGATTTCTTGAAATCCCCATTTTAGTTTCAGATTGTAATTTGATAATCAAAAAAAATAAATATAGTCTGACATTATTCTCGTGAAAAAAGTCATTGCATAAATTTGTGAATTAAAATCATGAAGTATATGGGAAAGAAGATAATAGGAGTGGTTCCATTATGGGACGATGAAAAAGATAGTTTGTGGATGCTTCCAAACTATCTGGATGCTATCATATCAGAAGGAGCTTTGCCAATTGTTTTTCCATTGACTACAGACGAGAATAATCTATGGCAGTTGGCATTGATGTGCGACGGATTTCTTTTCACTGGTGGTCATGATGTCTCTCCGTCTTTATATAATGAATGTAAACGTGATGTTTGTGGTGAATCTTGCGTAGAGCGGGATGCTATGGAAGGAATATTATTGGATATATGTATCAAAACGAAGAAGCCAGCATTGGGAATATGTAGAGGCATCCAATTTTTCAATGCCTATTTAGGAGGCACATTGTATCAGGATTTACCGACAGACCATCCTTCATCGGTAGAGCATCACATGACGGCACCGTACAACAGATATATTCACAAGGTATCTTTGATTAAGGATACTCCATTATATGATTTATTACAAACTGAAATTCTTCCTGTGAATAGCTATCATCATCAGGCAATAGCGACCCTATCTTCTAAGTTGTCACCGATGGCAATTTCTGAAGACGGAATTATTGAGGCTGTTTATTGCCCGGAACATCCGTTTCTCTGGGCAGTACAGTGGCATCCTGAATTCCTGTATGGATGTGATGAACCGTCGAGAAAGATTTTCAGAGCATTTTTGAAGGTATAGGGAAACGCATAATCAATGAAAAAAATGGGAAAAGTGCTAACGATGTAGTTGAAAATTCAATAAATTAATTAATTTTGCAGATGTAATTAAAATGATAGGATTATGAAAACATTACTAAAAGAAGAAAAAACGCCTACAACGTCAAAGAAGACTTTTGTAGATGAGAATGGAATTGAAAGCATAGAATATTATGCTTATAATAGAAAGGGTATAATGGGAAGATGTAGTCAGTGTTGGTGGGCTCTTTCTAAAGCATGGGAAATTCAGACTCAAGAGGATAATTTAAGTGTTGCAGGAGAGAGATGAGATATATGGTAGATACCTGCATTGTATCATTTATTGTTGATGGATGTAAGTTTAGCCCCGTAGTTGACGATATTTTGAATGATTATAACAACCAATTTTTTGTTAGCGTGGAGACATTGAAAGAATAGGTCGTCATGTATCGTCGTAAAAGAATGTTCAATAAAAAGTATAAATCAGAACGTGATTTAATTTGTGCAATTTCGGAAGTTTATGGTCTCCAAATTATTCCAACAACAGAGCAGGTTATGTTAGCGTATGCAGATTTGCAATTAAATGAATCAGAGAATCACAATGATCCTTCCGACCATGTGATAATATCCCATGCAATTGTAGAACGAATGCCTTTGATATCTTCTGATAGAAAATTTCATTATTATAAAAATCAAGGATTGGATTTTATATATTATGAGCGATGAGTTTATATTGTCTGTCGCAAAAGATTTTCAGAGCATTTTTGGAGGCATAGGGAAGTCTTCATTGATAGAAGAAACGGTTATGGATTTAACGCCAACGGCGAGAATCCCATTAGCATAGGGTTTTTACCCTATGCCATGGGGAATTGTCGATTTCCGTTAGCCCGGGATGGGCGATATCGTTTGCCGTAGAGTTGCACCCTGTAGTAGCAGATTATGCACCGTTAGTACGATTACGCAAATATTCTCTATAATGATTCATGACTCCCTCGTAGAAATGTTCATCACCATATCGATCGCTAGGGTGATACGAACAGAAAATCAATGTATCTGGTTTATTGCCGTTTTGTATGATTCGTATACTATTATGCCCCTCCAATGTTTGTATTAATTCTTTGGGATATGATTTTACAACAAAATCGTAGATATGCTGACTTGTGCATATTATCATATTGGGGTTTAATATGTCAATCTCTTTTTTCAATAAATCTCCGTAATCATGTAGGTGTTTTTTCAGCAACTTATCATCGAGACATCCGTTGCCTGGAGTTTTTTTACACTCTACCAATGCGAACGGTTGTTTGTTGATGAATTCTTTCACTTCATCAAAATGCATTGCAACATCATTACACTGCCAGTCACTATTTTTGTCCGCTTTTGATAATCCCCAAAGAAGAAAGGCTATTCTTTTTATGAATTGAATATCGAGATTACGATTTTTCTGTTTCTGTTGTAATGATTTACAACAGTCACTGGATGTGTCTTTAAACCAATCTCGAATATCCTCATCCCATTTTTGTGAGCCATCTTGATTCTGATCTTTCAATAGAATCAAGATTCTCTTTTCTGAAGAAAACCACTCTTCTTCTATTTGCTCATCTGATTTGTTGTTTTGACGTAGAAGTCCATCTTTTGTGAAAAAATCACCGTCTCCATTTTCCTTGAGTCTGTTTTTCCACTCATCAAACAATTTTTCTAATTCTTCATTCATAATCAATCTTTTTATTTTTACATTAATTGGATTTTGCTAAAAAATCATAGACATCGCTAAGGCATTCATCGTCACTGTAAGAGACCTCCAATAAACACCATTTGTCGTTTTTCTTGTATTCTCTCCAAATGGAAGACATTTCATCTTCACCATTTTTTGAAACATATAGTTCATTTGCACTACCTGTATAGTCAGCTTTGCAAGCATTGGGATTCAAATCCCATGGACCTTTGGGAATGGAAAGTATTTCATAACTAAAGTACATAGAATCGCCACCTATATTATCAAACAAAACATACGTGTTTACCATCCTATTGTGGAGAACAAAATTTTTAGGAACGTAAATATTAAAACCTTCAATACTAATGAAATTTGTTTCATTGACGTTGGGATTAACAGAGATATTTGTGGAATCATTGACTGTAATTATATCAATACCTTCGCCACCTCTCTGTATTTTCGTGAGATACCATTCTTTATTTTCATATGTAAACTCAAATAGTTTAACTAATGATTCATCGGAAACTTTTTTTAATTGATAGACATATTTATTATTCGAGACTTTCGAAAATTTACCATAACATAATTCGTTTTCAACATCATCACCTGTATAGTTTTGAGGCATACTATCTATGATTGATGACATGATTTTTTTTGCAGAAAGTTCAATGTTTTTGTAAGATACTTTTTTATATCCTTCTGCAACGACAATTTGGCCTATATGTTGTTTACAATAGTTCTCATCTTGAGAAAAATTACTTGCGAAATCTTCAAATTTTTCGATTTGAGATTCTCTAAAAGAGTCTTTATTAGCAAAATAAAAATAACAACCTATACATACTGCTAAAATGACAACAAAAGATGCCTTTGGATATTTTGAAATTAATGGAGCTAAAATATTCGAGAATATAAAAGTCAAAATTATTCCAATAACGGATAATATAAATCCTATAATTGCACGATTTGTTTCGTCATCCCTTTTTCTTCGTTCATACTCTTCCTTTTCTTTCCAATATGATCCCATAATCAATCCTTTTAGTTGATAAATATAGTTATGTGTTTATAAAGAACACCTGTGGTGGACCAACTAAGTTTAGTCCTTTTTCGCAAATATAACATTCGAAAGATTTCAATTTAAGTTTATGTGTCAAGCATCACTTTACATGTAAATCTATTCTTTACATTGTATATGCTGGCTGCTTATGTCTAGAAAGAAATCGTGATTGAGGATTTTGCAGATATGTTGTAGTGTTTGGGTATTTATATTTGGACTGTTTAGAATATTGTAGACTGTTACACGAGAACATGGGATCATTTGGGCAAATTTAACTTTAGAGACACCATTTTCTTTCAAATATGCCTCTATCATTTTTCCAACATGTAGACTTTCTTTTTTCTCCATAAAAAAAACTTGGACATTGCCAAGTTCACCAGGTATCGCCAAACACCTTCAACCTATAGCAACGCCCAAGCGTATGTATCACACACACTCGAGCGTTTACTTTTATAGGTTGATTTGAAATTGGCGATTTCGGTGAACCAAAAAGCAAACGCTTATATTTTATTTATATGTGATCGAATCTTTATTTTTACTCGATTCTAATTATTGTGGCTTTTATACATACGAGTTGTCGAACACGCTATTTTTATACGCTCGTCCTACGGACTCGCGTGGGGAGGGTAAGGACGTTCCGTCCTTTGCAATCCTCGGTTTTGACAACTGCTATATAATCACCAATTGTTAACTATTAATTATTAACCATTAATTGTTTTTACTCGTACATCATCTTGTGAGCCTCTATATTGGCCAACATGTCGCTCAGACGCTCGATTTTCGACTTTGTGATTGCCACACGACCTGAACGGATGAACTGAAGCACCTGCAGCTTCTGGCTCAATTCGTTGAACAATCCTTGTGTCTCGTCTGTATGACCTGTTTTCTCGAATATCACGCATGTCTCGTTGATCTCAAGAATACGGATGTTGTACTTTCTGATCAACTCCTCTGTGCCCTCAAGGTTGATGAAATCCTGAGTGGCTACTTTGTACATCGCAATTTCCTGATATACAAGGTCGGAATCATCGTTGTAGAAACTTTTGATGATGTCGATTCTCTTGTCAATCTGCTTCACTACTTTTTCGATGGTGTCTTCATCTGTGATTGTAGTGATAGTAAACTTATGTATTCCTGGTAGAGCCGACTGTGATACACTCAGACTCTCTATGTTTAGGCGACGGCGTGTGAAGATTATGGAAATCTGGTTTAGCAAGCCTACCTGATTCTCTGAGAAAACTGTCACAGTGAACAGCTTCTTTCCATCATTGCATTCTGCAGGATTGCATTTCTGACACTCCTTGCCGCACTGCTTTGCCTTAAAATTATCTGCCATAATTATTTCTAATTATGTAGAGACGGGGAGCTCCCCGTCTCTACGGTAATTATTCTTATCCCAAAAGAATGTTTGTTATAGTCTCACCTGCTGGAACCATCGGATAAACCATTCCCATCTCCTCGCAATTGGCTATCAATAGGTATGGTTTGTCGTCCGCAAACATCTCTTTGATTGCTGCGTCGAGTTCCTCACGTGTGCTGACCTCTGCGTTCTTGATTCCATAAGCGTCAGCAATGGTGTTGAAATGAGGATTCATCATTGGCGTAGACGAATATCTCTTCTTGAAGAACAATTCCTGCCACTGGCGTACCATGCCAAGGTAGTTGTTGTTCAGAATAATCATCTTCACACCGATCTGCTTCTCCATGATTGTTCCCAACTCTTGGATTGTCATCTGGAATCCACCGTCGCCAGCAAACATACAGACTGTACGTTTTGGAGCTCCTATCTTGGCTCCGATTGCCGCTGGAATACCGAATCCCATTGTTCCAAGTCCACCACTTGTCACAACACTGCGTGATTTTGTAAATTTGAAGTAGCGGGCAGCCATGATCTGGTTCTGACCTACGTCTGTCACAAGCACAGCATCATTGTTTGTCGCCTCTGATATCTTGCGGACAACTTCACCCATTTTCAATGGACCTTCTGTCGCATATACCTCAGGACGGATTACTTTCTCATCCTCTTTTACTTCATACTCGTGGAAACTTTCGATCCACTGGGTATGTTTGGCCTCTTTGATCTTGAGTGTAAGTTCAGGAAGGGATGCCTTCACGTCGCCAAGCACTTTGGCTGTCGCTTTCACATTCTTGTCCAACTCCGCGTTGTCGATATCAAGATGGACAATCTTTGCCTGTTTTGCGTATGTCTTCAAATCTCCGGTGACACGGTCGTCGAAACGCATACCGATGGCGATGATCACGTCGGCTTCGTTAGTCTTGATGTTTGGTCCGACGTTGCCGTGCATTCCAAGCATTCCCTTGTTGAGACGGTGGTCTGAAGGCAGTGCCGACAAACCAAGGAGTGTGCTTCCTGCAGGGATGTCCGCTTTTTCCAAGAAAGCTTTCAGCTCAGCTTCCGCATTGCCAAGGATTACACCTTGTCCGACCAATGCTAGAGGTTTCTTGGCGTTGTTGATGATCTCAGCTGCCGCATCGATTTGCGTCGGCTTAATAGCTGTGAAAGGGATATAACCGCGAGTGAAATGGCATTTCTCGTAGTTGAATTCAGCCATCTCCACCTGTGCGTTTTTTGCAAAATCAAGCACAACGGGACCTTTTCTTCCCGAATTTGCTATATGGAAAGCTTTAGCTACTGCTGGAGCGATGTCTGCGGCCGAACGAATTTGGTAAGACCATTTTGTGATAGGAAGTGTGCAACCAATCAAGTCGACTTCCTGGAATGCGTCTGTTCCAAGGAATGCGGCTCCAGCCTGACCTGCGATCACAACAAGTGGAGTCGAGTCCATCATTGCGTCTGCGATACCTGTGATTGCGTTTGTTGCACCTGGTCCTGAAGTCACTAAGCAAACACCAGTCTTTCCACTGACTCGTGCGTATCCCTGTGCCGCGTGTGTTGCACCTTGCTCATGACGGGTCAGGACGTAATTGAATTTGTCCATATAGTCGTACAGAGCATCGAACGTAGGCATGATGCTGCCTCCGGGATAGCCAAAAATAGTGTCGACATTCTCTTTAAGAAGACTCTCCATAAGAATGTACGCACCTTTCATCTGATTACTCATAACTGACTTTTTATGGTAATACTAATGTGTTGTCTTTGTTTTGTGGGCAAGTTTGGAACCTGCTTTATGCATCTTGGCAACGCCTCAATAATTACCTTTTTATTTACTTAGTTTATTAAATCTATTTTGTTATGATTGCTCGCCCTTTCGGGCTCGCGATGATTGGTGGGGCAAGAGCGTTCCGCCCTTTGCAATCCTTAATTATGACTTTAATGATTATTTGTCATAAAAACAAGGATGCCACCTTATTAATCAACGATACGGACACCGCCCTTGTCGGCAGATGCCACCATTGAAGCGTATGCTCTCAAAGCCTTTGAGACGACGCGGTCACGCTTAGGCTTCCATGCGTCCTTACCCTTAGCCTCTTCTGCTTTGCGGCGCTCTGCCAATTCAGCGTCTGACAAACGGACTGAAATCTTACGTGCTGGGATATCAATCTCGATGATATCTCCGTCGCGTACAAGACCGATGTTGCCGCCGCTTGCTGCCTCTGGTGAGATGTGTCCGATTGACAAACCTGATGTTCCTCCTGAGAAACGTCCGTCTGTGATCAAAGCACACTCTTTTCCAAGATGACGTGATTTGATATATGAAGTAGGGTAGAGCATCTCCTGCATTCCTGGTCCTCCCTTAGGCCCTTCATGTGTGATGACAACCACGTCTCCAGAAACGACGCTGCCGTTCAAGATTCCCTTACATGCGTCATCCTGAGAGTTGAACACTTTTGCTGGTCCGGCGAATTTCCAGATGCTCTCGTCCACACCTGCTGTCTTGACAACACATCCGTCAAGAGCGATGTTTCCCTTCAAGATTGCCATACCGCCATCTTTTGAGTATGCGTGCTCAATGTCACGGATACATCCGTTGGCACGGTCTGTATCGAATGAGTCCCAATATGTTTCCTGAGAACCCATCTTGATAGAGAACTTGTTGGCTGCTGTACTCTTGTAGATCTTCTCTGCCTTCTCACAGTGAGTAGGTTTTGTGATCGCGTATTTGTCGATAGCTTCGCCGATAGTCATTCCGTCTACACGCTTAACACTTCTGTCTATCAATCCTGCTTTGTCAAGCTCATTCATGATAGAAAGGATTCCTCCAGCACGGTTCAAATCCTGGATATGGTATTTTTGAGTGTTAGGAGCGACTTTGCACAAGCAAGGAGTGACTTTTGAAAGAGAGTCGATGTCGTCCATCTTGAAATCTACGCCGCCTTCCTGAGCGATAGCAAGAAGGTGAAGCACTGTGTTTGTCGAACCACCCATTGCGATATCAAGAGTCATGGCGTTCAAGAATGCCTGGCGAGTGGCGATGCTTCTAGGAAGTACGCTTTCATCACCGTCTCTATAATATTTATATGCATTCTCTACAATCATCTTTGCTGCATCCATGAATAGCTGCTCACGGTTCTTGTGAGTCGCAACGATTGTACCGTTTCCTGGCAATGCGAAACCAAGCACCTCGTTAAGACAGTTCATCGAGTTAGCTGTGAAGATACCTGAACAGCATCCGCATCCTGGGCACGCTGCGTTCTCAATCTTAGCGACCTGCTCGTCAGAAACCGACTCGTCAGCACTCTGAATCATGGCGTCGATAAGGTCAAGGTCGTGGCTTCCCTCTAGTTTGCCAGCCTCCATCGCACCTCCTGAAACAAAGATTGTAGGGATGTTGAGACGCATAGTGGCGATCAACATACCTGGAGTGATCTTATCACAGTTTGAGATACAAACCAATGCGTCTGCCTTGTGGGCGTTCACCATATACTCCACAGAGTCTGCAATCAAGTCACGGCTAGGAAGAGAGTATAGCATACCATCGTGGCCCATAGCGATACCATCGTCGATAGCGATTGTGTTGAACTCAGCTGCGAAGCATCCAAGTTTTTCAATCTCAGCCTTAACTTTCTGTCCGATTTCATGAAGATGTGTATGTCCTGGCACGAACTGAGTGAAGCTGTTGGCGATAGCGATGATAGGCTTGCCCATCTGCTCGCGTTTCATACCGTTTGCCACCCAAAGAGCTCTTGCTCCTGCCATTCTGCGTCCCTCTGTGCTGAATGCACTGCGAAGTTGATGTTTCATTATCTGTATCTATTAAACGAATTCTAAATAATTATCCTGCAAAAATAATAAATTTGTAATTAGCAACCTTAAAAAAGTGATGAATTATTAGATTCTTGGCTGATTTTGGGCTTGAATTTTCACATTTCATATTGATTTCTTATCTTTGTCGAAACAATTAAAGATTAGGGCTATGAAAAACATAATTACTGTAATAATATCGTTGTTTATGTTGATGCTTTCATCTTCCGTTTTTGCGGAAGGAGAGGAACTGACTGTGAAAGCTAATCAACACGCGTATTTCCCTGGGGGGCAGTCTGCTTTGGCGACGTGGCTGTCGGAGAATGTGAAATATCCTCAGGAGTGTATCGACAAGAAGGTGGATGGAGAGGTGATTGTCTCCTTCATTGTTGAGAGAGACGGCTCGATCACAGGAATCCGTATGGAGCAGTCGGTTGATCCAAAGCTTGATGCTGAGGCTAAAAGAGTGGTGGGGGTTATGCCAAACTGGGTGGCTGCTGAGATGAACGGTGTAAAGACACGCAGCCGTCTGATGCTGCCTATTAGATTCACGTTGCCTCAAACAAATAAAAAATGATTTGAATTTGGAACTGATATCATGAAGACGGGGGAAACCTCGTCTTTTTTACAATAAATTTATGAATTTATGATTAGCGGAAAAATTTATAAGCTTTTCTCTGTTTTGTTGTTGTCTGCATTGACGACACCTGTTTTCTCATCTGAATCGGAAGAATTCAATGATGATATGCTCTTGGCACAGAGGAGCAGTAGTGACAATAAAAACAAAAGTGAAAACGAAAATAAAAAGACGTCGCGTAATGAAAGGTCTGCCAGACCAGTCGAGACGAGACCTGCCAGACCAAGTGACACTCGTCCTGAACGTCCACAAGCGAAACCTCATACACCAGCATCTGGTCATGCTCATCATCATTCTCAGCCACCTCACCACCATCACCATCATGGAGGTGATGTCGTTGTTGTGGTGGAAGACGATGCTAATTATATGACAAGTACAAGTGACAATACAAGTACATATGTATCTAAAGATTGTGATCTTGATAGGTTTATGCTTTTCGCTAATCTTGGATTTGGAGTGTCATACAGAGGTTTTTCTGGTGCATTGGATTTTGAAGAAGAAGAGGATGGACTTTTTGAGAATTTAGGATATAATATAGAGGTCCGTTGTGACGTAGGGTTGACTAAACATCTTTTTATAAGTTCGGGTGTCGGATTCGCGAAACAATCCATATATAATGAGTTTTTGCCGGGCAATTATATGCGTAACACAAAACGTTTTTTGGATATTCCTTTGTTTTTTGGCTACCGAAAGGCTGATGATGAGGATTTTTGGGGATCCTTATTGATAGGTCCGCGATTTGCTTATGGCTTGAATGGAGTGTGCCGAGAGTATTATGATTTTTATCCTAGTCCGGAACACGGTGTTTTTAAGCACAACAGTTATGGAGGCAAGTATGGGTCTGATAGATTTTGTGTAGGTGTTGGCCTTGAAGCTAATATGGTTATTAATAAATTCTTGCTTGGCTTCGATGTAAGTTTTTATCCGAAAAACGATTGCTTGCCGGAAGAAATCTATGAAGGCCTTTACAGAAGGTTTTACACTATACGCACAAACTTTTCCATTAAAGCAGGTTGGAGGATCTTTTAATTAGAGACAAAAAAAATACCGTTAACTCACGCTGACGGTATTCTAAACTTAAAACTCTAATAACATAAACACATGATTCTTTCGAATCTAAAAAAATTACTTTTTACAACTTGTTGATGCAAAATTAGCATTTATATATGACTTTGCAAATAGTTCGTTTGAATAGTGAAAAAAAATACACGTTTTTTAACAAAAATGTGCTTTCTGACCCTGATTGTCTGTGTTTTTTGCTGTTTTATCTAAAACTTAGACTACTTTTGCAGTCGCTTGCCGAACGAATCGGCTTTAATAAATTGGATTAATTGGAATATGTCAAGAAAGAGAAAAGAACTTCCCATATTGGAGAATGTCACTATCGCCGACATTGCCGGAGAGGGCAAGGCGATCGCTAGAATTGATGACATGGTGATTTTTGTGCCATACGTCATCCCCGGCGACGTGGTTGATATCCAAGTGACAAAGAAGAAGCATAGTTATATGGAGGGTCGTGCGTTGAGAATTGTCACTCCTTCGCCAGACCGTATTGCTCCCATGTGTTCACACTATGGCGTTTGTGGTGGATGCAAGTGGCAGGTGCTGCCATACGAGCTACAGATCAAACACAAGCAGAATCAGGTGGAGAATGTGCTTCGTCGCATCGGAAAGGTTGAGCTTCCTGAAATAACTCCTATTCTTGGTTCGAAGGAGACCACATATTATAGAAACAAACTTGAATTCACCTTCAGCAACAAACGTTGGCTTACTGATGACGAGGTGAAGGCTGGTGTGCAATATGATGATATGAATGCTCTTGGATTCCACATTCCAAGTATGTTCGACAAGGTGCTGGATATTGAGAAGTGTTACCTTCAGCCGGAGATATCTAACCGTATCCGTACGGAAATCAAGCAGTATGCCAAGGCTCATGATTTGGCTTTCTTCGACCTTCGCAACCGTGACGGTTTTTTGCGTAATATCATAATTCGTACTGCAGGTACGGGAGAGGTGATGCTTATTGTGGTGTTCTTTAAGGAAGATGAGGCAAAACGAGTGGCTTTGCTTGATCATTTGGCCACTACATTCCCTGAAATCACAAGTTTGATTTATGTGATCAACGGTAAGGCGAACGACACTATCACGGATCAGCAGACTATTTTATATAAAGGACGAGACTTTATTGAGGAGGAGATGGAAGGTCTGAGATTCAAGGTCGGCCCTAAGAGTTTCTACCAGACAAATACACTCCAGGCATACGAATTATATAAGGTGGCTCGTGAGTTTGCGGATTTGAAACCAGAACAGACTCTTTATGATTTGTATACCGGAACAGGAACGATAGCATGTTTCTGTGCCAATCGAGTGAAGAAAGTGGTTGGTATCGAGTATGTGCCAGAGGCTATTGAAGATGCAAAAATCAATGCCGCCAACAATAATATAGACAATGCGACATTCTTCGCTGGCGACATGAAGGATATCTTGACTGATGAATTCGTCACTCAGCATGGCCGTCCGGATGTTGTGATCACAGACCCTCCACGTGATGGTATGCATCAGGATGTGATCAAGGTGTTGCTCAACACAGCTCCTGAGAAGATTGTATATGTCAGCTGCAATCCAGCCACTCAGGCTCGAGATTTGACTCTCCTTGATGAAAAGTACAAGGTGGTGAAGGTACGTCCGGTGGACATGTTCCCACACACTCATCATGTGGAGAATGTAATACTTTTGGTAAAGAAGTAATATAAATATGTATGGGCGGGTTTTGAATCCGCCCTTTGCAATTGGATATAATTTATGTTGTTTTTTATTTTTTTGTTTGCCATTGTAGCCGACCTTTATATTTTCTTTAGATATGTCTGGAGAAAATGTCAATGGCGTACAAGAATACAATATGCTGCGTTCTCGTCACTCTCTTATATGTTAGTGGCGTTGATATTCAGAAAATATTTCCTGACAGATTCAGTGTTCGTATTATATGAGATAGGTGTTGTGATGGGTGTATTCCTGTCTTTGTTTGTCAGCAAATCGATATTTTTTGTAGTCGATGTCTGGACTTTGATATTTAAGACGGGGGTTATAAAAAAGACTGCATTTGGATTGGCGGCATTAGCCTTTTTTTCATGTGCGTATGGAATGCTTTTGGGCAGATTCAATATTTCAGCCAAATATGTCACGGTTGAAAATAAAAGTCTGCCTCAGAGTTTTGATGGATATAGAATTCTTCATATATCAGATCTTCATTTGTCAAGTTTTTATGGTGATGAGAAGATTGTGTCGGAGTGGGTGGATATGATGAATGCGGAAAATCCGGATGTCATCTGTTTCACGGGAGATATGGTCACTGTATTTGCGGATGAAATGCTTCCTTTTATGGATGCATTGAAAAGGTTGGAAGCAAAGGAAGGTAAATTCGCAATCCTTGGCAATCATGATTATGGCGATTATCACAGCTGGAAATCAGCTGAGGAAAAAGAGTCTCACAAAGATAGGTTGAAATCGTTGATCAGATCAGTAGGATTTGACCTTTTGCTAGATGAATATAGATTGTTGACAAAAGATGGAGATACTTTAGCTATTGTCGGATTGGAAGACATGGGAAGATTGCGGAATTGCCAGAAAGAAAATCTGGAGAGCGCTGATTCTGGATTGACTGCCAAAACGAGAATACTTCTTTCGCATAAACCAGATTTTTGGGAGACATATCTTGATGGCAACACCGACTATTTCTTGACATTGGCTGGTCATACACATGCTATGCAGGTAGGATTAGAGATTGGAGAATGGGAGACGTCACTCTCTTTTCTCAAATATCCATATTGGCATGGACTTTATGAAAGAAACGGTAATCAGATTTTTGTCAGCAGAGGCATCGGATGCACTGTGATCCCAATAAGGTTTGGTATGACACCTGAATATGTGGTCATCACATTGAGGAGATGATTGATTTTTTTGAATTCTTGCAAACAAACGAATTAAAATTACATTGCTTATGATAAGTAGATTTTTCTTCTTTTTCTTGATAGGGCTTTTCCCTGATATTTATATATATTTCCGTTATATATGGAAGAAATGTCAGTGGCGTACGCAGGTGCTTTACACTGTCTTCTCTCTGTTGTGTTTTGTCTTGTTGGTGCTGATGTTTGGAGTTTACTCGTCATCTGAATCAGTAGCGACGCTATATGAGACGAGTATGGTGATGAACGCATTGATAGCAGTGTTTGTGGCGAAATTGTTTTTCAGTATTGTCGATGTCTGGACATTGGCATTTAAGTCGAGAATATTGCGACGTGTGGCAATTGGGGTGGCAGCGTTCGGATTTTTCACATACGCATACGGAATAATGTTGGGACGATTCAATATGTCAGCCAAATATCTCACTGTGGAGAATAAATCATTGCCGCAGAATTTTGACGGCTATAAAATTCTTCATATTTCGGATTTCCATCTTGGCAGCCTTTACGGAGATGAGGAAATCGTGTCGAAATGGGTGGATATGATGAATGCGGAAAATCCGGATGTCATCTGTTTCACGGGAGATATGGTCTCTATTCTGGCCGACGAGATGGCGTCACATATGGATGCGTTGAAAAGGTTGAAAGCCAAAGATGGAAAGTTTGCCATCATAGGCAACCATGATTATGGAGATTATCACAAGTGGTCGAGCATGGAGGCACGAGATGCCAATTTGGCGAAGACGGAGGAAAACATACGCCAGGCAGGATTTGATCTGTTGCTGAATGAAAACAGGACGATCTGCAGAAATGGGGATACAATATCTGTAGTGGGAATTGAGAATTGGGGACGTCCTCCTTTCCCTCAGAATAGCGATTTGAAAAAGGCGGAGACGGGAATAGCTTCGTCTACACGCATCTTTCTTTCGCATGATCCGGATTTTTGGGAGTACAAGCTTGAAGACAACACCGACTATTTCTTGACATTGTCTGGGCACACCCACGCGATGCAGTTGGGAATAGAAATAGGGGATTGGGAAATATCACCGTCTTCATTGAAATATCCATACTGGCATGGATTGTATGAAAGAAATGGCATTCAAATTGTTGTGAGTCGTGGAATCGGGTGCACAGCAATTCCTTTTAGAATAGGAATGTCGCCTGAATATGTGGTCATTACATTGAAAAAATAAAAATGAGAGTATCGGAATTAGTCAAATATCTTGACAATGAGTTTCCATTGTCGCTTCAAGAGAGTTACGACAATTGTGGATTGCAGGTAGGCGACGGGAATGTGGAAGTTTCTGGAGTGCTTCTGGCGATCGACGTTGTGGAAGCCACTTTGGATGAGGCTATGGAGAAGGGGTGCAATTTCATATTGTGCCATCATCCGTTGATATTCAAAGGAGTAAAACGAATAGCAGGAAAAAATTACATTGAGCGGATCCTGCACAAGGCGATTAAATGTGATATCGCTATTTATGCCGCCCACACCAATGCTGATAAAATCATTGGTGGAGTGAGCTATAAGATGGCGGAAAAGCTATCATTGGTGAATGTCACACCGTTAGAGGCTGAAAATGAGCAGGTTTACAAGGTTGTTGTATATGTTCCGGTGGCCGACAAACAGAAAGTTTCGGATGCTGTTTATGCAAATGGAGGAGGCACAATAGGAGCGTATGATTGTTGCAGCTTTTCGGTAGACGGTGCCGGCACATTCAAAGCCAACGACGGATGTCATCCATACGTAGGCAATATCGGGGAGATACATGAGGAGAAAGAGAGCAGGGTGGAGTATGTTGTCAGCCGACACCATTTGTCGAAGGTGTTGAATGCGATAGATGAGGCTCATCCGTATGAGGAGCCAGCTATAGATGTGATTAAACTTGAGAACACCATCGTCGCAGCAGGAATGGGAGTTGTGGGAGATTTGGAAACTCCCGTCGCACCGATGGAATTTTTGAAACGGGTGAAAGAGACGTTCCGATGTGAAATGTTGAAATATACAGACATAGACAAGACAGATGCAATACGACGAGTGGCATTGTGTGGAGGTTCAGGTTCAGATATGGTAGGTTTGACAAAACGTATGGGGGCGGACATTTTAGTGACCGGAGACGTGAAGTATCATCAATTTTTTGACAGCTATGACGGGCCAATTATTGCAGATATTGGACATTATGAGAGCGAACAATACACAAAAGAGATTTTTTTTAATGTATTATCAAAAAATAATATTAAATTTGCGGTTCAGAATTCAACTATAAAGTCGAATCCTATAAATTATTTATAGATTATGGCAGAGGCTAAAGAGATTACAGTAGAAGAGAAACTAAAGAAATTGTATGATTTGCAGAAGGTAATGTCGCAGATCGACAATCTACGTGCTGTGCGTGGTGAGCTACCACTAGAGGTAAAGGACCTAGAGGATGAAGTAGCTGGTTTGGAGACACGTATTGCTAATTTGGATAACGATATCAAAGATCTAAACTTCAAGATCAATCGTCACAAGAGCGATATCGATTTGGCCAAAGGTCAGATGAAAAAGTACCAGGATCAGCAGAACACTGTTCGCAACAACAGAGAATACGATAATCTTGCAAAAGAAATTGAATATCAAGGTCTTGAAATTCAGCTTTCTGAGAAGAGAATCAAGGAAGGAGAGAGAGACATTGAGAATAAGACTCAGGAATTGAAGTCGACAGAAGAGTATTTGCAGGGAAGAAAGCAGGATTTGGATCAGAAGAGAGAAGAGCTTACTTCAATCATCGCCGACACTCGTGCAGAGGAGGAGAAGTTGATGGAGAAGGCAGAGAAGCTTGAGAATAAGATCGACGAGAGACTTCTTTCAGCATTCAAGAGAATCAGAAAGAATGCTCGTAACGGCTTGTCTGTTGTTACAGTTCAGAGAGATGCATGTGGTGGTTGCTTCAACCGTATTCCACCTCAGAGAATCGCTGATATCCGCACTCGTAAGAGAGTAATTGTATGCGAGTATTGTGGTAGAATCTTGGTTGATCCAGAAATCAACGAAAAGAAAAAAACTGCAGCTGCAGAATAATGAGATATGTAGAGACGCACAGATGTGCGTCTCTTTTTGTATATATGCGTCTCTTTATATAAAGGGATGCTTTTTTGTATTTTAACATATTTGTAATTTTTTTGTGTTGATAATTTTGTCGGTTATTCTGCGGAATTAAAATGAAGTTTGGTATCTTTGTTTGAACTAGGCTACAATGATAGGGTATTAAAAGGATATAATATGAGGATAAATATACTTTTTTTGTTTTTGTTTTTTGCTATCTCTTCATTTTCTCAGGAGAAGGTGAGGATAAAGGGATTCTATGAAGAATCTTATAATCGGTTGGAGGTGGAAGACAGTTATAAGGATACAACCATCTATAGAAAACTTGGGTTCAAGGAGGCGTGGAAGAAGAAGAAAGTGTGGACTCCATGGAGTAAGGTGGAGGTGAAACGAAACAAAATCAATAATTATGATCAGTTGAGCAATCGATATATGCTAAATGTGTCGTACGATGACATAATCGCAGACAGTGTGTGGTGTACGAATCAGGCGGTAGTGACATCAGCATTCCCTTTAGACATACAGGTTTTGCTTGATAAAATGGGGGAGAAATTCACGTTTGACGGCATACGTAAAAAAGCGAAGTTCTATACCAAAGAACACTCAGATTTTTATCTTTACCGTCTCTACCAATTTGATGGATACGCATTGAAGTTCACTTACACATGGGATGAAATCAAGACGAGCAAGCGTTTTGAAAACGAACATTCTAGGATCCTTTCAAATATATGCGACGAGAATGAACCTATCGATGTCTACTATTTTTATAAAGCCGTAAATTTCGAGCCGATAGAAGTGCCGACGGATTATGCGATTCCGAAGACAAAGAAGAAAAAATAATTCTTAATAGAGTTGCATATATTAGATAAAATTTTGAATTTTGCAGAAAATAGTTTAGTAACAATATAAAGAAATGAAAAAACAAAGATTTATCGCGAATCCTTTATACGACAGCGTATTTAAGTTTTTGATGGAGGATGAGATAGTGGCGCGCACGTTATTGTCTGCATTGTTAAAAAAAGAAATAGTCAGTGTGGAGATGCGTCCAAATGAGTATTCCAACAGAGAAGATGGTCGTGTATCGATTTTTCGCATAGATTTTGGTGCCATTGTGCGTGAGGAAAATGGAGAAGAACATTTGATATTGATAGAGGTTCAGAAATCATGGCGTAGCACAGAGATCACACGTTTTCGTCAGTACCTTGGGACTCAGTATGAGAACAAGAGGAATGTTGATGCAAATGGTAAGCCATTGCCAATAGTATCGGTATACATTCTCGGACATAAGGTTGGTAAAATTACAGAGCCTGTTATTTATGTGAGTCGTAAATATCTTGACTATGATTCGAATGAGATAAAGATAGGTGTTCCTGATCCATTTATTGAGAGACTTACACACAACAGTATTATAGTTCAGGTGCCTTATTTAAGACGGTCTGCCAGAAATAGAGTAGAAAAAATAATGTCGATATTTGATCAGACATATATTCAGGATGGCGATTCTCATTACGTGTCAATTTCAGGACGTGATATATCGGAGGATGCAGAAATGAAAAGGATTATAAATCGTCTTGCGACAGCAGCAGTAAATCCCGATATCCGAATGATAATGAATATCGAGGACGAAATCTTTTCTGAGTTGGAGAGCTTGGACGCAAAGATTATTACCCAAAAGAAAGCATTGCTCCAGAAGGAAGAGGAGTTAAGCCAGAAGGATGAGCAGTTGGCTCAGCAGAGTGAGGAGTTGAGCCAGAAGGATGAACTTTTATTCCAACAAAGAGCAACTCTTCGTTGTTCTGTCAACTTGCTTTTGAGGTGCGGCAAAACGCCATCTGAGATTGCTGAAGAATTACACCTTGATATTAAGCAGATTATGGAGATTCTTCAAACGCAGGAATGACAATTGATTTTTCAAGACGGGGCTTCAAAATCCCCGTCTTCACAGAATATTATCCTATCTGATCCACAACCTCAATTCCAAACTGTTTTCTTTCCTCTTCAGTGTTGATTTTGAAATACAGCATACTGTTTACCACGAGAAAATAGCTGTCGCCATTGTGGAAATTACAGATTCCCCACTCGTCGTCCAGTGTTAATAATTCGAGACTAGGATCGAGTGACTTCGGAATTTTCAGATATAAGGTGGGCGATTTTTTATTGACATTCAATCGACTGATGTCTTTATCATCCAGAATCACGTAAAGATAGTCTATGGTTATTGCATAGCAATTATGGAATAGGGAATAACCATCTTCATTAAACAAATTAATTTTGCTTAATTTGTTGTCATCTAACGTTTTGTCGTAAAAATCAGTATTCTCAACGCGATATAATGCTTTGGGCAAAATAGGGGTGCTCATACGGATTGTCGGATGGAATGACAGTTTGATTATCGTGCCGTTCTTATTTTTTGTGACATCACCGTCGACCCACTCTTGAAATAAATCAATGTTGTCATGCTCCACAATTTTTCTCATCATTGATGGATGGCAGACGTAGAAAGACGTATCGTCGGTACTTTTCCCATAAATGTAGCATTCGTATTTTGTTGATTCTAAAATCCTGTTTTTTAGATTATACTCATAGAGATGATATCCGTTGGCGATCTGTTCGAATTTCCAGAAATGTGAGCCTGGAATCTCGTTGTCCGACCAGAATCCCTCAAGATCAGGATAGATTCGGTCTATTTGTCTGTTGAAAAGGAATGTGCTTAGGGCAGACGAATAGCCAAAGGTGGTTTCCAAATATATCCTTGTCATATTTATAAGGTCGATGCGTCTGATTTCACTTTCCTCATTTTTTCTCACCCACGTCTCAAAACCCGACAAGATAGGGGAGGATTTTGCCAGGTTGGTTGTCAGGGCCTGCTCTCCGTACTTACGCAGAAAGTCCATTAGAAGATGAAAATCGTCTATTATATGCGATGCTGCCCCCTTTTTAGATGAGTAAGACGGAATTAGTCCCACCATAAGCAGGATGAAAACCGCCAGGCATTGCGTCGTCTTCTCTTCTTTTATTTTATATAGAATCGATTTCTTCTCCTCATTAAGGAAAGAAATATCAGAATCTGTGTCGACGACGGGATTAAGGAAATTGATGACGTTGAATATCTGCTGACGTTTGACTTCGGCAACGTCGGCGTTGTGCAGATCTATAGAATAGCTTCTTTTGAAGTCAGAAAAAATGCCGCTTGCCTCCTGATAGTCGACGAGCAGTGTTGACAGATCCACATCACCGTCGTACCAGCGGGATACTTCATTTGAGAGCTCGCAGAATGTAGACCTTTGTCTGAACTCTTTCATGGAGGATGCGTTGTTAGCCTCCATGTCGTAGTCGATATGGGAGCTCATGCTTTTTCTGTCGCAAAACAACAGGCATGTGTTTGCGATCACATTTATCATCTCTGCGTATTTCGTCCTTTGGGAATCTTTCATATTTTCTTATTCTCCAAAATTAGTACGTTCGGTTTATTGTTCAAGTTTTGCAAATCAAAAATCGATAGAACGAATATTTTTTTACAAATGTAGTTTTTTTCTTTTTAGAAATTATTTGTCAAGATGCGGTTTTAGTTATATATTTCTCTTTTTTACGGCAGAATGAATTATAACATTTTTTTAAATAGTTTCTAAAAAGTTTGTATCTTTGCGGATGAAAGGTGATGCCTTGATGCTTGATAAGTTTAATTTAATTTAGTTAGTAATGGTAGATTTAAAGAATCCCAAATTAGATGATTTTGAGGTGATAGAAGCACCTGTACGGAAAAAAACAAAGAAAAAACCGTTTGTGTCATTCTATAAAGTGAAATGGGGAGTCATTCCACGTAAAGAATACAAGATAACAAATCTTCCAGATGGTATTTTATGAGTGCGTTTGATATAGTGTATGATGGACTCGCAGAAGCCATCGTTACGAATGCTATTGTAATGTCAGACAATAATATTGGAAGTGACAAGACTTTTCCTCCATATTTTTACACAGACACTGCAGCGTGGGATACTGGAGCCCAATTTACAGTTATATCACAAAGAGTTGTGGATTGGTTGCATTTGATTCCATATCAGGATGCAGGAATTATGGGGATTGGAGGATTGCAGATTGTAAAATCTTACAAAGTGACTATTGGATTACCTAATGGTAAATTGGTTCATGATGTGGAAGTTTATTGTGGAGATCTTGAAGATTATGATATTTTAATAGGTATGGATATAATTACGTTGACAGACTTTTGCATAACCAATAAAGATAGTAAAACTAGATTTTTCTTTAGAACTCCATCAGAGGGTAATATTGAATTTTAACTATATTTCTTGATGTTTAGAATAGAGCATTCCATATTTGGAGTGCTTTTTTGTTGCACTTATTTAACGTGAATTCGACGAAATCAAAAGATAGTTGGAGTGTCATAAATGAGGATTGTTAAGGACGGAACGTCCTAACCCCTCCCCACGTGCGAGCCGAAGGCGAGCACATAAATTTAATAAAACCGCAGAGAGAAAAAGTTTACAGAGAAAGACTTCGTCTTTTTATGAGAAAAGGAGGTTAGATTTCGATCCGAAAGAGGATAATGATTCGCAGATTACAATTCATTGAACTCACGTTATTTATGTGTATCCCAATCCGTACCCTACCACAGAATATGCCACATCTGTTTTGTGTTTGAGAATTAATTGATTAGGTTGTGTTGCTGTTTTTGCAAATTTATTTTAATATTGCAGTGAAAATAAAGAAACAGCTAAAACACTAAACTATGATCGGTGCACTTACAGGAGATTATATTGGATCTATTTATGAGTTTTGTAATACTCAGGATCCATATTTTCCTCTTGTCGAATCTGGAAAGAGTATCACAGATGACTCAATTTGTACCATAGCTATTGCCAACGCTATCTTGGAAAATATTCCATATGAGGATGCATTGAAAGTGGTTTGTTTACGTCATCCTTTTCCGATGGGAGGATATGGTTCTGGTTTTGGACATTGGTTGTGGAGTGATCGCCCTTATCAATACAATTCTTGTGGCAATGGCTCGGCTATGCGAGTCAGTGCAATAGGATGGGCATTTGAAAAAGAAGATGTTATGCTTCGTGAGGCTGAAAGATCGGCGATGTGCACACACAATCACAAAGAGGGAATAAAAGGAGCACAGGCTACCGCCCATGCGGTTTGGTTTTTTAGACACTATAAAAGTGATTTGGAAGGATTCAGACGTCTTATGACTCAATATTATCCGGAGTGGGAAATGTACTACAAACCTTTCCGTGAATATAATGCATATTGTCAAAACACTCTTCCTTTATGTATTCAAGAGGTTGTGTATGGCACATCATATGAAGATACTATTAGGAACACCATTTTATGTGGTGGGGATTCCGATACGAATGGGGCAATTGCAGGAGCGATCGCAGGAGCACGGTGGGGAGTGCCATTAGATTTGTGGCATTCTGCTTACTCTACAATTGATGATGATCTTAAGTCCATAGTGGATAAATTCATCACTAAGTTTAATGTGACAGGATAGATCTGTTTGCTCTATTAATATGGTCAAAGATGAATCTGAGACTTGGTTTGAATAAGAATATGAAAGGAAAAAAGTAAAAAGCATTCGCTGCTGCTCAAAACCAGCAATTTGGAACTTCGAACATTTCAGAACTTGCATCTGGCGACGGGTGGCAGAGAATGCTCTTTTTATATAAAAAGCAAGTCGACGTGAATTTTCACGCAAAAATCGACACAAAAAACGCATCTATAGATTGTTTTGTATAGTAAAGATATTATATTTGCAACGACTTTGCCACAGGTGAGTCGTTTGTCATCCGAAAAAAGGGATGGCGAAATATAATATTATAGGCGTATATTGTGCGCTCGGAATTGGTGATTTGAAACTTCGAACACTTCATAATCTACAACCCAAATCCGTGCAACGATAGAGTCCATATTATGTGGATACTTGTGATGTCAGTCCGCCAGGGCTGACGTCGCATTGGCATATAATGTGGGGGATTTTGTTGTTCGTTACGGTTGTAAGGGTAAGTTCGAAGACCTCAAATCGCGTAACGGATTGATGAAATTCCCCACACTTTTTTTGTGTGTGGATGTGAAGGATTGAAAATATTAGAGTATTAACTAAAACTTAAGGAATCATGCCAATATTTCAAATTACTACCAAGCATCGCAGGAATGTAAACGGCATTCTTATCGAACCGGGAATGACGGTGCAAGTTGTATAGGAAACTAGATTTTGAAGTTTCTCTTTTCTTTTGATTTTTGAGTTCTATCAAACGAAAAGAATGGATAAAGACGAACTCTTTCATTTTATCAGGATTTTTATGGCGAGTTGTATTAGTTTGTCATCGATGTTCGAATCTCAACATCATGTAATAGAAGAACAATTGCAAGGTTTATTTTTACCTAAAGATGCAGACAAGGTTAAAAAGGTGGTTAGTAGTTATTTTAATGAAATTTTTGATGATCAAGGCGAATACCGTCAGAATTTGACTCAATCAGAAGATTACATTTTGCAAGCAGCACTTTCTTTATTGAATGCACAACAGGAAATAGGTAAAGTCATTGAATCTACCAACAATGTAGAAAAAAAAATTTCATCTTTACAAAACGAATCTCCAATGGCAACTTTGCAAATAGATTCCAAAATACCAACAGCAATGGTAGAAAATGTGGATTATTCCAAAGAAAAAATTAGCTTTAGACCCAATTTTTTTGAAACAAAGGTAGAATCATCAAGTTCACTTATTGGTGCTGGTGGGGGAGCTTTGATTGGAAATGTGCTACTTGGGGGGTGGGGTGCTGTCTTTGGAGCAATTGCAGGAACTTCAGTAACATTATATTTGTCATCTTTGAAGGATAGCACAGAGCAGAGTAAGTCTAAGGTCAATTTTGAAAGACCTAAAGCAATTCCAGTTCAAAAATTTCAGCAAGAAACTTCCGACCCTATTGATGTTAAGCATTTTTTAGATATCACCTTGAAAATCTGTGAGAGTGTAGATAATTTGATAGCTACATTTAGAGCTCAGATTAATAGAGTTGTTTCTAAATATGAGAATCAAGAGAAACCGTCACTTGAACGAGAGTACAGACCTTTGTTGGAAGGTATTCAGACACTTGTAGGATATTCAAGAACTCATGCAACTGATGAAAAATTTCTTTCAAAAATTCAGCAGCGTATTGAGGATTTAGCTGAAGTTCTTGATAATTACAATATGACTTTCGAAGATTACAGTCCAGAAAAGGAGAATTGGTTCAGCTTGGTGTCATCTCAGAAAGCCACAGAAACAAAAATGGTATATCCTGCAATTGTAAAGGATGGCTATGCTATTATAAAAGGAAAGGCTTTTATTCCAGCCGATAAAGACTAACTACAAATTTTTTTAGATTATGGGAAACAACAATCGTCAATATGAATATGTGATCGGAATTGATTTTGGTCACGGTGAAACATCTGCAGCTTTATGTGGTCTAGAGTGGGATACTCCTGTTGACCAGCTAGATTCTGCAAAAGATCTTGAAATGGGAGGAAACCAGAAGGTTATACCTTCAGCAATCTCAATTTTGGAAAATGGCGATGCAAAAATTGGAGATTCTGCCTTCAATCCTGATGTATTAAAGAAAGCCCATGTCAATGTTTGCTTCAAGAAAGCTCCAAAAGACATTGAAGGAGAATCAGAACAGTTGATGATCCGATTTATGCAAGAAGTGTATCGACGTATCCGAGAAAATAATGCAGCATTATTGACCGATTCAAATCATCTTGTATACATTGCTACACCATCAGGTTGGGATAGTGCAACTCAGCAACTTTATGTTAAAATGGCACAGAAAGCGGGTCTCCCTATTACTCAAAAGGGTGTGACAAAAGAATCAAGAGCAGCCTTTGTTAGAGCACAACGTGATAATACTTCTGGTATTGGAAGAAATATTGATAAAGGTGCTATTGTATTTGATATGGGTTCATCTACATTAGACTTTACATATATGAATAAAGAGCTTCCTAACTTGATTGACAATGGTTATGATTGTGGTGCTTCTCATGTTGAAAAAGCCATATTTGCAGAAAGTGAGAAAGAAAATGAGGATATAGTAAAGTTTGTAGAAAGGTATCCTGATCTTCGTGATTTACTATTGTTCGAGGCGAGAAAAGTAAAGGAACAGGTTTATTTTGACCCGTCTTTGAAAGTGAAAAAAACTATTAATTTTGATGAATTCACAGATGATGAGGATTTTGAAGATGCACGATATAAACTATCATTTAAGCCAGGAGACCTTGATAATTTTTTAAGAAATCAGGGCTATTTAAAAATGATAGAAGAAGCAATGCTCGATTATAAACAGAAGTTCATTAATGGTCAAAAAATATATGGTGTATTTTTGACTGGAGGTGCATCAAGAATGGATTTCATAAAAGATCTTGTTGCAAAATGTTGGGGAGTTCCTTATGATTCTATATATAGAGATCAGGATCCGTCGTTGACAATATCTCAAGGTGTTGCTGAGGTTGCTCGTATGGATTTGAGAACTGATGGTATGGATTCTACATTGGATGAAGATATCAATAATCTTCAGAATAGTACAGTTGTTTATGATGCATTCATCAATAATTTTGGAGGAAATTTGTTCCAAAGAATTACAGATGATGTAGCATGTGTCATAAATAATTTTGCAAGTTCTTCAAGAGATAGCAGTGTGAGTCAACTTCAGAATAGTATTTCAAATGCGGTAACTAATGCTATAAGAGAAGAATCGGCAAGATCTTCTGAGTTTATAGAATATTCCATTAACGAGAGTGTCCAGGGAATTCAAAGTAAAGTAGAAGATATTATTAAGCATTACTCACAGCAAGGTATGAACATTCAGATCAAACCTGCAGATTATGCTGTGCCCAAAATTGCAGATATTAATCTTGATGGAGTTATGGATGATATATCTAATAAAATTGCAGCGGAAAGTGGAAACTGGAGTCATGTTATATCAAGTGCTGCAGTAGGATTTGCAGCTGGCCTTCTTTTGGGTGGTCCGCTTGCATGGATAATTGCTGGAGCATGGGCTTTATGGGGTGGTAAAAGTGAAGAGGAAAAAAAGAGAGAAGCTATGGTACAGCCTCTTGACCAAGAACAGAGAAGTGAGGTTAGGAATGGTATAGCTCAGCAATGGGATGATATTCAAGAAAGTATTAGAGTGTCTATTTTAAATTCTTTGACTGAGGATCAGTCGATTAAAAATGCAATTCAGAAAGCGACTACAGAGTTGCTTAAAAGCTATAAAGAAAATCTAAAGTCTGCTCGTTTGTTAATTGAGTAATAAAAGGAGGTTATTATGCAATCATTAGAACCAGCAGCGAAAGTTTTGGCTGCGACATCCGTATCTCAGTCTCTATCATTTTGTCTTGAGCGAAAATATCTACAAGACATTGCAGAGAAACCGGTATTTGAATTAGATCCTGTTTATTCTGTAGTAGAAAATGATGCATCGTGGATTGCCATAGATCAAATTGGTAAGCCTATTGAAAAATCAGCAGAAAATTGTTTTTCTGCTATTCAAAAGATTCTGTATTCTTGTTTCTTACCAAAGGAGATAGAATTGCTATTTCTTATAATAGGAGATGGCAGAGAAGTTCGTATGTATCTTGGTCTTAGATCACCAGGTAAAGCTTTGCCTCCTAAAGGATTGGTAAGAAATTTGAATGAGTTTTTGAAGGGAGTATGGCCAGGACTTCATACTTCAATAGTTCAAAATGACGACAAATTTTTGTCAGACTACAAAAAGGCAATGTCTGATGAAACTCTGGAAAACATTTATGCCTTTACCGGTATACCTTCAATGGAAAGTCAGTATAAGACTCTATATCCAGCTACAATTGATAACCTTATTGCAGGAATGAATAAAAGCAAGAAATTTGCTTATTTGGTTGTTGCAGACCCAATTGAAACATCTGATACAGAGTTTATGCTATATCAGTGTAGAGAAATGGGAGGACAGGCTGAATCTCTTAAAACAATGTCTGTAACTGAGGGATTGTCCTTTGGAACAAATAGTTCTGTCAGTAAATCTCATACTTCTAGTCATACAGATTCTGTAAGTGAATCCATCAGTAAGAAGGATTTTACAAAACTAGGAAAATTGGCAATGACAGCTACAGGATTGGGTATGGCAGCATCTGTTTTTCCTACTGCTGGAGCTGTTCTTAATGGATGTATGGATGCTGCTGGTGCTATTACAACTGCTGCCGCCAGTATGTTAGGATGTTCGATGGTTGGCAATTTCGTGAATAGTATTATGCCTCAGAAGACAAATAGTGTTTCTTCTTCTGATACTGAATCTGATACAGATACACATACCATAGGTTCTTCAGAAAGCAAGAGTAGTAGCATAAGTCGTAATCTTGTCAACAGGCACATAGAAGCTGTTAGTGAACATTTATTCTATCATTCTAAACGTTTGGAAACGGGCAAAGCTACTGGACTATGGAGGGTTGGTGTATATTTGATGGCTGATAAGATGTCTGAATTGCAAGGAGGCGCTCTTCAATTAAGATCCATTCTAAGTGGTCAAGAATCTATATTTGAACCAATTCGTATCCATAATATTTCATCAATAATGGATGAAGTAATTGATAAAAAGCATTCTCTTCGTGAGTTGACTTTGGGTCAATTTAGTTCTCCGATTTTAGCTGTGAATGATGGTAGAGGTCGTAGATTTGAGCATCCTTTGGGAGATCAATACAAAGAATTGAAGACAGTATTGACAACAAAGGAATTGTCTTATCTAGTGAATTTCCCTTTACGCTCAGTACCTGGAATTAATGTAGTAGACAGCTCTCCTGAGTTTAGTTTGAACAAACCGACTATCGACGATCCGCAAAATAGTGTTTCTATTGGTAAACTATTGTATGGAGGTTCTCTTACAGATATTGATTATTCAATTTCACTAGATAGGCTATCAAAACATGCGTTTGTATGTGGAATTGATGGGGCAGGCAAGACAAACACTGTAAAGAATATATTGAATGGTGTATCTGACAAAATTCCATTCTTAGTCATCGAACCGGTAAAAACTGAATATGTGGAATGGGCAGTTGCTTACAATCGCGAACATCCAGAAACCCAAATTTCAATTTTTATTCCTGGGTGCAATTCTTATAAAGATAAGCAAAGTAAAGAGAATATTGGAATTAAACAGCTTAAACTAAATCCTTTTGACTTGATTTGGTTGTCGGGTGAACAAAATCCTAATGTTTTGAGTCATATTGACAGAATAAAACCAATATTGACGGCTGCATTTCCAAAGTATGATATATTGCCGATTCTTATTGAAGATATAATTTATGCTTTGTATCAGAATGAATCCACTGACTGGTTGAATCAAACTCCAGTTTTTGGTAAAACAAAAGTTCCTACACTTGAAGAAATGAGACAAATTATAGATACTGTTGTTCAAAATAGGGGATTTGTAGATGATATTTCAGTCCGAAATGTTAAAACTTGTTTGAAGACTCGTATTGATAGTTTATTGAGAGGCTGGAAGGGCGAAACTTTTAATTCTTCTAGTTCTACTCCATTTAGCGATTTGTATACAAAACCTTGTGTAATAAATTTGTCTTATGTGAGTGATGAATCGGACAAGTGTTTCATCATGGCTTTGTTGTTACTATTCCTTTATGAATATAGATTAGCATCTGCAGAGATCGGACAAGTAGATGATAAAGATTGTTGTCATCTTACTGTTGTGGAAGAGGCTAATCGTATCATGAAAAAATGTGACAATCAAGAATCCGCACAATATAAAATAGCTTCATTGTTCAGTAATATGCTTTTAGAGATTAAAGCATACAATGAAGGTGTATTATTTGTGGATAAAGATCCGTCGTCTTTGACTCCTGATATTCTCAAAAGTACAAATCTCAAGATCATACATAGATTGGTATCTGAAGACGATTGTAGGTTGGTTGCTGAATCAGTGGGAATAAAAAAAGAGCAGTATCCAATTATTCCTAAATTATCAGTTGGACAGTGTTTGATTTCTTCTTCATTATCTAGAGATAATCATTGGATAATAGTAAATGAAATAAAGTAATGACAATTGGAAATAGATTAAAATATACGATATGTCAAAATTCATATTAACTGCTAAGACAAATTATTCTCTTAGTAATGGGATGAGAATTGAAAAGGGTCAAACATTCGAAGTTAACTTGCCTTTTGCTCAGCTGCCTTTTACCTCAATTAAGAATAAAGAGTTGGTTAAGCAGTGTTTGGCTAGGGAAGGCTTTTCTGACCTAAAAGGACATGAAAGTATTTTGGACGGATGGTTATTTGATTACAAAAAAGTTTAGCTATGGCACAACAATCAGGACAGGAAAAATTCCAAAAAGCATTCGATGAATATTTTGCAAAAGATCAACAGTTGACATATGGCAGTGCCGATGCTTTGATCGAATATGTTCGTAAGTGTGCTAAGAAGGGTAAGGATTATGAAGAGAATGAACCAGTTGTTGCTTCTGAGTTTTACTTCTTAGCCTCTTTGGCATGTTTATTTTTCTTAAGAGATGTACAGGAGGAAAATGAGACTATTTTCAATAAAGGGAAAAAATATATTGATAAGGCTTGTTCTATTCTAAATGATGATGAATATAAATTATTTAGATCATTTTATCAATTATATGAACTTCCTGATGATCCTATTAAGGCTTTTGAAGAACTGAGGCAGATTAATAAGTTATGTGTTTCATTTAGGTTAATCGAACATAATATTATTCCAACTGAAACATTGGAGTATTTGTATGATGAAATGTTTGCCAGTGCTTTAGGTCTTACTGTATACAAATTGATTGAACTTAACGAGCAAGATTTAACTATTGAGGCTTGTACACTTCTTTTGGAATTCCCTGATGAATTAGGAAAACTAATGTCTTTCACATATTTAAGTAGAATATATGAAAAACAAGGAAAAATAGAAGAATCATTAAGATGTGCTAAGCAAGGTGTTGACATATTGGGTTCTAATGTAGAATATGATTATAGAGATTTTTTTCATCAGCTATGGGCAGAGTGTTGGACTAGAGTAGCTTATTGCAATAGATTAAAAAAAGAGTATGACTTTGCAATGAGTCTTTTTGAGAAAGGTGCTAATCTCAACATTGTCGATTGTGTCAATCAATTGGCAGAAATGTATGAAAACGGTGAAAGCGAAGATGCTGACCATGATATGGCTCTTCAGCTTTGGCAAAAAGCCAAAGACATTGAAGCTGAACGTATACGTTTAGAAAATGAGGAGAAAGAGAGAGTTCGACTCGCAGAGGAAGCAAGATTAGCGGAAGAGAGAAGACTTGCAGAAGAGGCTAGATTGGCCGAAGAAAGAAGACTTGCCGAAGAAAGGCGACTTGCAGAAGAAGCTAGATTGGCCGAAGAGAGAAGACTTGCGGAAAAGGCAAGAATCGCAGAACTTAAGTTACTCGAAAAAAAGAGACAAGAAGAAGCAAGAAATAGAATAGTAAAGACGGTATGTTTGACTGTCTTAAATATTACATTAGCATGTATATTAATTTGGGGTATAGTTTTGCTTAATACTGAGACTATTTTAGACCGAGCTGTACGGTATCAAAATGATGGTGCGGTAGTCTTATTACTTGATGAGAGTCCTTATAATCCACATTTAGTTTATATGGATAATGAGTCTGTAAAATATGATGATATGAAGCAAGTAACTTCCTTAATGCCAATAAATCAAAATTTACGTACAGAAGGAGTTTCCATTGTATTGGGAAGTGATAGTGCGAATGTTGTTATAAATGAAGATTCAGCTCATACACTGCAAATTAAGACTGCTAATTTTAAGCTCTCAGAAATAAAACCAAGAAAAATATATTTCATTTTCAAGAACGCTTTAGTTTCTCCATATAGCGATGTGGATGATTGTTATTTATTTTTGAAAAATGATGATTGTTATTCTGTACTTTATATTCCTAATGGAAGAATCTCTAATAATGAGGTCCGTATGGAATTGAATGGTGATTTATTGTCAGCATATGGTAAAAAATTTGCATCTCGTTATTCTAAGAGCGATTATAACCTTATATCAAACCAAAAGTTTACTAAATATAAAGCTTATATTGCTGTAGATTTAGAAACAGGAAAACCTCGTATGGATGGTGACATAAATTTGCCGGCTCTTAATTTAAGTTTTTCTGATAGACAGATAGGAAAAGTATCTAGTTTTTATAAAATATGTGAGAATATAGATGCACTGTTACTAAAAATGATGATTAGAAAAGTTATGGGAGTAAGTTATGATCTTCCTTCTCATATTTCAAATGATGGATGTGGCACATTTGTTATAATGCGATCTTCTGGAAGTGATAGTCATGAAAATTATGGATTATTCTTAGTTGATCACAAAACTGAGACTTATAAATGTATTGATCATGGTATGTCTATACATTTTAGAGATAGTTATATTTCAGTTGAAAAGTATGATACATTTTTGCTATTTTTTGACTCTTCCAAAACTATATTCTATGATTACTCAGGTCATAAACAATAAATAAAAAGATACTAATATGGAAGAAAAGAAAAAAGATGTGATGCTTACAATACAATGTATAATTACAATTTGTTTAGTATTAGCATTAGTATTTGTATTTGTTTCTTATTCAAAGAAGACAAAAGAACGGGAGCGTGCTAAAGTAAGTATAGGCAATGTTATTTATAATGGTGATGTAAGTGGATACTGAGTTTTAAGATATTGAATTTTGGATAATAACTCAAATTCAAACAATAGAGGGTGTATCAAAACTCAATTTATCAAAAATCAAACTATCAAAATGTAAGTTGATTTTTAATTTCTCCAAAAATATAGCCGTTTCAGAGACTTAACTGTAATTTTTAAGCTCTGAAACGGCTTTGTTCATATAAAAAGTGACAAAATGTAAGTTCGAAAAACTTGATTTTACATTTTGATACACCCTCATTAGACATCTTCTATTTTGTTTTTATATCAAGTAATTTCACCGATACCTCATCCTTAACCCTATATTTTTGCATAGTTAAGGATGAAGAATCGGGATATTGTATCCTTAACTATGCTTTTTATATAGTTAAGGATCTGCTATCGAGGTGTTGTTGTGTAAATGTGAATTCCTCCCGTCTTATAGACCCCATGCACCAACGGTGCCTAATCTGCCAAGGTAGGGTGAAACCCTATGATATCGATATAGCCCATTCAGGGCTAACGGGAATCGGTGTGGTCTCCATGGCATAGGGTTGATACCCTATGCTGATGATAATCACACCGTTGGTGTTCGCTTTGCTCGGTAGCGTCTTTCAGACGCAAATCACGGAATGGAAATCCACATCTTCATCTGGCTCATTCCCTCGTCGCCTCAATTCCAGTGAAATATAAAAAGCCAACCGTTTTTTCTGCGATTGGCTTTTTTTATTATGTTGATAATCATCATGGATTATTTTACCTGATCAGGTATTTTTAGCGGAGCTTTTACTGCTGACCAAGCCGCAATCATTCCTGCTCCATTCTCCACGTTGCAATAGAGCATATATTGAGAAAGTGAACCAGAATAATCGTTATCCTTTACCTGTTGATATGTGCGATAGTACATATACATCTCTTTGTTTATATGGCGCACTTCATATTCAAGAGAGTCAATGTCGACTCTGATAAAAGGTTCTTCTTTGAATATGTACATATAAAACTTGATTTTGGATGTTTGCCCATTGAACATTCTGTCGTTGAAAATACTCATTTCGTTTTCTTCTGGATAATCACACAGAATGTTGTCGGTTTGATTTTGATTCCAAATTCATCACAGGATCTTCTGTTTGTAGAAGTTCGTAAGGTTTATAGTACGCAAAGGCAGAGTCGACAACTTTAAGTCCATAAACTTCGTGAGGCGGTATCCAAATGCTGTCCATCCAATAGCCGTCGACTGTATCAACTATTCCATACTCGTATTTGTATTGCATCTTTATTGAATATAAAATAATTTGGTAATAATCTTCTGTATTTGGATCATCTTGTATGTTGAGCTCATAGGTTATTTTGTGTCCGTGGGTGTACAAGGTGTCCACGCTTACTAGTTTGAAATCAGCTTGGGGCTTGCTTGGTACACTGATTGTGGAATAAACGTCGTCTAATCCATTGGCTTTGGCTTTCAGTGTGTATGTCTCTCCAGCTTTGGCTATCAAATCTTTTGCTTCCATCATCGCATTGTCTGCAACGACTGTATATTTGTAATCAGCATCTCCGTCGGTTGCTGTCACGTTCGCGTCTGGAAGAAATACAGTCGGTGTGATTTTATTTTTGATTTGGTCGAAAATTATGTCGCTTCTCGACACCTGACACCATGGAGTTTCCCCGTCGATAAACCTGCCGTTTATTACAATGATGTTTTTTACTCCCAAATCTTCATATTCCACTTCCTCTTTGCAAGATGTAAATATGAAAATGAAAATATATAATAAAGCGGTTATCTTTTTCATTGTATTGGAATTTAAAGGGATTTACAATTGATGTAAGGGTTTGAATATGAGCTAAATCTAAACTGGTTTCGCATCTTTTATTTTTGCTTTGAAACAGAACAGCATTATGTTCTGTTATTATTTTATTTCTCGTTGTTTGATTTCATTTATTTTGTCGTTGATGTCACCAAGTGGATTTCTTATTTTTTCGACGGCGATATTCAGTATGTCGACGGCAATCGGTTGTAGTTTAACACCATCCCATGTCGTCGCTTTGTTTTCTTCAGATTGGATGAATCCCACTATCGGCTGATATTTGTCGTAGATGTAGTGGAAGCTGAATTGAAGTGTGTGACATCTGATATAGAGACATTTGTCGGCAATGTCGTACGACGCTTCTTCTGCCAACGTATGATCCGCTACCCAAAGCGAAAACAGATATGTGGCATGACGTTTGATATCTTTGTACGGTGCTATCTTCTTGAACTCTTTCTTTTTGGCGGCAGCGTTGAGAAGATTCACTGCCGCAAGATTTAAGAAAAATTCGTCCTTTCTTTGCGGATCTTTGCCGTGGATGATATCAAATGACAGTTGTACATGCTCTAGTATGATCTCTGATTGCATAATGGCAGGATCATTTGCATTTAGCTATCTCTATAATCACATCCATTGCCGCTTTCATCGACAGCACTGGCACATATTCTGTGTTGGAATGGAAATTGTGTCCGCCGGCAAACAGGTTGGGGCAGGGTAGTCCCATGAATGATAGTCGGGCACCGTCTGTACCGCCACGAATTGGCACGACAACAGGTGTGATGTCCAACGTCTTCATGGCATTGATCGCTCTATCCACAACGTGTGGAACTTTCTCTATCTCCTGTTTCATATTGGCGTATTGGTCTCTGATTTCAATCTCTACTTTGCCATTTTTGTAATGTTTGTTCAGAGCATCTACAACTCGTTGTAAATACTCTTTCCTGTCGATGAAGCTTTTTTCGTCGAAGTCACGGATGATCAGGTTGATTTCTCCAGATGACACTGTCGATTTGACTTCAGTCACATGGAAAAAACCTTTGTATCCGTCTGTCATCTCCGGGCACTCGTCTTCTGGAAGCATATTCAGAAAATCGGAGATTAGACGGCTGGCATTTACCATTTTGCCTAATGCATATCCTGGATGGATATTATGGCCTGTGATTTTTATCGTTGCCGCTGCGGCGTTGAAGTTCTCATATTCAATTTCTCCGAGTCCTCCTCCGTCTACGGTATATGCGAAATCCGCGCCGAATTTCTCTACGTTGAAATGGTCGGCTCCCTCACCAATCTCTTCGTCAGGGGTGAAGGCGACGCGAATTTTTCCATGCTTTATCTCTGGATGTTGGATCAGATACTCTGCGGCGGTCACTATTTCTGCGATTCCTGCTTTGTCGTCTGCTCCAAGTAGGGTGGTGCCGTCGGAGGTGATGATTTCTTCTCCTACGTAGTGGCTCAGCTCTTTGTATTCTTTTGCATCAAGCTTTATTCCAAGTTCATTGTTGATGACGAGGGTGTCGCCATCAAACTTTACCACCTGCGGCTTTACGTTCGCACCTGATGTTTCTGGACTTGTATCCATATGGGCGATGAAGCCTATTGTTGGAGCGTCGCAATCACAGTTGGCTGGAATTGTGGCTGTCACGTAAGAGTGGCGGCTGATATGAACGTCTTCAAGTCCAATCTCTTCAAGCTCATTAGCCAGCATCTCAGCAAAATATCCTTGTGATGCTGTCGACGGAGTTGTGTGTGTGTTGTCGTCAGACTGCGTGTTGATTTTGACGTAGTTGAAAAAACGTTCAACCAGTTTATTTAGATTGTTGTGCATAGCGAATTCAATTAGAAATTAAAAATGCGAAATGCAAAATATGTCGTTTGCATTCCGCATTTATATTTTTTATTATTTATTTGTTATTTAGCATTTAGCATTTAAATTTTTTCTGCGTCACTGGTTTTGATCCAAGCGCGGTGTCCGCCACTTGTCTCTATTTCATACCAGTCTTTCACTTGCTGTTTCACCAGCACTTTTGTTCCTTCATGAAGCACTAAGGCATCAGTCGCATTGTCTTTTGGCGAACTCTTTGCTGTCACAGAAGGGGTGAACACGATTGCGTATTCGTGAGTCGTGATTTTTTCCTTGGCACTCTTCGCACAGAAGAAACTTACAAAGCATATCAAAAATGTTATGATTCCTCCGATGAATCCTAGTTTGCGTACGGCTATAACTTTGACGTAAAGGTAGAGCGACGCACAAGCCAAAGTAAGTAGGAAAAAGATGATAGACATCCTAGCCCACGTGTTCGAGCTGTGAAGATTAACAAAACTTTGTGTCCACTCGGAGATGGCAAGCTGGTCTACAGCCGACTCATCTTTGTCTACAGTCTGCAGTTTTGCCAACTCAAGGTTGCTTTTTATGTCGTCATCGTTAGGATCCAGCAGTATGGCTCTTTCGTAGTTGAGAATTGCGGGAGCTAGTTTGCCGGATTTATAATAGGCGTTGCCTAGATTATAATAAAGAGCGGCACTTTCCTGCGTCTTCAAAAGATCCTCATATAGAGCGATTGCCTCGTCAAACTTGTTGTTTGAATAAGCGGCGTTTCCATTAATGATTCTGCTGTCTGCAGCTGCAAATGAGCTGAATACAGACAGTGACAATATGATGGATAGAACTATATTTTTCATTGTCTTCATTTCTTTACCTCCTCTTCAATGCTGTTGATTAGAGCGATTGCGTCGTTATAAATATCAGAAGGAGAACCCTTCACTGCTGTTGGCGCAAATCTTGCGAACTGGCATGTGTCTAGGATTGTGGAAAAGTTAACGATAGTCTCTTCTTTCAATCCCTTTCCCTTCAATATTTCTTCCATAGCTTCTTTGTTTTGTTGTGCCAATGGAATATTGAACTTATCGCCTACGAATCCTGTGATTGCTTTGATTGTCTCGTCGTAGAATGACTTCAAATCATCTTGGTCGAGGAATGATTTTGCTTTGGCAAGTCTCTTCAAAGCCTGTTTGTTAGCTTTCTTCTTTCTTACCAATACCATGTTGCTGTTTTCCTCCGCCAACTTTCTTAGGAATAGGTAGGCGATGATGAACAACGCCAAAGGTATGATAAACCATAGATAGAATGCCAACGAGCCGAACAAGTAATCATCTTTAGGATATGTTGTAAGATCCTTAGTGTTGATGAAACGGATATCGTTAGTGCCGATATACTTGATGCTCTCTTTGTTTGTGAAGTTGGAAACTACAGTCTGGTTGTCTGATGTCTCAGCTCCCTTCTCAACATTGATTTTGTATTCAGGAGTCTTTAGCGTCTTGTATGTCTTGCTTTTTATGTCAAAGTAGCTGAATTCAGCCGACGGAATGACGTACTCTCCTGGATAACGTGCGATTGCAAGATATTCAATCTCTTTAGTGCCGTTAAGTCCTGCGTCTGAAGCTTTGATCTTTGATGTCACCTTAGGGTCGTAAAGCTCAAAGTCGGTAGGGAATGTTATCTTTGGATCTTTAGCATACTTGAGATTTCCACTACCATTGATCTTCACCTTGATTGTGATGGCATCGTTTGTCTTGTATCCGTCTTCCGGTGTGATTGATGTGTTCATAGAGAATGAACCGACAGCACCGCTGAAATCAGCTGGCTTGCCATTCTTTGGCAACTCCTGTACGTTTATCTTTACTCCTGGGATTACAAGATTCTTCTTTAGCTCTCTGTATGATGCGAACATGTCACCGAAGAATCCGCCACCGCCACCTTGTACACGCACTTGCACAACAGCAGTGATGTTTCCTTTCTCCAACTCTTGAGTTCCACTCTTCTGTGGAATCAATACACATTGTTTTAGAATGTATGTGTTGTAGACTTTTCCGTTTACATTTTCTTTGCTCTGACGTTTTGCTTCAGGCACTTCAATCTCTTGAGATATGAAACCTTTGTATTCAGGCAATTTGTAATCGTCGAAGCCTCGTAGTCCTACTCGGTAGTAGACCTTTGTAGTGGCGATAAACTGTTCTTGCTCATACATCTTTGTCTTTGAGAGTTCTGTGCGAATGAACAGGTCATCGTCGCTGATTCTCATTCCGTTGCTTGAACTTTGTGCATGTTGTGCATTTTGGTTGGCATTGGCTTCTCCTTTGATTACTTTGATCACCAAAGCATTGGAACGAACGATCTTATCACCTACGGTTGCCTTGGCTGATGATATAGTATATGAGCCCTCTTTCTTTGGCATCAACACGTATGTGTACGTCGTAGCACTGTTTCTGGTCACCTGTCCGTTTATGCTCTGGAAACTTTGGCTTGTCGATTGCTGAGGTCCGTACAGAATGGTGAAGTCGGACAATGATTCAAGCGGAAGCTGCACATTGTCTGATTCTGCGTTGTTGAGTGTGAACGTCAAATTGAACCTTTGTCCTACAGCCACAACATTATCCGCTTTCGCTACAAACGAAACCTCTCCTGCTGCTAAGACTGACATTACACTGAAATATGTTAAAGTCAGTAGTATGGCTAATATCTTTTTCATTTTTCCTTTTACTTATTAATGCAAAAATAATCAAATTTCTGGTATATTATTACCAGTCTTTCTCTATTCTTTTCTTTTTTGCATTCTTTATTTGTTCCTTCATTCTTTCGTCCTGCTTGTCCTTTTCATCTCTCTCCAATGCTTCTAGCAGTTGACGCGCTGAATTTTCGTCCATGTGGTGTTCTCCTTCACGAGCATCGTCTTTCTGATCGTGATTTTCTTGTTCTTTTCCATCCTTAGGCGGCTCTTGCTGCTGGTCCTGCTGTTGTTGCTGCTGTTGGTTTTGCTGATTCTGCTGCTGTTGCTGCTGGATCTGCAGCATCCTCTTGGCATAAGCAAGGTTGTAGCGGGTCTCCTCGTCGTCCGGATTAAGCTTCAAACTTTTCTTGTAGGCGTCGACACTCTCCTCATACTTTTTGTTTTTGAGATAGGTGTTGCCGATGTTGTGCATGATGGCAGCGTTCTCTTTGTCGCTGTTTTTCTCACTTATCGCCTGTTTGTAGTTTTCTAATGCGGAATCAAATTCGTCTCTACGGTAGTAGGTGTTGCCCATGTTGTAGTTGGCGATTTTAGATCCGACATTCTTGTCCAATGCTTTTCTATATTCGTCTTCAGCCCCCTTAAAGTCTTTGGCCTCGTATTTGTCGTTTCCTTTACGGATGAACTCATCTTCTGGGTTTGACGCAAATGAGGGTAGACTGAAAAGAGTAACTATTGTAGTCGCTAATAATTTATTTGTCATAGTCTTTTTCATTGTCAATATTAATTAGACTGTCCTAAAATAGTTTGAATTTAGAAAGAAACTTGTTCTTTCTCTCTCTGATGAATATTTCAATAATAAGAATCACAAACACTATCCATGCGATTGTCTGGAACTGTTCGTCGAAGTCTGTGTAGACTTTGCTCTCCACATCACCTTTGGCTGATTTGTCAAGTTCCGACTGTATGTACTTCAACGCGTTGTTTGTGTTGTCCGCTCTGACGTATAGACCTCCGCCTGCGGCCGCTATTTCGGCTGCCATCTGTTCGTTGAGCTTTGTGATGACAGTCTGTCCGTCTATATCTTTTCTGAAACTGCCGTGACCGTCTGGTATAGGGGCTCCTTCTGGCTTTCCGATACCGATAACATGTACTTGGATGCCATTCTCGTTTGCGATTCTTGCCTGTTCCACAGCGTCGTCCTCGTGGTTTTCTCCGTCAGTGATGACGATGATCGCTTTTCCTACGTTAGTCTTGCTGCTGAACCCGTTGACTGCCATCTTGATTGCGGCTCCAATAGCGGTACCCTGGGTAGGGATAACTCCTGTGCTTATATTGGAAGCATACATTTTGGCAGCGCTGTAGTCGCTTGTCATTGGCAGCTGTGTGAAAGCCTGGCCTGCAAATACAATAAGTCCGAGTTTGTCGTTCTCCATTCCGTCTACAAACTTATAAATCATCTGTTTTGATTTCTGCAGACGACTTGGCTTGATGTCTTCACAAAGCATTGAGTTGGATACGTCCATCGCAATCATCACCTCAACACCTTTTCTCTTCACCATCTCAAGCTTGGATCCGAATTGTGGACGTGCGGCTACGAATATGGCTCCTGCAAGAGCAATCATGAACAGCGCACACTTGAAGTAGTATCTCCAAGTTGTGTAGCCTGGCATAAATTGCTTTAGAATCTGATAGTTTCCGTATTTCTTCAGATTTCTGCTTCTGCGATACATCGCGTAACCGAAGATTGCGGCCATCGGTATCAATGCGAAAAGCAGATAAAGATATTCTGAATTTGCAAATCTAAACATACTCTTACTCTTATGGGTTGTGGCGCACTATTAAATAGCGCACTAAAAATTCAAGAAGCATTACGCCAAGCAGCGCAAGTGCGAATGGCAGATACTCCTCGTTCTTTTTGCTGTATTCTTGCACACTGATCTTCGTCTTCTCCAGCTGGTCAATCTCCTCGTAGATCGCTTTCAAAGATTTGTTGTCTGTCGCACGGAAATATTTTCCGTCCGTGTTGCCTGAAATAGATTTAAGTGTGCTTTCATCAATGTCGACGGGCACCATCTGGCGCTGGATTCCGAATGCTGTCTGGAAAGGGTAGGGCGCCATTCCTTTTGTTCCTACTCCAATAGTGTAAACTCGGATTCCGAATGTCTTGGCTAGATCACTCGCCATCATCGGGTCGATCTCTCCGGTGTTGTTAGATCCATCGGTGAGCAGGATGATGACTTTTGATTTCGCCTGACTGTCTTTCAATCTGTTTACAGCTGATGCCAAACCGAGTCCGATAGCTGTACCGTTTGCTTGGATCATCTGTTCGTTGATCACTCCAAAAAGTTGTGATAGAGCAGCTTTGTCTGTTGTAAGCGGACATTGTGTGAAACTCTCTCCTGAAAAAACTACTAGACCGATGTTGTCGTTTGGACGGCTGTTGACAAATTCCGAACTGATGGTCTTGGCTGCCTCAAGTCGGTTTGGCTTCAGGTCTTCTGCCAACATGGATCCAGAAATGTCTATTGCCATCATGATGTCTATACCTTCAACATTCTGGTCTGACCATGTCTCAGAATTCTGAGGCCGTGCCAAAATGACGCATAGCAATGCTAACGCAATCATTCTCAACGCGAATGGCAGGTGGAGAATGTAGTATCTCAAACTTTTTGGCGCTGCTTTGAATGGGTTGATAGTCGAGACTTGCAGATTAGCTGTCAGTTTGTTTCGACGCCATACGTACCATGCCGTAATCGGGATGATAAGCAGTGCCAGATATAAATATTGTGGTGATTCAAATGTAAACATAAGTCGTTATGCTAAATGTTATTTGAATTGCTGATTATAGCCGATGAAGCCTCTTCTTTTTTTGCTTTTTTGTCTTGTGCTGGCTCTGTAGATACAGGCTTTGTTCTGCTTATGATAAGGTAAGCGTTGGCAAGACTCATCTCGCAATCCTCTTCTGTCGGAATTGCTTTTGCAAATTTGGCCATGTCGGCTTTGCTTAGGATGCTTTTCAATTCAGGGATAATAGGCATCGCTTCTGTTTTGTATTTTAGCTCGTCAAGAATCTCATCTGACGTCATCTCCATGGCACTGATGTTGAATCTGCCACAGAAATACTCTCTAAGAGTTTCAGTTACGTCAGTATAATATTCTTTGATTCTGCTTGAATCCTTCCAAATGCGTTTTGCTTTTATCTCATCAAGCTTGTTTATTGCCACAACATCGATTGGTAAAATTATCTCAGGCTCATCAAAAACTGATATTCCTTCTTTTTTCTTTGCTAACTTCTTCTGGATAAATGGCCATCCATATTTCCAACCTAAGAATCCAAGCACTGCTATAAGCAGAATAATAAGAAGTATAGTAAAGAATTTACCCCAATCGAAACCAAGTGTCATGATTTCTTTGATATCCTTGACGCTTGTTGAGTCTGGTTGTCCAGCTTCATCAAGTTTGATTTCAATGTCGTTGTTCACTTCTAATGCCAATGGCTCGGAAGTGAGAGTCTCTCCCGTTTTAATATTGACATATTTAAATGGAGGTACGACACAACTTCCTGAATCAAACGATGTTATGATCACATCCTGTTTGATTTCAAGCGAGCCATCATTGTTTTTTAGGGTGTCTGCCTGTTTCAACTTTACCACGTCAACTTTACCAGTGGAGTCTTTTTCCACCTGTAATTCAAAGTCCTGGTCCTTTGGTTGGGTCAGAGTCAAGTGGACAGCTGTCTGACGGCCCATCCCGATATGGGCTGAATCCATCTTTGCGGTAAGACTCGCTGCGTTTGTCGCAAGACTGCCGCATAAGAATAAAACTGTGGCTATACTATGAAATTTCATGAATTACAATGTTTTATGCTCTTTTCTTGAAGAGTTTCATCAACGACTTCACATAGTCGTCTGTTGTGGAGATGGAGATATAATCCACACCACTTTTTGCAAAACTCTGCGCGAGCAATTCGTCTCTCTCCTTTACATACTGTTCGTACACTCTTCTCGTAGAGGCACTGGATGTGTCGACCCACATGTCTTCGTTGGTCTCAGCATCCTTCATCTTGATTAATCCAGCGTCTGGCAACTCTTTTTCTCTTGGATCAAAGATTTGCAATGCCGCCAAATCGTGTTTTTTACTTGCGATCAGAAGTGAATCAGAATAGTTGTTGTCATCTATAAAGTCTGATATCAGGAATGCCGAACAACGCTTCTTTACCATGTTGGTGAAGTATTTGAGGGCAAAATCGATGTTCGTCTTTCTACTGGTAGGTTGGAAACTTAGTAGCTCTCTGATGATATAGAGAATATGTTTCTTTCCCTTCTGAGGTGGAATATACTTTTCGATTTTGTCAGAGAAGAATATGACTCCGATTTTATCGTTGTTGGTTGCGGCTGAAAATGCGATTGTGGCCGCCACCTCTGTCAGATACTCTCTCTTTGTCTGTTCGGCTGTTCCGAAGTCGTCACTGCCAGAAACGTCGACAAGGAGCATCAGTGTCATTTCTCGTTCCTCTTCAAACACTTTGATAAATGGCTTTGAATAGCGTGCGGTGACATTCCAGTCGATGCTTCTCACATCGTCGCCTGGCATGTATTCGCGTACTTCCGCAAATTGCATACCACGACCTTTGAACGCGGTGTGGTACTCTCCCGCAAATATGTTGTTGGAGAGTCCTCGCGTCTTTATCTCTATTTTGCGGACTTTCTTTAAAAGTTCGCTTGTGTCTACCTTTTTGTTGTCTTCCATCACCAAATATCTTTTTTAAGACGGTAAATTAAGGCACCTCTACAGCGTTGATGATCTCGTTGATGATGTCATCTGTGTTCATGTTGTTTGCCTCTGCTTCGTAAGTCAAACCGATACGGTGGCGAAGAATATCGTGGGCTACTGCTCTCACGTCTTCTGGCAAAACATATCCTCTGCGCTTTACGAATGCGTATGCTCTTGATGCTTTTGCAAGTGAGATAGATGCACGTGGAGATCCTCCGAATGCGATCATATCTTTCAAATTGTTAAGTCCGTATTCTTCTGGGAAACGAGTTGCGAACACGATCTCTGTGATATATTTCTGGATCTTCTCGTCCATATATACGTCGTGTACAACCTTTCGTGCTTCAATGATATCCTCTGGTTTAAGAAGTGCATTGACTGTCTTTGGCTCACGCTTTAGTTGTGCCTGGATGATTCGCATCTCCTCTTCTCTCTTTGGATATGTAATGATTACCTTGAACATGAAACGGTCCATCTGGGCCTCTGGCAATGGATATGTACCTTCTTGTTCTACAGGGTTTTGTGTCGCCATAACCAAGAATGGAGAAGGCAACTTGAATGTTGTCTCACCGATTGTCACCTGACGCTCTTGCATACCCTCAAGCAATGCACTCTGCACTTTTGCTGGAGCACGGTTGATCTCATCTGCCAATACGAAGTTTGCGAAGATTGGTCCTTTCTTGATTGTGAATTCCTCGCTCTTCTGACTATAGATCTGTGTACCCAACACGTCGGCTGGCAACAAATCTGGAGTGAACTGGATTCTGCTGTATTTAGCTGAAATTAGTTGGGCTAGAGTAGTGATTGACGCTGTCTTTGCCAATCCTGGCACACCTTCAAGCAACACGTGTCCGTCTGCCAAAAGGGCTATGATCAAAATCTCCTTTAGATGCTTCTGTCCTTCAATGATTGTGTCCATTCCAGAAAGAAGGTTGTCTACGAAAGCACTCTGTCTTTCAATTCTTTCATTCAAACGGCTGAAATCTGGATTACCGCTTCCTATTACTTCACTCATTGTATCTTTGTTTTTGTTCTAGTTAATTTCATTGCTCGTATATACCATATAACGAAAGAATGTCAAAATTATTGTGTTCCTTTTGCTAAAAATGATAAATACCTGCGTTTATTATCTCTTTTTATTTCAAAAAGGAGACGCTTGTTGCAGCGTCTCCAATTTGTTATTTTACGAATTCGTGCTGTATCTCTTTGGCTGTTAGGATACTATGCTCTGAATCTGGATTCACAAGCTTCGTGTTGTCAAGCATCGGCACTTTGATTTTTGTGCCTGCCTTGATGTGGTTCGGATTTTTGATCACATCCTTGTTGTATAGATAGATGTAAATCCAAAAATCTTTAGCACCATAGTGGCGAAGGGAAACAAGAGTCAGTCGGCTTGCGTTGCCAAGCTTCTCTTCTATCGGATCACCTTGGTCTGTGATGTCCATTTCCGGATGTTTCTTCTTCATGTAGTTGATGAAATCCTCCTTGAAGTTTGTGTACTTTTGGACATCCTGTTTTGCGACAGGCTTTTCCTCTGTCTTCTCTGCTGTGTCTTGTGCCGTCGGTTCTGCTACAGAATCAATTGCCTCTGCATTTTCTTCTGTCTTTTCCGCAATGATCTGTTCCTCAAGATCTTTAGTCTCTTCAATTTCTACAGAATCGACTACGACTTCTGTTTTTGTAGGTTCTTCTCCTGTCAGTTTCGAACGCAATTTGCTGACGATGTTTGGATCTGACATCCATGCCACTAAGCCGACGACGAACAAGATGCAAAGGAATAGGATGATTGCAATTCCAAGTTTCTTGCCATGTGAGTTTTTGTCGTTGTTCTCATCATCTTCTTCATCTTTTGGCAAATCGTGACGCTTGAATGTCGATGCGTATGCTGCAGTCTCTGCTGGTGTGGTGTCTATATTTTCGTCTTCATCAGCTGTGGCGTCTTCTTCTGTTGTCTCCTCAGGCTCTTCATTTTCAATTTCATCTGGGGAAGACGTTGCTGCGTTCTCTGTCGTTGCAGTTGGCTCTGTCGTGAGAACAATTTCGTTCGCTGAAGACGTTGCTGTTGCTTCTGTCGTTGCAGTTGGCTCTGTCGTGAGAACAGTTTCGTTCGCTGAAGACGTTGCTGTTGCTTCTGTTGTTGCGACAGGTTCTGTTTCAACTTTTTGTTCTTCAGAAATTCTTATTTCAACCTGCTCGGCCTTTGTGACTGTGCCTTCAGCAATGTCGGCTGCGACTGGAATCTCTGTGACTGTTGCCACTTCAGGTTTTGAAATTGTCTCTGTCTCGATTCTCTCATCAACCTCTTGACTAACAACATTAGTGTTTGGAATGTTTATAGCTGCCACGGTAGGTTCTTCTGCAATTGTTTCTACTGTTGGAGTGGCTTCTACACTCTCTGTCTTAACGTTGTTGGTTTCAGCATCGTCATCCTCATCTGGCTCTGGAGCGTCCACCTCTCCCTCTGGAGCAAGTACGTAGGTTGGCTCAAAGTGTGCGTAAGGCTTGTTTAGAGTCTCCGCCAAAGAAGAATCTGGTGTGAAAGAAATTTTATTGTGTGCAGGAATTATAGTGTTAGCTCCTGTGTTTACATCTTTACTCTTTCTCGCATCAACTTTTACAACTTTGAATGTGCCTAGTCCTTTGATCTTGACATTTCCTTCTTTTTGAAGTCCCTCACTTATTTGAGCAAAGAAGATACGTAAGAAGTCTTCCCAACCTTTTTTGTTGATTAGGCTGACGTTTGTGCTCAATAGCTGGGATAGTTCGGAAATAGTGATTTTTTTATTCATTGTAATCCTTTTGTATTGAATCCTTCAAAATATCACTTGGCTTGAAACCGCAAACCAATTTCGGCGCAGTCATGATGCGCTGTTTGGTAGTTGGGTTGTAGGAAATTCTTCCATCTTTCTTGCGTAGGTCGAATGAGCCGAAACCAGAAATCATGATTGTGTCGTTGCCTTCCAACACTTTTGCCATAGTGGCAATAGTATCGTCAATCATGCTTTCAATCTGTTGTGCCTTCATTCCGGTTTTCTCGGATAGAGCGGCTACCAAATCTTTGTGTTTCATAGTTGTCTTTCATAAGTGGCATTATTACCACTTGCAAATATATCAAAATAATTTGTAATGAAAAACTACAAATATTAAAATATTGATTTTGATTGAAGATTGATTTCTACGATGGAATGGATGTTTGTTGGCTTGGAGTGAAAAAAATAGCAAAGACGACGGAAAACACCATCGTCTTTGCTATTTTTATGATAAATTAATAACCTCTATACTTTCGCCATCCGCTATCTTGGATTATTGCTGTTGATGTTTTGCAATACCATCTCAAGTGTGTCAAGATCGTTGATGTATACCTCTCTTGGTTTGCTTCCTACTTGAGGTCCTACTATTCCTGCAACTTCCAATTGGTCCATCAAACGTCCGGAACGGTTGTAGCCTAAACTGAATTTTCTCTGCAACATTGATGTTGAGCCTTGTCCGGAGCCTACAATCAGTCGTGCGGCCTCTTCGAAGAATGGATCACGGTTGCGTAGGTCGATACCTTTATCTTCTGCTGACTCTACATTCGGATCCACATATTCTGGCAGTTCATACGGTTCGAGATATCCTTCCTGTGCTTGGATATAGTCGTTGATTGCTTCCACTTCTGGAGTGTCCACAAACGCACACTGCACACGTTCAAGGTTTCCGTTCGACAGGATAAGCATATCTCCTCGTCCGATAAGGGTCTCCGCTCCAGTGCAGTCGAGGATCGTCTTAGAGTCGATGGCCTGTGCTGTCTTACATGCAAAACGTACAGGGAAGTTTGACTTGATCAGACCTGTGATGACGTTTACAGACGGACGTTGTGTCGCAAGGATCACATGGATTCCAATCGCACGGGCTTTTTGCGCAAGTCGTGCCACTGGTGTCTCTATGTCTTTTCCAACCTGCATGATAAGGTCGGCAAACTCATCGATTATCACTACGATATATGGTAGGAAGTGGTGTCCGTTTTCTGGATTCAGACGACGTTCTTTATATTTATCGTTGTATTCGATGATGTTTCTTACTTTTGCTTTTTTCAGTAGTTCGTAGCGGTTTTCCATTTCCACGCAAAGACTGTTCATCGCTGCCACCACTTTGGTGACGTCGGTGATGATAGCATCGTTTTCCCCTGGCATTTTTGCAAGATAATGCTTTAATAGGGGAGCGTACATTGAGAACTCTACTGTCTTTGGGTCGACAAGTACAAGCTTTAGTTCAGACGGGTGTTTCTTATACAATAGCGACATCAGCACTGCGTTCAACGCAACTGATTTTCCTTGTCCTGTCGCTCCTGCACAGATCACGTGCGGACATTTGGCAAGGTCGATCATATAATTGTTGTTGGTGATGGTTTTTCCAAGGATGATAGGAAGTTCCATCGTGTTTGTCTGGTATTTTTTGCTTGCCACCATGTCGTGCATTGGCACAATTAGTTTCTTCTGGTTTGGCACTTCAATACCTATTGTTCCCTTGCCTGGGATAGGGGCGATGATACGCACACCTTCCGCTTTCAGGCTCATTGCGATATCCTTGTTCAGACTCTGCACTTTAGATATACGGATTCCCGGAGCCAACGTGATCTCATAAAGAGTGACGGTCGGTCCGAGCTGAGCTTCTATGCTTGTCACTTCAACACCGTATGTTCGGAGTGCTGTGGTGATTCGTTGCTGGTTGTCGTTAAGCTCTTCCTCGTTAGCTTCGATTTTGTTGTTTGGATATTCTTTTAAAAGCTCTATTGGCGGAAATTTGTAATGAGGCAATTCCAATCTTGGGTTTATTGGCTCAAGTTGTACGGAATTCTCTTCCTCAAATATCGAAACTGGCATCTCTTGTTCTGCAGGAGGTTCTGGTTGTTCATTTGAAGACGTTGCGTTTTGAACAGCGTTAGGCTCATGGTTGAAAGGAAGATCATCGTCGTCATCATTGATTTTTACCTTGAATCCTCCGTCTGTATTGTCGTCTGTCTTTTCTTCTGCTTTCTCAACAGGCGTTGCAGCTGGCTCTTTTTTAAGTTCAATGTTGTCAGGCGTATGGACTTCTATAGCCTCTTCTTTAACGTCTTTAGCGTCTGTTTTTACCTCAGTATTTTCAGTCTTTGACTCATCAGATTCTGATTCAGATGGGTCTGCTTCCGAAGATGGGGTAGTAGACTCTGAATTTTCACTGTTCGCTTTGTTGTCGTCGGTCTTTTCTTCTCCGTCGACAGCTGATAGTTCGTCCTTCCTGACAAAGTAGTTTTTGACTTTTTCAACCAGTTCTGGATACATCAAAGTAAGGAACATCGCCAATGTGGTGATTAAAACGAGCGTAGTTCCAAACACTCCGATGTATGTGTTTAGCGTTGTTGCTACTGTTTGTCCGTGCAGACCTCCCCAGTAGATTGAACTGTTATCGGAAAAAGGGGTGCAGACAAGTCCGAGCAAAAGTGAAATCCATAGCATCCAGAACAGACTGTTGCCGACTATTCTGCCGATTTTCAATTTAAATGATGTCAAAATCTTCATTCCTATGCACCACAACACGATGATGATACAGAACGATGACACTCCGAATGTCTTGTTGACCATGAAATCGGCAATGACAGCTCCGGAAAAACCTGATGCGTTAAGTGCACCGTCTTCTGCATCTTGAGTAGGAGATATTCCAGTCTCTATCAAACTGGCGTCGGTGGAACTTGTGAAAAAGAAATTGATGTATGCCACAGTTACGTATAGGCATAGCACTAGCAGGAATATACCAACACAAATTTTTGTGTTGCTATTGGTCACGCTATTTTTGATGCGTGTCTTTAATTTTGAGATGAAGGTCTCTTTTTTTTCTCCTTCTACAGGTTCCTTTTTGCTCGTCATGTAAATAAGTCTCTTTGATAAGTTCTACAAAATTAGAAAAAAATCAACAACAAACAACGTCATTGATTTTAGAATCTGTTTAAATTTTTAAGAAGCATTTTAAGAATCTGTTCAGACTTAATTCAAAAATTTGATTATAGAGTCGGGGATTGTTAAGGAAGGAATGCCTTATCCCCTTCAAAAGTATGAGCCGAAGATGAGTGCATGTAGATAGAATAAACACAGAGATTCTGAGTTTTTAAGATAAAGTCTTTTACTTTTTTGAGGATAAGAGACGAAAAAGCGGTACTTATGGTTGTCTTTCAGGCAAAACTTTTGTTTCATCGTCACATTATCTCTATACTTCGTCACGGGTCACACTCGCTTTGCTCGGTAGCGTCTTTAAGACGAAAAATTAATCTTTGAAGTTAGGTGATTTTATTTCTGAATTTTTGAATGTCACATTCAGACGCTTTTTATACCCAATGTTAAGAAGAATTGGTTGTAGCACATTTTCAGTGTTGCTTTTAGCTAAATTGTTGATTTCTAAGTAAGAAATGTTTTTTTTGACCTCTTCGATACCTTGTTTCATGAAATTCTCACGTTCTTGTTCTGTAAAGTTTGATCTGAACCATGATACAGATTCTTGTGACTTTTCGTGGTCGATTTTTGTGCTTGTTATTTCAATCTTAGGAGCGGGTAGGGTGAGGTTGATTGTGGTGTCGGTTGTGTAGATGTCATCTCTGGTCACGAATCCGAGATCTACAGTGATTTTCATTTTCACTTCAATCGGAATCATCAGCCTTTTTTCTCCGGGCAGAGGAGTGCTGTATCCAAAAAGTTTTAGTTGGCTTTTATCGTCAAACGAAACTGTTTTGAGCACGGTGTATTCTGCCACCTCTAATTTAGAACAATGGTGTACTCTTTCCCAGAGTACACCAATTGAATCAATTTTATTTGTCGGCCTATCGACATTTGTTTTTTCATTGCAACAGCATGAAAAAAGCAGCATCAAGAGCAACGTCGACAGGAATAGTTTCATCTTATTATTTGATTAAGCCCAACTTCTTCATTTCGGCAAGAAGCAAAGCCTTGTTTTCATTAGCCATCTTGCATAGAGGAAGACGGTACTCTTCTTTCATCATACCCATTGCTGCCAACGCTGCCTTCACTGGGATTGGATTGCTCTCAACGAAAAGAAGATCCATCAAATGACGGTATTTATAGTGGATTTCACATGCCTCCGCTGCCTTGCCTGCAAGAGACAACTCCATCATTTTGGCAAACTCTTTAGGAATGATGTTGCAAGCTACAGAGATACATCCGTCGGCTCCTAACAAATTGGAAATCATAGATGTTCCGTCGTCGCCAGAATATATCTTGAATCCTTTTTTTCTTCCTTCTACAAGATTCTCGATTACTCCGATGTTTCCACTTGCCTCCTTGATTCCGACGATGTTTTCAAAGTCGTTGGCAAGACGGAATACAGTGGCTGGTTTGATTGCTGACCCTGTACGTCCTGGCACATTATATAGGATAATCGGAAGATTTACATTGTTTGCTAGTTCGGCAAAGTGGAGGTACATGCCTTCTACTGTTGGCTTGTTGTAGTATGGACCGACCACCAAAACAGCATCAACACCTGAGGATGCTGCGTTTTTTGTGTAGCTGATGCATGAAGCTGTGCTGTTGCTGCCTGTGCCGGCGATCACAGTCATTTTGCCACCGATACGTTTCATTGTGTGCTCGAACATCTGAGCGTCTTCTTTCTCGCTCAATGTTGGAGTCTCACCTGTTGTTCCACACACTACGACACCTGACGTGCCATTCTCCAAATGAAAGTCCAAAAGTGCATCATAAGATGCGTAGTCGATTGATCCGTCGCTATTAAACGGCGTGACCAATGCAGCAATTGAACCTTGTAACGTAAATGTATCCATCGTTTTTTTGTTTTCTTCTAAAGTACTGATGTTGCAAAAATAATAAACTTTTAGGAATGATTTTGCATTTAATAATAGAAATATCCGAAGATTCCGCTCATTATAATCAGATATATCGGGTTGACTTTGAAAAAGAATGTGGCTACAAAAACTATCGCACACACTATTACGCTTTCAAACCCGACGAAATTCTCCTTGTTCATCATAAGCACTCCGGCAGAAAAAATCAATCCGACGACGATGGGATTGAGCGACGACAGCAGTGCTTTGACGTAGTGGTTCTCTTTGTTCTTGAACAGCCACGTGATTACTATTGCCATTAAAAGTATTGTAGGCAAACATAATGCGAAGGTTGTGAATATGGCTCCTATTATGCCTCCTTGGTTATAGCCGATATATGTGGCGCAATTTATTGATATCGGACCGGGTGTCATTTGCGATAGCGCGAGAATGTCAGCAAACTCACTGTTTGTCATCCATCCGTTTTTGTCTACTACATCAAATTGGATCATGGAGATCATTCCGTATCCACCACCAAAACCGAACAGTCCGATTTTGAAGAAACTCCAGAATAGTTTCAAATACATTATTATATCCATTTCTTCAGTTTCTTGATTTTAATCGTTTTCTTTCTTTGATGAAATGAACTCCACGTTTTTCTCATCGTCATCGTCTGATTCATCGTGATTGTCTTTGCCGATCTCTTTATTGTCGATGTCCTTGAATTTCCAATATTCCCAAGCTATAGTGAAGATGATCGTAGCCATAATAATGTAGACGGGAGACATTTTTAAGAATACTACAGCTGCTGCAACCAAAATAGGGATTGGCAGGAATTTCCATGACAATTTGGATTTGATGAACATTTTGACCGATGGTGCAAGGATAAGCGCTACCACGCATGGACGAATGCCAGCGAAAATTTTCATCACAGTCTCGTTTTCTCTGAATTCCTGGAAACAGGTGCTTATGGCTCCAATGATTATCAACGATGGAAGCACTGCTCCAAGGAATGACACTGCGGCTCCTGCTTTTCCTGCGATTCTATAGCCTACATAGAGGGCAGTGTTGACGGCAAACACTCCAGGCAATGACTGCACTATGGTGATCATTTTCCAGAATTCATCCTCGTCAATCCATTTTTTTTGTCTGACTACGGCCTGCTCTACGAGGGCGAGCATTGCGTATCCGCCTCCAAGGGTGAAACTTCCTATTTTTAGGAATGTGGTGAGTAAGTCAAAATATAGTCTCACAGTTCTTTTGTTTGTCGATTTTTATCAGTCGTTATTTTAAAAGTACATCTAGTTCCGGACATGATGTTGCCAACTTTCCATTGATCACACATGCGGATTCAACTTTTGCTTTAGCACACAAAGCATTGTCGGCAAGACGGTAGATGTCCTGATAGAATATATATCTGATGCCCTCTTTCTCTACGTATAGACGGCATGCGAATTCATCTCCACTCTTCAAAGATTTTTTGTACTCGATGCTGATCTTTGTTACCACTGCATCTATTCCTTTGTCGTGAAGCTCGGCGAAACTGATTCCGCGTGACAGAAGAAATTCGTGACGTGCATGTTCTGTATAATGTTGGTAATTAGCATTGTTTACGATTCCCTGTAGGTCGCACTCGTAGTCGCGCACTTTGAACTTCACCTCAAATATGTAATCTTTTTTTACTATTGCCATAGTCGTATGTCTTATTTTTTAATTTAAGCAATTTCTAAATACAGCTTCTCATTTTAAGAGTTTATCCAATTCCGAACATGACATTGCTGGTCTGCCATCGACCACGCATACAGTTTCGGTTTTTGTCTTTGCGCACAAAGCGTTGTCCGCAAGACGGTAGATATCCTGATAGTAGACGTATCTGATGCCTTCTTTTTCCATATATAGTCGGCAGACAAATTCATCCCCGCTTCTCAGAGATTTCTTGTATTCAATGCTGATTTTGGATACAACCAGATCTATGCCTTTGTCGTGCAGATCGGCAAAACTGACGCCTCGTGATAGAAAAAACTCATGGCATGCATGCTCCGTATAATGCTGGTAATTAGCATTGTTGACGATTCCCTGCAGGTCACACTCATAGTCACGCACCTTGAATTTCTCCTCAAATATGTAATCTTTTTTTGAAATTGCCATGGTTGTATAATTAGTATTAATCAGCTCTTTTTCCAGAACACAGGTGTAAGGATGAACAACACTGTGAATATTTCAAGTCGGCCGATGAGCATAAGCAAGCCCATAAACCATTTTATGAAATCGTCCTGTAGAGCGAAAATTCCGTTTGTCTGTGATGCCAGTCCCGGTCCGACATTGCTCAAACAAGAGATTGCCATACCTGCTGATTCTGTGAATTCGTTGCCAAACAACATGAATATGATGATGCTTATCAGACATATTCCGGAAAATATCACCACGTATGCGAGAATGTTGGTGATGATTTTTTCTGTCACCACTTTTTTATTCAGCTTCACTGGTATGATTGCTTGCGGATGCAGCAGACGCTTGAATTCTAGATAACTGTTTTTCACAAGCAGCAGCACTCTCATTATCTTTATTCCTCCACTTGCACTTCCCGCGCTACCTCCAATAATCATACAGATGAATAGAATTCCCCAGATGAACGGGTGCCATTGGCTGATATCAGTGTAGACAAAACCTGTGCCTGAGACCAATGCCGTCGACTCAAAGAGGGCGGTACGGAATGTGTCTTCCGTATCAATCATGGTGTTTCGGTTTGTGTAGAGCAGTCCTCCGAACACTAAAAACGTCATCACGATGTTGAGAATCATATAGATGTTGAATTCTTCACTGTTTCTGGCTCTGGTGAAATCACCTTTTAAAAGTGTGAATGTCACCATGAAGTTCACTCCTGCCAACACCATATAGAAGCATACGAAATATTCCAAAAGTGGTGAGTGCCAAAAGACTATACCGTCATTTTTAGTGGAGAACCCTCCTGTCGAAATGGTGGTCATAGCATGGCAGATAGAATCGAAAATGTCCATGCCTCCGATGCAGAATAGAATGACTTCCGACACAGTGATGGCGATATATGCGCCATACAGCATCTGGGCTGTCTGCATCACGCGAGGTGTCAGTTTGTCTTTGGTCGGACCTGTGACTTCGGCAATGTACAGCTGCATTCCGCCGACTCCCAAGAAAGGAAGGATGGCGAGTGACAATACGATGATACCCATTCCTCCCACCCACTGTGTTGTGGAACGCCATAGCGCTATTCCGTGTGGAAGTGTTTCCACGTTTGTGAAGATGGTGGCTCCGGTGGTGGAGAATCCTGAGATTGTCTCAAAATATGCGTCCGTGAACGACTCTGTATAGCCACCTATGTAGTAGGGAAGAGCACCGAACAGGGAGAACACCACCCATACGAGGGATACGATAAGATAACCCTCGCGTCGTCCCAATTTGATATCGGTCTCACCTCTTTTTTTACGTGAGACGGATATGCTGTAGATTCCGATCGCAGCGGTGATTGCCGTTGTGATGGCAAGCGGAAAGATGTCACTTTCTCCGTAGCATACAGACACGACCAAACATATCAGCAGGAAGAATGCTTCGAATGCCAATAATGAGCCGAGTGTCAGAGCTACCGCTTTTTTGTCGATCAGTGATTTCTTCATCTTAGTTGAATAGTTCGCTCAAACGTTTGATGCTTGATTTCAAACAGAATACCACCACTTTGTCGCCAGCGAATATTTCCGACATACCGTTGACGATGAAGCTTTCTCCGTTTCTGATTACGCCTCCGATGAACATGTTCATTGGCAGATTGAGGTCTTTTACGAAACCCTTTGTGATTTTAGACCCTTCTTTTGCTGTCAGTTCCACGATTTCAGCGTCAGCATAACTCATTCGCTTGACTTTGCGTATGTCTGAACTTAGAGACAGACGGTAGATATATGTGGCGGCGATCTCCATTTTGTTGATGATCACGCCGATATCCATTCGCTCTGCCAGTGGAATATAGTCGACATTTTCAACCTCGGCCACGATTTTCTGCACTCCGTGTCGACGTGCGGCAAGGCATGCAAGAATATTTGCCTCGGAATTATCAGTAAGCGCGACGAAGGCATCCGCGTCGTCAATGTTCTCTTCTTTAAGTAGCTCAATATCGGTGGCGTCTCCCTGCAATACAAGGGCATTGCCGATCTCTTGCTCTATCAGTTTTCTGACTTTTTTCTCGTCTTTCTCAAACATTTTTATGTTGACTCCGTTGAGCTCCTGAACGGTTTTGACAGCGATTTTACCTCCACCCATGACTATCATGTCTTTCACAGTGTAAAGCTTTTTCCCTGCTTGTTTGCGGACATCGTCGATATAGTCGGGCGTAGTGATGAAGTAGACGACATCACCAGCAAGTATTTCAGTATGACCGCCAGGGATGATGGTCTCCTCTTCACGCTTGATGGTTACGATACGGTAGTTTTGGCTGCCTTTCAAATCCATCAGTCGTTTGTTGACGATTGGGGCATTGTCTCTCACTTTCACGGCAAGCACAAGAAGTTTGCCTCCATTGAAGTCAATCCACTGTCTCACCCAACTTTGGCGGATAGACTGTGCGATTTCCTCAGCCGCCAACAGCTCTGGATAGATCAGTTTTTCCACTCCAAGTTTGGCAAGCAGGGCTCTGTTTTCGTGCTCCATCAAGTCCTCGCTATCTATACGGGCAACAGTCTTTTTAGCTCCAAGTTCATGAGCTAAGATGCAGGCATTAAGATTTTGACTCTCATTTTTGGTTACTCCGACAAACAGGTCGGCTTCGTCCACACCTGCGTTTCGAAGGATGGTAAGAGATGTTGCCGAACCTTCGAGCACACTCAAGTCGTAGGAGTTTTCCAAGCTCCTTAATCTTGTTGGATCGTCGTCGATAAGTGTGATGTCGTGATTCTCTCTTGACAACAATTTTGCCAAATGTCCACCCACGGCACCTGCACCAGCAATAACAATTTTCATTATACGTCTGTTATATTACGGTCGCAAATATAATGCTTTTTTATGATTAAAAGCAGAAAAAACGACAAAGACGCAATCCCTCGCGTCTTTGTCGTCTGCTATTTGAAATCAAAAAGCGATAGCTACGTTATCTTGTCTTAATCAACCGATAGTCTTAGTTTTCCGTTAATGTCAAGACTGACTTTGAGTCCGATTGGGGTGATTTGGATTCTTTCGACACCAATGTCGTCAAGCCTTCCGTTGATTTTTATATCTGGGAATATTTCTGTGTCGAAAATAGAGTTTCGTCCGAATTCTTTGATCATCTCAAACTCGGTTCGGAGCGGTAACTCAAATTCGTTCTCCAGCTTTTCTTTCAATTTCTTTTTATAGAACAGATTGACGATTTTAGCCAAAACGTTTCTCGTGTCCAGCTTATAGTCGACATCAGTGATTTTTATAGATACATTTTCTTTGTCGAAGTATGGCACACTTTCAAGATATATTTTTCCGTTGATGAATCCAGAAACACCAAGGCTGATGACGAGTTTGTCTTTCTTTCCGTAGAAGAAAATTGTGTCCACTGAAATAGAGTGGCGGCCTTCTCCAAACGTTGTCCCTTTTAGCAAATCCATTGCTACAGAATCCATTAGCTCGTATGGAAGGTCTGTCAACACACCAATGTCGATAGTGTCCATACAGTTGGAATACATCTTTAATGGAGGCAGTTTTGTTTTCCTTCTTGATCCTGGATTTTGGATTCCTACGAACAAGTCGAGTTTGGTTTTGATTCCCAGTGTGGTAGTCAGTTTGCCGAGATCTCCGAGCAGAGGAGTGCAGTAGATATTTTCCGGCGACGCTACAATCCAAATCTGGTAGCCGGATGCGTTTGTAGAAATAGGCTCTTGCATCGACATCCATATTTCAGCCATATAGTCGGCGAGAGGAATCTGTTCGTTGAGAGCTTTGTCAATCTCTTTGTTGAAGTCGTTTCTGTTGCTTGCGATCAGTTGGTCGGCAAGGAAAGAGATCGACATATTCATTCCAAGAATTTTGATTGTCGGTTTTGAAAGCCATCGGTAGTCAAGAATGGTTGTATGGGTCAGCAGTTTCCAGTCTTTAGAAAAGTTGATGGTAGTCTGGAAATCAATCTCAATTTCTGCGTTCAGTTCTTTGTCTGTGGTTGTGATTCCAAGATCAAAACGTTTTTCTGCCCAAATCTTTACAGGGATGGTATAGAATAAAGTATCTGCTTGGTATTTTAGTTTTATGTTTCTGGTTTTCCACGCTTTAAGTTTCAAACCATCATCATCGATTATAGAGTCATTATATATGAGTCCACTGAATGCCTCATTCAGACGACGTTCAATCAACGGAATGTTGATAGACATCGGGATGTGGATTGTTGAGGTACGTGGAATGTAGTAGAATTTGTCGTAAACTTCTTCCGGAGCTTCAATTGTGGTTGAGTCGATCTCAAGGCTGTCTACTTTTACCGAAAGGAGTGTGTCGAGTGGGAGGTCGTTTATGTCATTGACGACCTCTTTTCTGGCATAAGCAGATTGCAATATGCAGAATGATAATAATATAATCGATAAAAGTTTTTGCATGGTCACTTCAGTTTTCCTTCTTTTTCAAGTTGTTTGGCTTCATTCCAGATGGCGTTCATGTCGTCGAGCGACATAGACTTAAGGTCTATACCTTTCTTGATTGTGTTTTCTTCAAGATAGTTGAATCGACGGATGAATTTTGCGTTAGTGCTTTCCAACGCATTGTCTGGATTGATTTTGTAGAGTCGGGCAGCGTTGATGAGGGAGAATAGCAGGTCGCCGAATTCTTCTTCCTGTTTTTGTGGATCCATGTTTTTGATTTCAACCATCAGTTCCTCAAATTCCTCTTTGACTTTTTCCCACACCTGTTCGCGTTCAGCCCAATCGAAGCCCACATTTCTGGCTTTGTCTTGGATTCTGTATGCTTTAATGAGCGACGGAAGTGCAGACGGCACTCCAGCCAATACGCTTTTGTTGCCATCTTTCTCTTTCATCTTTATTCTTTCCCAGTTGGTCTCCACCTGGCCTGCGTTTTCCGCGTTCACATCGCCAAACACATGTGGATGACGGAATATCAGTTTGTCACACAAGGTGTTGCACACATCAGCGATGTCGAAATCGTTGGTCTCGGATGCGATTTTTGAATAGAAAACGATGTGAAGCAACACGTCACCAAGCTCTTTCTTGATGTTTGGAAGATCATTTTTAGCAAGAGCGTCACACAATTCATAAGTCTCCTCTATTGTGTTGGGGCGAATGCTTTGAAATGTCTGTTTGCTATCCCACGGACATTTAGCTCTCAGTTCATCCATCACGTCAAGCAGACGCTCAAAGGCTGCCAGTTGTGTTTTTCTATCGTTCATATCATCAAATCGTTATTTTTCAATTAATCCGTTGTCGCTGTTGTTAGTCCCATCGACAATTTCCTGGGCTTTTGCCAAATCTTTTTCCAACACCATCAGAGCTACTCCGCTCATCGGGCTGAACATAGGCAGCAATACTGTTGTGTGCTCATTCTTTATCATAGACGGTATGTCGTTCGACGCAAGTAGCTCCTTCACCACGTTAGCCTCGAATAAAGTGTTGTAGGTGCGGAACACCACAACTTTTTCGTTGTTTACACTTTCCATAATTCCAATTTTCTTTTGCCGATTTGTCCCACCGTCGACACGTACATGGTAGTCAACGGAATTATTAATTCAAAAGGAATGAACAGGAATGCTGAACCTTTCATTCCCAATGCGTGAGCACCTTTTATAAAGGTGTAGCATTGCACACCGTAGCGGATAAGACCCATTATTCCGCATACGCTGGTCACGAAATATTCTTCTGACACAATTCCGTATATGATTCCGAATATGAATATCAAATAGAACAGATATCTGGTTGTGACTTCGGTGTTGATCCTGAATTTGACATTGTTAGGATAGTATTCGCTATTCTCCAAATCTGTCTCTTTCTTTTCAATGAAGCTCTTTACAGTCACCTCTTTATTGATAGATGTGCTGGCGTTTGGACTTGTCTCAACGGCGATGTTGGTGCCGTTTGAGATCTCTGTGATGAAGATGTCGTCTTCTCCGCCTTCAACGTTAAGATTGGATGCGAAACCTCTGTTCTCAAAGAATTTCTCTTTACGGTAAGCCATATTCTTTATAGTTCCGCTATAAGCCAAACCTCTCATTGCGTACGACATATATTTGATAGAGGAGAACACATTGTCGAAGTTGATGAATTTCTGCCATAGAGAGTCGCATCTGTCGGTTGCCTTGTTGTGGTTGAATCCAAGGACGAGGTCAGTCTCTTCGTTGAAGTTACGCATGATTTCAGTCAGCCAGTCTCTAGTGTCGGCAACACAGTCGGAATCAGTGAATACGAGGTAGTCGTAGAATGCCGCTTTTATACCCACCGTCATACACATTTTTTTGCGACTCATATATTTGGCATCTTCTGGAAGATATGTTGTACGAAGATGAGAATATTTCTTTTTAAGATTGTCGAGTAGGATAGTGGTGTCGTTTGTTGTTCCGTCGTTAACCACGACAACTTCGTAGTTGGGGTAACTTTGTTCAAGAATTGACGGAAGACATTTGGCAAGATTCTCACTGTCATATCTAGAGACGACGATGATACTTACCGGAGGACGTTTTATGACATGTTTAACGTTTCCCTCTTTAAGAGCTTTGCCGTTGCGGGCGACGGAAGCGTAATAATAAAGGTAGAAGAATAGCTGTATTGATAGGCAGATTCCAAGTGTCACCAATATTCCGATTGCTATCTCTGATAGTTCAAGGTTTGCAAAATAATTTGCCACCAAGTCCCCAAAATCTATAAAATCCTGTATGCTCATAAAAATTTCATTATTCACTGCAAATATACGCTTTTCTGAAATAATATTTCGATTTTATTCTGTTTTTGTGGAAAATAGTAAAATATATTTTGTACGTAAGATTTTTATGATTATTTTTGTGCGTGATAAGTGCTGATGCGAACTATGACTTTTTTAATGTTCGTATGGTATTAAAATAAATTTTAAGGATTTTTATATTATTAAAAATGAGAAAAATTTTAGTAGCCATTGTGGCTTTAATGACAAGTCTATCTGCCTTCGCTGCGGACATCGATCTTTTCTTTAAGGGTGGTGTAAGCATCAGTAAATTCAATGTAGATGAGTCTGAGAACAGAATGGGTGTAGCTGCGGGATTCGGAGGTAAGTTCCATATCAGCAATAGCCGTTTTTTCATTATGCCTGAACTTATGTATGCACAGAAGGGACAGGAAAATGAAGTGGTTTTTCCTAATGGAAATGCTGTTACTCCGGTTATGTTCCATATGATTGAATTGCCTGTGTTGTTCGGTGGTCAGTTTGAATTGCCCGTTAAGGATATGCATTTTAATGTAGGAGCAGGTCCATATATCGCATACGATTTTAGATTTAATGAGTATACTGAAAATATGAAATATGTGAGAACTCCAACCCGAATGAAAGGTTTGAGCCATGGTGACCTTGGTGTTGCTTTTGCATTTGAGTTCCACTACAAGAGATTGTTTGTATTCTATGATTATGATCTTGGTTTGAGAGATTTGACTCAGAATACTTCAGTTCTTGGTCAGACACTATGCCATAGAAGTATGAGAATAGGTGCTGGTTACACATTCCCAACATTAAGTGTTGGTAAGCAGAGAAAGAAACCTCAGATGTAATTTTGAGTTTAATAATCGACAACTTATAAGGCGAGTCTTAAAGCTCGCCTTTTTGTATAAATATAAATATGAAGAATTTTTTCAGATTTCTTTTGGTGTTTGTAGGTGTGATTTTGTTTTATATCTACAACAATCCGGACGTGATAGATAAGTATAAAACAGCTGGTACTTCGGCTGAAAGAGATTCGTCTCAATGTTCTGACTCTACGGCTTCTGATACGGATGATATAAATGTCAATGCTGTTGACTCAACAAATATGAGAGCTACAGCTTCAGATTCGCTAATTGCGGATTCTATAGTGGTGGATACGGTAAAACCTCGTGTCAATGTGGATACATTTGATTATTCGTCTAAGTAGATGATGAGGAATATGGTCCTTTGGCATGGACATTGTATAATGCTAAATCAGCAAAAGTGCTTTATGTTGATAATGGCAGTCCAGAAGAAATGATCATTTCCAGAGAAGAGTTGGACTATGTACGCCACGGAATTAATATGTATATAGCATGTGGTCAGTCTTTTTTATCTAAACTGTGATGTATCATCATAAAAAATGCCACAAACTTCAGATGATGTTTGTGGCGTTTTTTTTGTTCTTATTTATTTTCTTTTACTTGCTCTGTATTCCCACGGGGCTATGTTGCTTGGATCACTCCATAGTCCAAGTTTCGCTTTTTTAGCATCCGCTTCTGCCTGTACGTATTTCCCGGACTTGTCGAAACGTGGTTCTCTCCAGGCAAGCCCGCATCTTACCAATTCAAGATTGACATCAATCCCGTCGACAAAAACTTCCATTGCCATCCTTTTGTGGTTGCCTGAACCTGTACGAAGTAATGTTATTTGTCCGGAATGAAGTAGTGATGAGAGTTTTTCTTTGGCTTTGTTAGCGAACGGTTGCCCCTTCTCTGGTGTGTCGATTCCTGCTATTCGTACAGTGTGTATCGCTCCGTTGCAATCAAGGTAGTCGAACGTGTCTCCGTCTTTTACTTTAAGAATTCTTTGCACACAAGTGACCTCCTTGTTTTGCGGAAGAGCGGCAAATGATGTTGTAGACGGAAGTATCCTGCAACTTTTTCTGCCATCTACGTCCCTTACGATTCTGCTTTGTCCTTTTTTCACTATCAGATATAATCCGACGGTGATGTTGTTTTTGTTAGCGTCGCCCACGTATGTATGGTCGCTTTTGCTTATGTATGCTTTCTTTGGTATATCTTTGTTTATAATTCCGTTTTTAAGTTCTGCAAAGTATTTCTGTTTCAAATTACCCTTCTTGTTGATATAATCTTCTGTCAGCAAACTAATAATATCATGGTTTGTGATGCAGAATGTGTCTGCAATCGACTTCGTGTTTGTTTTTGTGTCGTTAGCTGCGGTAATATTGATTGTTGTAAGTAATAGGGACATCAATATCAAGAAAGATCTTTTTATTGTTTTTTCCATGTGTTGTTGATTATTAGTTCTGGGTTAAATTTGAATTTTAAGTAATTGTCGGTGAATATATGGATGGTGTTAATTGCTTTCCGTAAACAATAAAGGGAGCGTTTTTGGCGCTCCCTTTAGATTGAATATTGTTTGATTAGAACAATTTCTTTGGATATACGCCTGCTGCCACAAGCGATTCGATTTTTGATACTACCATAGGACGGTCTTCTTTGTAAGTAACACCGAACCATTTGCATGGAGTGTCAAGCACCTTGATTGTAGCAGTCTTAGTCTGGATAAGTTTGTTAACCATTGTTGGAATACCATACTCAGCCTTCAAATTACCGTTGCATCCATCAAGGAAAACCTTGAAGTCAGACTCTGAATGAACGAAGTAGTCAGGAGTGAATCCCCACATGTTCATTGAAACTGGCAAATTCTCGTCAATAGAGTTGAACTCACCTGTTGTCTGGTTCTTAAAGATGACTTGGCCATCTTTTCTATGAATCTCATAGTGCTCTTCAACTGTTGAAAGGTAGCCATTGTTGTCTGTGTGGCAAACACCTCTTGAAACTGTTCCGCTCTCTGAAAGTGTGTTGCCAAGACGGTAGCCTACCATGCAGTAGTCGTTCTTCTTGCCTTCAAGAGAGATCAATGCCTTAGCAAGGATCTCAAAACTCTCTTTGCCGTAGAAGTCGTCTGCGTTGATCACTGCGAATGGAGTGTTGACCGCATCCTTAGCCACCAAGATAGCGTGGTTTGTACCCCATGGCTTCTCACGTCCTTCAGGAACGCTATAGCCAGCTGGCAGACAATCCAATGATTGGAATACAGTGGCAACGTCTACTACACCTTTGTATTTAGATAGAATCTTCTCGTTGAAGTCTTTCTCAAAATCACGACGTATCACAAATACAACTTTGCCGAATCCTGCTCTTACTGCGTCATAGATTGAATAATCCATGATTGTCTCACCGCTTGGGCCAACTCCGTCGAGCTGTTTCAATGTGCCGTAACGGCTACCCATTCCGGCTGCCAAAACTAATAATGTTGGTTTCATTTTTCTTAATTAACTACCTAATTCTGTCAAAAATTTTATTCTAACAAGACGAACTTCCTCTTCGGTATAGTCGCCTCCTAAATTCTCAATTGCAGAGTCGATGTCATCAGATTCGGCTTCATCTCTGAAATAGTCGTAGATCTCTTCCACTCTGTCTTCATCCATGACCTGCTCAATAAAATAGCTGATGTCTGGCGGTGTGTCTGGTCCTGAGTTGACAATCGACTCTATTTCAGTCAGCAAATCGTCAAATTCAATGCCTCTTCCTGCAGCCCACTCGTCGAGAGGCTTCTTTAAGTCGATGGCATTTAGAATCTCCACCTTTATCTTTGATTTGCTTGGCGCTGTACGGATTCTGAAGTCTTCCGGACGTTGAATCTCGTTCTCCTCCACATGTCGGCGGATAACGTCAACGAACTCTTTACCGAACTTTTTAGCTTTTCCTTGTCCTACACCAGGAATGTTTGCCAACTCGTCCAAGTTGATAGGGTAGGTAGTAGCCATAGCCTCCAATGCTGGATCCTGGAAGATAACAAATGGTGGAATCTCCATTTGGTTTGCCATCTTCTTTCTCAAATCCTTAAGCATTGAGAACAATTCTGGGTCGACAGCACACGAGTCTGCGTCGCCTGTCTGAGGAATGTTCTCTATGTCTATGTCGTCTACATCATCCTCATCTATGATGTTGACCTTAAAGCTCTTTGGCTTCGACAAGAATTTCTTTCCTTCCGGTGTGATCTTCAAGTTGCCATAGCTTTCAACATCTTTTTTGAGATATCCGACAACGATGGCTTCCTGTATGACAGCCTGCCATGTCGACTCTGGTTCAGATTTTCCTTCACCAAAGGTGTCAATTTCCTCGTGTTGATTCAATTCAACTATCATTGGCGTCTCTCTACCCAAGATGATGTCAATGACATAATCAATTTTCTCCTGCTCTCCTAAAGCTACAACGGTTTCCAATACCGTGCTTAGTAACTCTTTTGCCTCCACTGTTTTCTTTGGATTTAAACAATTATCGCAATTTCCACAATTATCTTCTACATACTCTTCACCGAAATAGTGAAGCAATACTTTTCTTCGGCACATTGTTGTTGTGGCATACATCTGTGTCTCTGCCAACAACTGTTTGCCTATTTCTTTTTCTGAACCATTCTTGCTTTGCGTGAACTTCTCGAGTTTCTTAAGGTCTTCCTCGCAGTAGTATGCGATGCATTTGCCTTCGCCTCCGTCTCGCCCTGCACGACCTGTCTCCTGATAGTAACCTTCCAGACTCTTTGGAATGTCGTAGTGGATTACATATCTGACGTCTGGTTTGTCGATACCCATTCCGAATGCTATTGTCGCTACAATCACGTCTACTTTTTCCAAAAGGAAATCATCTTGGTTGGCGCTTCTTACTGTGGCGTCCATGCCTGCATGGTAGGCTCTGGCTTTGATGCCGTTGAGATTCAGCGTCTCCGCAAGGTCTTCCACCTGTTTGCGGCTCAAACAGTATATGATGCCGCTTTTGCCGTGGTTTGCACGGATGAACTTGATAAGGTCTTTGTCGACATCCTTTGTCTTTGGCTTAACCTCATAGTAAAGGTTGGAGCGGTTGAATGAAGATTTGAATACTTTAGCGTCTTTCATTCCGAGACTTTTCTGAATGTCGTGCTGTACCTTAGGGGTCGCTGTCGCAGTAAGCGCGATCACACCCACTTTTTGACCGATACGGTCGATGATTGGGCGGATGTTACGGTACTCCTGGCGAAAGTCGTGTCCCCACTCGGAAATACAGTGTGCTTCGTCGACGGCATAGAATGAGATTTTCACATTCTGCAAAAACTCGATATACTCGTCTTTTGTCAGCGACTCTGGCGCAACATAAAGTAGTTTGGTTCTCTTTTCTAAAATATCTGTCTTGACACTGTCGACTTCTGCTTTCGACAATGACGAGTTCAAGAAATGAGCAATTCCACGTTCTTCACTGAAATTTCGCATCGCATCGACTTGGTTTTTCATCAATGCTATCAATGGAGATATAACTATGGCAGTGCCATCCATTATCAGTGATGGCAATTGGTAACACAATGATTTGCCGCCACCTGTGGGCATCAACACGAATGTGTCGTTGCCGGCAAGTACGTTCATTATTATATCCTCTTGGTTGCCCTTGAAAGAGTCGAAACCAAAATGATATTTTAGCTCTTTATGTAATTCTTCCTTTGTCATCATATCTCCAAATTTAATGCTAAATTACACAAACGCAAAATTCTTTCATTATCATTTTCGTATTTTCAATGATATTTAGGATTCTGCTCTTAAACTTAGATTCTCAAGCTTTTTAAGCGCAAAATCTTTTGTGATTTCAACGCTCTTGACTTTGTTTGATGGAGTCTCAAACATAACATCGGTCATGATCATTTCGACGATTGATCTCAAACCTCTTGCTCCAAGTTTGCATTCCACTGTCTTTTCTACAATCAAATCAAGTGTGTCGTCAGAGAATGTGAGTTCGACTCCATCCATCTCCATCAATTTGACATACTGTTTGATGATGGAATTCTTGGGTTCAACAAGGATTCTTCGCAATGCGGTGGAATCTAGTTTGTCGAGGTGTGTGAGCAATGGAAGACGACCGATGATTTCCGGAATTAGTCCGAACGACTTCAAATCATGAGGCGACACATATTGAATGATGTCGTCAAGCGATATTTGAGCGTTCTTTCCTCTTGCCACACTATATCCCACTGCCTTTGTGTTCATTCTCATGGCAATCTTCCTTTCAATGCCGTCGAATGCTCCACCACAAATGAACAGGATGTTTTTGGTGTCTACCTGGATCATCTTCTGGTCGGGGTGTTTTCTTCCTCCCTGAGGTGGCACGTTCACAATCGAACCTTCCAAAAGCTTAAGCAATCCCTGCTGTACACCCTCTCCGCTTACATCACGTGTGATCGACGGATTGTCTCCCTTTCTTGCAATCTTGTCAATTTCATCAATGAAGACGATGCCCCGCTGGGCTGACTCCACATCATAGTCTGATACTTGAAGCAGACGTGTCAGAATGCTCTCGATATCTTCTCCTACATAACCGGCTTCTGTGAACACTGTAGCGTCTACGATGGTGAACGGTACGTTGAGCAACCTTGCGATAGTGCGGGCAAGCAACGTCTTGCCTGTGCCTGTAGGTCCCACCATTATGATGTTGGACTTTTCAATTTCAACACCGTCGTCTTCGATATCTTGCTTCAAACGTTTGTAGTGGTTGTAGACAGCCACCGACAAAACCTTCTTTGCAGTGTCCTGACCGATAACGTATTGATCCATATATTCGACGATTTCCTTTGGCGTCGGAAGTTTTGCGTCGAATCCGGATTTTCCTTTTCCTTTTTTTTCTGCGGTTAGATTCGGCAGCATTGTGTATGCTTGCTGTACGCACACGTCGCAAATCTTTCCACTCAGTCCTTCAAGTAGCACATTGCACTCTTTGGACGTGCGGCCGCAGAAACTACATCTATCAGTGTTATGTCCTGCCATATTTTACTTCATCTTCACTAACACCTCATCTATCATTCCGTATTCCTTTGCCTCTTCAGCTGTCATCCAGCAGTCGCGGTCGGAATCAGCCCATACTTTGTCGAATGTCTGGCCTGAGTGGTCTGCGATGATTGTGTAAAGCTCTTGCTTCAATTTCAAGATTTCGCGGGCTGTGATTTCAATGTCGGAAGCCTGACCGTGAGCTTGACCAAGTGGCTGATGGATCATCACTCTTGAATGCTTTAATGCGTATCTTTTGCCCTTTGCTCCAGACACTAGCAACACTGAAGCCATTGATGCTGCGAGACCAGTACATATTGTAGACACATCTGAAGATATGAACTGCATTGTGTCATAGATTCCCAATCCGTCGTATACTGATCCGCCTGGTGAATTCAGATAAATAGATATGTCTTTGCCTGGGTTGGCTGATTCTAGATATAGAAGTTGTGCTTGAACCACGTTGGCTGTATATGAGTCTATCTGGTCTCCCAAAAAGATGATTCTGTCCATCATAAGGCGAGAGAATACATCCATCTGAGTCACGTTGAGCTGACGCTCCTCCAAAATGCTTGGAGATATATAGCTGTCTGAAATTTGGGATGTGTATTGGTCTAATGCAAGACCATTCATGCCTAAATGTCCAACTGCGAATTTTCTGAAATCGTTTTTCATTTTTACTTCGTTTTTCCTTATATGCAAACTTAAAGAAATAATATATCAATATCCAATAAAAACGCTCATTTTTTTGTTAAAAATTAAACTTTTTTAGAAAATGAGACTTTTTTAACCCGAAAAAAGCTGAAATCTCAGTTTGTAATGCGTTTGATTGACTGTATTCGATATGAATTTGTGCTATACGACATCTAATTTGAGTAAAAAAAGAGACGTCGTTTCTACGGCGTCTCTTATATTGTCAGATGTAATCTGTCGGATTACTTGTTCTGGAACATTTTGCTGAAATCATCCAAAGAAATTTCTTTCTTCTCCAAAGTGATGTTAGACTTTGCGATTTCGATGAACTTCTCATTCTTGATGTTCTCAACAATCTGCTGGCTCTGCTGTGAGTTCTTCATCATCTCACGTGCGTAGTTCTCCAACACATCGTTTGGAACAGCAACCATACCGTACTGAGCGAACTGAGCCTTAGCCACCTTCTTGCAGAATGACATTACGTCTGCCTGCTCGATCTTTACTTTGTTGTCTACAAGAATTGCATCCTTGTAAAGCATCCATTTCATTTCGTCGATCTCGTTGGCGTACGACTTGTCGAAATCTTCGTCAGACAACTTGTCTGCCTGCTCTTTGTTGTTAAGCTTCAAGAATCTCTTGAAGATAGCATCTGGGAATTTTTGATCCTTGATCTGAGCAAGAATAGACTCTCTGATGTCAAGGCCAAGTTTGTAGTCGCTGTCTGCTTTTAGAGAATCCTGCAACTCTTCTTTGATCTTAGCTCTGAATTCAGCCTCATTCTTAACAGCTCCTTCACCAAGAGCCTTGTCGAACAATTCCTGATTTACTTCAGCCTCAGTGTAGTGAGAGATAGAAGTGATCTCAAGAGAAAGCTCGTCGTTTACATTAGCAACGTCTTCTTTCTTGATCTTCAAGAATGAAGCGATCTCAGCCTCATTGCCGTCCATAGCAGCCTTCAAAGAGATGTTAAGTTTCGCACCCTTCTTAGCTCCGACGAACAATTTCTTCTGATTCTCGTCTTTCAAATATTTTGGAGAAAGGATAGCCTCTTCAACTCTGACGCCACCTTCCTTCTCTTTGCCGTTCTCAAGCTCAACTACTGTTGCTTTAACGATATCATTTTCCTTAACTTCCTCGCCCTCTGAGTAAGAACCGTAGCGAGAAGCGTAAGACTTGATAGTGTCGTCAATCATCTTGTCGTCGACAGTGATTTCGTACTGAGCAACCTTGATGTTCTTGTCAAGAGCTACCTTGTACTCTGGAATCAAAGCAACGTCGAAAGTAAGAGTATAGTTTACATCCTTCTCAAAGTCTAGCAATTCCTGACCTTCAGCCAAGATTGGCTCGCCAAGTACACGAAGCTTGTTTTCGTTGATGTAGTTAGATAGCATTTCAGGAACCATCTTGTTAACCTCTTCTGCCATCGCACTCTTGCGGTACATCTTGTCAATCAACGACGCTGGAGCTTTACCAGGACGGAACCCTGGGATGCTAGCCTTCTGACGGTATGAACGAAGAGTGTTGTCAACTCTTCCCTTGTAATCCTCCTCATTGATGCTAAGTGTTAGCTGCAAGCTCACTTCATCAATTACTTTCTTTTCGATATTCATATTAAATATTATTACTTGCTGTTAACTCGCTTTTTGTTAGCTGTTTTGTATGCCTATGCAAAAAGCGAATGCAAATATATAAAAATATGAAATAAGAAAGGCTCTTTTTGTAAAAAACTAACTTAAAATACTTTTCTTTTGTCAAAAAATAGATGATTAGAGTGCTGTTTTTGTTTGTAAATGGTGACAATTGGCTGAAAAATTTTGTCTCTATTTGTGAATTTTATGGTGTATTTTTGTCAGCAATTTTAGTCTAAAGGTTATTTATTTATGTATAAAATGGTTGAAATCCTATAATTGAAATGTTTTTTAACATTATTTTACGACTGCAAATGCAAAAATGTTGTACATTTGCAGAAAATTAATCATTAAAGGAAAAAGGAAATGAAAAAAGTTTTTGCTTTTGTTCTTGCTGCTATGACATTTATGTCGGCAAATGCTGGAAATCAGCGTGCTACAGGTATGACAATGGTTGATGGATTCAAGTTGGGTCTTGGTATTGGTGTTCCAGGTTGGGAAGACGATAACGCAGTTATGCCTATGATTACAATTGATGGTGCAGCTGGTCTTGCAAGTGGATTTATCAATACAAAGAACTTTGGTAATAATGGTGGTATTGACCTTGGCTTCCAGTATGGAATCTGTGGTTATGACCACGATATGTGGCATCCGGTTCACGGTGATAGAGACCTTGGTCTTATGGAGCATTTGATATTGCTTCGTTCAGCATTCCACTTCCAGTTCTTGAAGAAACTTGACACTTATGCTGGTTTCAATGGTGGTGTTGCTCTATCTATCCCAACTGGAGATTGGACAGAGGCTGAGAAAGACGCATGGGATCATGTTAATGGTGTGTTCGGTATGTATTCTGGTGGTACATGGTACTTCAACGATGCTATCGGCGCTGGTATTGAGTTTGAAGGAGATTGGATGAAAAGTGGTGCTACTCCAAGCATCTCAGCTAAGTTCCAGTTCAGATTCTAATCTGTAGATTACCTAATTATATAAAGACGGTCGGTTTGGCCGTCTTTTTTGTTTTTTAAATTGTTCATAACATTAGTTGATAGAAATTTTGCAGAAAAGGAAAATATAAATACATTTGCATAAATAAGTATCAATTTGTTAGGAATGAAAAGGATTTTAATGTCGATTGTGATGCTGGTCTCAGCATTGAATATATTTGCAGAGCCTGATGTAAAGGTGCGAATGGGTTTGCAGGCTGGTTACAACATGTCTAGCTGGAACGGTGATTTCAAAGAGGCCTATGGAGGTAGTTTCAAACATGGTTTTAATGCTGGAGTCGTGGCTGAAATCCAGCTGAATTCTAAATGGAGTATCCAACCGGGTCTGTTGTTCTGCTCTGAAGGTGCAAAACTTGATTCTTTACCTTATACGAGTTTGCCAATTGAAGGGGCTTTTGGTACTAAAGTTCCTGAACTTGAAATCTCTGGAGTTTCTAAAGATGTCAAGGTTGGTGCTATGGGTCTTAAGTTTCCTGTCGACATCATGTATTCTATATATAATGTAGGTCCGGGAAGACTTGTTCCAAGCCTTGGTTTATATGTCACAGGATACTTTGCTGGTGAGACTTTGGAAAATGGCACTTTCGATCAGGAGTCTGTTTTTCAGAAGAATTGGGAGGCTGATATTGAGCAGAGCAAGGATTTGATTCCAGATCAGTTTGATTACGGCTTGTCTTTCAAGATTATGTATGAGTTGATGAAGGAAGAAGTGAATGGCATGTATTGGCAGGTAGGTGTGTCTAGAGGATTTACTTCATGCCAGAACATGGTTATTATGGCTTCTTTCGGTTATAAGTTCCAGTATATAAAGGGATTGCGTTCTCGCTATAATACAGGTATTTTGGAATATAATCCATAATAGAAAAGAGTTGAGATTCAAAAAAATTTACATAGAGCTGACAAATGTCTGTAATTTCAAATGCAGTTTTTGTCAGTCTTCTCAAAGAAAGAAAAAGTTTATGTCGCCGGAAGAATTTTCGGCGATACTTTTTTCTATACGTCCCTATACGGAATATATCTATCTTCATGTGCTTGGTGAACCGACTCTTCATCCTCAGTTCTGCGAGTTGGTGAAGATGGCGGCGGATAATGGATTCCATGTGAATCTCACAACCAATGGATTAATGCTTGAGAAGGTGGAGCAGGTGTTTGCGGACAAGTTGGTACGTCAGTGCAACGTCTCTATTCATGCTTATGCTGAAAATATTCCGTCGACCCAATGGATGGAGAAAATGGACGGCGTTTTTTCTTTTGCCAATAGGTATTCAGAGGATACATATTTCAGTTTCCGACTTTGGAATAATGGAGCCGACGGTGCAACTGATTTCAATGAGTATTGCAGGAAAGCAATCAATTCCTTTTTTTCGACGCAGATTGAGGACACAATGTCTCGCAACGTGAAAATCCAAGATCATATTTTTTTGCAGAATGCGGCAAGATTTTCATGGCCTGGACAAAAAAAGTTGGATTTGGCACACAAGAAATGTTATGCGTTGCGTGATCATATAGCCATCTTGTGCGACGGAAGTGTTGTGCCATGTTGTCTGGATGCTAACGGAGATATGGTTTTGGGCAACGTCTTTACTGATTCATTGGAAGAAATAATCAATTGCAAAGCGGCTGTTGAGATGAAGCAGGCATTTGCCAGAAATGAGATTGTGAATCCAATCTGCAGGGATTGCGGATTTATTTTGTAGACGCGTATGTTGATAATCAAAAACAGTATACTTCCGACCAAAGGTTTTGCAGCCATCAACCTTTTTACTCTGCTTTTTGTGCGTAAGGAGGCGACGGTTAACACTGTGCTTATCAACCATGAATCTATTCATTCCGCACAGATGAAAGAGATGCTTTTCATACCGTTTTATCTGTGGTATGTGATAGAATGGCTGGTGTGGCTGGTGAAATTCCGTAACTCACATTTGGCCTACCGTCGCATCTCATTTGAAAGAGAGGCATATTGCCATCAATACAACCCATATTATTTGAAGAAACGCAAGCGATGGGCTTGGTGGGGATTTTTGAGAATGAAAAGAAAAAAATAGAGACGCTGAATTTTGCGTCTCTATTTTTTATTTATCTGTCACATTTAATTCTGTTGATGCTGAAGATGCGGTGTTTGCCGTCGTCATCTTTTATTTTTAGCAAACCAGATGATAAGAATGTGTTATCATACCAATATTCGGTGTCTAAACCACTGTACCTTTTTAGTTTTACGTCATCTTCCACGTATGTCACTTCTTCTTTCAATAATTCCTCTCCGCCATAACTGTATGAAACATGGTTCATATGACCGAATGATGGATAGAACACCTCCAATGCCTGAGCCTTCTTGTTGATTGACAAGTGACGTCTAGGAACCCAGCTCTTCAACACTTCCAATGGTGCCGAGTTGCTCCATCCCATTTTGCCATTTTTGTCAAATTCCATCACGAAATAGTGAGTGTAGAAATATCCATCGAATTCTCGTTTATATGTAGTGGTTGTGTACGTTCCGCCTTGAGCGTTTGTCTTTACTTGAGTGACTGGAACTGTAATATAGGTAGGATAGTAAGCTTCTCCAACCAGCAGGTATTTGCCGTTTTCTTCTATGATCTTATATGGCAACATATTGTAGTTGATAGTGTATTCGTCGCCTTTCTCTTCTTTTCTGGTTTTCTTTTTCTCAATTTTCTTCTGTCTTCTTTCTGTCATGTATGAAGTGAAGTTCTTTAAATCAAGGTAGTTGATGTAAGTAGAGTAGGATGTTTTGCCATTCTCTACCTTTTTCAAAAACACACCGATTGATCTAACTGTGCCTTTTGTATCCTTGTCGGAGTATGTGCCAGAGATTATATAGCTGCCGTCGCTCATTTTGGAAGCAAAAGCTGTTGCCGGATATTTATCTTCGGCATCAGGTGCCATTGTCATTTCGTTTTTAAGGTCACCGTCTGCAAACACATATAGCTTCATCACATAACCTTTGTCTTGCTTTTCTTTGATGAATAGATGTGCTTCATTCTGGTTGTCGTCTGTCTCGAACGACATGATGCTGAATTTCTTTTTGCTTGGCACAGTCAGGTTTGTCATCTTGCCAGCACCTGTCTTAGCATTCAAAGCGTACACGAATGGAAGCCCTTTCTGTGTTCCTGCCATGTATACGTAGTCTCCCATAACCTGGTTGTATGAAATGACTATTCTCTTGCCTATATCACCAGTCGACAATATTGGCTTCATTTTTTCACCGTCAATAAACAGCAATTCGAACTCTCCGTTTTTCTCCATAGAGAGTCTGTAGAGGTCATTTCCTTTTGTAATCTGATCAATGTTGTCTTTACGGGAAAATTCCGCATCCACACTCGTGACTTTGTTCAGCAATGTGTCGTATTTTGTGAACGTAAGTCTGTTATGGCCTTTTTGTGTATTTTTTTGATTGTCATCATCTTTTGTGGTCAGAATCAATCCTTGCTTGCCAATGGCATCGCAACTTAAAAAGTCGACTGATTTTTCTTTATCGATCTCAATACGTTTGACATCTAGATTTTCAGCTTCCATACAAAGTGGTGAAGCAATTAATGTCATCAAAAATCCGAATTTTGTTAATCTCATGTTTAATCCTTTTTTACGTAAAACTTAAAAATCATTTTCACCAAACCAACAAATGTTGAACGTAAAAATGTAATGACTTTCCAAATATAATGGTTTATTTTTAAAAAAAGCATATGAATTAATTTTGATTTTAGAAATTAATTCATATGCTATTTGTGAGAGATCGGTATGTTGACGAGAAAAAAGTTATTTTACAATCTCATGCTTCTCCATAAATTCCATCAGTTCTCTTGTCATATCGTTCTGCTTTTCTGCACTTGGATGCCAGTCGGTGCCGTAACCGAATTTGCCATCGTCTGGAGTGAAGTTGAAACGGTATACTTTGTCGTCTCCATCTTTAGCCATTTGGAATGCGATTTCATCAAGTGTCGTCATCACGTCTGACAATGCTTTGTCGTGCATCATCGGACCTGTCATCAAAATGAGCTTGCTGTTTGGATTTGTGGCTCTGACTTTTGCGACGAAGTTTTTTGCTGCCGACTTGAATCTCTGGATGTCGTAGTTGTCTTCACTAGTGTCGTTGGTGCCAAGATTAAGGAAGACTACGTCTGCTTTGAAACAGTTGTGATCCCATTTGTATGTTGTGTCGCAGAATAGGGTATAGTCGTAGAGTGTGCTCATGTTGACGGTGCTGCCTTCTTTCACGTCGCCATAATTACGGTAGATTCCATAACCTGATTTGGCAAACACGATATATTCGGCATCATATTTTTCCGACACTTGGTAGGCGAATGTTTTGGTGAAGTCTTCGGTTTCATAGTTGAATGTCTGGCTTCTGTCTCCGTCCACACCATATCCGCATGTGATGGAGTTTCCGATAAAATAGAATTTGTTTTTCTTTTCAGTATCGTCTTTTATCAATTCTCCATCTGTCTTAAATCCGTGGAATTTTGGCTGCAATTCGTGCCCTTCGTTGCAATACACAACCTTTACACTGTGAATCTTATTTTTGTCGAGACTGTCCGCTAAAACAATTCTGTCATCATAATTAGCTTCTGTGAATCCGATTTTTTTTCTGTCTTTCCCGTCTACCTCCACCATGAAGAATCCGCTGTTTGGCTTGGCAAACATGGTGATTTTGGAGCCTATGAATTTTGTGGATATTGTCACTCCTGGATATGACCATTTAGCCATAGTTTCTGTTCTGACAAAATCTCCATGATGTCTGCCATATGTCTCATACACCACACGTCCGGAAATTTTAATCCTTTCGTCGCTGGCGTCGATTAGAGAATGGTCGAATCCGCAACCTGTTGATAGAATTGCTGTTGATGTGATCATGGCTGCTGAAAATAAATGAGATAACTTTGTCATAATATGTATGGAGTTTTATTTAGAAGCTGTTTGAATTTGTTAAAATGACTCATTCTGCAACTAAAAATGAGGATTGTTAAGGGCGGAACGCCCTAACTCCATCACATTTGCGAATTCGTAAGAATGAGCAGTTATATTTATGTGCTCGCCTTCGGCTCGCACTAGAGAGGTTGGGTTAGGGCGTTCCGCCCTTAACAATCCTCAACCTCTAACCTCCTTTTTTTGATTAATTTTAATTAGATTCTTATTTAGCATTTAGCATTTTATAACGAGACTTCTTTATAAATCTGACGTATCATGGATTCATCAACGTCTTCAAAATCATCTGGTTTGGGAAATACCAATATTCCTGCCATGTCGATCACACCTGGACTGATCATTCTTCCCTGCTCGTAATACGACGGACGATGCTTGTCTCTAGGGAATACCCATACATTCCAAATGTTTGCCGACGGAATATAATGTGCCACAATATTCATTCGAGGCTCCCACTCGTCTTCTTTGATTTCCAACTTGTTGTACAACTCTCGGTATTGTTTGCAGATAGCTTCTTTATCAGAACCAACAAATACCAAACATTTTCTGCCGAAGTTACGAATCTCCCCGTCTACAATATCAAATTCCGACAATGATTTCTCATCAAGTGGCATCAACCCTGTTTGCACAGCTTGGAAGTGCATGTGGTCGGGTGCTGAGGCTCCACACTTCGGTCCGTTGTAGAGAAGGTCGAAATCGGGCAGATCTTTGCTCAAATCAAGCATGGTGGCAATGTGAGGCAGTATCTCCTGACGCTCGTGACGCATAAGTGGAATAGTGAGATGCTTTTTCAATATTGGAAACGGATTTTTCAAAATCTCAAAATTCTCGTTGTATATCACGCTTGGCTGGTCGACAGGACGGTTCTCCTTACAAAGAAAGCATTTTCGTTTGGCAATTGTTGCCTTGTCAAGTTTGGCACCAGACGACACTGCTCTTGCTGGATTGTGTTGGGCCACAACCTTGTATCCGTCGACTACGAAAGTCTTGGTCAAAACTTCAAGATTCTCGTTTGCGGGAATTAGAGCATCGTAAACTTTCTTCTGTATCTCGCTCATAGTTGTATAGTTTTATAGAAAACACTTCAGCCAACCGCTATCAGCCAATGTTTTGTTTCCCAATCAGTTGACGGTGGAACATCTCTCTTTCAAGCAGTGCGGCCTCCTCAGTTTCACGTTTGAACTGAAGTTCAGCGGTGTGGATGAGATTGGTTTTGTCTTCCATTTTGGCATTGCTCTCAGATGAAATATATTTCTGCAGCACTACAGTCTTGTATTTTTGAGCCATGCTCAGGAAGTTTTCGTACCGTGGCATAGCAGTAGTAAGACGCAATCTTGAATCTAGGAATGCGGATGTGGAGAACGCTCTGTCCACGAATCTGTATAGTCCGCTTAAGCAACACTGTGGCATTGCTTCGCCTAGATGCATCGCGTCGGCTTTCGAGAAAAGATCCATATCGGGATGGATGGAAAGCACCATACCTGCCTTTGTCTCAGCCATACGTTTTATGATATAACGAATGTCTGCTGCTTTTATCAATGTGTTGTATTGGATTTCAATCACAACATCTGCCAATTGCACAAGGTCGAGAGGAAGATTATACTCAGTCTCATGAGTAGGGTAGCCGGTGTAAACGAAATGAGGCTCTTTTAATCTCACGTCGACAGAATCCTCGCCATAGTATCTCTTCAATTCAACGGCGATCTTGGTCTTTTGTTCGTATCTGTGTATGTTTAGTTCGTCATCGTCTTTTGTACACTCGTCGCCAAGCAAAAGGACAAGCACTTTAGGCTTCTCTTCTTTCTCGATAATATTAGAGACGTTTTCGCTTTCTTTAATCTGGTCAAACGGAATGTTTGCATTCAGACGCATCATGTCGAAGTGTAGATCCATTGCGAAGTTTGCAAGTTCGGATGATGTGCCTTTTTCGTTGTTTATGATGTTTTCGTATCCTGGCAGATAAACCTCATCGTATAGAGCGTCGCATATATGCACGATTTCCCCACGCTTGTCGAATGAGTTGTTGAAGATCATTCTGTCGAGCTGCATGAATCCGTTATCTTTCTGATAAGCGTCGTATTTCTCGCAGTTTATTCCGAAGACGGTGCCGAAGTCCCTGTCGCAGACGGACATTCCTGTCGTCGGGTTGGCAAGACGCATTCTGATTCTGCGTCCGTTCACCACTTTGTTGTAGTCGGAGTACGTGATCATCGCGTCTGTCTCCACCATCACACGAACCAATTCCGACAATTCGCTTGGATGTATATTATAGTCAACAAGACGGCTGAAAAAGATCGCGTAATGTCTGTTCTCTGGTTTTGAACTTTTTACATATTCAGCTTCCGGAGAACCAAGGACAGCGTCGATCAGACCGCCATTCATCTTTTCATTTGCATTGCAGTCGCGGTCAACGTATATGATGTTGTTTTTTCTCTTTCTGTCAGAGTTGAAGTTAGGAAAGTCAAGTTTTATTATAGTGGATGTGAAGTTGGCATTATATAGTTTGCCACCAATCATCACGTCGGAAGAAAGATTTACCTCCTTGATCAGTTCCTGGAATTTGTCTTCACACGCCTGGTTGCGGAATGCGGCGTAGAAAATTAGCGATATGTTGATGTTTTCGATTTCCATTTGCTGATTGTTTATTTGTTAAAACCTCTTGACAGCAATTCTATCGTGCGGATAGAATCCTTGTAGTTGTTGTTTGCGTTGATCTTTTCTACCGACAGTGAAGAATCTGAGTTTCCTCCCCATCTGCGGCAGCAGTACAGACTGTCGTAGATTCTTCCGATCTTGTATTTTTTCGACATTTGCAGACCCACCGCATAATCCTCGCCGTAGCTGGCGTTAGGGATTGGAATCTCCACTAGTACTGGTGTGAAGAATGCGCGAGGCGCGCCCAAACCGTTGATTCTGACGGCGTTGTTGGGTCCTTCTTTGTCTGTCCATTCTTTGTGCGCGATCAATCCCGGTGGAATAGGGTTGAGGTCGAAGTCGGTCAACGAGTATGAGCCGATCACCATTGCGCATTTCTCTCGCTCAAAAGTGTCGACAATTTTCTGCAATGTGTTTTCGTCTTGATAGACGTCGTCGCTGTCAAGCTGTACGCAATATAATCCACATGCTTCGTGACGCACGGCCTCCATCCAGCATCCTCCGATTCCGAGGTCTGTACGCGACGGGAATATATGGTAGAGACGGTTGTTTTCGTTGGCAAGTTTGATAAGTTTGTCTGTCGTCTTGTCGGTTGAGAAATTGTCTACAACGATCACGTTTACTTTTCCGTCTTTCAATTTTTGGCTGAGAGCAGATTTCACAGCGTCTTCAATTGTTTTTTCTCTATTTCTGACGGGAATGATCACCGACACTTTGAATTTATAGTTGTCGGTGTAGTCTGTGGTCTCTATTTTTATTCTGTTGGTTTGCGCGTAGTCTATGTAAGACCCTGTGAGTTTCGAATACTCAAGGTATGCTCGTTGCATCTCGAGTTGTTTAAGCTCATTGTTTGGGTTCACGTAGTCAAACTGTTTGTCTTCGGCGCTACGGCTGTCGAACTCGCTCTCCTGATACAGTGTCTGGCGGATATGGTAGGTGTCGCCGTTCTGGCAAAGCATCAGACGCATGAAATAGTAGGCGGCGTAATCATAGTCGTCAGCCATCTGTTCGCTTGCCTTCACCCATTCCGATGCTTTGTAAAGCACGATGCTTCCCATGTTGAAGTCTTCTCTGACGCTTCCTATTTGTGGGGCTATCACAGGAGTCTCGTGAGCCTCACCCTCGGAGATGGTGATATAGTTTGAGTAGACGCATGTGCGACCAGTGTATGCGGCGGCAAAGGCAAACTCACTTTCTCCACCGTTTATGGTTTTACAGTCCACATTGCGTGTGATGAGCATCAGATAATCATCAGCGTTGAAATTTGCTTTTTTTAATGCCTGAGACACCTGCCACACCGAACGGCTGCTTCCAAGAATATGTTCGGCGTCATCCACTTTGTCTAGAAGTATATAATCTGCGTCTGTCGTTTTTTTCCCGTTGAATCTGTTTCCGACACATTCGTCAACAAATTCAGTATATACATATATATTCATTTCTCTACTTTGTCGTTTTCTTTGGTGTTGTTTTTGTCACAACTGATTTTTTCTTTGTTGTTGTCGACTTCCTTGCTGTTTTTTTCGATTTACTTGCTTTGCTCTTGTTTCCAATCAAGCCGAAAAATGTCGCAAGTTCTTTCATGAATTTATCTTGTTCATCCTCATCGATACTTTCAAATGGAACGGCACTGATGAGAGTGTTAAGTTTTCCTTTCTGTCCGATAGCCGCAGGTTCTCCGTTCTCAAGGTATCTGAACACCACGAATGCGTTTGGATTGCCTTTGTCGAGGATGTTTGGCGACGCTACTGTGTATTGTCGTTCGCTTGGCTTATTATTGAACTTGTAGCTATGTTTGAAGTCGTTTTTGATACTGAAAGAGGTTTGTATCTGGCTGAGTTGAGAGCCTCCCTCGTTAAGGTTCACCCCGGATCCGTCATTGAGGTGAGTGTTGCACCACTGGTTGTTTGCTGTTGATTTAAGTTTTGCTCCCAAAACCTCATGCGCGAATTTGGCGACGGAAGGATATTCGGCTTTTGTTATTTCCAATTCCGACATTAAGTATGCTCCAGACATGAATAGGTTTCCTCCAGACAGCAGGTATTTAGACAATTTTTTTCTCGTCGGATAATTCAGCACATTATATCTTTTTTGCATTCCGCATTTTGTCTCTTTCTCCATTCCAAGGATATAGTCCACCATGCAGAAGTGGTTTTTGTCAACATTGCTATATGTTTCAAACGACTCGTCGCTTGTCGAGACGAAGCTAAGCCCTAATGAGTGCAGAGCCTTTCCGTGGATGTATGGATAGTTGAACGTGTTGCCAGCGATAATCTGGCCCTCAAGATTTTTCTCACAAGCTCCGAATCCAGGTTGGTCGTTGGAAATATATGGAGAACCCTTTGTGAAATTTGTTTGGCTGCCAGTCTTGGATATGTCTCTTATATATGGCACTCCGGGGTCTTTGCTGTCTATAAATCCGCCAATCAGAGAATCTTCGTAGAATTCAGGAGCAGACACGCGGTTGAATCCGTTTACAATCAGCACTCTTCCTTTTTCTTTCGACGCTATGCTTGCGGAAAGTATTTCGGTTGGGAAACTTTCTCCACCTCTGTTTACAGCGGTCACTTTGAACCTGTATATGGAATCTTTGTGCAATTCCATTGAATATTTGTTGGTTTCCAAATATATACCGTTGTTGAAACCATTGTTGCCAATCGCGGTGTAGAGGATGTATCCGTCTGTTGTGACAGAAGGCTCAAGAGAGTCTTTGGTAGGTCGCCAAGACAGATTAATTTTGTCTCCGTTGAAATCAATTGCAAAATGCGACGGTGCAAGCGGAGTGAACTCATAGTCTTCTATATTATTGATGCTGGCTATGAATTTCGTCGCAGCCTTGTAGATTGAGCGAGCGACAGTGAATTTGAATTCAGGGTCGAAGGCATACTTCATATCCTCAAAATTCTGATGCGACAGAAGTTCAAGCAACATGGTTGGCACCTCAGGCACTCTGGCCTCGTAGTAGGCTTCGTCTCTTAACCCACGGTTGTGCCAGTCGGGGCAGTACACTTTTTTGATGTCATCTACCACTTGCGATTCCACCATATCGGCGAAATCTCTGGATGCCATACGTGAAAGTCCGGTAGGGTATTCCGTCTTACCCATATCGCTTGTGAGGAAGATTGCCAGCGAACCGACTGTTGTGGAGTCGATGCCAGCGTCGGTATGAAGAGCAAGAGCCAAATCGATTGGCACACCTTTGCCTTTGGTTCTGGTGTTAAGAGGCGAGCCTCCGGATAGAGCGTTCACCCAAATCGCGCGGCTCATGTAGTCAGTCTTGTATTCGTTGTTCTGACCGCAATACACGCTGTCGGAAAATCCAGCCATCTGTAGCCAGTAGCGTGCGCATTCCAAATATTTGGGTTTTTCACTTGTGAAATAGAAAGGCTCTGGCGCACCGGCAACAGGAGCGATACTTCTCTCTACACATCCGACTCCACCTCCGAATCTTACGGCATCAGCAGTGATATGTTTGCCCTTTTCCACGCTTTGGTTGGTCAGACGCACTTTGCCGAATTCAGGGTTTGATCCAGCTTTGAATTTGAAAGTGCCCAAATATATCCAAGTGCCGCCACCTTTGGTTTGGTCAACGACAAATTCTGTTTCTCCGCCGGTGTGGAAAACAGTATAGTGGGCATCGTCTGCACTTTTAGGCACACTCTTATATGATATGTACACGGCATATTCTCCGTCTTCGGGAATTTCTGGAATCCAGTCGGTATAGGCAGAACCGTTGGGATGGGAACGGATTGTGCGAAAAGAACCGTCGGCAAAAGGATTATCTCCATGGCGATAGATCTTTTTCTTTGGGGCATATCCAGTCGTGTCTACTCTGTCAGGGTCGGGATTATGCCATTTGGCGCGACGGGCGTTTTCTTCCACGTATTCAGTCTCCTTCGCAGTCTCAAAATCAACAATCACCTCATTTTTCTGGACATCCCTTTCTCTAGGGTAAAAAACGTTGGCTCCGGCGTTTTCCAGCATTGGAATAAGGTATGGCAAGACGACGGATGGAGTGTATGTGTCTTCTGAAATGCCCCAGAAGCGAGGACGTTGCAGAATCCAAAGGTTTTGTGATGGCTCGAAGTAGTAGCCATGGCTGGCCCAAAGCGCGATGTTTCGACCTTGCAGTCCAGCGGAAGGGGTGCAAGGAGCGCTCACCTTTGTGACTACATTCGTAAGTTCCTCTTTGTCTCTGTCCCTGAGTTTGAGTATTCGTAAGTTGTCTTTTTTTGTCTCCTTACGCATCTCGTTAGGAACATAATCATAGATATTTTTTGAGGAGATATATAATTCTACGTCAAAATTTTTATATGGAGCAGGCAAATTTTTGCTGATGCTGTCTTTTAACGCATTGATCGCATCTTCTCTTAAATTGACATTTTTGAATGGTTTGCTCAGAGAAATTTGGATGAGAGAGTCGCTTATGCTCGCGCTGTAGTTTTCCACCTTTAGGGTTCCGAATTTCAATGTCGGATAGTTGGCGTTTCTGAACCACATAAAGACACTGTCAAGCGAACTGTTGATTGGACTGTCCGTTTTTTGTGCCGCTATGTTGAAGCACATAGCCAATAAAAGAAAAATATTGTATAGTCGTCTTGTCACGTCTCAGTTTTCTTATAATATGTGTGCAAATATAGCATAAAATCAATTTTTATACAAAAAACTTGAATGTCGAATTGAAATAATGCTTATATTCGCACCGTCTTTTATAAAGACAATATTAAGTAGTAATATTTCAGTTCGTTTTATGTGATTAATTATCCAAGCATTTCTATGGGAATAGAGGTGCTTGTTTTTTTGTGAAATGCTATAGAGTTCAAAGTGCGATAAAATGAGGATTGTTAGGGCGGAACGTCCTAACCTTCCACCCTGTAGTGCGAGCCGTAGACGGAGCGCTTTAATAAAATTTTGCATGATGACTTCCTGCATCTGAAGTCTACTTGAAATAAAATTAAAAAATGTTAAAAGTTGCTGAGTAGCATAGTTTATTTGCCTATGAAAACTTTTTTATTATCTTTTTCTCTTATAACTTTGCAATGTTCGTGAAATAGGTTTAATTTTAGGACACGTTAATTTTAAGGATATGACACAGGATGATTTGGATTTGCTGAAGCAGATGGGGATTTCAGAAGAAAAACTTTTGGAACAGCTGGATTGTTTCAAGAACGGTTTTCCTTATTTGAAGGTTGTGTGTGCAGCCACAGTGGAGGATGGAATTTTACATTTGTCAGACAAAAGCAAAGATAAATATATCTCAATATGGCGAGATTATTTGGCTGCTGGTCACGATGTGTTGAAATTTACACCTGCCTCTGGAGCCGCAAGCCGTATGTTCAAGGATTTGTTTGCGTTCAGAGATAGAGGAGGGGAGCCTCAAACGGAATTTGAACAGAAGTTTATAAGCGAGATCCAGAAGTTTGCTTTTTATGAGCAGCTGAATAAAGTGTGCTTGAAGAACGATGGAAAAAATGTTATGCGCCTTATCACAGAAAAGCGTTACACTAATGTCCTGGATGCGTTGCTCGAGCAGAATGGATTGAACTACAGATTTTTGCCAAAGGGTTTGATTCTGTTTCATAAGAATAATAAAGGAGTTCGTACTGCTTTTGAGGAACACTTGGCTGAAGGTGCGATGTATGCGAAAAATAAGAATGGAATTGTTCGTTTGCATTTCACAGTGTCTGAGGATCACCTTACATATTTCAACAGATTGTTGTCTGAAAAGATTGCTGAATATGAATACAACTTCGGGGTTCAGTATGACGTGACATTCTCTGTGCAGAGTCACAGTACTGATACTATAGCTGTCGACGAGAATAACGAGCCGTTCCGATCAAGCAATGGAAAGATGGTGTTCCGTCCGGGTGGTCATGGAGCGTTGATTCAGAATCTTAATGAGATAGACGCTGAGATTATCTTTATTAAGAATATCGACAATGTAGTGCCAGACGCATTGAAGCAGCCGACTGTCGAATATAAGGCAGTGTTGGCAGGTGTGCTCGTCGAATATCAGGAGAAGATGTTCAAATATTTGAAAAAGCTCAACAGTGCTTCTGTAAGCGACAAGGAGTTGGAGGAAATCGAAAAATTCGTTGTCGAAAAGCTTAATGTCGACGCTGCAGACTGTGCTCTTCATCTTGCAAATAAGATTGAATACTTGAAGAAGAAGTTAGACCGTCCTATCCGTGTCTGCGGTATGGTGAAAAATGAGGGAGAGCCAGGAGGTGGCCCTTACGTCGCAGTCAATCCTGACGGCAGCCATTCTCTTCAGATTCTTGAAAGCGCGCAGTTCGACAAGAATGATCCTGAGCAGATGCATATTTTCAAGGAAGCCACTCACTTCAACCCTGTAGATCTTGTTTGTGGAGTGAAAGATTATAAGGGAGACAAGTATGACCTGACAAAGTTTGTTGATCCTAACACTGGTTTCATATCAAGCAAGAGCAAGGATGGCAAGGCATTGAAAGCACTCGAACTTCCTGGTTTGTGGAACGGTGCGATGAGCGACTGGAACACCATTTTCGTGGAGGTTCCAATCGACACATTCAATCCAGTGAAGACGGTGAACGACCTTTTGAGAAAAGAGCATCAGATGTGATTTGAACTCACGTCGCGAGATATTTAGAGGGTATATCAAAATTGAAAAATGGAGATATATCCTCATTTTTTTTATCTTTTTTTCAAACCTGCACCATCATTTGGCGTACCCTTGGCTCATCTTTGTAGAAAAATTATAAGAATATGAATAACAACGATAGAGGACAAAGTTTGATTAACAAGTATGTTTGGGTGATAGAAACTATTTATCGCAGACATAAGATATCATACAAGGACCTGAATGAGTTATGGGTCAGAGACAGAGATATCAGCAGAGGTTTGGATCTTCCCAAACGGACATTCGACAATTGGCGTGTAGTCATAGGAGACATGTTTGGCATCGATATCTCCAATGAAAATTCAGGCAGCTATCGCTATTATATCGAGAAAGAGGAAGACATCAACGAGAATGGAATACGGTCGTGGCTCTACAATGCCTTCTCCGTCAGCAATGCGTTGGCAAACAGTCAGAGTATAAAAGATCGCATTCTGTTGGAATATGTACCGTCGGGACAGGAATACCTGCATCCTATCATCACAGCCATGAAGGAGAACCGTGTGCTCAATATGACGTATCAAAGCTATTGGAAGGAGAAGGAAAGCAATTTTGATGTCATGCCATATTGTGTGAAACTGTTCCATCAAAGATGGTATATGGTGGCAAGAAGCGTCTATTTTCAAGACAATGGCCCCAAAATATATTCATTGGACCGCATTAAAAATCTTAACATGAAAGAAGAGACATTTATAATGCCCAAAGATTGGGATGCGGAGGAATATTTCAACGGATGTTTTGGAATCATAGCCGACCAGAGGGTAGAGAAGCAGATTGTCAAGCTGAAGGCGACGGCAATACAAGCCAAATATATTCGTGATCTGAAGATACATGAGTCGCAGAAAGAGATAGAGCGCAATGAAGAGTACAGCATCTTCACATTCAACATCCGACCTCAGTTTGATTTCCAGCAGGAGATACTTCGGATTGGAGAGAATATAGAAGTGCTAGAGCCTAAGTGGCTTCGAGATGAGATAGCCGGAAAGATAAAAAGGATGTGGGAGAGGTATAAGGAGGATTGATTTATGAAGATTATGCACTTGTCGACGCCGAGGCTTGAGCATGGATAGCGAGGAAGAAACTGTGAGGAAATTATGGATTGGGGTAAGGTAATAAATATCAATGGGAAATTGGACTGTTTGGCTAAGATGGTGAGGGTGTTATAAAAGAACAGAACTGTCATAATGCACCATATCATCAATGTGTTCAAGGAGGGAAAACAAGAAAAGAGGTAAGTGCAAAATATACATATACTCTCTAAAAACAGCATTTTTTTCTATTAAAATGTTTTGGAAACAACGAGGACAATTATTATTTTTGAAAAAAGAAGATTTGTGAAATTTTGTTAACGGACTTCGCAAAAGTCACGAAAATGGTAAAAATAGAAATGAAAGATTAAAACGATATACAATTATGAATGCAACTATAACATTAAGAGAGTACCTAGAGAAAGGAAAAACTTTTGTGATTCCCAACTATCAACGAGGATATGTTTGGGGCAAAAAATCAAAAAAGAATGATTTGGATGCAGTATCTTTTATACTTGTAAAATCTTTGATTCCTGGCTTTAATAATAATACGCCTGTTTTTATACAGGGAATTACTGTTACAGAAACAGACAAGGATATCATACTAATTGATGGACAACAACGCACAACATTTTTCTATCTCCTTCTGAAATATTTAGGATACAGCGGAAAAGTTGAAATGAAATATGATATTAGAGATGAATCTAACAAGTTCCTATCCGAATTAGATATAAACGAAACAGATTTTTCTGAAAACACAGAAGAAGAATTCCAAGACCGATATTTCTTCAAGAAAACGTTGCGAACCATTAATGAAAATTTAGTACAGATTGAAAAAGAAGAGTTTTGCAATTACATTCTCGACTATGTCAGGTTTTTGTATATAGATATTCCCGACGATAAAGCCACAAAGGTATTTTCTATGATGAATGGTAGCAAAGCGGAGATGAAGAGTGAAGAACTAATCAAGGCTGAATTGCTACGTTTGGCATCGCTCAACGACTCTGATTTTGACAAGAAAGAGGAGAAAGAGAAAAATGCCATAGAGTGGGACAATAATATGCTGCGCAGTCGTTATGCTCGAGAATGGGACAAATGGCTACAGTGGTGGAATCGCGAAGATGTGAAGAAATTGTTTAAATGCTCAAATGTAATGGGTTATTTGGTGTCTTCTTATTTGCAGACCAAAGATAAGAGCAAAGAACTTTCTTTCGATAATTTCAAGAATCTGTTTTTACTTGAGCAAAACCCTATTGATGCCAAGAAAACATTTGATGGACTAAGAAGATTACAGAAAAGATTTGAAGACGCATTCAACAATCCAAAAATCTACAATTGGGTTGGGGCAATCCTAAGAATAGGCAGCGCCAATGAGTTTATCCAATGGTATTTTGTTGACGATAACAAACCATCTGATGAAGATTTAGAGAATTACTATAAATGGTCATTTCTAGGGTTGACTCATAAAGAAATAGAAACACACAGATTGGCTCTTAATGGAGACAATGATCCAAATGACAATGATAAGTTTGATGTTAAGTTCGATGAATTGTATAAAATATTGGAAAGCAATAGTTTATACAATGAGAATTCTGAAGCCGCATTTCGCCTTTTACTAAGATTGAATATTGATGAAGACAATAAACAAGAAGAAGGCTTTGGCCGAAATTTTGATTTTTCCATTTGGGACAGAAAAGATTACAGAGGACGTTCGCTGGAACATATTTATCCAAAATCAAAAGTGCTGCACAAAGAACTTAAAGATGGGAATAGAATAATTAAGAATGGTAAGGAAGACATATTCGGAGGTTTGCCTAAAAAGTCGGATGCGTATATAGCAAGAGCATCTTGCAGATATTTTGAAAATAGTGATAGAATAGAAGCAAGTGAACATTCTATCGGCAACCTTGTGTTGTTGTATAAGGATGATAATTCTTCGTTTAATGACAGTTCATTCGAAGAGAAGAAGTCGATGTTCTTTATGGTTCCTGATGGAAAAGATAAAAAGAAAAAGATGATGTTTAAAAGTCGTCATCTTTTACATACCATTTATAAGTTTGCTCAATCAGAATGGAAGGGAGAGGAAATAGCAAAAAACAAATATCAAACATTAAAAGAATTTAGAGAATACTATGGCAAATAAAATAAACTTCATAACAGGAGAAACATATACTTTTGCAGAACTTTTTTCTGGAGAAAGACGAATCATTATCCCTGATTTACAGCGTGATTATTGCTGGGGGAATGAAGACAACATAAAAAGTACTGGCGAAAATGGTGAATTGGTGTCGGGTTTTGTCAATAATCTATTGACTCAATTCGATGAGTATCAGAACAAAAATGACAAAGATTGTCTTAATCTTGGGCTGTTCTACGGTTACGAAGTTCCTGCCAATCACATTCAACTGTGCGATGGTCAGCAACGATTGACAACGCTGTATCTCCTTTTGGGCATGATAAATAAGAAGACCATTGAACACAAAGATGAGACTCAGCTTACAGAGGGAAAATTTCGTCGTTATCTTATTTCAGACTTTGAATACAAACACGATGACAAGGAACCATACTTGAATTATGCGATTCGTGAATCATCTCTTTATTTCTTAAGCGATTTAGTCTGCAATTTTTTTATTGGGAATGAAGCTGATGTTGAAAACATAAAGTCGGAAGATTGGTATTTTGATTATTACAATTTAGATCCGAGTATTCAAAGTATGCTCAAAGCGCTTTCAAAAATTGAATCGATACTAAAAGACAAGGGACTAAATTATTATGTTGAGTTTGGAGAGTGGCTATTAAACAAAGTGACCTTTCTCTATTTTGATATGGAGAATCGAAAAAATGGCGAAGAGACCTTTGTGGTAATCAATACGACAGGCGAATCACTTTCTTCTACTCAAAATCTGAAACCTCTGGTTTTACAAGAGAAAAACGCGACTTTTGACAATACTTGTTTTATAAATGATGAAATTGGTATAGATAAGTGTTGGGAGGAAATAGAAACTTGGTTTTGGCGTCAAAGAAAGGACGATAACGACACAGCCGATGCAGGATTTGCGGAGTTCTTGCGTTGGATTTCTATCATTGAACAGGTGGATAAAGATGCTCCCGAAGAGGAAAAAACAGATAGTATAAAAAAACACATACAGCTTGTTTTGCAAGGTAAACATTGCGACTTCCCATACAAAGAGATCCCTTTTGAAAAGATATATAAGTATTGGGAAGCGTTGGTTTGGCTTGAAGATAAATCCAATTTATCTTTTGAAAACAATTTATCTTTTGAAAATTATTTGTCCCCGTCTGTAAACAAAGACGTAAACAATCGCAATGCTATTGGTCAAGCTGATTGTTTTGTTTGGTTACCTGTGCTGAAGTTTGTTTATCTTAACATAACAAAAATTGATACAGATACAACTATTCAGCGAAATGCACGAAGAATCTATGAGTTTTTTAAGAATCTGATTCGTATAGACAATGTATCAAAAGCGGTAAATACATTGGTTGGAGATACAATCAAGGTTATAGATTTGCTAAAAGATGGCGATTTGGTGTCGTTGATTGATACAAGTGTGGGTACCTCTGCAATCTCAAAACAGATATTAACTGATGAGGAAAAGAAAAAACTTGAAATCCTTAAAAACAGCAAAGAAAGAGAACCAGTGGAAGTCGCATTTTGGAAAGCTCAGGAACATTATATTTGGTCTGGCGAGATTCTTCCTATGATAGAATGGGCAACTGATGAGAACGGCAACTTCGATTTAGGCAAGTTTAATAACTATAGGGAAAAGTTTGCAGAGGTGTTTGCAGGTGAATGCAACGCAAATATTGATAATACTCGTAGGGCATTATTGACACGAGAGTTGAAGGATTTCCCACGTGTTTTCAGAGGCTATACAAATAAATGTTTTGGTTGGGAATGGAGCGATTGGCAAGTGCTTATCAATGACAATAAAGATGAATTCAAATGTTTCTTTGACGATTTGTTGAAAAGCGACACACTTCAAAATATGATTGATGTTTACGCAACTACTACTGATAAGTTCTATCGGTTCGTAAAGAATCCCGAATTGTTGGCTTATTGTGAACAAAAAAATATCCAAAAGTGGGACAGCTCCTATTGCCTTGTTAAGCAACGCCAAGCAAAGAAATACTTGGAACTTGAAACATTCTGTCTGTATCTTGATTATAAAAGTAGTATTGTGCCATATAGTTATACAATAGCATTAAGTAAAAATGACGGAATTGATTATAAGGGTTGGAAAATGTGGCTTTGGGAATATAGATCGACAGCGCTTGTGTTTGATAAAGTATGGAACGGATTTCAAGTTGCAATTGATGTTCATTATAACAGAACAAAAGTAGATGATTGGGATGTACAATTGTTTTTAAGGCCAGGAAAAGGCTGTACTGAAACAGACTTGAAAGATATTGCATCATCTAAAGGATTAAATTGGAATGGAGAACGATATGAATTGAGAGATTTGTCAAAATCTAATGTTATAGACAAGACAAATGCTCTGTTATCCAGCTTTTAAATCCTTATCATATCTTTCTTTCTATGTTCACCTTCATCTCCAACTCTTCCCACTACACCGAAGTGCTTTCTCGGGTAAGATCTGTGAAGCATATTGGGATTTTTTGATTTTTCTTCACCCTCTGCTACCATTTCGCAGAGGGTGTCGTTTTTTTTGTCCTAAACTAAAATTAGATAAAATGAAACTTGGATTATCTGATTTGGACAGATTGATAAGTAGAATTCAACCTGTACAAAAAGAAGAAACGGTTTATGATGCCAGAACAGTTGTACAAAAATTATTGGATAATGGCTTTATTTCTGTTGATGAGCTTTGTGACCATTTTTGTGGTGATGGTGAAATTCATCTTCTGGAAACATCAGTTGATGCCAAAGTCTCTGATCGGATGGGGCAGACATTTGAGCATATCAAGAAATATCTCCAAAATTGTGGACCGTATGGTTATATCTATATGTGTTTCTTTTATCCTGCAGAATATCCTTTGCAGATAGATGAACTGTGTTCGTTTATGGGACAAATACATTCTTTTGGGGATAACTTATATAATGATGAATTTTACTTATTTCATAATCATCAAATTTCTAAGAAAATTCAGAAGACTATAGTTTGGAACGCCGTACCAATTTCTAAAAGTTCCAAGTTGCGGACAACGGTATTGATGTGATGCTGTTGCTTTTTATAAAACCTCTGCAACAGCTTTGCTTAGGTTGCCGTTTATTTTGCTGTCAATATTAATTGTATTTGATATGGCAATAAACGTAAATGAATTATTTGGCATTTTGGATGTGATGCCGGCAAAGCAGAATATTATGCTTGTCGGTAAGCATGGTATTGGTAAATCGGAAATTCTCACAGACTATTTCCATAAGTTGGGGATTCCTGTTGTCACTTTGTTTCTGGGACAGATGAGTGATCCCGGTGACTTGATCGGATTGCCACGTCTTGACGAGCAGACTGGCAAAACTGTTTTTATCCCTCCATACTGGTTCCCTGTCGATGGCAATCCAGTCGTGCTTTTCTTGGATGAACTTAACCGTGCCCGTCCAGAGGTGTTGCAGACGATCATGGATCTTGCCCTCAACCGAAAATTGGCGGGCCGAACTCTTCCTGCTGGCAGTCGTTTGGTATCGGCTGTCAACGATGGGGATGAGTACCAACTCACCGATCTTGATCCCACGTTAGTTTCTCGTTTCAATATTTTCGAGTTTTGTCCGTCGACGTCGGATTGGTTGATTTGGGCCCAGAAAAAGAATTTGGACAATCGTGTTGTTGCGTTTATCCGTAAATATCCTAAGTTTTTGGATGGTAATGACGTAACCGCAAAATCGGATATGGGATTGGAAAAGACTCCAGATCGCCGTGCATGGGAAAAGGTGTCGGATTGCATTGCCAATATAGAAGAGATTACAGAACTGCACAAAAAAATGATTGCCGGTATTGTCGGCCCAATTGCTACACAAGCGTTTACTCAATCGTTGTTCTCTGATAAAATACTTTCAGGTGGCGATATCTTGCTGAATTACAAGAAACATAAGGAGAAACTCAAAAAATACCAGTTGCATGAGATTGCAATTGTCAATGAGGATGTGTTCCGTTTCCTTGAGACCGACGAATCTGTCGCTGACAAAAAAATGACGATAGCGGCAAATCTTACATCCTATGTTAACGACTTGCTAAATGCCAATCGAAATGAGGAAATTGCTCATTTCGCCTCTTTCTTTGAAAATGAGAATTACCCTAAAGCAGTGACATTCATTGTCTCTTATGCTTCAGAAGTGTATGATAAATTAATGAATTTTATTGAAAGTTTATAAAACAGATATGATTGATCTGCAAAGAGAATATGATGGTTGTTGGGAATTGTTTCATAGGCAGTATCCTTATTTGGAAAGACCCAAATTATATATAAAAAAACTAATAAAGACGTGGGGATTATGTGCTAAACGGTATATATCCCTCAATCGAAAATTGCAAAAATTAGATGATGTATATTTTGTCCGACATGTCATATATCATGAGATGAGCCATCTGATTCATATGAATCACAGTAGGGCATTTTATGATGTTTTGAAGCAGTTCGATCCTCTTCTGAAGAAAGAAAATGAGAAACTCCATAAACGTGTTGAGGCTTTTAAAGCGATTGTTGAACGGAAATAATTGACTGAAAATGATAGCGATAATTAAACAGATTATTGATAGTTGGTTTTTGAGGGAACCTGCGTTATTCAATATTTTCTGTCGGCAGCATTTGGTGGAAAATCCAGTGATGGATTGTGCGATTCGGTGTGGAAAGGGAAGGGTGGAATATAATCCGGGCAGGATCAGCCAGATTGCTGACAACGAAGAACATGTGGAGGAGATGTTGCGGCTGGAAATGATTCGCTTGTTTTTGAAACATCCCTACGAACGGCAGCCAGAATGCAGTTTGCCTGCAGCACTATCTCTAGGAAGTGACATGGTGATAGACCAGCATTATTTGTTACCACATTTGAACATACCCAAATCTTCGGAGTTTCAGTTGCCACAAAGAGAATGTTTTGAATGGTATGTGAGACAGCTTAATGAATTGTTGCAACAGCCATCGATGCCTGATGAAAAAAGAGAACCAGGCACGGACGATTTTGGAAAATCTGACAATGATATAGCTGAACAGAATGATTTTATGTTGGCTGGAAACGGCAAAGAACCCCCGTCGTTGCATACAGGGATTGAAGGTTTCTTGTTGTCAGATGATGAGTTGGGGGAATTGTCGGCACAGTCGGAGTTGTGGGAGAATGATGATTTGCGACGGGAGGAAATCAATAATTTGATACGTGACACGAAAGATTGGGGAAGTTTATCTGGCGGATTGATTGAAAAAATCATTGCTTCACTTGAAGTGAAACTGGATTATCGCAAGGTTATCTCTTCTTTTCATACAAGCATATTGTCGAGCAAGCGACGTCTGACACGGATGCGTCCAAACAGACGGAGCGGTTTCCTGCAAATGGGTAGCATCTATGATCTTGCCTCAAAACTTCTGGTCGCTGTTGACGTGAGTGGATCCATTGACAACCGGACATTGCAGGCGTTCTATTCTGTCATCGCACGTTTTTTCAAGTATGGTATGGAAAGCATTGATGTTGTGCAATTCGACGTGGGGATGCGCGAAGTCTCCACATTCAGAAAAAGACAAACACAGATTGATGTTGAAGGTCGTGGTGGCACGGAGTTTCAGAGTTTGTTTGATTATATCAAAGATAAACGCTGGTATGATGGACTTATCATTTTCACTGATGGTTATGCATCTGAGCCTAAAGTCGAGTTCAGGATGCGGACCAAAGTATTATGGGTTTGCCGAAGTGAAAGTGATTATAAACGTCACGTGGATTGGATGAAAAAAACAGGAAAAGTATGTTGGATAGAGTTTTAAGTTTAAGTATATGGAAACAAAAAAGTTGTTTGGAAATTTGAAAAAAGAGTCTGGCACTTCGACATTGATGCAATTGAACCGACTTTTTTTTAATGAAAAAGTACAAGAGGTGTTAGACAAAAAAGTAGCTGAGGATAAAGATTTTAATGAAGATCTGTTTCACCAATTTCCTGAGACAAAAATTTTGGATTACATAGAAGGAAAAATTAAAATTATTCGTCTTCCCAATGTTGACTTCTGTATGAACGCTTGCTATATAGATAGGGTGTCTATATGTTTGTTTTTTCCTTTGGATTACTGTTCTTACCAAAATAACTTTTTATGTTTTTCAAACTGTATTATTGGAAGAATGAAGCTAATCAACGATGCAATGCCGGAGTGGAGAAGTGAATTCAGACAGTTTTGTGAGACAAATGCTAGCAAAATAGAGAAATTCGAAAAGAGTCGTCTAATGAAAATGCATGGGTACAGTATATTTGGACATTATTATGATTCTAAAACCATGGATCTTCTTTTTATGAAAACCCCAGTTTTTTCTTTTTATAAATCATATAATGTCGTACAATGGCTGACGGATCATGGTTGTCAGCCAGATTCAAAGGATAAAAAGTCATATAAATTAAAGTTGAAAAACACAACGATTGGATATGATTCTTCCAGATCTAAAGAAATAAGAGTCTCGACAAATGAAAGTGATTTTATTATTGATTGTGCCTATCTGCCATATGTTTCACAAATTGACGAGAATATACCGAAATGGCTTGAAGAGGGGCAATCTATACGACATGAATGTTTAAAGAAGAAAAAAATGGAGAGTATCTCAGAAAAAGCTACGATTATGTTGGTGAAGGACAAAATGAAGGAAATGGGTTATGAATATATATTCTCTGAATCTAAATTCACATTAGAAATTAAACTGCAAAAAAAGAGAAAAATAAAATTGACATTACCCAAATCAAATATAGAAAGGGTAAGGTCGTTGCTCGATCAACTCCCTACATACATTGATTACATCAACAGTGTGCCCATGCATTACAGGATTTATTTTCAAGAAAATGATTTCTAACGAATTGAATCAGAATGGAAAAACGATTGATATGTCTTTCTGTTACGAAAAAACTTCCGACCTCCGCCACCATTTGGCGGAGGTCGGAAGTGTATTGCAAGATTGGATAATATGCATGACAATGACATTTCACGTAGAGACGCCGCAATGCGACATCTCTACGTGATGTCAAATCTTTTTTATTAAAAAGAATCTGATTTTTTCCCGAAAAGATTTTGCATTTGTGAAAAGAATATTAACTTTGCAGTACAAAGTACTTTTAATTATAAAAAAGCACATGGAAAAAAGTGAAGCATTAAATACACTGAACGAGATTAGAGACATGATGGCGAAGTCGTCAAAAGTCCTTTCTTTGAGTGGAACATCGTCTGTTTTTGTAGGCGTTTTTGCGATTATAGCATCACACATTGCCAACTGCATACTGGAGAATGAATCGTTGGCACAGAGTGAGAAAACGATAGCTCTATTGTCGGAAGGAGCTCTACTGCTATGCATATGCATTACCACCGTCTTCCTCTTCTCAAAGAAGAAGGCAAACAAAAACAACATGGCTTTCCGTCTCGACCAGACTACAAAACAGATGCTCTGGCATTTTGCACTCCCTCTTATGGTGGGCGGCATTCTCTGCCTGGCTCTTGTGATGAACGCTTTCTACGGACTCACGTCGTCGATGATGCTTATCTTCTACGGATTGGCTCTCTACAACGCGTCGTCGTACACATACTCGAATGCTAAGTTCTTGGGCTACGCAAATATAATTCTTGGCTTGATCGACTGTGCTACTGGCAACCACGCTATTCTCTTCTGGGCTCTTGGCTTCGGCGTATGTCATATCATCTACGGCATCTTCTTCTATTTCAAACATGAAAGAAATTGATTATGAGGGATGAGTTGAAGAATATAAACAAGGCTTTTGAAAGCAAGGTGCGTCTGGGTATTATGTCGGCGCTGATGGTGAACGAGGAATTGGATTTCGTGAGCCTGAAGACGCTGCTGGAACTGACCGACGGCAATCTCGCCAGCCATACCAAAAGTTTGGAGGAGCTGGGCTACATTGAGAGCCATAAGCAGTTTGTCGGCCGTAAACCAAACACCACTTTCAATATCACAGAGCGTGGAAAGGCGGCTTTCGAGGAACACTTGAATGCGTTGGAGTCTTTCTTAAAACTCTCAAGAGGGTAGTGGCCTCTTTTTTTTACTATGTTACTTTGAAATGCAAAGTACTTTTAATTTTAATGTAGATCTTATTTATAAATTAATTTGCTATGAAATTTATTCCAACTTTGGGATTGACAGCAATAGGTTCTGTCGTTCTGTTTTTTGCGGTTTCATTAATACAGGGTGCACTGCATACAATTTTTGAATTTAGTGAGATCCTTCATTTCTTATTCAGTTTTTGTATGGCAATCTTGTTTTATAGAAAGAGTGATACGAACATGAAACTTTTGAAAAGCATAGTTATTTCTTTAATACCTTTCATATTAGAGGCATGCTTTTACGTGACTTTTTTTCTGTTTCTTGTCATTTGTGAGGATTCATTTCCTGTTCCTGATTAAATAGACGACATAAGAAGCCATTCGATTTCAATGTGCTCGCCTTCGGCTCGCACGTTTGGAGGAAGGAGTTAGGGCGTTCCGCCCTTAACAATCCTCGACTATATAACCAAATTTTAGAATTAAACATGAAGAGCTTTTTATAAACTCAGAATAATTATTTTTTTTACTTATATACTTTGAGATTCAAAGTGCTTTAAAATTTTAGATTATGGAAACACAAAACGAAAAAGTGGTAGAAACCACATCAGCAGCAACAGAAAACACAGGCAGAAGAGTAGGTATTAAGATGATCATCATCTTCGTGCTTTCATTGTTGTTGATCATTCCTATGGAGATGATCGAAGACTTGATCTACGAACGTAAAAGGACATCAGAAGATGCCATTGAGAAGGTGACTGGACAATGGTGCGCGGCTCAGCAGATTGTCGGCCCGACGCTTACAATCCCGAAGCAAACATATTCCACTTATACGAATGTTGATGGAGAAGAGTCGAAAGTGAAGAGTGTGGTGGATGTGAGGGTGTTGCCTAAAAAACTGGATATTAAGGGGGATATTCAGAACAAAATTCGCAAAAAAGGCATATACCAGATCTCCCTTTTCTCCGCTCCTATTGAAATGGATGGCTTTTTTGAACTGAGTGAGGAGATGCAGAAATGTGTATCAGAGATGGATGATGTCAACAGATCCGTCACAGTGGAGTTGGCTTTAAGTGACCTGAAAGGAATCAAAGACGAGATGAAGATCACGATTGCTGGCAAAGAGTTGGAATTGAAACCTGACGGCAAAGGTCTGTTGCAAGAAACAAGTCAGATTTCTGCGAAGATTGACCTTGATGAGTTGCAGGATCTCAACAAAATCCCATTCACTATGAAGTTCAATATCAAAGGTTCGCAGTCGATAAAATTCGTGCCAATAGGTGAGATGACCACAGTCGCACTGACATCTAACGCCACGACTCCAAGTTTTACGGGCAATTTCCTTCCTGACGAAAGTTCGGTCGCCGACAGCGGATTTACTAGTAACTGGAAGATTTCATATCTCAACAGGAATTATCCGCAACAAATTTCAACAGTTACTAATGACGTGACTGAAGCCATCCGCAACTCGGTGTTTGGAGTCGACCTATTGATTCCAGTACAGCATTATCAGCAGTCACTCCGTTGCACTAAGTATGCTATGCTTTTCATTATGCTGACATTTGCTGTGTTCTTCTTTGTGGAGCACATTCAGCAGAAGAACATCCATCCGATCCAATATCTGCTCGTCGGCTTGGCTCTTACTTTGTTCTATTCGCTGTTGATCTCATTGTCGGAGCATATCGGATTTGTTCCAGCTTATGCTGTGGCATCGGTGATGACGATTGCCATGCTCACCGTCTACACCGCTGCTGTGTTGAGGATTAAGAAGACCGCGTTCTATATCGGTGGTATTCTGACGGTGCTTTACGTCTACATTTTCGTGCTGATCCGGATGGAGACTTATGCTTTGGTTGCTGGAAGTGTCGGACTGTTCTTTATCTTGGCTGGCATCATGTATCTGTCGCAGAAGGTAGACTGGAATAAGATTGTAAAATGACGTAAGTGTCGCAGAGATTGTCTGGATAGTCAATGACCTATGTATGATGAAAAGTTTCATAGACTGTATAAGTTTTATATTTATCGCTTTAGTTGTCATTTATCCCTTTTTCATTGTGCCATTTATAAAGGACAAGAAATATTTGATGATTCTGATTCTTGCTTTTTTTATTATGGATGGAATACTTCTTCTCATGTTTTTCGGAATGGATGATTATTCTACCAAATGGTTGATGGAATATTATGGATACAATCTGGATGGCATGAGTGAAAGCGAGTGTTATCGGAATGTGAAACCAGGTGATAGGGGGATGGTGGAAGGAATGTCGTCGCATATTATGGGGATAGGTTGGCCTTTAAGAGCGGTGTTTGCCTATGTTTTAATCATCCCTTTCCAAATCATTTTATCATTTATCGAGTATTATGTAATCAGACACATAAAAGCTGGGTAAGGTTCATTTTGAGGATTGTTAAGGGCGGAACTCATTTTTTACCGCTCGCCCTTTGGGCTCGCGGAAAAGACTGGGTTAGGGCGTTCCGCCCTTAACAATCCTCGACTCTATAACCAAATTAAATTTAAACAGATTCTTATATTTTATGAAAAGAGCAATTTATATATTCCTGTTTGTATTGATATTTGTGCAGGAAGTCATTATCGCGATGTATGTAGACGACGCGTTTATCCGTCCATACGGGGGAGACATCATAGTGGAGTGGTTGATATACTGCTTTATCCGTATCTTTTATCCGAAGAGATTTAAGATGTTGCCGATGTATATATTCCTGTTTTCAGTGGGAATCGAGATCACTCAGTATTTCAAACTGGTGGAGGTGATAGGTCTTTCCGACAACAGTATCGCCCGTGCCGTGATGGGGACATCCTTCGCCTGGGCAGACATTATCTGCTATGCCATTGGATGTGTGAGCATTCGTTTGGGGCAGGAAATATGGAGGATGAGGCAAAAGAAGGAATTGGTGTGAAAATGTAGGGGTAGGTCTTGTGCCTGCCCCTATTTGATTTCTATTGTATAGATTATTTATTTTGAATATACTTAATGTTAATAGGAGAATGGGTAAATGTTATAACCTTTATAAAATTGCAAACGGATTTTAAGTTTTTTTCTTATCTTAGCGGATATTTCTAAAAATAAACAGTATATTATTTCCGAAACCTTCATTTAAGACAAAGTAATGAAACAAGATATAGTTTCCTCTGAATATCTACATGCAGTAAAAGCTATAAAACAAGCAATATTGGAAAGTCGCTATCGGGCAGCAAAGTTAGTGAACAAAGAATTGCTTTCGCTCTATTATTGGGTAGGCAATTATGTCTCTGTCCATAGTCGTGTAGATGCATGGAACACGAATGCCATTGCAACCATCGCAAAAATGCTTCAGCAGGAGTTGCCTGGATTAACAGGTTTCTCTGAGACAAATATCAAGAATATGCGTATTTTCTATGAGGCATGGGGATCTGTGTTAAATCGGCAGTTGACGGCTGCCGAATTGGAAAAGCCTCTAGATTTCAGTGCGTTACAAAATCGGCAACTGGTGGCTGCCGATTTAGATGCCTATGATTTTGAGTGTTTCCTAAGTGTCGGTTTTACTAATCACCGTGAGATTCTAAGAAAGACTTATTCCCTAGAGGAAAGACTTTTTTATATCAGACGATGTGCAAAGGAATTCTGGAGTAAGGATACTCTTAAATATCATCTTACTGAGAATCTTTATAAGAAAGAAGGTTCCATCCAACAAACCAATTTCAACAAGACCCTGGATAATTCAGTATTCAAGCAGCGGGCTTTGCAATCATTCAAGGATGAGTATCTGTTGGATTTTATCAACATAGAAGATCCTGAATTAGTTGATGAAAGGGAAATTGAACAAGGCATCATCCAAAACATCAAAAATTTTATTATGGCATTTGGCCCAGATTTTGCTTTTATGGGCAATCAGTACCGATTTGAGGTGTCTGGTCTGGAGTTTGTCATCGACTTGTTGTTCTTTTCCCGTCGTCTAAAAAGCCTTGTCGCCTTTGAGTTAAAACGTGGAGATTTTAAACCGGAATACACTGGGAAAATGAACTTTTATTTGGCTGCACTTGACAAATATGTAAAGCTGCCGGAAGAAAATCCATCAATTGGCATCATCCTTTGCAAAACTAAGAATGAGGAAATCGTGGAATTGTCATTTTCCGACACGACGAAGCCAATGGGTGTAGCAACTTATCGTACTTCTAATGAATTGCCACAGCCATTGAGGGATGCATTGCCTGATATGGAAGAATTGAAAAAACTTATAAAATAATATAGCAAAGAAACACTTCGACATATATTTCAGCATCCATTCGATCTACAATAATGGCAACAAATGCTTCAACATTATTTCCATGCTACAGAGTTGAAAGCAGAACCTGAGCGTATTGAAGGTACTGCTTATGATGAGAAAGAATGAATATTAGTTTCTACAAGATATTAAATATCGAATATCAATATTTTTTATTCTTGTCTCATATTCATTTTTTCCCATAAAATTTGTATTTTTGTAGGGAATAACAAAGAACGTATGAATATAGCTACTCTTATATCTGGTGGCGTCGACAGTTCTGTTGTCGTACATCAGTTATGCGAACAAGGAATCAAACCGGATTTATTTTATATCCAGATAGGTGGTGGATGCGACGGTTTGTCTGATTGCTCCATGGATGATGATATCATGATCTCAACTATGATTGCAAAAAAATACGGTTTGCAGTTTGATGTCGTGAATCTTCATAAGGAGTATTGGGAAAACGTTGTCGGCTATGCCAAGGAGAAGGTTATGCGTGGACTTACGCCTAATCCGGATGTGATGTGCAACAAACTCATCAAGTTCGGTATGTTCGAGGAGAGAGTGGGCTATCAGTACGATTTCACAGCCACTGGCCATTATGCGAGAGCGGTGAGAGAGGGTGGCTTGACGTGGCTTTGCACAGCTCCTGATCCAGTGAAGGACCAGACTGATTTCTTGTCGCAACTCTCACAGAAACAGATCGCTAAGTCGATGTTCCCGATCGGTGACATGATGAAGAGTGAAGTACGTAGAATCGCCCAGGAATCCCGTCTTCCCAGTGCATACAGAAAAGATAGCCAGGGAATATGTTTTCTTGGAAAGTTCAAGTACAATGACTTCCTGAAAAATATAGTCGGGGAGAAAGAGGGTAATATCGTCGACAGAGAGAGTGGAAAAATCCTCGGAAAACATAAAGGTTTCTGGTACCACACTATAGGCCAGCGTAAGGGACTTGGATTGAGTGGCGGACCGTGGTTTGTTGTCGACAAGGACATTGACGACAATGTGGTGTATGTCTCTCGTTGTGAGCAGAAGGGAGGAATCTACGGCAATAATTTCACTGTCACTGCGTTCAACCATCTCACTTTGTCGGAACATCCGTGGAAGGCTGGGGAAGTGTACGATATCAAGTTTAAGATCCGTCACACCGAGATGCTGAAGAGCGGAAAACTTCGTTTGGCAGACAATGGAATTGATCTGAACGTGGAGAGTTCGGAGCCGATTCAGGGCATTGCTCCAGGTCAGTTTGGAGTGATCTATGATCAGGATGGTAATAAATGCTACGGAAGTGGCGAAATACGATTGCAATTGTAAAAGATGGAGAGACTGATTTCTGCAATATTCGTTTTGTGGTTTGCGGCCTCTTCGTTTGCCCAGACTAAGGTTTGCCCGTTGGAGGGTGAAGGTCTGTGGGCGTTCTATGCTCGCGTCGGTCTGAATACAAAAGAGCTTCGCGATCAATTTTTTGCTCTCAATAAAGGAAAATTCGGTAAAGATTCCTCTTTGTTGACGGGAGTGTATTATAAAATTCCACATGCTGGAGATGTCTCCACCGTCGACACGACAAAAAAGATAAAGAAAGTTACGGTCAAAGATCATGTTTGCCCACTGGAGGGAGAAGGCTTATGGGCGTTTTATGCTCGTGTAGGCTTGAATACCAAGGATTTGCGAGACGTCTTCATGGATGTCAATCAGGGACGATTTGGAAAAGATGCGTCTCTGTTGACGGGAGTATACTATAAGATTCCTACTATTGACGACATCGAGCCTGAGACAGCCCCTGTGGCGAAAGACCAAGTGCCGTTGAAGCCTCAGAAGAGTGATGTGATAGAGAAATTGTTTGGAAAGGATTATGAAAGAGTGCCTGTCACGAGCAAGGAGTTGGACGGTGCTGTTTTCTATCTGGTTTCTGGGCATGGTGGGCCGGATCCAGGTGCGATCGGCATGTACGCCGGTCATGAACTGCATGAAGATGAGTATGCCTATGATGTGATACTTCGTCTTGGCAGACAATTGATGATGCGAGGAGCGAAGGTCCATTTCATCATTCAGGATAAAGTAGACGGAATACGTGACGACCAGTTTTTGCAGTCATCCCGACGTGAGACCTGTATGGGAACGCCGATTCCTCTAGATCAGGTAAAGCGTCTAAGACAACGTTGCGACAAGATAAATGCGTTGTATAAGAAAGATGATAAAGGTTACCGTCGAGCAGTGTTCATCCATCTCGACAGCCGAAGCGAGAGAAAAAGAATCGATATTTTCCTTTACCATGCCAAGGGAAGCAAAAAGGGAAAGATGACAGCCGAAAGTATCCGTACAACATTGGAGGACAAATACGCGCAGCATCAGCCAAACCGTGGATTCGAGGGCACGGTAAGCCGACGAGACCTGTTTGTGTTGACAGAGACAAATCCACCGTCGATATTCTTTGAACTTGGCAATATTCAGAATCTGCAGGATCAGCAGCGTTTCATTCGTACAAGCAATCGAGAGGCGATGGCAAAGTGGATTGCCGAAGGTTTTGTGAAGGATTACAAGATCCAGAAGCAGATTGAAAAGAATGAAAAGGATAGAGAGACAAAAAAGAAGAAAAAATAAATTATAATTCGTAATTCCTAATTCGTAATTGTTGGGAAATACATCTGAGGCATTTTTCTGTAATACGTCGTAGACGTTTGATATTGGCAAATGAAAAAAAACAGCAAATCCCATACGTCGTAGACGTTTGATATTGGTAGAATTGACGGATTACATTCATTACCCCTTTAGGGGTTATATTTTTGATATATTCTCGTTTTTTATCAACGTATTCCAATGAAATCAATCATATCCATATTTATCGCATTGTTTTGCGTCAGCAATGTCTATGCGCGTAAAGAGATTCATCTTTATGGCATAGTCACCGACACGACGGGGGCACCGCTTTCGTTCACGGATATAGTGGTGCAGGATTGCAATCTGAAGATTATGGCGGATGTGAATGGGAAGTATGATATCAAGGTGAAACGACGCAAAAAAGTGTGGTTTCTCTGGTCGCACTACATCCCTCACAAGATGCGAGCAAGAAAGAGTGAGGAATACAATGTGGTGCTGAAAGAACCGAAAACTTATTGACTATAATATAAAAATATAAGTATGTTGTATGAAATGTTAATGTTTATTAAATTCCCAAAATGAGAATGAAAATTGTGGTTTATTGGTGAACTTTTATAATTAATTTTGCATTCGTAATGTTTGTATAAATAAAAAAGAGATGGATTTCATAAAAATCAATGGTTTTGTTTTAAGCCTTATTTTAATGTGTTTTGCGTCTATTGTTAAATCTGATGAAATTTCAGTATATCCTGTACCAACAGTGAAAAATCTTTCTGTATGTGAAAATTCACCACGTTTGACAGGATCAATAGATGCAAAGATTACAACTTATTATGGATTTACAGATTCAGATTTTAAACTTGTTTGGTACAAGAGCAACGCGGACGGTACGATGGACGAGAGCCAGGAGTACAGCGAGATTGAGCTTTCTCCAAGCATCCAGAAGGCGGAGAGCGGAAGCAAAGAGACTACGTACAAATATTACGTGTTGCAGCGACTGGCCAGTAGTACGACCAAGCCATATGAGCAGAGTGCACCAGTTCCGGTAACCGTAACGATTTACTCCTTACCAAAAATAAATACGTATGTGCCAACACCAAAGTGTAAAGGAGAAATTCAGAAACTTTCGGAAATGTTCGAAATAGACATAGAAGGTTGTGATTATACATACTATTATTCTGATCTCAGCCAAGGCATGATCATGTCTCCAGACGCAGTGACAGAAGGTGGCTTGTACGAGGTGCAGGGATGGTATATCATAAATAAGGGGACAGCGGACGAGGAGAAATGCGTGTCAATGCCGGAAGACCTGAATGTGGTGTTCCACGAGCTTGACGCTGAGATCATGGGCTCAGACAGGACCTGTCCTGGCGTGAGCGTCGACCTTGACGCCTACGTGACAGTGGGCGGCGGACTGAATGGGAGCGACGTGCGCTACTCATGGACGAACGACGCCAACTCTGAGACAGGTGATCAAAAGACATACAATACAGGAACTGAAGGCCTTAATGTTGCAGGTGAGGTAATGAAGGTGATGTTGGAAGTTTCGAGTGACGCATGTAATGGTTCAAGAGCGGTCAAAACTACTCACATGATAAATGTAGGAGCGGCACCTCTTATAGGAAAAATAGCGTTCTCAGAGGACAAAAACACTGAGACTAAGGAGAGTGTTATCTCGGCTAGTGACATAGAGTTCTTATCTTGCGGCGGCAAAGTGGAGGTGAAGCTGACGGGCGTCGCCAACAAGGACAACACGGGCTACGAGCTGAGCGGAGCGTCGTCTGAAACAGGCGCGTTCAGCTCTGAGACAGACGGAGAAGCGACGCTGAGCCTTGGAGAGGGCAAATACACATTATCATACATCAACGGATGTCCTGTCAAGTTCGATTTCTCGATTATAGACTACAGTAACACAGCGAATGCGACAAACTCTTCTATGACTATCTGCGAGAACGAAGTGTGGGGTGCGGAGATTATTGATATTAAAGGTCCAAAACCAAAGATTGAGTGGCAAAAGGACGGTTTAACCATTGTCGGGGCGACAGACACGAAGCTTTTGCTTGACCCTGTCAAACCAGAAGACAGTGGAGTATACTCCTACACACTGTATTCTGCGGGCTGTCGTTACGATGACAAAATTGCTCTGGGTGGAAATCTTACGGTAAAACCATACGTGAAGTTCGACGAAAACTCGTACGAGAAGAGATATGAGGTGGTGAATGGAAATTCACAAGAAATCAGTCTTGAGTTCAAGGTTCCAGCGACGGCCTCCGACATCGAGTCAGACGTCAGATGGAGCAGCGACATCAACACCGGCTTCAGCCACAGCGGAACAAGCCTGACGATCGACCCCGTCGATACTGACTACAGCCTGCACATCGTGGCGGAGAACAAGGATTACTGCAAAGCGGAGACTTATATCATGATCCTTGTAGATGCGAAACTACAGATTACTGCAGAGTTGGAGAAAACTGAAATACGTGAGGGTGAGTCAACTAAGATTATCGTTGATACAACAGGTACAGGCAAATTGCTTCATCCAGAGAAATTTATGCTCAAGGTGATAGAAACGACAGTTGATGGAGACAATGAAATATTATTAAAAAATATAAGGAATGGAAAACTGGAGGCAGAAGTGAGCCCTTCTCATGACGCAAAATACACTGTATTATGTACTTATGATGTTAGTGGTCAGGAAGAAGTGATAGTTCTGCAACTTAAAGTACATGATAATGATGATGTTAGAAACATTGTTGCTGACCAAAATGAGTTAGTCGACTTGTATAGTATAAATGGTGTTTTGTTGAAGAGTAAAGTTGAATATAAGTATGCTTTTGATGGTTTAGATTCTGGAATTTACGTGATAAATGGAGAAAAGGTTGTATATGTTAAGTAAAAGTATATAAAGTATGCTTTGAGTGATTTCAAAAAGGCGGAACTATCCGCCTTTTTGATTTAGTAATATAACGTCAATTCAGAGAAATAGAAGTATTATAGAGTGGGAGAAATGATAGTTGGAGTGTTATAAATGAGGATTCCAAATGGCTACATACCTCACAAGATGCGTGCAAGAAAGAGTGGGGAATACAGTGTGGTGCTGAAAGAGCCGAAAAAAGAATAAAAAGGAGACGTGATTCCCCACGTCTCCCAAATTATGCTTTATGAATTATGATCTTATTTTGCAGCTTTTAGCACAACCTCATCTTTCTCGTTGCTGAATGTAAGTTCTCCGTTAGACAGAGTGAAAGAACGAGTGTTGTTGAGTGCGTCGATCAGGGCCATCTCAAGAGAGTCTTTGTCCGGACACATCATTTTAGTGGCTCCCATATTCTCAAATGCCAAAGAATTGGCTGTGCGACCATTTCTGTTGATCGCTCCAAAGATTGAGTTGCAACCTGCAGTTGCGTTGATTGTCTTTTCAGCAACGTTAAGGATAACATACGCTGAAGTGTCTCCTTCTGCGACAGCTACACTTTTTGCTGACTTAATCATCCACTTGCCATCAAGTGCCTCGAATGGCACAGGACGCGCGTCTACTCCGGCTGTTTCATCAGAAACCGTTACGGCTGATGAATCAAGGTCAATCGCCTCATTGTTCTCGTTGTTCTGAGGTGCATTGCCACATGATGCCATTGCTCCTATAAGCATAAGGAAAAAAAGATTTTTTTTCATCTTGTATAATTAATTTGAAACAACTTTCAGAACAGATAATAGAGAAGTGTCCATCTTCTTCTCGTGTTTGATGGCTTTGTTGAATGGTACGTAGACGACGCGGTCGTTCACTACTCCCACCATTATATTTCTCTGCTCATCAATAAGTGCGTCGATGGCCGCAGCCCCAAGACGTGTGGCCAGTATACGGTCTGCCGCTGTAGGAGTGCCTCCTCTCTGGATGTGTCCAAGGATTGTTATGCGGGCCTCATACTCAGGATGCTCTTTCTTCAGACGTTCTGCGACACCTATCGCTCCACCAGTGATGTCGCTTTCCGCAACAAGCACTATACTGCTGTTTTTCGACTTTCTGAATCCTCTTGAGATGAAAGCCTCAAGCTGGTCTATTCCAGTTTCGATTTCAGGTATGATGGCAGCCTCCGCTCCTGTGGCGATCGCACCGTTCAATGCGAGATAACCTGCGTCGCGCCCCATGACCTCAATGAAAAACAAGCGTTCGTGTGAGTTGGCTGTATCTTTGATCTTGTCCACCGCATCCACGATTGTGTTTAGTGCGGTGTCGTATCCTATTGTGTAATCTGTGCCAGACAAGTCGTTGTCGATGGTGCATGGCACACCTACGATTGGAATGTCGAATTCTTGGGCGAACAGACGAGCTCCCGTGAATGTTCCGTCTCCGCCACATACAACTAATGCGTCAATGCCTTCCGACCGCAGGGTAGTGTAGGCTTTCTGCCTTCCTTCCTGAGTGTGGAATTCTTGGCACCTTGCGCTCTTAAGAATTGTTCCTCCATGTTGGATGATGTTGCTGACGCTTTCTGTGTGGAATTCCTTAATCTCTCCCATCATCAGTCCCTTGTAGCCTCTGTAGATACCTTTGACACGGATACCGTTGTGGATAGCAGAACGAGTGATCGCTCTGATTGCAGCGTTCATTCCTGGAGCGTCGCCTCCAGATGTTAAAATGCCTATGCACTTAATTTTCATAGTGTTGGTATTTATTTGTTAGCGTTCAAGATATAGTCTCGGACTGCTTCCATCTGCCACTTTGGTGTTGACGTCGCACCGCATATCCCGATTTTTTCTTTGCCTTTAATGTCCGACAAATCAATATCTTCCACTCCTGAAATCAGAAGTGTCGTAGGATTTGTCTTTTTGCATTGTTCGTAGAGCACCTTGCCATTTGAGCTTTTCTTTCCACAAACAAAATAAATGAGTTCGTATTTCGAGACAAAACTAATGATTTTTGGGATTCTATTAGCAACTTGTCTGCATATTGTATCAAAATATTCAAATTTGATACAATCGTGTTTCTTTTTTTTGATCTCCGCTATTATTTCGTTAAACCCATCAATGCTTTTGGTGGTTTGTGAAAATAGACAGATATCTTTAGTGAAATCAATTTTGTCGATATCGTTCAGATTCTCCACTACGATTGCGGTTCCGTTTGTCTGGCCTACAAGTCCGTTCACTTCCGCATGGCCCACTTTGCCGTAGATCACGATCTGTGTGTTCTTCTTGTCGTGTTTCTCGTATGCAGTCTTTATTTTGCGTTGCAGGGCGAGAACCACTGGGCATGTCGCGTCGATGATGGAGATATTGTTCTTTTTTGCCAAGTCGTATGTCGACGGTGGTTCTCCATGCGCACGCAGGAGCACACGAGTGTCTTTCAGCTTCTGCAATTCGTCAATACCGATTGTTTCCAGACCTTGTTCGGTAAGTCTTTCCACTTCACGTGAGTTGTGCACGATGTCTCCCAAGCAGAAAAGTGAGTTGTTTTGCAGAAGCTCATCCTCCGCTTTTTTGATCGCTGACACCACTCCAGGGCAGAAGCCAGAATTCTCGTCGATATCGATTATCATCGTCTTATTTTGTCTTTTCATTAAAAACCTGCATCAACCATTTGTTCTGCTCCTCGATTGTAAGCAGACCGTTGTCAAGTTCAATTGCGTCTTCAGCCTTTCTTAAAGGAGATTCCGCGCGGTTCATATCGATATAGTCGCGTTCTTGCACATTTTTCAAAATGTCGTCGAATGAAACTTTGTCTCCTTTGGCAGTCAGCTCGTCGTATCTTCTTTGAGCTCTGACCTCTGCAGAAGCCACCACGTATAGTTTCAATTCAGCGTTAGGGAAGACGGTGGTGCCGATGTCACGTCCGTCCATCACGATTCCGCCTCCTTCTCCATAGCTTCTCTGCAGATCCACCATGGCGTGGCGAACGAACGGCACTGCTGCCACCGGGCTTACGTTTGAAGAAACCTCCATGCCTCGGATCTCAGATTCTACACATTCTCCGTTCAGGTAAGTGTCACTTTTTCCTGTCTTTTCATTGACACGGAATTCTATCTTTACCTCGTTCATGCGACGCTCAAGCTTTTCCGTATCTACAACACCGTCCTTGATAAGGTTGTTGCGAAGGCAGAACAGAGTCACCGCTCTGTACATCGCGCCAGAATCAATATATTTATAGCCTACCTCTTTGGCAAGCCATTTTGCCATTGTGCTTTTTCCGCAAGACGAGAATCCGTCGATTGCTACTACTATATTTTTCATATTCTTTTTTTTAGTATTGTTCGCCAGGCTCTATTGTCTCAACATATTCGGGCCTGTTTATTTTGTATCCCACTGTCGCGCCGAATACGTTTGCTGCCTTTCCATATATTGAATATGCTGCCCCGACGTATACATTCTTGATATTCAGATTAAGACCGAAACTGAATCCGGCTCCAGAACGAGAATCTGCCAACTGATATTCGCGGCCACGTCTGCAGTTGTAGCCTACTACCAGTGAGAATTCATCTCTTGGCACAAATTCCACAGAGAACACGAAGTGGCGCATAAGCATGTCGCCCCACTTGATTTCCTGCGTCGCATCCAAATCTTCTCCGTCTAATGTGTTTTTATCAACCTCATTGTATTTTGTGTACGACAAATCCCAGCGGTTGATATCTGTGTATGTGACAGAGAATTTGAATGGAGCGTGTTCAAGACCTTTTGTGAATCCAAGTTGCATGTTCCAAGGAAGTCTGTCTCTTGAATCAGGAGTGTCTGTATATGTAGCCAGCTGAGCACCAATATTTCTCACGGCAAATCCCAAAGAGATGTCTTTCTCTTTATTGAAATAGTTGGCACCGACGTCGAATCCAAAACCAAAACTTTTTTCTTCCGCTATAGAAGAGAATATTAGTTTGAATCCCAAACCGACACGGAAATTCTCAGCCAACAGACGGCTATACAGACCTTCCGCCATAAAGTCGGTGGCTCTGAACTCTCCGATTTCATTTCCATATATGTCTGTCTCCGTCATTTTGCCGTAAGGCGCGAACACAATTGCGGCTCCCCATGAGTTTTTGTCGTCGATGGCTCTGGAATATGCAGCTGTCGCCCAACTTGAGCCGGCAAGATAGTTCTGGTAGCTTAGAGAAGCTGTGTTGTGGGTCTCTTCCGTCATCAGAGCAGGATTGCGAAGAGCCATGTCTATTTCTCTGTTATGAGAAGAGACATTTTCGACTCCTATGCTTCCTGTGTATGCAGAAGTTGACGCGGAAAGAAATTCCCATCCGTAGATGTCTCTTTCTGCGAATGCTGGAAATGCGGCTCCAGCTGAAAGCATAAGTGCAATAACTTTATTCATACGAATCAGATATTATTTTTTCTTCTTTTTTGCTGCAGTTGTGGCATTAGCCTTAGCACTTTTCATGATCTCAGCGGATGAGATAAGAGAAATTTTTTCTGGATCAAGAAGTATCTCTCCTCCCGACATGTCTCTCAAGTCTTTGATGATCTTAACGTCGTCAGTCTCCTTATTGTGAGCAAAATAGCTCTTTTTCATTTGGTTGGCGATAAGCACGGCCAACGACATTTTTTCATCTTCGTCTTCAATAGTGCGGCAAAATCCGATTAATTTTTGAATAGAAGCACCGTAGTGCTTGTATATCATGAAATTGTCGGGATATGGCATAGGTGCTGGTTTCTCATACAACTCCTCCTTTTTGATTATTTCATAAGGATAGTCGATGTCAAGTTTAAAATCAGCCATGATAGCCAAGTGGTCCCAAAGGATATGCTTGAAATCATTCACGTCTCTCAGATGCGGAAACAAGTTGCCCATTGTCTGGATTATGCTGTATGCACAATTGGTGCGTTCCTCCCTGTCTTCAATTGTAAGACAGTAGTTCACCATGTTTTGGATGTTTCTTCCGTATTCTGGCAGTGCCAGTTTTGGCATCTGCGTATTGTATGGCATTCCGTCCATTTTTATTGTTATTTCATTAATCTCTGTAGAACTGTTTCAACTAACTTTTCCATAGTACCGTGATATTCGGTGTTCATGTCGCCGGATGTTCGTCCTGCGATGATACAGCACACTGTCATAGCTCTATGTCCGAGTAGACGTGAGAGACCTGCCACTGCTGAGCTTTCCATCTCGTAGTTTGTGATCTTTTCTCCGTTGTAGTCGAACGTGCGGATTTTGGCATTCAACTCCGGATCTTGCGGTTGGAGTCGGACCCATCTTCCCTGTGGAGCATAGAATCCTGGGGCTGAAATTGTCACACCTTTAATCATGTCGTATCCGATCTGCTCAACTAGTTTTTCGTCTGCACTGATCACGTAAGGACGGGCGTAACGTGCTGAATATCCGACATGTTTGCAGAATTTATCCTCGAAATCCAAGTCGCAGACGTTTTCACCGCTGTAGTAGTTGAGCACACCGTCGAATCCGATGCTTCTCTTAGACACCACGTATGAGCCGATAGGGCAGAAGTCTTGCATTCCACCGCTTGTTCCGACCCTTACTATTGTCAGACTTTTAAGAGTGTCGCACACCTCACGTGTCTCAAAATTGATGTTGACGAGAGCGTCAAGTTCTGTGAGGACAATATCGATATTGTCAGTGCCGATTCCATGGCTGACACATGAGACTCTTTGTCCGTTGTATTTTCCGGTGATGGTATGGAATTCACGGCTCTGAACGTCGCACTCAATGCTTCCTTTGTCGAAAAAAGAAGCCACCATGTTCACTCTGGCAGGGTCGCCGACAAGAATCACTTTGTCTGCAAGCTGGCCTTTCTTCAAATGTAGGTGGAACACAGATCCGTCTTCATTCAACGGCAGTTCCGATGGCGCTATATATCTTCCCATATCTTTCTCAATTAAAAATGTTGTTTTTCAGTGCTTTATGTACGGATTGCTGTTTGATTCCGTAGAGGCACATTGTTTATTGTCTTTACAGATGACAATATTACGTCTCCTTAAATAACTGCAATAATTGTATTTTATTGTGTAGAACGATACGTATTTAGCAAAAATAAGAAAAATATGCAAAAGATTGGTGGATAGTGAAAAAAAAGAGTGGGGAGATGTTAATTTAAAAAAGAGACGTTGCATTAAGCACGTCTCTTTAGTATTTTATGTGTCGTTTTCTTACTTTATAGGAACAATTCGGAAATTGTCTACACACAAATAGTTTTCAGACGGTGAATCTCCAGGATCTCCTATTATTACGAAAGTAAAGTTTGTCGCCGTACTAAGGTTGATTGGATCCGCTTTAATTTCGTCACTTTCGTAGCTGTGGTTGAATTCAGTAAGTGGTATTGTAATGGTTTCCCATCCGTCTTTAGTGTAGAATTCGCCAGTTGGGGTGTTGCAAGGAGTCCAAGCGTAGATAGGTGATTGCTCGCGACCGTGCTTGTTGATTGATTCATATGGGCCAAAGAACATTTCTACACGAGGTCGAGATTTGAATGTGCATTCTTTAGGAACGTACACTTCAAATTTTAAGCATAACTCTTCAAGAGGCAATCCTGCGTTGTCTCCGGCTACGGAATGGTTTCCTCTGCCATCATACTCTGTTTTGGCACAATATTGAAGGAAAGTCTCTCTTTTCATAGTCCACGCTTCTTTATATATGCCATATAGTAAACCGTAGTGTCCGCTGATTGCTTCTGGTGGCGTTACCGGAAGTGGTAGGATACTATCATTTTTGTTGACTACTTTGATTGGTTCTCCATCTTCGTTGAATGGGTCGAACCCTCCCCATGTTGAGCGATAGCCATCAAAGTCAATTATTATTCCACGGTTGTCTCTAAACATAAAGTTGGAATATACTTTTTTGCCATGTTTAGGTATGTAGCAAAGCTTTCCTGGCTTTGCGTCTTCTGGAACAATGACAGTAAGTACAGAATCGTTTGTCTTAGACGCAACAATTTCACCTTTCAGATTGTTTTCAAAAAAGATTTCGTCATCTGCGGAGAATCCACTTCCATAAATGACAGCTTCGTCTCCTGCTTTGACAAATTCACATTTCATGCTCTGCATGGTGATGTTTTTTTCATGGCATCCAGTTGTAATAAGCAACATGGAGCCGGCAATTATGGAATAGAAAAAATTAGATTTCATTTTTTTTTATTTAATTCTTAATACCTTTTTTCTTTGTATTAACGAATTAGGCATATTGTTTAACGTATTTTATTCCTTTATTGGTACAATTCTGAAGTTGTCCACGCACAAATAATTTTCAGAAGGGTTATCTCCTGGGTCTCCCATTAACACGAATGTGAAGTTTGTTGCTGTTTTAAGATTGATAGGACCAGCCTTAATTTCATCACTTTCATAACTGCGGTTGAATTCAGTAAGTGGAATGGTGATTGTTTCCCATCCATTTTCTGTGTAGAACTCACCTGTTTTTGAATCACATGGTGCCCATGCGTATATTGGAGAGACCTCACGACCATGTTTGTTGGCTGATTCATATGGGCCGAAGAACATTTCTATACGAGGACGACATTTGAAAGAACACTCTTTAGGAACAAATACTTCAAATTTCAAACACAATTCTTCGATAGGCATTCCCACGTAATCGCCCGCAATGGAGTGATTTCCTCTGCCTCCGCCTCCATACTCAGGATTTGCACAATACTGCAGGAAGGTCTCTTTTCCGTTCATAGACCAAGCTTCTTTGTATATACCGTAAAGTAAACCGTAATGGCTACATATTTCCTCCGGTGGAGTCGCTGGAAGGGTAAGAATGTTGTCTTCTTCGCCCTTTACTATTTTGATCGGTTCTCCTTCTTCATCGAATGGTTCAAAGCCTCCCCATGTTGAAGGGTAAGTGTCAAAATCAATAATAATTCCACGGTTGTCTCTGAACATAAAGTCAGAATATACTTTTGGACCATGTTTAGGAATGTAGCAAAGCATTCCCGGTTTCGCGTTTTCTGGAACAATGACGGTAAGTATGGAATCGTTTGTCTTCGACGCAACAATCTCCCCTTTTTGGTTGTTCTCAAAAAAGATCTCATCATCTGCAGAAAAACCGCTACCATAAATGACTGCTTCATTTCCTGCTTTGACAAATTCACATCTCATGCTGTGCATGGTGACGCTTTTTTCTTGGCATCCGGTTGTCGCTAACAACATTGAGCCAACGATTATGGAGTTGAAAAAATTAGATCTCATTTCGTTTTGTTTTTAATCCTTATACATTAATTCCTTTTATCTCTAGTGTCAATCACATTTGTGATCATGGAATGCTTTGCGGAATTCGTCGTTTTTGAGTTCTTCCTTATATTTGAGAAGAACGTCTTTTTTGCATTTTGCTCTATCCAGCAAGTCTCCTTCGTCGCAGCCACAATATTCTCTTCCTGCCCAATCTCCTTTCATTGACATGGTGCATCCAGAAAGTATAGCTGCCAATGCAAATAAAATAATATATTTTAGTTTCATAAAAAAATCCCTTTCCTTAATTTTGTTTTAAACTACGTTGGATAGGTCGCAACAGTTGACGTTTTCATCCTCAAAAAAGTTGTCCAACCAGAAGTTGCCATCCTCCAACACTCCAAATGTATATTTATTTATCCAATTTCCCAAAATTATTACACGACTTTTTGCATTTATCATCAAATCTAATTCAATATGACGATGTCCAAAGACATAAAAATCGTACTTTGGACCATTGGCTTTCTCGTTGTTTTTTGCGAAAATCACAAGATGTTCCTTGTCTTCTCCAAGATAAACATCTTCTTTTTCGCTTTCTTGTTCAGTCACTTTGCCCCATCGACTATATCGGTTACGACGACTCCACCAGTTGCCGAATGGCATTGTCACGTCCGGATGTATCCATTTGAACAGTTTTTGGCATGGTCCGTTTCTGAAAAATCTTCGTAGAAATCTGAATGTGCGGCTTGGATCTCCCAAACCGTCGCCATGAGCCATATATATGTGCTTGCCTTGAAGTGTAGCTGATTCTTCGTTTCTTACGACGCGTACCCCAAGTTCTTTTTCCAAATATCCGAAAGTCCAGATGTCGTGGTTGCCTGTGAAGTAGACAACCTCGATCCCATCATCTACAAATTCCTGAATCTTTGCAAGTACTCTCGTGAATCCTTTGGGAATTACTGTGTTGTATTCAAACCAATAGTCGAAAATGTCTCCGAGCATGTATAGACTTTTGCAGCTGCTTTTGATGCTGTTCATCCAACGGACAAATTTTTTTTCACGTTCTATGGACGAATCTTTGGCGTCAAGTCCGAAATGACAGTCGGATATGAAATATATTCGGTTTCTTTCGTTTCCCATTTATATATATGTATAGTGTCGGCTTAATGGCTGTCCTACTATTATAAGAATCCCAATTCAAGTTTGGCCTCTTCGGTCATCATATCTTGATTCCATTCTGGCTCAAACACGATTTCGACGTTGCAGGTGTCAACTCCGTCGATCGACTCAACTTTCTGTTTGATGTCTTCCACCATAAAGTCTCCGGCTGGGCATGATGGCGCTGTAAGTGTCATTTTGATGTTGACGGTGCTGCCATTCACGTCGATTCCATACACTAGTCCAAGCGCATATATGTCGATAGGAATCTCAGGATCATATACGGTCTTGAGCATCTCCACTACTTTCTCTTCTATCTGCAAAAATTCGTTTTCAGCCATATTACAATCGGTTATATTTTGCAAAAGTACAAAAAAATACTAAATGAATAATCTCATTTTTATTCTTCTTAAAATACTGGGCTGAATAATCTTGCTATTGACTCTTTGATTCTCATTGAGAATGGTCTGCTTTTCCAGCGTTTCATATCAAACGATTCACTGTCTGCCATATCTCGCTCGAAGATGTTGTGGAAGATGGATGCTGTCTCGTCTCCATACAGAATGACATTGGTTTCGAAATTATGTTCAAGACTGCGAAAATCCATGTTCGCGCTGCCTAAACTGACAATCTTGTCGTCCGACACGATTAGTTTGCTGTGGATGAATCCAGCCTTGTAGAAATAAAAGTGAATGCCTGCCGACGCGAGGTCTTTCACATACGAATAAGTACTCATCAGCACAATCCTGTCGTCGCTAAACAATGGAATGATGATTTTTATTTCCACTCCACTTTTTGCCGCTGTCACCAACGCAGATCGCACAGCTTCATTGGGCATAAAATATGGCGATTCGATATAGACGTATTTTTTACTCTGCATTATGATGCGCAAGTAGGTCTGCATGATGGCTCTGTATTCCATGTCCGGGCCGCTGAATACAGTCTGCATGTTGCATGGTGTGAACCCGTCAACCTTAGATGGCGTTTTTGTGCTGATGGAAGTTAACTGTCTGCTGACGAAATGATAATCTCTCCTGAACACTTTTGCCAAACCTTGTATGCCATCACCTATGACTTTTATATGAGTGTCCCTCCATTTTCCGATGGATTTTTTCCCCTCGATATATCTGTCGGCGACGTTCATTCCTCCGATGTATCCTATCTCGTTGTCGATAAGAAGAATTTTTCGATGGTTGCGATAGTTGATTTTCCTGCCGAAAAAGGGTAGGGAGACGGGAAGAAATTCGTGGTATTCAATTCCGGCATCTGCCAGTCTTTGTTTTGTCTTGTTTTTTACTTTCCAGCTTCCAACTGCATCCACCACAATCTTGACTTTCACTCCTTCGTTTGCTTTCTTTATCAATGTGTCGATGAAACGATCGCTTATTTTGTCATTTTCAATGATATAGTATTCGGCGAAAATTGTCTCTTTGGCTGATTCTATATCCGCAAAAATGGATTCGTAGAGTGACGCTCCATCTGTGAATGGCTTTATATATGTGTTGCTGTAGAGTTTCTCGTTGCAGAGATTATAGATGAGCTGGGATAGGTTTTCATATCCTTCGACGGGATTGCCTTGGTCAAACTTCTCGTCTAGACCCTTCAACGCTTCCGCATAGGCTTTGTTTGCTTTCTTCACTGTGTTGCCTTTCCTGAAATCACGTCCAAACAACGCATATAATATGAGACCTACCACTGGTAGTGATATGATTGTGATTATCCATGCGATAGATTTGATTGGATTTCGGTTTTCCAGCATCAGCACGATGATGGTCATCGCTACTGCGTATATATAGAGGGCGTTAAACAGCCAATATGTGATTTCTGCGAACACGATAGAAAATTATAAATGCGAAATGCGTAATGAAAATTTTAGACGATGTATATGTAAGGACATATTGTTAAGGTTGTCCTGAATTTTGAGTTACTGTCTAAGATACAAGTGATTTCTCTATGATATTTACGATAAAAAAGCGAGTCGCTGGATAAGTGACTCGCTTTTATAAAGAAATTGTTGATTCTTATTTCTTTGAGTAGTGACGCTGAGGAACACCGTAATCTTTCTTCAAGTAAAGAGCACCTGCGCCATCGTTAGGCACGATACGGATGTTGTCCATAGCAACTTTGTACTTCTCTCTTCTCAAGCAGCTGCCATACTCGTTCACATTGATTGTGAATCCACCCCAACGCTCAACCTCTGTTGGATCAGCGTGAAGCTGTGCGTAGTTGTAGTGGTGCTTGTAGTCTGTCCATGCACCGTTAGTGTACTGACCGTTGTGAGAAGCGTCTGCACAAATACTCATGTTCTTACTCTTCCAAAGCAACTCTGAGAATGGGATAGTCACTGTCATCCAACCATCTGTGTAGAATGGCTTGGCATTGTCGATCTCCCATGAATCTGTCTCTTTGATCCATACATATTCTGATGGACACCAGTAAGCTGCGCAGTTACGGATGTTTCCGATTGGATCCTCGTCGTTGCCACTGCAGAAACCGAACTCAAACACCTCACCGATGATTGGGTGATCTTTAGGAACATTCACCTCAAACTTGATAGCGAACTCACGGATGTTAAGCTGCTTGTTCAAGATGTCGTTAGTGAAAGAACCGAACACTGTAGAGTCTGCTGCCTTTGCATTCTCGCGTGCACTCTGGTAAACAATAGCCTGCCAGCTCTTGATGTCATCGAACACACCGTAATCGCCAGTGTTCAATGAGAACAGGTTAGCGTACTTTTCAGCTGCACCGCTGATGTAAAGCTGATCTTTCTTGTTGTCGAAGTCAACGATGATGTTGCGAGCATCACGGAAAAGAACATCTGTCTTGACAGAGTCTGAACCGTTGACGATCATTACAGGGAATGAATTAGCAACGTTTTCTGGAACAACTGCCCAGATTTCGTTGTTTCCTTTAACCTCTACTTTTGGAGAAGCAAGGTTGAATCCATTACCGTCGTTGAAAAGAACACTTACTTTTGCTCCTTTCGCATACTCGCCACCTTTGATCTTTAGAGGCTGGCCTGCAACAGTAAACTCATTATAAAATAAGTATGCCGCATCCTTCTCCGCGATCGCTGTAGTGTCTACAACAAGTTCTTGCTCAGCTGGTTTGATTGGACCCTGTGCATTTTCTACTGGCTTCGCCTGATCTTTGTTGGCACATGACGACATCGCAACCGCTACTGTAGCAATCATTATTGATTGATATATCTTTCTCATTTTGTCTAATTGTTTTAATCCGTTTCTTGCAAAAATAGACATAATAATACGATAATTAAAACTTTTTAACTGTTTTTTTATTAAAAATTATTGAGATTTTGTGGAATTGTGAGATAAATGAAGTAATATTGCTGAAAATTTAATTTAAAACTGATGAATATGAAATTCAATAAGTATTTGGCAATGTGCTTTTTGGCCTCAACTTTGATGTGTGGCTCGTTCACATCTTGTGGTGATGATGACGATGAGAATGGTAAAGAAGGTATTGAGAATGGAAAAACTACAGTTGAGCAGGCTAGAGTTGACGGAAAGAAATTCGGCGAGGATTATAAGGTGGTGACTGGTCCAGGAGAGACATTGGACAAGACAGCCTCTGCTATCAGTTTGATTTCGGCTGCTGACAAGTACAAGAAATCAACAGACAACACTTATAAGACTGCGTTTGCAGAAGCCGCTGTAGAGGTTGTTACTGGTACTGAAGCTACAGGTGATGCTGCAGTTGAAAAACTTAACGGTTTGCTAGAAGGCCTTTCTGATGTAGAGGCTCTTAAGGGTACACTTACTACTGGTTCTACAGAGGAAAAAGCTAACGCTATTGTTAAAATTATGGATTTGTTCTCTAAGAAGAACTAATTCTTATTCAGAGATTTTGTGGGAGGTGGTGTTTTCTGCCTCCCTTTTTTTATTTATGGCGGTAACGTCTGTATTGTTTACATTAATTTAATGGTTTATAATGAGTTGCAATAATTACGATTCTAATAATGGATATGAAGACGACGATGCGGAAATCAATTTTTCTGTAGGTCGCAGATTCCTTACTGGAAATGGAGTGGAGAAGGATGTCAAGAGAGCCCTTGAATTGTTTAGGGCGGCAGCCGACGCCGGTCATCTGCTTGCCAAACAGATGGTAGAGACTATCACCAAGGGTATGCAGAATGAGCTTGAAAACGCGACGTCGCAAAACGCAGCAACGTCTTCTTCAATGACTGAGAATGATTTTTTTGCGCTTGTCAAGGAAAAAGGATATGTGGAGGCGGGTAGCGACGCTCATAAACTGATGCATGAGATGGCAATGAACGCTCGTCGCATAACTATGGAAATGAATACCAAGTTTCATACAAATGATGAGTTGAATGCTCTTTTCTCTGAGTTGACGGGAGAAAAAGTTGATCCTTCATTTGGTATTTTCCCTCCTTTCTACACTGATTGTGGCCGCAATATACATGTTGGCAAGAATGTGTTTATCAATTCGTCATGCCATTTTCAGGATCAGGGAGGGATATATATCGGTGATGGTTGTCTGATCGGTCACAACTGTATGATGGCAACGATCAACCACGATGAGATACCGGAACGACGTGCGTCTATGTATTTCCGCCCTATCACCATAGGAAACAATGTGTGGATCGGTTCAAATGTGACTATCTGCCCAGGTGTTGTCATTGGCGACGGTGCAATTATCGCTGCCGGCTCTGTGGTGACGAAGGATGTCGCTTCTGAGACCGTGGTCGCTGGTGTGCCGGCTAGGTATGTGAGAGATGTTAAGTTGGACTGATTCTAATTTTAGGCAATCTGCATATAAAAGCCACTTAATTTTGTTTCTTTTGTTAGAAATTTTATAACTTTGCAAAATAAAGAGTAGCTAAAATTAAGATTATGCTAACACTAAAGGTTATTACAGAGAACACGGATGAAGTTGTCCGCAAGTTGGCGAGAAAAGGTTTTGACGCCAAAGAGGTGATTGGTAAAATCATTGAACTAGATAAGATTCGTAAGTCGACTCAGGCTGAGCTTGACGCTAATTTGGCTGAAACAAATGCAATCTCAAAGAGCGTTGGTGCTCTTATGAAGGAAGGCAAGAAGGCAGAGGCAGAAGAGGCTAAAAGCAAGGTGGCTTCTATCAAAGAGAAGTCGAAGGAGCTAGACGCTAAGATGAGTGACGCGATCGAGAAGATCAACTCACTTCTATATACTATTCCTAACATGCCTTACGATGATGTTCCTGATGGCAAGACTGCTGAGGACAATGTCGTTGTTAAAATGGGCAATGAGATTCCACAGTTGGGCGAGGATGCTCTTCCTCACTGGGAGATCGCTAAGAAGTATAATTTGATCGACTTCGAGCTTGGTGTTAAGATTTCAGGTGCAGGTTTCCCTGTATATATAGGTAAGGGTGCTCGTCTTCAGCGTGCACTTATCAATTTCTTCTTGGATGAGGCGAGAAATGCTGGCTACACAGAGATCATGCCTCCTACAGTTGTAAACCAGGCTTCTGGTTTCGGTACTGGTCAGTTGCCAGACAAGGAAGGTCAGATGTACCACTGTGAGGTTGACGACCTTTATCTGATTCCAACAGCTGAGGTGCCAGTCACTAACATCTATCGTGATGTCATCCTTGACGAAAAGGATCTTCCTATAAAGAATTGCGCTTACACTCAGTGTTTCCGTAGAGAGGCAGGTTCGTATGGTAAGGATGTACGTGGTTTGAACCGTCTTCACGAGTTCTCTAAGATTGAGATTGTAAGAATTGATACTCCAGAGCATTCTAAGGAGAGCCACAAAGAGATGTTGGCACATGTAGAGAGCTTGGTTAAGAAACTTGAACTTCCATACCGTATTCTTCACCTATGCGGTGGCGATATGAGTTTTACAGCCGCTACTTGCTACGACTTCGAGGTTTATTCGGCAGCTCAGAAGAGATGGTTGGAGGTTTCGTCTGTTTCCAACTTCGATACTTATCAGGCAAACCGTTTGAAGTGCCGCTATAAGGGAGCCGACAAGAAGACTCAGCTTTGCCACACGTTGAATGGATCTGCAATGGCACTTCCTAGAATCGTTGCTGCGTTGCTTGAGAACAACCAGACAGAGAAGGGTGTACGTGTACCAAAAGTTCTTGTGCCTTATATGGGTTGTGAGTATATCGACTAATCTGATATTCGTTATAAAATAAAAATAGACGTTGCGAAGGCAGCGTCTATTTTTTTTGTTTTCATCTTGTGGAATGTAGTGAGGGTGGCAATAGCCTTTTGAAACCATAGAGATTCCCTACTGCAGTTTTTTCATTTAGACATTGTATCTTATATAGTTTTTCACTACAAAGGCAATGAATTTTAAGAATATGGTGCTAGTTATGAAATAAGTGATTGATGACACCACAACATAACATAAAATATCAAGCACGTGATATTTTCCAAAAAATGATTTTTCTTCTGGATCGTTATCAATTTCGTAATTGACGATTTCAGCTTCTTTGGCAAGTCTTTTAGCTCTTACCTTTGACTCATAGTAGTTGTATACAAATGTCACTATTGAAAGGAAGAGTGTGATAAATAAACCTTTGCCAAGTATGTAATGATTCTTCACTGTGACGATGTTCTCTGTGGCAAAACGAATGATTGCTCGTGTATTAAGTTGATATTCAAGCAATACCGAAATGTTGCATATGAAAAACAGCAATAATGAGAATGTCGCAAAACTAAGAATCTTCTTTATTTTGATCTGTTTCTTGTCGCTGACGTTCAATTTGTGGTTGAGAAAATAAGCGATTATAGAAACAACTAAAGCATAAGGCAATATCATCATATCTTATTCAATGTCGCACGTTTTATTCCAATTCCAGCCTTGTTTGGATGGCGTTGGATAGTTATTAATCAAAATAAAACAGATGCTGTTGCTCACAGCACCTGTTGTTTTGTCGGAATCTGTTAAGCGTTCTCGATAGCTTTCTTGATATCAGCGAAGATAGACTCGATTGAGCCCATACCCTTGATAGAAGCATACTTGCCTTCCTTCACATAGAAATCCTTCAATGGAAGAGTCTGGTTGAAATATGTAGACAAACGCTTCTTAGCTGTCTCTGCGTTATCGTCCGAACGTCCTGAAGTTTTACCTCTCTCTACGATTCTCTTGATAAGCTCGTCTTCCTCAACCTCAAGACCAACCACTACATTGATTTGAGTGCCGCGCTCCTTCAACATTGCGTTAAGAGCCTCTGCCTGAGCGATAGTACGTGGGAAACCGTCGAAGATAACACCTGGGATGTTCTTGCCTTTGCTGTCTAGCACTGAAGCAAGGATGTCGATGATTAGGCTGTCTGGCACCAACTGTCCGTTGTCCATGTAACCTTTAGCTGTCTTGCCAAGCTCTGTGCCGTTTGCAATCTCAGCTCTTAGCACATCACCTGTTGAGATGTGAGCCAAACCAAACTCCTTGATGATAAGTTCGCTCTGTGTTCCCTTTCCTGAACCTGGAGCTCCGAAAATCACTACGTTTTTCATCTTTATTTTTTTTATTTTTAGATTCGTTTAATCTGTTTTTAATCAATGCATTTGTATATCGAATCAAGATTTCTTGCGTTTCCGTCGAAATCTAATCCGTAGCCTACAACAAACTCTTTTGAAATAGAGAATCCGTAATAGTCGGCTTTTATGTCTGTCTTGTTGTTTTCTGGTTTGACGAGAAGGCTTGCAATCTTGACTTTTGCTGCGCCCACCTCCTTGAGGTCCGCTACAAACTGTTTCATCGTGACTCCTGAGTCGATGATATCCTCCACCACGATGCAAGTCCTGCCTTTGACGCTGGCGGGTAAGGCAATCTCACGTTTTAGTGATCCGCTGCTTTGTGTGCCTTCATATGACGAGTATTTCACGAATACCATGTCGACCGCTGCTGGAATGGTACGCAACAGATCTGCGGCAAATACGTAAGCTCCTGAAAGCATCACTATAAATAGTGGATTTTCCGACGCATTCTCCTGCCATATCGTCTTACCGAGCTCGCAAACGCGTGTGTGCAGTTCTGCTGAGCTTATCATTGGTATGAACGTTTTACCAGCTATTTTTATTGTGTTTTTACTCATCTTTTTTGATTTTTCCAATAAAATCATGCAAATTTAATGCATTATTCGCAAAAACGCAATTTTTTTGGATTTTGGAAAAGACAAAATATCAAAGTTTTATGCCGCAGTTTGTCAATTTTTTTATTCTGTATTTTTAGTCGCTGTTTCTCTTGCACAAAACATTTTTTGTCATTTCTGCATAAACAGTATATCGTAGCTGGTTTGGATCTGTTCGAAACGTTTCAGCAACTCATTTGTCTCAGCTGTGGATTTTCCTTTCATCTTATGAGGGTGACATTTCTGTACTAATGTGTTGTATGCCAGTTTTATGGTGTAGTCGTCGGCATCATCGTTGAGACCCAATGTTTGTAGGGCTTTTTTGCGCAACTCAGCTTTCGACTCCTCTTTGTCCGTTGTAGTGATTATTATTCCGTGGGCATGTTCCATCTGACGGATAATCTCGTTGTCTATCCTCAGTGTTTTTCCTATCTGACGCATTTTGTCTGCCTCTTCCTGCACCATACACCCATCATCAGAAGCTATGTCGTACAATGCGTAAAACAGATCAAGAGGGAAAGTCTCGTCTACTTTATCTGCGTATGCCAGCACCGTCGCGCAATATTTTTTATAATCCGTCGCATGATATCCGAGAGTGAGTTTGAACGTGTTGTTCATCTCGAAACATTCCTTTGGAAATTTTCGTTTGAAGAAGTCGAACACTTTCTCTCTTTCACTGTCTGTGATATTGCCGTCGCTTCTTACGACCATGCTGAAAAGGAATGGTATTCCGATGCTGTAGGCATTGATGTTATTGGCAGAGTCATCAAGGTATTTTAGATGCTCGAAATAATGCTTCTTCTCGTTGTTGTCTTGCAGATGCAGACTTATGACGAGTCCTCCGTAGATTCCGCATAGCACTACTGCTGGCAACATTATTATGGGTGAGAACAAACTGTATCCGATTATTATTCCGGCAATTGTGGATATAAATGCGGCATGCAGATATGTATTTCTGTTAGTCACATTTAGAGCAACGCCAAATGCGATTATGGAGAGCAACAGCAGACAACGGTCGTAATCATACATTGAAAGGATTATGCCGATCACAGAAAGAATGAATACGATTATGGATATTATGTCAAATACGTTGTTTCTCATTATTCTTGTGGACAATTTGATTCAGATGCAAAATTAATATTTAATGTGTAATGTTCCACATAATATAATGTGAATTAGACGAAATTAAAAATAGGAGAAAAATGATGGTTGGAGTGTCATAAATGAGGATTGTTAAGGGCCCATGTTTGATTGATATTGGCCCTAACCCCTCCCCACGTGCGAGCCGTAGGCGAGCACATAAATTTAATAAAACCACAGAGAAATAAAGTTTACAGAGAAAGGCTACGCCTTTTTATGAGAAAAAGAGGTGAGGTTCCAATCAGAAAGTGGAAAATGATCCGCAGATCACAGTTAATAGTTAATATAACGTCAGTTCGATGAAATATAACTAATTGAAAATTTGGTAATTAGCGTTGTTTTTCGTAATTTTAAAGTGCAAAAAATAAAAACAAACGAAAAACAACGCCATGATTACCGACGACAAAATTACCGAAATTTTCTGTTTGGCAGATGACTTCTGCAAACTTTATGAAAGAATGCTTAAAAAATATTCTATAGAAGCACCAAAATCCTCAAAGAGAAAGTACCACCGCGACGGGAAGATGAATATTGCAGAAATAATCGTGATAATGACAATGTTTCATTCGTCAAATAACAGATGTTTGAAGCATTTCTATATTGACTACATATGCAAAAGATATAGGCACCTTTTCCCAAAAACGGTCTCATACACAAGGTTCG
>DGHQ01000045.1 GCA_002392915.1 Bacteroidales bacterium UBA3844 | reverse complement strand
GTGATGACTTCGCCTTTACACTTCCATTTGCCAATAGTGGCACAAAATTTTATGTTGCAGAAGGTGTCTACAATCCTATTTATGATGCGTCAGGAGAAGAATCAGATGATCCTACTTCTTTATGCTATAGAATAAAAAACAATATCACGATATATGGAGGTTATCCGGCTGACGCCCAAATTGGAGCAACAGCAGATCCTGAGAACCATCCTACTGTCTTTAGTGGAGATCATAAGGGCGACGACAAGGTTGTCAAAGGTGTTGATGAAAACGGCCGTCTCAAACTTACTTATTCAAACCGAGGCGACAATTCAATAAATTTGTTTGAGGCTCACAAATGTGATGTCACATTCAATAATATTATTATTGATGGTGCTTCTACTGGTATAATTAGTAATGGGGATGTGACTCGTTTTTATGGCAATAATGTGACATTCAGAAATTGTGATTATGCGGTATATTATACAAGTAATAAAGCCGTCATTTTCATTGATGGGTCGAAATTTGAAAATATCAGTTCCGGTTGTTTGTTCACGCCTAATGGTTGGAACACAAATGTGACGTCTACAGTTTTCTCTGGAAACACAGGTTATATTGCATATTCCGCTTCAGAGGGAATGATGTCGTTTGACCGTGTGACTGTTACTGGAAACAATGCACAAATTTATAGCTCGAATAATGTTGAGTTGAAGATCTCGAATTCTGAATTTATAAATAATGATAATTCAGGAAGCTTGATCTATATGGTGAATAAGGATAGAGAGACAACACCAATTACTAATTCATTGTTTAAGGGAAATAAAAATCAGATTTTTGAATTCAATGCCACTACTTCTTTGACTATAGATAGTTGTAGCTTTGTAGGCAACACGAACAGAATCTTGTATGCTGCCAGTGGTAGCAAGACAAGTATCGGACGTTGTGTATTCGAAAAAAATATTCTTCCGACGATAGATGATAAGAAGAGTGATTTGGTTTTCTCTTACGGAAATGTTGATGTGAAATCTTCTTCATATTTTGACAATGAGTGTGGAAATCTTGTTTCTGTTGCTTCTGTTGATGTAGAGAATAGTACATTTGTTAAGAATGATGTCAAATCCATCATATATCAAAGTGCAGATGGAGACAAGTTCCGATTGGTGAACAATACAATCATTTCCAATAAGATATCTTCTTATCCTTTGTATGCCCACCTAAATTCACACCTTCATGGAAATATTGTTCTTGGCAACAAATTGGAAGGAAAAGTTTTGTCAGACAAAAAGTATGATGAATTCGAACTTTCTGTAATTCATGATATTCAGGAGTTTGAATTCAATTTGATGGATATCATAAGAAAGAATCCTCAGACGTCTGAGGACGACGATATATCAACATATATTCCAGACAATAGCACTAACCTTTTGGTTAAACCTCGTGAAATCACTATTCAGAAAGGTTATAGTAATTGTAAGGCTTGTGAGTATGCTACAGATAATTCAGAGGAATATTATTTGACAAATTTGTTTGAAGGCACATTGGATTCTAAGACAGGCACGTTCATCCCAACAATAAAGAATAATGGAGGTGCTACTCCAACCGTCGCTCTAAAATCAGACAAACTTTCAGACGGTAAATCTATCCGATTCCCACGTCTTGAAGATGTGCTTACAGACCAGCGAGGAGTGTCACGTTTTGATGAGACTTGTATGGGAGCATACGAAATCGGCTGTGGCTCAGACACTACGTTCTCTACTGATACTATAAATGTCGGAACAAAAATCTATGGACAGACATTCACAAAGGTGGGAGTGCACGACAGCATCTTTGAAACACTTCAAACCGCAATTGGTTGCGACAGTGTTGTGATGCATAAGGTAGTGGTTAAACCGGATCCAACGAAGTTGAACTATTATGTGAAGATGGATAAAGAAGGTAGGGGTGACGGTAGTGATTGGGACAATGCTATGGATAGCACTGATTTCGCCACATATTTGCCTTTGGCTCCTGACGGTGCTACATTCTATGTGGCGGAAGGTACATATAAGCCGATTTATGATGCAACTTTGATTAAGGATAGTAATACAAGGAGATTGTGCTACACGGTTAATAGCGATATCACAATCAAAGGAGGTTATTCGAGTAAGGCTACAGGAACAAATGTGGTAAGTGAACCTAAAAAATATCATACTGTTTTTGATGGAGATATAGATGGTGATGATGAGATATCGGAAACAAAAGATGATGATTATCTATCAGTTAGCGTGACAAATAGAAAAGATAACTCTTCATATATGTTCTTCAGCCAAAGCAATAAGGAATTGCATGTCGGATTTGATGGCATTTCTGTAAAGAATTCAGGAGGAGCTGTCTACATACTAAAACCTGATAAAAATGTGAAGATTTCAAATTCAGAGTTCACATATAATGATAATGCGGTATACATGCCATACGAGGGAGAAAATTTGGAGGTATATAACTCTAAATTCTCGAAAAATTTCTCTAATGTCATTTATATGCCAACCGCATCTAATTTGACAATGGATTCTATCCTCTTTGAGAATAATCAAAGAAATCTTGTTTTTATTCCTGGCACCTCAGGTGTCAATCCGAATCATAGTGTTCGATTGAATAGAATATATGCGTATGCGAATGGAGACAGTTCTGCTATTGTCTATTCTATAGGTCATGATTTCGTTCTTTCAAATTCTGAATTTAAGAATAACAGAGGTCTGCTTTATCTCTATGATAATACAAGGATAGATTCAACTATATTTGAAAACAATTTTGGTGATTTAACAAAATATGGAGTTTTAGGATTTGAAATCAATGAGTGTTCATTCATCGGCAATAAAACTAATGGACGTTTTATTAGTAGCATGAAAAATGGCACGGAGTTGAACCATTTCAGCGTTACAAAGTCTTCTTTCAAGAATACAGATTCTAATGGACTATTGTATGTGATTTCGGATTCTATAATTGTAGATTCATCAGAATTTGTTGGCTCTTCTAAGGGTAAGATTGAATTTTTAGATTATCGCTATACAAACATTTCTAAATCTAATTATAAAGATAACCATTTTGCTAATTGGCATTTCTCAGGTGGAACTTCTCCTGTTTTCACTAACTTCTATGGAAATTCAATATGGAATAATGCTACAGAAGATGATGGTGATAAATTATTTGACTTTGATTCTGGGGCAGATTCGGTGGTGATTACCAATAATACGATTGTTTCAAATGTTTCGGGTTCTATAATTGAATTCCACGGTTGCCACCCTGGAATGTATAATAATACAATTACAGGTAATACAAATACCACTGATTTGATTCTGGCATATCCTGCAGATTTGAAGTTATATGGAAATATAATTTTAGGTAATTCGCTTGATAAAAAAGAAAATTATACTAATCATGGTACTGAGACGGTTTATGCCCGTTGGAGCAGCGTCGATTATAAGAATAATATTTTGCCTTGTATTATAGATTTGGCTAATAATGATTTGAGGGAACTTGATCAAAGTATATTTGATGAAAACATATTCTCTATTTTTGATAATACAGGTAATATTCATGAGGAGTTGAAGGATATACCGAACCGTAATGAAGAGATTTTGACTTATCTTTTCGAAGGTAAATACAACAGTGGAACAGGACTCTTTACACCAGTTCTTACTAACAACGGTGGCTTCACACCAACCGTCGCTCTAAAATCAGACAAGCTTTCAGATGGTAGATCTATCCGATTCCCACGTCTTGAAAATGTGCTTACAGACCAGCGTGGAGTGGAGCGTTTCGATTCAACTTGTATGGGAGCATACGAGATGAGATGCAACGCTGTGGATACGGTGTTGAAGGATACTGTCATGGTGGGCGACTCCTATACTTTCATTGATAAGAATCTGGATGATGTCTGCCAGAAGGTCGGCTCTTACCACTTCACTGAGACGTTGAAGAGTGTGGAGGGTTGCGACAGCATCGTCAAACTTTCTTTGGCTGTCCGTCCTCAGAAGAATGAGAACGGCTACTATGTGAAGGAAGACGGTACAGGTGACGGTTCGGACTGGAACAACGCCATGTCTCCAAAGGATTTCGCTGAGTATCTTCCATTGGTTTACGACGGTGAGACTTTCCACATCGCCGCAGGTACATACAAGAGCGCTTACGTCGACCCAGAATTGGGTAGAATGTATAACATCAACAGCTCCGTGACTTTGATCGGTGGCTATCCAGATACGGTGACATCTACATCGACACCGTCTATGCCAGACGTGTACGTCACAAAACTGACAGCAGATGTCAACGGTAACGACTATACTTATTATTATCCAAATTCTTTGGAATATACTCCTTATTCCAATGTTAAGGACAACGACTCAATCCTTATCCGTGTCAACGGTGCAAAAACATTGAATTTGTTTGGTATGACTTTGTCGGGAGTGAAAAGTTGTGACAGGGGTGCTGTTGATTTGGCTGACGGCGCTTCGTTGGTGATGGACCGCTGCTTCGTACAGGACAATGTGGCATCCGGTGTATATGGAAAGGGTGTTGATGTCAAGGTGACTAATTCCGTCTTCACTCACAACTATTCAAACAATGGAGCCGCATTCAACCTAGTCGATTCCAAATTGAATGTGCAGTCGACGGCGGTGTATGAGAACAGAGCCAAGGTTGAGGAATGTAAGTCTGAATACGCTATGGGAGGTGTCGCAAATCTTGAAAATACGGAAGCGACATTTGAAAATTCAACATTGTCGAACAATGCGGCAGACATGGGTTCTGTGTTCAGTGTCAAGTCGTCAAAACTTGATCTTACAAACAATACCATTGTAGGAAACCAGATAATACCAGAGTCAAAGCATAAGGGTTCGTTCATCGGTTCATTGGACGACAAGTCGTCAGTCTCATTGTTCGGTAACATAGTTATCGGAAATCAGAATGGTGAGTTTGACGGAGTTGTGAATGTGGCAAGCAGCGACTACAATGTGTTCTCGTACAAGACGGATATGTCTTATGGAAGCCATGACATGGTCATGAACGATCCAAAGGAGGTACAGATGCTTTTGGATGGCGACTTTGCGTTTGAGTCAGAGACAGTGTTCATTCCTAATATTCAGTATAACGGTGGTTATACTCCGACGGTTGCAGTCATACAGTCGGCATTTGATGGAGGAAAGATTCTTAACATTCCTCTAGACGACAGAAAGGTTACTTACGACCAGCGAGGATTCGTCAGAAAAGACTCCAGCTGTATCGGAGCGTTTGAGTTCCCTACATTTATGGGATATTTTGTGAAGAAGCAGGCTCATGGAGACGGATCGGGCCGTGACTGGGAGAACAGTATGAACGACACAACATTCGCCAAGTATTTCTCTGTAGTTCCGACAAATGCGTCGTTCTATGTGGCAGAGGGAGTTTACTCACCGATGTTTGACTCTTACGGAAAACTGTCGACAAATAAGTCGAGAAGATATTCATCATCCCGTCTGGTGAACATTTATGGAGGATATCCGGACAGTGCACAGACTGGATGTGTGGCTGACCCTGTCAAATATAAGACAGTGTTGAGCGTCGACTATAATGGAGACGACAAGTGTGTGGTGTCTGACAATGATTTTACGTCTATCGATGTGTTGAATTCGCAGGACAATGGCTATTCAATTGTTAATATCACAAGTAAATTCCCTGGATGGGTGGAAATCAATGGCGTTGAGTTCCGCGGACAAAGTTGTGTGCCTAGAGCAAGCAGTTCGGCAGTTCAAATTTTAGGCTACAATGTTAGTGGAGTAAACACAAGAATAGAGAAGTGTTCGTTCGTAGGAAACTATGCCGCTATATATTCAGGTTGTGATACTACTATCATCGAAGAGTGTCTGTTTGATTCGTTAGACTACTGTGGATTGTCAGTGTCAAGCTTCAGCTTAAGCGAGAACAATTATCTGCTTGTGGACAAAACAACATTTGCCAACTCGTTGTATCAATTGTCTGCATCCTCATTCAGAGGTCTGATGAGAGTGCAGAACTCGACATTCGCAAACGCACTTTATGGAGTGACAACCCCACTTGATTTCATGTCGACTCCGGAGAACACAAAGATAGAGATATACAACAACAGTTTCTTCTCAGGCAAGAAAGGAGATTGTAGTCTGTTAGTATATGATTACATTCCAGTGGAATTGAAGGGAAACATTATTTCATCAAAGAAACTGATTGTCAAGCCGGATCAAAACGGCAAGTATGAGTCAAAGCCGATAGTGTCCGACTATAACGTCTACACGACAGAGATAGATGCTTATCCATTGGGTGAGAATGATACTATCGTGCCTCAGTCGTCGATCGGTGAAATTGTGAAGGGAGTTGTGGAGAAAGATATATTCGAAGCCTCATTAGAGGATGAAGGACTTTATGTCAAGAAGTTGCCGACACTTATAAATGTGAAGTTTGAAAAGGGTGGAGGAATCAAGAAAATGCCAAAAAATGCCACTCCAGTGACAGACGACCAAATTGGAGAGATTCGTCCTGAGGTTGATTATTGTGTGGGTGCTATTGAGGCTGATTGTGAGTTCAAGAAAGCCAATTTCAAACTTGAGCTCGCAGAAGAAGAGATATGTAGAGATGATACGGCAAAAGTGACTTTGACAGGATTGACTAAGAAAGAGAAGGCAACTTACAAGTTTGCTTGGACTTCTTCTAAGGATAGTGTCTATGTTGTGGACACATTCGGAAATCCTGGTTCATTCCATGTTTATGCCCGTCAGGCATTGGTGCCATTACAGATGACAATAACTAATGTTTGTGGAGTTGACACCGTGCTTGAGATTATGCAAAAAGTGAATGGTGTAGGATCTGTTCCGTTTGATGGAATTGAAGAGGGAGAGGTGTTCTGCCAGAATGAATCAGAACCTGTTAAGCTAACTACAGCAGTGGAAGGTGCTATCTTTACTGGAGAATGTGTGGTGAAGAAAACAGATGGATATTATTTTGATGCGTCGAAGGCAAAAGGAGATTCCACAAGAGTCCGTTGTTCTATACAGGATGGTGATTGCCGATCATTTGATGAGAAAACAATCCATTTCTTTAAGTTTGATGGAGACGAGGCTGTGGAAATTTTAGCAAGCACACAGACCAAGAATGTATGTATGGAGAAGCCACAGGCTCAAAGTGTATTCACAGTCACAGGCTGGAGAGATGGCTTGACATGTAGACTGAATGGACTTGCGTCGACATTGATGGATTCCACTGTGACGAAAGACAGTGTGTTGACAGTGACTTATGGATCATTGAAGAATGGAGAGTATATCTTCGTCGTTTCTGATGAATGCAAGCCAATTGCGTCTGAAACAATTAAGATTGAGAACGAGGAGATTGACCCAGACATGCTGAAACTATCTCTTGACACTGTTGTTGCCAATACTCAGACTTGTGATGGAGGAGAGTTTGGAGATGTAAGAGTGGAGTATTCAGGAAATATAAATAAAGCCGACGTTGTTGTCGTTTTGTCTTCACTTGGAACAATGGTTAAGTCGGACACTTTGTCGGAAGAGGAAGCCTTTGTGGTGTTCGACAATCTAAAACCAGCTGTTTATGATGTCAAGATCTTCTTTGAAGGAATGGAGGACTGTACGATAGGAGACGCTAATTATAGCAGAACGGTTGATGTCACAAAACCAGTCAAGTTTGAGGTCGCATTCACCGCTACGCAGGCAATATGTGAGAACTCAATAGATGCTATGATGTTTACAAAGACATCAGGTGGTAACACTCCATATACGTATAAGTGGACCAAGTATGTCGGTGATATAGCAACGTCTACAGTATCTCATACTAAAGCATTGCATGACACATTGCCTGATTTGGTAAAAAATGAGGTTTATCTATGTGATGTGGTCGACAATTATGGATGTGCGGCGTCATCAGACACATTGAAAATCATATATGATCATGCCGATTCGACGTTGGTTGACACGTTCATCTATGATCCATATCAGCGTTGTAAAGGAATAAACAACGCTCAGATGATTGTTGATTTCGATGTCGTTTCAGAATATGCACACCCTGTCTACTCATTGAAAGAATGGAATGACAAAGAATATTCTGAAATTGATAAAAATGATGCTGATCCTGCTTTGAACAAGATATTATTGGGTGCTCTTGCTCCTGGCAAATATAAGCTTCATGTAGGTTATCCATCAGTAGGTTGTCCTGCTTTGATCGACACCATTGTAGAAATCAAGGAGTTGGTCAACGACTTTAAGTTTGAACCTGCAGATTCAATCAGAATGCCACGTTGCTATGCTGACAATGATGCCGCAATCTATTTCCATGCAATCGGTGCAAGCCGTGGATTGACAGCAACATTCAGTTATAAGAGCAATGGAAAGACTCTATATAAATTGAGCATAGATTCACTTGCCGGAGATACAGCTTACTTCGTTGCTGACAATTTGCCGAACGATTCGTTCGTTGTCAAGATGAAGAACGTATGTGGAGAAGAAATCACATACGAGTATAATGTAGGTGCTCCTGGATTTGGAATAGAGATGATCGACTCTATTTCATTCAAAACTTTGAAATGTAGATATGATTCAACAGGTATAATCGCATTCCATATACATACGGGTGATTATGACAGCACTAAGGTGACATTGCGTTACTCAAAACCAGAGGAAGTGATTTATGTATATGATGACACTACATACACGACAGTAGATGTGCCTGTATATAAAATAGAACCACGTGTTAAGGACACTATCTGGAATGCTGATTCGACGGATTTTGATGTCAGATATGAAAGAGATCCAGAAACCAATGAAATAATCATAGACACATTCGTCACTTATGAAAAGAAAGACACTATGATTATTAAAAAGAAAAACAAGCCTGGAATCAGATATGTAGAGGCAGTGTTCCCATGCAAATTCGACACTGTGTATGGCAAGGACACTACTTTCATATATTCAGGATTGCCAGGTGGTGGCTATTTCATAGATTTGGTCTCTACAATCAAGGGATGTAAAGACAGCGTACGCATCAAAGACACAATTAAGATTCCGAATCCGGTAATATTAAGCCATGAGGTGTTGGATATCTCATGTAAGAGCAAAACAGATGGTGTCATTTCTCTAAAACCTATCAGATCTGGAGGCCGTGACAGGACATTTGTTTTGAAGCATGACTCCACTTTCAAGGATGGCAAGTATGAGTATGAAATGTGTTATATCGGCTATTTGATAGACGGTCCATCTACTGTAAATGGTATCGGACAAGAGGTTAAGGAGAAGGTGTTCGTAAATTATGAGTATGATGGATGCCCGTTGATGACCAGTCTAAACCGTATTTCAAACGAGGCTCATCTATATAAGAAGGATGGAGATTCATATACACAGATCCAAAGATATGATATTATTAATCCGGAGAAGAATCTGAAACGATTCCTATTTGGAGAAGAGTGGAAGAGCATCAAGTGGACAAAACAGGACGCCACAGGAAATTATATGGATTTCACTATTGTGACACCGGACTCTACGACTTATGAGGAGGATGTATATTATAGTGGTCCGGATACGATCAAAACGGCGGTATGGAGTTACACCCATTTGCCAAACTTCTGGAAAGATGAGTATGGCGAGTGGCTTGAGTCAGGAGTTCAGACAATAGCTAATTTGTCTAAGGGAGTTTATCAATGTGTTGTCACTGATTCAAATGATTGTGTCTACAGCACTAAGATATCTGTTGTGGAACCAAAGGATCCATTGAGAATTGAAGAGGTCACTTATGATGCGGAGGGAGCTTTATGTGATCCTACAAAACGCCATATCGATATGAAGGTGAAAGGAGGTTGGGGAGATTACAACTACATGGTCATGGACGGTAAGAATGAAGGCAATGGTGGTCTAATCGACAATTATTTGGCGGCCACTTCTATCACTTATGACACATTGAATGCGATGGGAGTCTACCGTAGCCAGTTCCTTGACCCAGGAAAGTATCGTGTGGCGGTAGTCGACGGAAAAGGATGTAGAATCGAGTTTAAGGATGAGATAGAGGTGAAGACCTACTTTACAGTCGATGGCTCTGTGAAGGATGCTGTCTGTCCGGGAGAGGAGAGTGCTGATGCTACATTTGTCATCCATGACGACGCTGAGAAGAAATATAAGTATGCCGTCAAAGAGCATATCGGTTCATGTGAGACTCCGTATGATTGTGTTGACGATCTGAACTTCGTTGACTGCAAAGTGAACTTTGAGGAAGACGGAAAAACATTCACTAAGAAAATCACTGGTGGTGGACACGGATTCTTTATTTATCGCTTGGATCCGGAGAAGAATGATACCTCATGTGGTACTTATGTGAGAGTTTCGGCAATTGATACAATGAAGCCGATGACGTTGAGCAAGAAGTCGATCTCACACGTCACTTGTAATGGCTTGTCCAATGGATCGATTGAATTGTATGTCTTAGGAGGCAAGGCTCCTTATATAGTGGATGTCAATCCATCTTGGGGCTCTGAGGATGTAGATATGAGTAAGCCTGATTTGTATCCAACAGTTGACCCTAAAGACACTTTGGGCAAATTCCCTCGTATTGTTATTGATAATCTGAAGGCACGTGATTACTATTTCACAATTACGGATGCTCAGAATTGTCATCAACGTTTTGGTGATACCGCAACACACACTGCGAAATTGACAGTCAAAGAACCGGATGCGTTGTCGGCTGAGTTCGCGGCATCAAGCATGTGTGCTAATGCAGGAGCGGCCGACGACCCGAATTATGGTTCAGTGTCAGCTCTAGATGTGAAGGGAGGAACATCACCTTACTTGTTCTCAGTGAAGGGAGGCCTAGATACAGAGAGAAAATTCGATGATGGAACAACGGAGATATACCATTCATCTATAGAAAGTGATGAACCGTTCATTCCAGTAGCCGGATATAAAGAGACGACTTTCTATTACACAATTTCAGATGCCAACGGATGTGAATTATCTACGTCTCTAATGTTCAGACAGGATGAGGTCAATGTATCCCGCCAGACCGACTTCCTGGCTACGACTTGGAGCCATTATGGAGACATCATCGCTTTGATCGACTTCTGTGGTCCAGAGTCGACATTTGACAGCGTCTCTTATAAGTTCTCTAATGAAAAAGTTAAGCTGCTTGATAAGCGTCTGTATATTTATGATTTGGATAATCCTAAAAGAGGTGCTACTCCAAATGCTAAGAATATTGTACTGTCATACTATGATACGCGTGAGGTCCCTGATGGATTCTTCATCGACAATTTCAACATGGCAAAGGATATGACTCCATTGTTGGCGTCTCACATCAATTTTGTTATGGTGACAGATAAGTCTGATTTGTATACAAGCACGAGTCATGATGCTAACGACAGCTTGTATCTAAAGACTGATGTTATAATGTCTTCATATTTCAAGGGCTGTAGGTATCAGGTTGAGATCAATGATTTCTTGAAAGTGGCTTACGACAATGTCGAACTTTATTATGGTGGTGTCGACAGACGAAAGAACATTTTGGATATCGTCGTTACTCCAAATCCAAGAACGGAAGGTAAACCATGTACTGTAAATGTGTATTTCGCAAACAACACCGAGGATTGTGTGCTTACATTCTATCACATGGATGGATCTGAGGTCGATAGAGTGACTATCCCTGCTGGTCAATTGAAGAAGACGAAATATGATTACAATGATGCTTATGTCTACACATATAATGTAGAGAATGAGAGATTCAACAATGTTGAGGTCGTGGTCATTTCTGCTGTGACTAAATATGATTCAAAGGGTACTATCTTGTTGAACGCAGGTCCTGCAGGAGAATGATAATTGATCTGTGAAGACGGAATAAAATCCGTCTTCATGGATTCTTTTAACCATATTGAGTTTTTTAATTAATATTTAAAATCTGTTGTGACGCTTGAATTGCGTCTGAATAAAAAAAAGAAAGCGTGAAAACGAAAATTTTAGCGATGCTTGTGGTTGTCCTAACTGGCCTTTTAAATGTCGAGGCCGCCATCACAACAACATCGCAGAACTTAGATGAATTTAGTTTTAAAAAGGGCTTCAAGGCAAACGGCGGTTTGTCTTTCTCCAACACATTCTATGCCGGCAGCGACAGCTTGGTGAACAGAGACCCTTATGCCATGTATCTCAACGGTAACCTTAATATCAACCTTTGGGGTATCAGCATGCCTTTCTCTTTTTCTTTCAGCAATACACAGAAATCGTTCACTCAGCCTTTCAACAGATTCAAACTTGACCCCCGCTACAAATGGGTGCATCTTTTGCTGGGCTCAAACTCGATGAACTTCTCTCCATACACACTTGCTGGACACATGTTTAATGGTGTGGGTGTGGAGCTGACTCCAAGCAATTGGAACATCGCCGCTATGTACGGACGTTTCAAGAAAGCGATAGAGTATGATCCTATGATCCAGAACTATAATACTGTCGCTTACAAACGAATAGGTTATGCTGCCAAAGTGGGCTACACACCGGAATTCGGAGAGTATGTTGTCTCTTTCTTCCATGGCGAGGATAAGGAAAACTCGATCGACTATGTGCCTGCCGAAAGTTTTATTACTCCACAAAAAAACACGGCGGTGTCTGTGGCAGTGACTCAGAAATTCCTGAAATATTTCTTTGTGCATGGCGAATATGCATTTTCTTTGTATAATTCCAATACATTTACTGAGACTGCCGGTATCACAACTGATGAAAACGGTTTCGCAAACGCACGTGATAAAAACTCACCGGAGAAGTATACCGATGCCATTAATGCCTCTCTCGGTTATCAGGGAGATATTTGGGGCTTGTCTGTGAATTATGAGCGTGTCGCTCCAAATTATACGACTCTTGGAGGATACTACTTCAATAATGATTTTGAAAACTTTACCATTGCTCCGAATGTAAAGCTTTTTAAGGGAAAACTTAACCTTTCGGGTAATTTCGGACTACAATACAATAATCTGAACGGAGATATGCAGAGTGATACACGTCGCACCGTCTACTCGGCAAACGCTTCTTTCTCTTCTGGAAAAGCATGGAACGCCTCTCTTGGCTTCTCCAACTTCACCACATTCACCAAGGTGAAACCGGAATCTTATCCTTATCTGACAGATGCTCTCGACAGCTTGAATTTCTATCAGGTGTCAAAATCTATCAATGGCTCGACTTCCTATTCTTTCGGATCCGAGAATATTGCTGATGTGATCTCTCTTTCCGCATCGTATCAGACCGCTGATATGCTAAATGAGACGGAGCGGACCTCATATTCTGATTTCTATTCCGGCAATCTGAGTTTCTCCCAGCAGTACAAGAAGATGATGTTGGGCTGGTCAGCCTTTGTCAATGGAAGCAGAAGCGTCTCAACTTATACTGAGACAACTTATTTCGGTCCTGGATTGGCTGTCAACAAGAGTCTTGCCAATGGGAAAGTGGCGACGGGACTATCTTGCAACTACAATTGGAACCGTGTGCCGGATCGAGACCCAGGATCTCTTTTCAACACCGGTCTCAACGCCTCTTATTCAATTGACGCGTCAAAGAAAAAACTTGGCACACATACACTATCCCTCTCTAGCGGATATACCAAATACTTCGGATCTATGATCAACGGAGACCACAAATATGAATTTTTAACTACTCTGACATATAGTGTCGGATTCTAAATATATAGCGGATATTTATTACTTTTGTATTGAAATTTTTATAGATGGAAACTTCAAAAAATATATTGAAAAATAGTTGTCTGTTCCGAATGGTGATGAGAATAATGGTTCTTGTCGCTTTATTAGGTCATTCGTCTGTCGCAAATTCTCAGTATGGAGTGACATATCCGGTGGATATCAACGCGATGTTGACACCTCCTTACGGCACATGCCTGACTGATTATGTCGGCACCAACAGATTTCAGTGCAATGTGTTGATGAGGGATATGCACGCCACAGGATACAAATTCCGTATTCTTATGACAGTGAAGGATATGGCTTCCGGACGTGTGATGTTTTCCGCTCAATCAGACCAGCATACTGTAACACCTGGAAAGCCTGTCTATATGGCTGAGATAGGAGTGTTCTCCGAATTTTTCAAAGCTGGAAATATCCTCTCTTCCACAGCTTATAGAGACGGATGCCTTAACGAAGGAGCTTATAATTTCGTCTTCCAAGTAGTGGATGATAATGATAAAAGACGAATACCGATAAGTAAGGAGTGCGTCTTCCCTGCCAGATTGCAGGCTGGCGGTGCCCCATTGCTTATCTCTCCATTCACAGGCACCAATATAGATTGCAACCAGACGATCGTGAACTTCTCTTGGCAGATGCCGGTAGTGACGGGAGAGCAGACCAAATATTTAATTGAGATTTGTCCTACTGACGAAGGAGGAAACGGTCTGCATTATTTGGGCAGCTATACTCCTTCTGCTAATGGCTCTGGTCCTTCCCAAGGCTATATTCACGCAACCTCTTATATGCCGATGTATCAGTTGATAGAAACTGAAGGAATGAAGCTTGTGCCAAACACGACATATTTCTGGCGTGTTTCTATTATTGATGAATTTGGCAATGTGAAGCCTAACAGCACAAGTGAGATTGATTCTTTCACATATTGCTATACAAAGGAGCTAGAACCATACACGCCTTTGAAAGAGCCTAAGGTGAAGGCTATCAACGGAGAATTGGACACTGTGCATATTGACACTGTTAAAACAGAGGACAATGCCACAAAAGCGACTTGGTTCCTCGACGATGTCCGTTTCAAATATCAGAGCTATGCACTCGACATTCGCAAGAAAAGTCAGGATACTTGGACTACCTATCATATTAAGATTAACGAGGGAGATACAGAGGAGAAGAATTACTATGGACTTTCTAATCTGAAATACAACGAGCCATATGAGGCACGTATGCAGTATCTTTTGATTACTGACAACGACACTTCATATGCACCTTTCAGCGACACAATCACATTTGTCGTGCCAAATCCAATGGACACTGCTGATTGTGGCGAAATCATGGCTATAAAGGATTGTAATGGAGAAAAAGGTAAAATCCTGAAGAAGTACGACACCCTTTATGCCAACGGCACTCCTGTAGTACTCGACAGTATCATTTATAAGGCTGGAGATTCCACCGTCATCTCCGGATTCGGAGTGGTTTCATTCCCTATTTTGAGAAACTTCAAGCTGAAAATGAGCTTTAATGAGGTTTCTGTCAACTGTTATGGCGAGCTTGTCAGTGGACAGGTGGTTTCCGTTTATAATGAATCGACAGGCGCTATCATCGACCTTAACCACTCGACAGGAAAGGGAGACGGTGGCGGATCACAATCTACAAACGAACGACCTGATCCTACTAGCTACAAAGATGAGAATGAGGCTAAGGAAAAGATGCAGACGGGTGAATATGCAAAAATCGGCGACTTCATATACACAAAGGATAAGGATGGCAATGTTGTCGCTCTAGGAAAAACATTGTCTATCCCTGCTGAAAAATATACAAACAACAACACTCTGGATGATGATGACGTCTATTGCATATTCAGAAACGATACTAAAGACGCTCCATATATCGGATTCGACGCGGATGAACATAAATATTATCGAGGCCGTCCAACATTGGGTGATCATTATACCCCTACATTCTCAAAGCAGGATGGTGCTGACTTTGAATATATAATCCCATACGTGGCAAGCAATCCGGGAAGAGTGGTGAAACTTTCCGCAACACTTGAAGGCAGACTGACCGATGAATACGACAAGGAATCGCTCAAGTTCATCATGCCTATGTCTGGCGGCGACTATCTTGAATTGAATGCGAAGAAAGAGGGAGATAAGTTTATCGTTGATTTCCCTGGAGGAAAAAATCCGGACACGAACAGTGATGTGTACGCGATTGTGAAGAAAGGGGAGAAGTATGTCAACGTTGGTAAGATCAATATCGAGACATATGCATGGCGCACGCAGAAGGTGAAGATCGTGCCTGTTGTGAACGACTACGGTGTAGATGAAAACGCCATTTCTGAAACTTTGAACAGAATCTATGGACGCTTCGGTATCACTTACGAGGTGTCTAAGGATGACCGTTTTGAAAGTGAAAATATAAATTCGGAGTTTTTGGATAATTTCTCTGTAAGTAGTGGTACATTCACAAAGCAGAGTGACGACATGAAGAGACTGCAGTACTACTACAAGACGGAGCGTGGCATTCAAGATTCTACCGCATATATATTCCTTTTGAAATCAGCTGTGGATTATCCTACAATTGATGGAGATATGCCTCAGGGTCAGATCTGCGGATATATTTTCATGCATTCTGATAATGGAACACTTTCTGATGGAAGACTTGTGGCTCACGAGCTTGCACATGGTATATATAGATTAGACCATGTGTTTGAGAAAGCATACAAAATCCCAGAAAATTCTACCGACAACCTTCTCGACTACAATAATGGAGACCAACTCGCTCATTTCCAGTGGGAACTTATCAAGAAGCCTGGCTTTGCTTGGGCTTTGCTGGAAAGCGATGAGGAGAATTTTTTTGATTATGATCAAATTAGGATAATGTCAAAGCAACTTAATTCTTTATATGAATTGTATAAGGTTAATACAGATGAAGTTTTGTTAATTCATGTTACACCAGCTACATCTTTGCGTAAATACATTCAATCAGGTGGTGAATTTGTTATGAAAATGGAACCTTGTACTACATCTGTTGCTATTAATTTAAATTTTTCTAATTGTTTGACTAAGGTCGTGTCTGATAAACATTTGACAATAATTAGATTGAAGAAAACAGATTTTGAGTCATTTCAAATTGATTTGAATTCAAATATATTGGATGGAGAACAGTTAAGTAAAACTGACTTAGCACATTTTGGTCAAAATAAAAGTTCTAACATTTCTCAAGGTTCAATTTCAACATGGATTAAAGAGATTTTGGAGTATGTAGAAAATAATAAATTGGCAAATTTTGGAGCTATATTTGGAGTCTCCAATAATATACTTCGTCCAATCAAAGCGTGTGAAAATATTGAAGGATTACTTCCATTGCATTTTGATAAATTGGAAGAGAGTATAAAAAATGGAATTGGTAAGAAAAAAGGTGATCTCACTAAATATTCACAGAGCTTTGGATTATTAAATACCCCTGGATATGCTTATCAAAATATTCAGATGGAGTCTAGATTAAATAATTTTGAAATAAGATTTTCGGAGAATCAACTATACTCGGCCGGATATATGTACGATTGTATATTGGGTACTGAAAATTATGTCAAAGAAGAAATCGAAAATTTTTCAAAGAATTTGTTAGATGGAATATATCGTTGTGGAGAAAAGGATTGCCCAAATAATCCAGAGCGAATCAAAATTATTCAGGATAAGTTTAAGAGACTTAATAAAGAGAATCTTACGAAAGAAGAATTTAATGAGTTAGAGAATCTAGTTTCTATTACTTGTACAGATATTCTGTCAACTTTAGATTTTGAATTTAAATATAGATTAATAACAACTTTTACCGATTCAAAATCAACAAAGCAACTTGTAGCTATGTTTGAGTCATTGTCTGATAAAGAATGCTCGGAATTTGTGAAAAATTTAGTTTCAAAAAAAGATATATTAAACAAAGAAAATCTTTTGTTTAATTTGGTTGATTTAATAGATGGCGAATTTAACAAATTAACTATCTTTGAATCTGAAAATGAATTGTTACATTCATTTATGAATATATATAGAAGTGTAGGATCTCCTTCTCATTTTAATGATTATAATACCCCAACCGATTTGAATAAAAAAACGGATTATGCTTTAGAAAATAATAATTGTGAGACACCGATTAGTGTCATTCATAAAATTGTAAACCATTTTGGAATCATTTTGAATGATAAAGAAACAATAATAGATTCCTTGCTTTTAGCATTGCCTAAATCTTGTTATACATCTTTGTTTGATTCGTTAGTAGTAAGAAATGGAAATAAGTCAGATTATTCTTTTTTGGAGAATTTGATTGGTGCAATTGATGATGTCGGCATCCCTTTGATTTCTAATGAAGATAATTATACAGAATTAATGAGCATTTTGCTTCGTTACTATTGTATTTCTGGATATTATGAGAAAATGGTTACAAAAAATGATGAATTTAATAAACATGTTTATTATTTAGCTCCAACAGATTATATAACTTCTGAGTTGAAAAAGTTAAAAGTGAATTCTGTCATTACGGAGCCAGGATATTATGAAAAATATAAAAAAGCAGAGATTTACTATACGGGGAAATATTATAGTAAAATTCATCGCATAAAAATAAATAGAGTAATTACTTTCCCTTGGTATGAAAATATGCATGACGATGTAAAGTTTGTCGCAGAATTAGACCCTTTGGCACCAGTATGTGTTACAAGACAATCTAATTATAGCTTGGTATCATTGATTCTAGACGATCTATCTGAACTTTCTAAAAATGGTTCAGATCCTCTTATTGTACCTTCAATCTTATTTAAACATGCTTACGATAAAGATAGAAATAAAAAATTAGAGGATATATTTTATTCTGCTTTGGATGTAGCGACACTATTTACAGGTATTGGCGAAATTCGTCTTGCTGCTACTACTTTTCAAAGATTTTGGGCAACTATAAATTATGCGGGTGCTATTTCAGATCTTGTAGAAAGAGGTGCGAATACTGCATTTAATTATAAATATACAGAGTCCAATAATGATTTACTGTATGTGTTGAATAAATTCAATACAGCAATGGGATATATTGGTATAGGTCAATTAGCGTGGGGATCAGGAAAATGGATATTTAAGAGTAAATATGATGCTAAAACTTTTGACCTAGGAGAGGTTGACCTTGAAAGTAAAAGAAAAACGGCTTCTGATTTATTCAATGAATTTGGCGAGGTTGTACTTTCCAAGACGCCGGTAAGTAAAAAAGAAATTGTGTTTGTAGAAGCACAATTAGATATATTAAATGGATTTGGTCTCAAAGGTGAAAATCTTTCCTATGCTCAAAGTTTCATAGAGATGTCAAAGAAAATGTGTGATATATCTGAAACTGAATATTATGCCTTTATTAATGCTGTTTCAGATAATCCACAAATAAGAAAAATTATAATTGATGATTTTAAGTATTTATCAGGAGAATCATTAAGGAAAGCTATGGCTGATGTAGAAAAATATAATGAAGCGTCAATAACGACATTGAAAAACACATGGACAGCAGGACGTTCTGTTGACGAGAAAAAAGTTATATTCGAAATATTCGGCAACAAATTAAAAGACACTCCTATTAGAAAAAGGTTCGCAAATGATTTTGTAGGCGTTAATGATGTTCTTTCTGAAATGATTAAATATCCAGAACTTGTTGATGTATGGCTAAAATTGGGACGAAATGAAGGTAGATGTTTTAGAGTCGCATTTATGGAATCTTTGATTAAGAGTGAAAAAACAGCAGATAATACTAATCTGATGAGAGTTCATTATAAAAAAATTGCAGAAGACGACGACCTTGTGGAATCAATGATTAAAGAAGCAAAAGAAATTTTGAAAAATTCAGTTATTAAATGAAACGATTGACTAAATTTTTGTTGTTCTTTGTTTTGTTGTTTGATTTTTTTTCATGTTATCCGAATAATTTCATTATTGACAAAACAAATAATATAGATAAACTATCGTGTGAGGAAATTAATGGTCCGCTTGATACTTTAAGCAGATTCTATCATATAGATGTATATGTGATTGCTATTGATAGTTGTATGGATACAATGAATTTTTTTAATGAGTATAAGCAAATACAAAATAATAGATCTTTAATATTTGTCTTCCCATTAAAAGTGGGATTTCCGTTCTCTATGAACACTCATTGTCTTTCAGATTTTGATTATTCTATGTTAATGAATATCCAACATAGGTTGTTTCCTTGTTATTCAAACTCCGAAATAGAGGAAGAGTATCCTTCATCCATTCGATTAAGGTCTTTTGCACGGATAATTTGTGATTATTTATATGAAGTTCGTAATAATACTAGTATGCATCATAGATCGGACGATGAAAAACGTCTGTATGTGATGTCTGCTATAAATAAATATGATTATGTGCCGAAGATGGAGATGAAATATTACAATCGAAGTAATTGGCGAGAAGATGAAAATGAAAAAAAACAAAGGAGAATAAATAAAAACGTCAAAGAATTAGGAGATTTATTTAAGGCTATTTTTTTGATTGCTGGAATTGCCATATTTATTTACCATAGGAGAAGGGAAAAGTGAGTTATATTAAATTTGATAAATAAAAGAATAAAACAACATAATGAAACAGATTGGAAGATATTTAGTCTTGTTTTTACTGCTTTTCGCATCTGTCGCGTCGGTCAAGGCTGATGTGGTGGATCAGACTGAGAAGCAGATAACCGCCAATGCCCAAAGGGTGAAGTCTGATATAGACAATCTTATGTCTAATATCAACTCGATGATCTCTAAGGCCGACGATGCTATTGATAATGCCAGGGATGATTTTAAGGATGCCGGAAAAGTCAAGGATATCCTTAAAGAATATATGAAGGAAGTTAAAGGTTTGAAGATTTCAGATTTCAAGAAACTTGATACAAAAGAGCTTCAGAAGAAATTTAAGGATATAGGCGACCGCTCGAAATCTTTCGGAAATCTCCCTGATTCTTTTAAGAAATCGCTCGACAGCTTAAGCTATAATATCGACAAGACATTATTTGACATCAAGAATATCGCTTCTGTCATCTTCACAGCTCCTGTCCAGCTGAAAGGCGGTTATGGACGTGCGGGTATGTGCATCTCAATCGACACTCTCAGATATGTGAGAAAAGAAGATGGTATCGGATATAATGCCATCGACGTGAGGGCCGATTTCCAGTTGCCGTTCTCTGTGTCGGAGAAGGGAGGTTCAACTAAAATCGGATTCATCGGCAAAAATGTGATACTTGCCGGCGAGGGTGAGTCGCGCATTAAAGTGTCGATGGATGAGAATAAGGCGGAGAAAAAATATAAAATGTTCGGTGGCAGGTGTAATCTGGTTGTGGATTCTGCCTCTTATGTCGCGATAGACTGTAACGGCTTTAAGCAGATGCGTCTGAAAGGTTATTTTGAGTTCTCACCTAAAGTGATCTACCCTGCTGACCTTAAAAGAACAAGCAAACCTTTAGACCAGCCTAAGATAAACATTCCGCAGGGCGACCAACAACAGGGCGATCAGACTCAGGCTTCTCAGCCTCAAGGCGATCAGACCCAGAATGGTCAGGCTACTCCAGGAGATCAATCGGCTGGAGATCAAGCACAGGCGCCTGCTCCGCAAACCGCAACGTCAAAAGACTCTATGATCAAAGCCACTTTTGATGTTATGATATCCGATCTTGAGGATATTGTCATAGAACTGGGTATCGGTCAGAAATTCAAGGTGAAGGGTACTGGCGATGTCGTATATCAGGTGACGGGAATGGTGGCGGATATGAGCACTGTTCGTAATGCTGATAATTTCGAGTTCCCTCAGGGTTATAATTCTCCGTTCCCGTCGGGCGACAAGAATTATTGGACCGGTTTTGCGTTGAAGCTTGTGGAGGTGGATCTTAGCGACGAGGTGGACTGCTTGGATAAGTTGACTTTCAAAGCATACAATATGCTTATCGATGAGACCGGATTCTCTGGATGGTTCTCGGCTGCCATAGCATATAGTAATGAGAAAGAACAGCCAACTAAGGAGTCTGCCCGTGTGGATCAGGTGGTGCAGGCAGGCCCATCGTCGACAGACGCGAAAGCTGATAAGGTCATGACCGCCAGGGTTGACAGACTGGCAATCGGAATCATTTCGAATAAGGTGAATGGCGGTGAATTGTCCGGTTCTATCACGGTGAAGGGATTGAAAGAGGATAAGGAAGGAGCAAAAGATTTCTGCACTACTCTGAGCGGAAAACTGTACACCGATGCTAAGGATGAATTCTGCTACGATTTCAATGCCAAGGTGCAGGCAGGAGCGACGTTCCATCTTCCATTCGCCAAGGATAAATGTAGCCTTACTTTAGGAGCCGGCACGTATATTGGCTATATGAAGGAGCCTGATTCTGTAAAGATAGAAGGCACGGATATTTATGAGTATTGCTACAAGAAGGGATTCTATATAAATCTTAACGGAGGTGTGGATTTCAAGGCAGGATTCGTGTCAATGGAGGGCTTGAGATTCCAGAATTTGCGATTCTCTACATATCCTAAGTATTTTGGCGGAGGAACATTCTCTCTTGATTGCGCTAAATCGGCTAATTTGGGAGGCCTTGAGTTGAGCCTACACGACTTGACCGCAAGTTTGGATACTACAGCCGGCAATATGATGGCTCAGTTGAAAGCCTCAGTCAAACTGGCTTTGATCAGTGATGGCGACGGTGCGTCTGTGGATGCGAGGTTCCGTCTTATGTCCGATGTAGAAAACCATTGGAAGGTATCAAAGGTTCGAGTTGAAAGGATAGAAGTAGATGTCCATTTCTCAGCGTTCAAGCTTTTGGGATCAATTGAGACATTTGGCGACGAGACACCGGATCCAATTTGGGGTAAGGGTTATGCCGGCACAATAGAGATCTCAATGGATAAACCACGGTTTGGCGTTAAGGTTGGAGCTAAGTTTGGACGTACACCGACTGTGAATAATGTGGAAGGATTCAAGTATTGGTTTGTGAGTGGTACTGTGACATTGCCAGACAACACAGCCCTTATCTTCCCACCATCTGTATTCTTGAAGAGTATTTCGTTGACTCTTTTCAGCAAGATGGATTATACATCAATACTTGATTGTAAGAAAGTGAAGAACCTGAACGGCTCACGGGAATATAAACCATCTCAAAATGTCAAGTGGGGATTCTGGGCTGGTATAGGCGTCTACTTTGTGAAGCCAAAACTTGTTCAGGCGGAGGCTCAATTGGGTATGAAGTTCGGCCCTTATGGCGGACTTTCTAAGGTGAGTCTTGATGGACTTGTCTATTTCTTGTCGGAGAAAGAGGACGATTCATTCATAAAAGGTCAGCTTGCGATGTTCTATGACTTCGACAATGATATCTTCAGAACTGATGCTGATTTCAAAGCGAATTTGCATGGTAAGGTCAAGGGAGATGGAAGGTTTAGTCTGTTTAAGGGACCTGAATCATGGTATTTCAATTTGGGTACGGTGAAGAAACAGGTACATCTGACGATCATGGATAAGATTGACGCTTATACCTACTTCATGCTCGGAGACAGTGTGCCTACATATCTGCCGCCATTGGATCCTGAAATCACAAACAAGTTTAATGTTACCCAGTCAGGAGCGACAGCTACCGATAATTCGGAGGCGTTTTCTAATGGTACTGGTTTCGCATTTGGTGCAAAACTAGGAGTTGATCTCGGACCAAAGAAGTTTATCTATGCTAACGTCACACTTAAGGGAGGAACCGACGCACTTGTCGTGAGAAACCGAACAGAATGTGGAGATAGGGAATATCGAGGCAAGGGTCAGACTTACCTATATATGGATCTTGGCGCTGGAGTCAAACCACGAAAGAAGAAATATTGTATCGTCGAATTCTCAGCTCTAACAATGCTTGAGGCTGAGTTCCCTGATCCTTATTTCATCGTAGGTCGTGTAGACTTTAGATATAGTGTGCTTGGCGGACTGTTCTCTGGAGATGCCCATGCTAAATTCGATATTGGTAAGCATTGTGGACCTAATGGAGAGTTGATTGATGGCGGAGGATTTACTTTTGACAAGTCGTTCGAGAAAAAGAAATTAAAGGATGCCATGAAAGATCTTCTTGACTCAGGTGAACTTGATGACGAAGAAAAGAGTGAACTTCAAGAGGATATCGATGCATTGGATCAAGAAATCGATGAGGCTAAGAGTAATGACGGCGCAGGCAATTATGATTCTGAAACTGTAAATATTACTGAAGTCGAAAAAGACTATGAGGAAACATATAAGGATCAGAATAAAAAATGGAATTCTTTGACTGTTAAACAGAAAGAACAATATATTGAAATGTATAAGAATAAAAGAGAGGAAAAGAAGAAGAAAGAAGAGGAGGAAAAGAAAAATGCAAATGGCGACCAGACTGACGGTCAAAAAACTGGAGGCGAAGGAAAATGAAAAAGATATTTTTATTGACAATTATAGCCTGCTTGTCCATTTTGGATGTGGTAGCGGGGATTCAAAGTGAGAATGATTTGGAATTGCTGTATTTCAACCATGGTGATTCCGTATCGTTGAGATGGGCACCGATACGTGAGGAGGTATTCCGCAAGAGTGCTTCTGTGGGATATGTGGTGCAGCGACGTCTTGAAGGAGAAACAGCATGGCAGTCGATCTCACAGCCGTTGTTCCCAATGTCGAATGAGAAAATGGAGGTGAATGAGTCTTTCAACGACTACTATGAGGCTATCCGTGAGATTATTTATCACAAAGGTCGTGATGCTAATAAGAATACTCCAGCACCAAGCGGTGGGGGAATCTATTCTGTGGAAGGGGAGACTCCTTTGGAAGACGATTTGCTTTTAGCCATGGCTCTTTTCTCATGTGATTTCTCTGTCGACGCTGCTCGTGCTGCCGCAGTTTTGTATGTGGATAAGAATATTGTGAAGGGAGCCAAATACCAGTATCGTGTCGTGTTGGGCGATGAAGTGAACAAATCTCATCCCAAGGTGGGAGTTTGTAGTGTCAACACTTCAGTTTTGAGTGTGTTGCCAAAGATGGAGGGCTTTGATGCTGAATTCAGAGAGTGGGATGTCTTCTTCTCTTGGCCTATTGCCAAACATGCAGGTTACTACTCAGGTTATATGGTGGAAAGAGGACTTGATAGCCTTCATTTCAAGCCTGTAAAGGAACGCCCTATTGTCCATTCTTTTGCGGAGGATAAATTTCAGGATTTGTGTACTTTTATTGATAGTGTGCCTGATCAGGACCATGTTTATTATTACCGTGTGAAGGGTCTTTCCCCATTCGGTTTTTATGGGCCTGCGTCAAAGGTTGTCAAAGGTCAGGCGAAGTTTAATTTCAATCAGATACAAGTCAAGATCGACACCGTCGTCTACACAAAAAAGAATGAGGCAAATATCTCATGGACGGTTGACAAAAAATATGAAAAGAGAATCAAGGGATTCAGAGTCTTGAAATCTGAAAATCTCAAATCATATACTGATCTGACTGGTGGTTCGTTACTTCCTGCCAAGCAAAGAAAATTCAAGGATCCTAAAATAGCCAGAACCAACTATTATGCTGTGGAGGCTATCGGATTTAATAAAGATGAAAGGGTCACTTCCGGATTCCATTACGAGCATATCGGCGACACTATTCCACCAGCCATTCCGGTTGGCTTGAAAGCAGATGTAGATTCCTCTGGTGTGGTCAGAATCTCATGGAAGCCAAACACAGATTCGGATTTGTTGGGATACCGTGTATATTCATCCAACAGTGGTCGTGATGATGATTTCTTCCATATCACGGATTATTATAAGGACACTGTCTTATATGATACGTTGAATTTGAACACATTGACAAACTGCATCTATTATAAGGTGTCTGCCGTCGACAAAAATTACAACACGTCTCCAAGATCCAAGGCAATCAAGGCTCTCAGACCAGATACTGTCGCTCCTATTGGAGTGGTGTTTGAATTCCTGACTCAGGATGAAAATGGTGTTTCTGTCGTGTGGGAGAATTCTCCAAGTGAGGATTTCGCATACATGGAACTTTATCGTCAGATTGACGACACTGGAAAGGTGGCACTGGTAAAACGTTTTGACGCTAAGAAAAGAATGCCAACTAAATATGTAGACGATAGTGTTGGACCTGGTGTAATGGTCCAGTATTTTATGTATGTATATGATCAGGCAGGCAATAAGACGTTCAGCCGCACCAACCGTATGCAGTCTGCAGGTAGTCGACCTGGATGTGTTCAGGATGTGCGTGCCGTCGTTTATAATACGGAACGCTTAAAGGAGATTCGTCTTTCTTGGAAGAGACGTGATGGTGTCAACATCTCTCGTTATGTGATTTATAGGAAGGAGGATGATGGAAGAATGTTGCCAGTCGAATCCGTAAGTGCGAATGAATTGTTCTATATAGACAAAGAGGTCGCATTAGGCAGTAGTTATGTCTATATAGTGAGAGCTATCTCTACAGAATTTGTTTGTCCTGCTGTTTATACAGATCCTATTGAATTTGCAGGAACAGTAAAGTGATAAAATAAATTGCATTGTTTGGGTTTCCGTTTGCTTTGTGGCAAACGGAACTTTTTTGTTTTCTCATCACTAAACATTCTAAGTCAGAATTAGTTTGTTTTGCCGTTTACGTGATTTTTTTGTAATTTTGCGCCGTTTATAAGAAATTCATACAAATACAACAAATGGCATTCATTGACGAAATCAAAAGAAGACGTACGTTTGCGGTAATTTCGCATCCCGACGCTGGTAAGACTACACTGACTGAAAAACTATTGCTCTTTGGTGGTGCTATCCATATTGCCGGAGCCGTGAAATCCAACAAAATCAAGAAAACAGCGACGTCTGACTGGATGGAAATTGAAAAGCAGCGTGGTATCTCTGTCGCTACGTCCGTGATGGCATTTGAATACAACGGCTTCAAAATCAATATCCTTGATACTCCAGGTCACCAGGATTTCCAGGAAGACACTTTCCGTACTCTGACGGCTGTAGACAGCGTTATCATCGTGGTGGACTGTGCTAAGGGAGTCGAGTCGCAGACACGTAAACTAATGAATGTCTGCCGTATGCGCAACACTCCTGTTATCGTCTTTGTCAATAAGATGGACCGTAACGGTAAGAATCCTTTCGACCTTATGGATGAGCTTGAAAAGGAACTTAATATTATGGTGCGTCCTCTTTCTTGGCCTATCAACCAAGGCGAGAAATTCAAGGGAGTCTATAATTTGTATGAACACAGTTTGAATCTATATACTCCAAGCAAGCAGACAATCTCTGAGAATGTGGCGATTGACGATATCAATTCCAAACAGCTTGATGATATCGTGGGTGAACAGGATGCTATGCAGCTTCGTGAGGATCTTGAACTTTTGGATGGTGTCTATCCTGAGTTTGACAGAAGCACATACGAGGCAGGTCAGGTGGCTCCAGTGTTCTTCGGATCTGCGTTGAACAACTTCGGAATCAAGGAGTTGCTTGATTGTTTCTGTGAGATTGCACCGTCGCCAGGAGAGATCCAGACAGAGGAGAGAATTGTGAAGCCGGAGGAAGAGAAATTTTCTGGATTCGTTTTCAAAATCCATGCGAATATGGACCCTAACCACAGAAGCTGTATCGCTTTTGTGAAGGTTTGCTCAGGTAAGTTTGAAAGAAACGTCAATTATAAACATGTGCGTCTTGGCAAGAGCTTCAAATTCTCAAGCCCTACTTGTTTTATGGCTCAGAAGAAAGATATTGTCGACGAAGCTTATCCAGGCGATATCGTAGGTTTGCCAGATAGTGGCGGCACATTCAAGATCGGAGACACTCTTACATCTGGAGAGACAATCCATTTTAAGGGATTGCCAAGTTTCTCGCCTGAGATGTTCAAATATATCGAGAACGACGATCCGATGAAGGCAAAGCAGCTTAATAAAGGTATTGAGCAGCTTACAGATGAGGGTGTCGCACAGGTGTTTACAAACCAGTTTAACGGACGCAAGATCATCGGTACGGTAGGAGCGTTGCAGTTTGAAGTGATCCAGTACCGTCTGCTTCATGAATATAATGCTCAATGCCGTTGGGAGCCTATTTCGCTTTACAAGGCGTGTTGGATTGAGAGTGATGACGCTGAGGCACTAGACACATTCAAGAAGAGAAAATACCAGTATATGGCAAAGGATAAGGAAGGACGTGATGTTTTCCTAGCTGATTCTGGCTATATCCTGCAGATGGCGCAGAGCGATTTCCCTAAGATTCGCTTCCATTTCTCATCAGAATTTTGATGAATGCAGTAGACGGGAATGTATCCGTCTTCGGAAGATATTAAAAGAGACCGACCATGTTTTGATCGGTCTTTTTTCGTGGATTTGGTAAGGAATGAGTGTTTTCCGCTGTCGGCAAATTCATAAAACATTTGTGTAAGTCAGCGAAAAGAAATAAATTTGTAAGAAAAAGTAAGAAGAACAAGCGTAGTAATGCACTACAAGATAAAGCATATGTTCTGTACGTTGTTTGCAATGCTTTTGTATTCAAATAGTTATGCGCAAAGTACGGAGGTAAAAAAAGATAGTATCGACAGAAAAGAAGTGACTCTTTCTGCCGACACTTTGTCTTTCTCATTGCCTAAAAATGATACTTTAACGGCAAAAAATGATTCTGTAGCTGTTAAAAAAAGAAAAAAACAGAAAAAAGATCCAAAAACATTTGTTTTTGAGCCAAGCAAGGATGCTATTGAGAGTGAAATCACTTATTCGGCTTCCGACTCAATTGTTTTTGTCGGTGGTGGAGATGCCTTTCTTTATGGTAAGGCCTCTATCAATTATCAGATTCTTGAGCTGAACAGTGACAATATCAGTCTGGATATAGAAAACAGCACCGTCAAAGCCCGTGGAAAGATAGACAGTACAGGAGCTTTGGTAGAGACTCCTATTTTCAAGGATGGTCCGGACGAGTATGAGAGTGAGAGCATGGACTATAATTACAAGTCGGGTAAGGGACTGATCCGAGGTGTGATCACTCAGCAGCAGGACGGATATATCACCAGTGACAAGGCAAGAAAGAATCCAGACAATACATTCTTGATGAAAGATGGTAAGTATACCACTTGCGACAATCATGAACATCCACATTTTTATCTGAACTTGACAAAGGCAAAAGTGGTGCCAAAAAACTGTGTCGTGACGGGTCCTGCTTATTTTGTTTTGCTGGATGTGCCGATTCCGTTGGTGATTCCATTTGCCTATTTCCCATTTTCAAGTGCTTATAAATCAGGTTTGTTGATGCCTACATTCGGTGAGGATTCCCGTGATGGATTCTATTTGCGTAATGGAGGTTACTATTTCGCAATCAACGATTATGTGGATTTGGCAGTGCGTGGAGATATCTACTCTAAAGGATCTTGGGGCGTGAATGGAACATCGCGTTATATCAGACGCTACAAACATAGTGGAAACTTGCTTTTTAGCTATCAGGTGACCGGTTCTGGAGAAAAGGGAATGCCGAATTATGCGGAGATGAAGGACATGAAGATTCGTTGGACTCACAAACAGGATTCCAAGGCAAATCCGTTCAGTACATTCTCAGCAAGTGTCAATTATTCGACTTCAGCATACAACAAGAACAATACCCGTTCATATTATAATGCGTCGTCGTACGCTGAAAACAACAAATCCAGCAGTATCAACTTCGCATACCAATTCCCAGAGAGCGTATTCTCTTTGCAGACCAACTTGACTATCAACCAAAGACAGAGCGACTCTACATTGTCGATCACATTCCCGTCGTTGACTGTTAGCATGAACCGTATTTATCCATTCCAAAGAAAGGTGATGGTAGGAAGCAAGAAGTGGTATGAGAAAATATATTTCAATTATAATTTCAATGCTGCGAATAGTGTGTCGATGAAGCAGGATAAACTGATGTGGAGTTCGGAAATCCAATCAGCCAATGATTTCTTCACAGATTTGGAGGCAACCCACAGATTGTCGTTTGGAGCTTCTTATAATATTCTTAAGTATTTGGTTTTGAGTCCGAACATTTCTTATAATGAAAAGTGGTATCATAAGACACAAGATCTGAGTTGGAATGAGAATCTGGCAAAGGTGGATACTGCATATCATTACGGATTGTTTTTCAGAAACGAGTTTTCAGCAAGTGTAAACTTGAATACCACTCTGTATGGTTTTTATAAGCCATTGAAATGGATGGGAGGAAAGAAGATTGCCGCTATCCGACACATGTGTGTGCCAACTGTCGGATTCTCCTACCGACCTGATTTCGACCATATGATTACACCGTTCCCTGGAATGAGAGATCCATATTATGGTTCGTATATACGTCCTGTGCCAGGAATGGAATTGTCTGACGTGAAGCCTATCGATTACGCAAGAATGCGTGGTGGTGGCACACATTCGAATGGACCGAGTGGCAATGTGAATTTATCGTTGAGCAACAATGTGGAGATGAAGGTTCGCACGGACAGAGACACTACAGGATATAAGAAGATCTCATTGATCGACAATTTGATGTTGAGCACAAGCTACAATGTGTTTGCCGACTCGTTGAATTGGTCAGATATCAGCGCAAGTGTAAGATTCAAGTTGCCTGGCAATACTACATTCAGTGTCAACAGCCGTTGGACTCCTTACACATATCAGTTGAATGATTATGGTAGCCCGACACGAGTAGACGTTACGGAGATGGAGAAAAACCACCGTCTTGCCAGAATGACAAATGCGTCTACAAGCTTGAGCTATAATTTTAATAATAACACATTTAAGAAGAAGGAAAAGCCTGAAGACCAGATCAAGGGTGAGCCTACAAGCAGCGACGAATATGAGGATACAGATCCGGATGTGTTAGACAAGCAGGGACCAAGACGTTTGAGAGACAAGAAAAAAGATAATTCAAAGAAGGACGACGAGGGATATGAAAAGTTCTCATTGCCTTGGAATTTTAATATAAGTGCTTCTGTTTCTTATGGAGACAAAAAATTCAACAAAGAGAGATTGACATACGATCAGGATTGGTCGTGTATGTTGAACTTTTCAGGAAGCTTTACATTCACTCGCAATTGGAGTTTCAATTATAGCTCCGGTTACGATGTGATAAACAAAGAGATCAGTTATACAACTTGTGGAATCTCACGATCGCTTCACTGCTGGAGCGCGTCGCTCAACCTTGTTCCATTCGGCTACAACCAGTCGTTCAACTTCACTATCCATGCCAACTCGTCGTTGCTTCAGGATTTGAAGTATGAGAAGAGCAGTTCTCCAAGTGATCATCCGTCTTGGTATTGATTATTACAATGGATATACTTTATATTTATTTGGCGATTATCAACGTTGTTGCGTTTACGGCGTACGGTTTGGACAAATGGAAAGCCAAGAAATCAAAGTGGCGTACCCCAGAGTCGACGCTGATCCTTTTTGCCGCGATAGGTGGTGCATTGGGCGCGTATGCTGGCATGAAATGTTTCCGTCACAAGACGCAGCATAAGAAATTCACAATTTTGGTGCCGCTATTTTTGATTGTTTGGATAGTAGGATTAGGGTGGGGAATGACGCGATTGTAAAATAGTTTAACAGGCTCTTTCTTACGAAATAACCAAAAACATATAGGGATACTATTCTTTTTGTACGATATTTGGCGAATCCTATAAAAATATTTCGCAATAATTCCTATCTTTGCAAAAAATTACAACAATATCATCAAGAGTTATGGTAAGAGATACAGAGATTTTCGATATTATCGAGAAAGAGCATCAGCGTCAGCTTAAGGGAATTGAGCTAATTGCTTCTGAAAACTTCGTTAGTGATCAGGTGATGGAGGCAATGGGAAGTTATCTAACAAACAAATATGCCGAGGGTTACATCGGACACCGTCACTATGGAGGTTGTGAGGTAGTCGACATGAGCGAAGGCTTGGCTATCGAACGTCTTTGTAAGCTTTACGGAGCAGAGTATGCTAACGTACAGCCTCACTCAGGTGCTCAGGCTAACGGAGCAGTTCTTCTTGCTGTTCTTAACCCTGGTGACAAGTTTATGGGCTTGGATTTGGCTCATGGTGGACACCTTTCTCACGGATCTTTGGTAAACACATCTGGTTTGATCTACAAGCCAGTGCCTTACTTCTTGAATAAAGAGACAGGTCGTGTTGATTACGACGAGATGGAGAAGATCGCAAAGGCAGAGCATCCAAAGTTGATCATCGGTGGTGGTTCAGCTTACTCACGTGAGTGGGATTACGCACGTATGCGTAAGATCGCAGATGAGGTAGGCGCACTTCTTATGATTGATATGGCTCACCCAGCTGGTCTGATCGCTGCAGGTTTGCTAGACAATCCATTGAAATATGCACATATCGTGACATCTACAACACATAAGACACTTCGTGGACCTCGTGGAGGTATCATCCTACTTGGAAAGGATTTCGATAATCCTTGGGGTAAGGTTACAAAGAAGGGTGTTATCCGTAAGATGTCTTCTATCTTGAATTCAGCAGTGTTCCCAGGTATGCAGGGAGGTCCGCTAGAGCACGTTATCGCTGCTAAGGCAGTTGCATTTGGAGAGGCTCTTCAGCCAGAGTTCAAGACATACCAGACTCAGGTTAAGAAGAATGCGGCAGTTATGGCACAGGCATTTGTAGACAAGGGATACGCTGTAGTATCTGGAGGTACAGACAACCACTCAATGTTGATCGACCTTCGTCCTAAGTTCCCTGAGTTGACTGGTAAGATGGCAGAGACAGCTCTAGTTGCAGCAGACATCACTACAAATATGAATATGGTGCCATTCGACACTCGTTCAGCATTCCAGACATCAGGTCTACGTTTCGGTACTCCAGCAATCACAACTCGTGGTGCTAAGGAGGACATGATGGTTGAGATTGTAGAGATGATCGATACAGTTCTTTCTAATCCAGAAAGTGATTCTAACATCAAGGCTGTACGTGAGAAGGTTAATAGCATGATGGCTAATTATCCTTTGTTCGCTTGGTAATCTGAATGATAATGCTTTATATTAGGCAAACGGAGTTCGCTCTGTTTGCCTTTTTTATTTTGATTATTTCTGCCGTTTGATTTTCTGCCAGAATTTCATTATTTTTGATATCCGTATTGATTTTAATGTTGTATGATAAAAAGTGTATGCGTGTATGGAGGCTCAAACTCCAATTCTTCTGCCAAATATTCAGACGATGCTTTTCGAGTTGGAGAGACTCTTGCCAAAATTGGAATCACAGTCTATTATGGAGGTGGAGCGTGCGGTGTGATGGGTTCGCTTGCCGATGGAGTGATGAGTGTTGGTGGCATAATCAAGGGTGTCATTCCTCAGTTTATGGTGGAGCGTGGATGGGCATACGATAAAGTGGAGCATATTGTGGTGGACGACATGCATATCCGCAAGAAAACGATGTTGGATATGGCTGATATGGCGATAGCTTTGCCTGGCAGCAATGGAACGTTTGAAGAGGTTTTGGAAGCCATCACCTGGCGTCAATTGGGATTGTTTGGCGGCAAAGTGGTGATTTACAATAGTCATGGATACTATGATAGCTTGATACACATGTTTAAAAAGGCCACAGAAGACGGATTTATGAACGTCGGAGTGGATTTTTTCACCGTCGCCAATAATATTGACGAATTGATCTCTTTAATAGAAAAATAACCCCTAAAGATGAAATTATGACTCTCGACGAAATGTATATGAGGCGATGCTTTCAGCTCGCAGAATGTGGAAAAGGTCATGCGGCTCCAAATCCGATGGTGGGAGCTGTGATTGTGTGCGACGGTGAGATAATCGGCGAAGGTTATCATCGTAAGTGTGGTGGACCTCACGCCGAGGTCAATGCAGTGGCTTCTGTCGTGGACAAATCTAAACTTTCAAGAAGCACTATGTATGTCAGTTTGGAGCCATGTGCGCATTGGGGAAAGACTCCACCGTGTGCTGAATTGATTATAAAGCATCGTATTCCAAAGGTCGTGATATGCAATGTTGATCCGTTCCCCAAGGTAGACGGTAGGGGAGTGCAGATGTTGCAGGATGCTGGAGTAGAAGTGAAGACGGGAGTGTTGGCAGACGAAGGATGGCATCTCAACCGTCGGTTTTTCACATTCCATTCCCAACGTCGACCTTATATCATACTGAAATGGGCTGAGAGCGCGGACGGTTTTATCGCCGGCAAAAACGGAGCACCGATAAAAATTTCCACACCTGAGACAATGAGATACGTCCACAAAATGCGTTCTGAGGAGTCGGGCATTCTCGTCGGCACGCAGACAGCCCTGAATGATAATCCGAGCCTTACGGTACGCCATTGGAGTGGAGAAAATCCGACGCGAATATTGCTTGATAGAAATCTTATTGTTCCTGCCAGCAACAAATGCTTTTCTTCAGATGCAGAGACGATAGTGGTCACGGAGAAAGCTGACAATGGAATTTATCAATCCAATGTGAAGGTTGCGACATTGCCATTTGATACGAATGGAGTGCAGATGGAAGCTTTGATGAAATGTCTGTATGAGTCAAACATACAATCGCTAATTGTTGAGGGGGGAGCTAAAACATTACAGGCGTTTATAAATGCAGGAATATGGGATGAGGCAAGAGTGGAGAGAAATCCACGTCTTCTTATAAAAGAAGGAGTGTCTGCTCCTAGATTTGTCTCTAATTGGGATAGGACAGAGGAGATTGATGGAAATTTGATCACATATTACAGAAATCGGAAGTGAGGTGATTTAAAAAGCAATGAGCTCAGCTTCTCCCGAAACCAAGCCCATTATCATGAAAAACCTTACTACTATTTCAAAATTAACTTTATTACGTTAACTCCATATTCTGTCGTTACGACAGCATTGTAAATTCCTCTGTTAAGCATAGAAATACCGATTTCTGCGTTGCTTCCAGAAATCTCTTTGTAGAGAACTCTAGCTCCACTAGTTGTGTAAATTGTGATATTTTGTAGCTCATTGTCTGCCGAAACGTAGATGTTGTTCGATGCAGGGTTTGGACCTACAGACAATGAATAGTCAATAGAGATATTGTCCACATCTTGAATTCCGAGTACATCCATGATTTTCTGGATGAATGGGCGGTCGTACCATGTTAATTCTTCACGGTTGAAATGACCGTGAGCTTCACCTGCATTGCTTTTGAATACGTTGTTGTCCCACAAAACGGCTGGCATTCCATATTCTTTTATGACAGAATAGTAAGCTTCAACCCATTTGAGTCGGTCTTCTTGGTTGCTATAAACATTTCTTTTGAATCTTGCAGAACAAGATTCCTCGCCAATGATTACTGGAATTCCCATACCTGCAATGAATTTCTCATAGACGTCTTTGAAGTATGCTTTGATTTCACTGCTATAGCTGTCTTTCCATGTTGATACGCTTCCCAAGCATAAGTCGTAAGGACGATAGGCGTGAAGAGATAAAGCGAGACGGTTTGGTGTTTCGTCAGTTGGCATTTGAAAGTATGATGTCATACAACCTTCTTTACATGCTGCATATCCAGGGCACATGATCACACGATCTTTGTTCTCAGCGGAACCGTTTCCTCGAATCTCATCTACACCGATTTGGTTGAATTTGTTTAGCATTTCCAAAGCAGGAATGACTTGAGCTGGAGGTGCATCAGGGTTGAAATACCATTCGTATGATGTTCCTACCAAACGAGGCTCATTCATGATTTCAAATACAAGATGTTGGTCGTAATCTTTGAATGCCTCAGCAATTTGACGCCAAACACCTCTGATGAAATATTCAGAAGTGCCATCATCCTTTAATGTATAAATGATATTGCCAGAGTTGTTGTCGTGATGTATGTTCAATATTACGAAAAGGTCCTCGTTGTAGCAGTAGTCTACAACTTCTTTAACACGAGCCATCCATTCCTCACTGATTGTGAAGTTTTCAGGGTCTTCTTTGAAATTTGAATGTTTTCCCCAAGATACAGGGATACGGATAGTGTTGAATCCTGCTTTTCGAACAGCGGTGATCATCTCTTGGGTTGTTTTAGGTTGTCCCCACGAAGTCTCAGCATCAAGGGCATATCCATTGTTACTGCCGTTAGTGGCGTCGAATGTGTTTCCGAGGTTCCACCCTGTAGTCATCATTGCTGTTATTTCAGAGGCGGTGTTTCCAGAAAGCTTTTCTGCAGATGCGTTGAAAGTCATTCCTGATAGAGCCAAAATAGCAATCAATGAAGTTGACTTTTTAAATGAAGTAAATATTTGTTTCATACGCTTACAATTTTGTAGTTAATAATATTCAAGTGTTTGTTTTTGCGTTAGCCTAATTTTTATCGACAAAATACAATTGATTGTCGACGAATCGACATCGCAAAGGTAATACTAAAATTTATTCTTGCAACGTTGATATTGAAAAAATACATTATTTTTTTCGAAATGACGAAAAAAACGTGAAAAAATCGTCAAATAACATAGAAAAAAAAATCATCGTATGTTAGGGAGCATGTTTGAGAAAAAAACGTCAAAAAAAAATTGTAATCACATTTTGCATTGAATAACTTTAAGATAATATTGCAAACGTAAACGAAGATTTACTTTCGTCTACACATTATACTAACGAAAAAAAACGCTAAGCATATGAAACAGAATTTACTTTTAACAACGGCAATGGTGGCCTCGATGTCTTTTGTGCAGGCACAGGAGATAGCCACCTGGGAAGATTGGGCAAAGTCAGCGATAACATTTACTTTCGATGATGGAGCCAATGAGGTCAACTCACATTCGTGGGCTGCAGAACAATTGAATAAATATGACTTTAAGGCCACATTCTATGTTGTGACTAATTGGACAAGAGATTGGAGTCCATATAAAAGTATTGCACAAAAAGGTCATGAGATCGGAAGCCATACAGACTCGCATAGTGGTAATTCGGGCGAGTTGGCATCTTCAAAGGCTACTATTGAGCGACAGATTGGTCAGCCTTGTTTGACAATTGCTTATCCTAACTGTAATGAGATAAGCAACACACTTAGTTATTATATTGGTGGACGTATCTGTGGAGGACAGACTAATAGTAAGTCTCCAAACAACTTGGCTCGTTTCGATTGCCAAATCTGTGGTACTGAAGGTATCAACAGCACTAACCAATTTACAAGTAGATGTTCTGGTGCTAACGGAGGTTGGATGGTTTTCCTAATCCATGGTATTCAGGGATATCAGGGAAATGGTAGTTATTCGCCAACTAGCCAGGATGCTTTCACAGGAACATTGCAGTGGTTGAACCAGAACAAGAAGGATTATTGGGTATGTACTGCTCGTGATGCTATCATGTATTTTAAGGAGCGTGACAACTCTAAGTTCCAGAAAAAAGGTGGCGACTCATCAAGCGAGACATATACATTGACTCATAGCTTGGACACTAAACTTTGTGATTGGAAATATCCATTGTCAGTGCGTGTGCCTATGCAGGACGGATGGTCTGATCTAAAGGTTACTCAAAATGAAAAAGATATAGAGTTTGAGGTTTTGGATGGATATGTATACTTCAAGGCTGTACCAAATGGTGGAGATATTGTTGTAGGTTCAGGCAAACCAGCTGTTCCAGATCCAGAATTTACAGTTTCGGCTTCTGCTTCTCAGTATTGCAAAGACTCTACTTACAAGGTGACTTGGACGATGAGTGGAGATGCTGCTGACAGAACATATTCTCTAAACTGGGGAACAGGTTCAAGCTCAACAGAAATTTCAGTTTCTAGCGTAAAGGCATCTTCAGAGTGGGGTGAGACAGCAGATAATCCATATTGGGTAGTCGACAATATCTTGACTGATGATGGCAACCATGGAGGAAACAGCCGTTGGGGTTCAATGGGTGGTTCTGACGAATGGGTTGAGTTCAACTTCGGAAAGTCTCAAACAGTTGGTGGCGTCAAAATTGATGAGTGTACTGAGTATAGCACAATCTCAAGTTTTGAGGTTCAATATGACGAGAGTGGTTCATGGAAGACTGCATATACAGGAAAAACAGTAGGTCATGACTTTAGCGCTACATTTGATCCTGTGTCAACAAGCAAGATGAGAGTATTTATCAAGTCTACTAACGATGGTGCCGGATGTAATATCAATTATGTAGAGTTCAGTGGTGTTGCTGGTTATACAATTAAAGATGGTATCAATGCTGCAGGTTCTATTGATTGGAAACCAAAGGCAGCAGGTACTGGCATGTTGACAATCACAAATGCTAGAGGTAAGGTTTTGGCTCAGACTTCATCTATCAAGGTAGAAAATTGTGGTGGCGGTGAACCATGTACTGATTGTGGTGGAGATGATCCTCAGCCTATAACTGGTGGAACTACATTCTTCGATGAGAATGGAGCTTATTTCGGACCTGATTGTGACAAGACAAACTATACAGGTGCTTACTATACTGGAGACTACACAAGTCCATTCGCAACTGTCTTGGGCAAGAGTGAGGAAGACATTCAAAAGAAACTAGATCAGCTTTGGGAACACTACTTCAAAGGTAACAACAAGGTTTACTACGACAAGGGTAGTGAGTCTTATATCCTTGATACTGGTAACAACGATGTTCGTTCAGAGGGTATGTCATATGGTATGATGATCTGTGTACAGACAGACCATAAGGAGGAGTTTGACAAACTTTGGGCATTTGCTAAGAATCACATGTGGCACAAGAGTGGTCAGTGGGATGGTTACTTCGCATGGCAGTGTGGTACAGATGGTTCTCAGAAAGACCAGAACTGTGCGCCTGACGGTGAAATGTATTTCATGACAGCATTGCTATTTGCTGCAAATCGTTGGAATGACAGCAAGTATATGGATGACGCTCAGTACATCTTGAAGAACATGTGGAAGGGTGGTACAGGATCATTGTTCAATGAGTCACAGAAGGTTGTTACATTCCAACCATATAACTGTTCTGATTTCTCTGACCCTTCATACGATTTGCCAGCATTCGTTGACTTGTTCTCACGTTGGTCAACAACTAACCAAGATAAGTGGAGCCAGGCTGCAACAGCAACTCGTAACCATTTGTACAAGTCATCAAACACAAAATCAGGTTTGTTCTCAGACTACAACAATTTTGATGGAACACCTAAGTCGGTAAGCTACAACAGCAACTCGCACAGATATATGTATGATGCTATGCGTTGTGCGATGAACTTTGGTATGGACTACTACTTGTTTGGAGCTGATGCTGAAAGACAGGAGGAGATGGCAAAACGAATCATCGATTTCTTTGAGAAGGATAACTATCAGCATGCACGTTTCGATTGGGATGGATCAAATCCTTCTGAGTCATACACATTGGGTGAGACAGGAGCTAATGCTGTGGCTTGCTACTGCTTGATGAACAATCCTTCATATGAGAAGCAGGTAAAGACAAACTTGAATAAAGCTTGGAGTGCAGGTTTGGCAACTGGTCAGTACCGCTACTATGATGGTTTGGTTCACTACTTGGCAATGCTTCACTTGTGTGGAAGCTTCAAGATATGGAAACCTGCTCCAAGTATAAAGGAGAAGAGTGTGGAAGTTAAAGCTGTACCATTCGAGTATAATGGCAAGACTTACTCTGATCAATCATTCTACTCTTTTGAGGATTGTCAATTGTATAATGTAACGGTTGTCGTTACTGATGTTGAAAATGTTGGTGCAAATGGAGTGACAGTTGTTCCAAACCCAGCGTCTTCACAGATTGAGATTGTATCAGATGAGGAAATCAAATCTGTTGAGATCATTGACATGATTGGTAATAAGGTAGTTTCGACAAATTCATCAGAAATCAGTGTCGCAAACCTTCCTGCTGGAGTCTATATGGCTGTGATTTCTACTGAAAAAGCTCAATTTGTCAAGAAAGTTATGATCAAAAGATAAAAAAAATGTGTTATGACGGTGATTTTCCCGTCATAACACTTATATTTGGAATTGAATCTATAACTTAAAACGCTATGAGACAAATTCCAACACTCATATTAATGATTTTATCTTTGGTATCAAATGTGTTTTCTGCATTTGCAGTCGACCCGTGTGATATGGATACAAAGTTGAGTGGAGGAACAGTCTATACTGAAAAGGATATTTACCCTCTCGATAATGGGTTCAACTGCGAGCTCTGGTATAAAGGAAAAAGTGGCAAGGTCACGGTTTATGATGATGCCGATTGTGCGTTCAAAGCTGAATGGAATGAGTCGGGTGACTTTATTGCGAGAGTGGGGTATTTCTGGGGAAAGGAAGAGGATGATACTCCGTCATATAAAGATTTGGATGGAGATATTCATGCTGAATATTCCTATACGAAAACAGGTTCAAGCTACGATTATTCGTTGATTGGAATTTATGGCTGGTCGAAAGATCCATTGGTTGAATTCTATATATGTGACGATTCATACAACCGTATGACTGATCCATGGAATACAACAAAAATAGGGTCTGCTGTGATAGACGGTGCAACATACAACATCTATAAAGGCACGATGATAAATATGTCTTCGGTGTTGGGTGAAAATATGAATTTCACTCAGGTGTTTTCAATCCGTCAGGGTGGCACTCGTCAATGTGGACATATTTCCGTCTCCGAACATTTCAGAGCTTGGGAGAAACTCGGAATCAAGACTGGACCTCTTTACGATTGCAAAATTGCAATTGAAACAGGTGGAAACAAAGGTACTATCGATTACCATTACGCTACAATGTGGATTGGCGACGAGAATGGACCATTTATTCCAGAAGAAAGAGCTCCATTCAAAGACACTATTTTAATCCCAGGTATAGTAGAGACTGAGGATTATGATAAGGGTGGTTATAAGGTTTCTTATTATGACTCAGACCGTATTAATGAAGGAGAGTCTTATCGAAACGATGGTGTTGATATAGTCGAAATCCCAGATGGCTATGCTATCGGATACACAAAGACTGGAGAATGGTTGGAATATACTGTAAATGTAGAGTCTGATGGTGTGTATAATGTGACAGCAAATATGGCAAATGGAAATTCTGCACCTATCATAGACTTGATATTTGATGGTAAGGACACTTGCTCGTTAACAGGAAAAAGTGTCAAGAATGATTGGGACACTTATTCTTTGGCGACAGGCAAGGTCACTCTGACAGAAGGCACTCATACGATGAGATTGGTATTCAACAATAATTACACGAATATTGATTTTGTTAAATTCAAATCGGAGAGTTCTTCTAATAAGGTAAATGAAGTGGTTTCTGAATTTGAAACTCTTTTTGATGGCAAAACTATTAAGATAGTATCTTCTGATGACGTTAAACTAGTGAAGATGATTGATATGACTGGCTTGCTGGTTGTTGTTGGAACGGGTAACGTCTTGAATGTTGAAAATGTTGCGACTGGTGTTTACGTGGTAGTTGTTGTGACGTCGAATGATGAGCATTACAAGAAAGTAAACATAGTCAAATAAAACTCTTATGAAAGTCGAACAGAAAAGTTTTCTGTTTGATGGTGATACAACTTGAAATTAATCGATAGCATTAAAGGCTATCATCTAAACTCTTTAACAAATAACACAATGAAAAACTATTCTAAACGATTGTTTGGCGCAGTTGTAGCGTCTGTTGTGCTAGCATCAAATTCAGCTTTCGCTATTGATCCATGTCAGGAGACATCATCGATGTCCGGTGGACAGAGAGCACAGAACGGTGGTACTCACAACATTGCCGGTGGTTTTAACTACGAGATGTGGACAAACTCAGGTAACAATGCATCTATGGAGTATACTGCAGAAGACGGTAAATTCCAGTTTAAGGCAAATTGGAATAATCCAGATGACTTGCTTTGCCGTATTGGTCTATATTGGGGTACTGGTCCTAGACCAAATGAGTTGGATGGAGACCTGCACTGTGACTTCAATTATGATTTTACAGGTACTGGTGGTGGTTACAACTACATTGGTATCTATGGTTGGACAAAAGTTCCTAATGAGGTAGAGTATTATATCGTAGAGAACACATTCTTTGGCAGCACAGCAAAGCAGCAAGGATTGTATTATGGTGCGAATAAGGTTTCTTCATACACTATTGATGGAGAAGGATCTTATGACTTGTACATCGGTACTCGTACTAACGCTCCATCTATTTCTGGTACATCTACATTTAAGCAGGTGTTTGCCGTAAGATCTACACCTCGTAAGTGTGGACACATTTCAATCTCTGAGCACATGAGACATTGGACTAACCATGTAACTTTGGGTCAGCTTTACGATTGTAAGTTCCTTTGTGAGGTTGGCTCTGGTTCAGGTAGTTTTGATATGAAGTATGGTAATGTTTGGATTGGATCTTCTACACAGGAACCACCAACTCCGTCAGAGCCAGAAGAGCCATACAAGGGTGCAATCGCAATCCCTGGCAAACTTGAGTGTGAAAACTACGACAAGGGAGGTAGCGGTTTCGGTTACAAAGATACAGATAAGAAGAATGAGGGTGAAGAATATCGTCAGGATGGTGTAGACATTGTAAAAGTTACTGATGGTTATGCAATTGGTTACACTGCTTCTGGTGAGTGGTTGAAGTATACAATCAATGTACAGGAGGCTGGTGATTATAACGTTGGCGCGTACATGGCAAACGGAAGCACAGATCCTGAAATTTCTCTTGAACTTGATGGCAAGAAAGCAACTTCTATCAAGGGTACAGGAAAGGGTGACTGGGATACTTACACAATGGCTAAGGGTAAGATCTCTCTTTCTGCTGGTGAACACACTCTAAAACTTAAGTTTGATAACGATTACACTAACATCGATTATCTAGTATTCTCTAAGGGTGAGATAAATGATGATCCAGGTAATGATGATCCAGGTAATGATGATCCAGGTAATGATGATCCAGGTAATGATGATCCTCAGCCAGTAGCTGGTGGTTCAACATTCTTCGATGAGGACGGTGCTTACTTCGGAGCTGACTGTGATAACAAAAACTACGCTGGAGCATATTACACTGGTAACTATACATCTCCATTCAAGACTTACCTAGGTAAGACAGACGAAGATATTCAGAAGAAACTTGATCAGATGTGGCAGCACTATTTCGTTGGTAACAACAAATTGTATACTGATAAGGGTAATGGTGAGGCATACATCCTAGATACTGGTAACAATGATGTTCGTTCTGAGGGTATGTCATACGGTATGATGATCAGTGTACAGACTAATCATAAGGAGGAGTTTGACAAACTTTGGAAATTTGCTAAGAACCACATGTGGCATAGAAATGGAGACGGATACTTCTCATGGCAGGTTGGAACAGACGGTAATGCAAAAGACCAGGGTTGTGCTCCTGACGGTGAAATGTACTTTATGATGTCTTTGTTGTTTGCTGCTCACCGTTGGAATGATTCTGGATATATGGCAGATGCTCAGGCTATCCTTAAGGCTTGCTGGGAGGGTAACACTTTGTTCAATGGATCGTCTTATATTATCACTTTCCAACCTTCGCAGGGAAATAACACTTGGTCTGACCCATCTTACAGTTTGCCAGCATTTGTAGATTTGTTCTCTCGTTGGTCGACTACTAACAATGATAAGTGGCAGAGAGCAACTTCAGCTACTCGTGATCACTTGTATAAGTCTTCTAACACTAAGTCTGGTCTGTTCTCAGACTACAACAACTTTGATGGTACACCACATGGAGTTTCATTCAATAGCAATGCTGAAAAGTACATGTATGATGCAATGCGTTGTGCTATGAACTTTGGTATGGACTACTATTTGTTCGGTGCTGATGCAACAAGACAGGAAGAAATGGCAAGAAGAATCATTGACTTCTTTGAGAAGGATGGTTATCAGCACGCTCGTTTCAACTGGGATGGTTCTAATCCATCTGAGCAGTATACATTGGGTGAGACAGGAGCTAACGCAGTGGCTTGCTATTGCTTGATGAATGATAGCAAATATCAGGACATCATAAAGAAGAACCTTAAGATGGCTTGGGACGCTAATTTGATGACAGGTCAGTGGCGTTACTACGACGGATTGGTTCACTACTTGTCAATGCTTCACTTGTGTGGAAGCTTCAAGATCTGGAAGCCTGCTCGTAAAATAGATGAGACGATAGAACTTAAGGGTAAGGGTTCTGTTGAGTATAATGGTAAGACTTATACTGAAAGTATTGTATTTGATGAACTTGAAGATTGCAAGAAATTGAACAGAGTTAATATCCTTGTACAACCTACTGATGTTGATGATGTTAATGCTAACGGTGTTGTCATCGCTCCTAATCCAGCAAGTGACGCAATCAATGTAGTTGCTGAGGGTCTTGAGTCTGTTAAGATCGTTGACATGTTGGGCCGTACAGTTGCAATCTCATCAGAGGCAACAGTTAACGTTTCTAATCTTCCTGCTGGAACTTACGCAGTCGTTGTGAAGACTTCTGCTGCTGAGGTAGTGAAGAAGATCAACGTTATTAAATAACAGAATGCGTTTTTGACATAGAAACAATTGACAAACACGTTGTTTCAAAAGTCTAGTTAGTTTTAGATTGATAGAGTGCGTTTTCGATGAGAAAACGCACTCTTCTTTCTTTATTAAAATGATTAATTTGTATTTTTGTCTGTGCATATTTTTTGACTAGTTTGTTGAAGTATGAAAAAACTATTTAATGCAATACGCTCAGAAAGTTTTGATGAAGTAAAAGCAATCATTGAGAAAAAGCCGGATTTGGTGAATTGCACGGCAAAACAACCTCCTAAAAAGGATGATGGTCAATCTCCATTGCAAGTGGCATTAAAAACAGAAGTTTTTGATATTTGTGACTTTTTAATAGATAATGGCGCTGATTTGAACTTTATGGAGGACGAGTCTTCTTGCAACGATTGGAGAACACCTGTTGTCCATGATGCCATTAATGCTGCGGTGATGTGTTGTAGACGGAATTCTTATGATAATAATAAATTGACACTTTTATCTACAGAAGAGAAAGCAGACAGAGCCTTCTCAGTATTGAAAAGAATGTTGGATCTTGGAGCAGATGTTAATAAGATAGATTCTTTTGGCAATTCTGCTATTTGGAGATTCTGTTTGCAAGCGAATCAGATTCTGCCTACTTATAATTATAACACTCATATTGAAGAAAACAACAGGCTGTTTACTCCGGAATTACAATTCGATTTGTCTCGGATACTAAAGGCATTATGTGACCATGGTGCTGATCTGAATTATGTACGACCTAAGATGGGACAAACGGTAAAAGAACATTTCAGTGGTGGAGCAATGGCTAAATTATTGGCAATGTGTATTTGAATTGAATAGTCAAAAAAAACGGTCGGAACTTTCGTCCCGACCGTTTTTGTTTATGTGGTTGCTAATTCAGCATTGTGCATTTTTCATTTTGCATTCATTACATCATGCCACCCATGCCTCCCATTCCTGGAGCTACAGGAGCTGCTGCTGGAGCAGCCTCTTTCTTCTCTGAGATAACACACTCAGTAGTTAGGAGCATACCTGCAATCGACGCTGCATTTTCTAATGCTACACGTGTTACCTTTGCTGGGTCGATGACTCCTGCCTCGTAGAAGTTTTCAAACTTATCTGTACGGGCATTGTAACCGTAGTCTCCCTTGCCTTCTCTTACCTTCTGTACGATAACAGCACCTTCCTTACCGGCGTTTGCTACGATCTGGCGAAGTGGCTCCTCTATAGCACGTTTTACAATCTCGATACCTGTTGTCTCGTCGTCGTTCTCTCCTGTGACACCGTTTAGTGAATCGATAGCACGGATTAGTGCTACACCACCACCAGGGACGATACCTTCCTCTACAGCCGCACGTGTTGCTGATAGAGCATCGTCGACACGGTCTTTCTTCTCTTTCATCTCTACCTCTGATGGTGCTCCGACGTAAAGAACTGCAACACCACCAGCCAATTTAGCCAAACGCTCCTGAAGTTTCTCACGGTCGTAGTCTGACTTTGTTGCTTCAATCTGAGCCTTGATTTGGGCTACTCTCTGAGCGATTGCTTCCTTAGATCCAGCACCGTTGACGATAGTTGTGTTGTCTTTGTTTACAGTGATCTTCTCAGCCTTACCAAGCATTTCGATTGTGGCAGATGCAAGCTGGATTCCCTGCTCTTCTGAGATTACAGTACCACCAGTTAGGATTGCGATGTCCTGAAGCATCTCCTTACGACGGTCTCCGAATCCTGGTGCCTTAACAGCGCAGATCTTCAAAGATCCACGTAGACGGTTGACAACCAATGTTGTTAGTGCTTCACCGTCGATATCCTCTGCGATAATCAATAATGGACGTCCTGCCTGAACTGAAGCCTCAAGCAATGGAAGAATATCCTTTAGGTTTGATATCTTTTTGTCGTGGATTAGGATGAATGGGTTCTCCATCTCACACTGCATCTTCTCTGTGTTTGTGACGAAGTAAGGAGATAGGTAACCTCTGTCGAACTGCATACCTTCAACTACATCAACTGTAGTGTTAGTACCCTTTGCCTCTTCGACTGTGATAACACCCTCTTTTTTCACTTTTGCCATAGCGTCCGCGATAAGTTTACCGATTTCGCTATCGTTGTTGGCTGATATAGTTGCGACCTGCTCAATTTTCTTGATGTCGTCGTCGACTTCCTTAGCTTGCGTCTTGATGCTCTCAACAACCTTTGCTACAGCCTTGTCAATGCCTCGCTTCAAATCCATTGGGTTCGCGCCTGCAGCCACGTTTTTCAAACCAACAGTGATGATAGACTGAGCCAAAACAGTAGCTGTTGTAGTACCGTCGCCAGCCTTATCATTTGTCTTGGAAGCTACTTCTTTTACGATCTGAGCTCCCATGTTCTGGTATGGATCAGAAAGCTCGATCTCTTTTGCTACGCTCACACCATCCTTAGTGATATGAGGAGCTCCGAATTTCTTTTCGATGATGACGTTACGACCTTTTGGTCCAAGTGTCACCTTTACTGCGTTTGCCAACTCATCTACGCCTTTCTTCAAAAGGTCGCGTGCATCTATGTCGAATTTAATTTCTTTAGCCATTTTCGTTACTTTTTAATGATTATATTATCCAATTACTGCCAAAATATCGCTCTGGCGCATGATCAAATACTTATCACCGTCAAGTTCAAGTTCAGTGCCGGCATACTTTCCATAAAGAACAGTATCGCCAACTTTCACTACCATCTCTTCGTCCTTAGTGCCTTTTCCGATAGCAAGGACATTGCCCTTCAATGGTTTCTCTTTTGCAGTGTCTGGGATGATGATTCCAGCCGCTGTCTTCTCTTCTGCTGCGACAGGCTTTACAAGCACTCTGTCTGCTAATGGCTTAATGTTCATGATATATAATTTTTTTGTTTATATAACTTTTTTTTCTTTTCCTCTATTAAATAATCAAATGCTGTGCCAAACTGCATTTTCTGCATATTTGGCACAGCATCTATGTTTTTGTCTTTTGACGGTGTGTCAAAATGGCGTACTATTGTCGTTTGACACAAGGTGTTGACAAATGATTATTTTTTGAAGAAATCCTTTATTGTCGACGCAATTGTCTTTATGATTTCTTCATTCAATTCAGTATGCATGGGCAGACTTAAAACCTCTTTGCATAAATTTTCTGTGTTTGTCAGTGAACCTGCCACGCGGTGTGGAGATTCAAGATATGCTTTTTGCTGGTGGATAGGGTAGGGATAGTATATCATAGATGGAATACCGTTCTCTTCCAAATATGTTTTTAATTCGTCACGACGCCCGTCTTTCACTCTGATAGTGAATTGGTTGTATGTGTGACGGCAACCATCTTGTTCTGTCGGAATGATTATTCCGTCGACGTTGGCAAGCATTTTCCTGTATGTTGACGCTGCTTCCCTTCGGCATTCCAAATATGAATCCACATGCTTTATCTTGACGTTTAAGATTCCTGCCTGCATCGCGTCAAGACGTGAGTTGATTCCTACACTGTCGTATGTGTACTTCACTCGCATTCCATGGTTGGCGAAGGCTCTGGCGTTGTCTGCTATTGTGTCGTCATCTGTGAAGATTGCTCCACCGTCGCCAAAACATCCGAGATTTTTGGATGGGAAGAAGGATGTGCATCCAATTCTTCCGATGGATCCAGATCTTTTTATTTTCCCATTTATTTTACATTCCGCTCCAAACGATTGGCAGAAATCTTCTATTATTTCGACTGAATGTTTTTTCGCTATTTTCATGATCGAATCCATTTCTGCACTTTGTCCGAACAAGTGCACAATGATCGCTGCTTTTGTGTCTGGCGTGATGGCGGCTTCGAATGTTTTTGCATCAATATTGAACGTGGAATCTGAAACATCTACAAAAACTGGTTTCAATCCTGCACGCAAAATGGCTTCCGCTGTGGCGACGAATGTGAAACTTGGGGTAATCACTTCACTGCTGGGCTGAAGGTTGAGCATCATGATTGCGACGTATAGTGCGTCAGTTCCGTTGCCCACTGATATACAGTGTTTTGTGCCTATATACTCTGCTGCATTCTTTTCAAATTCAGCTACTTTCGCTCCTTTTATGAATGCTGAAGATTCAATTGTGTCTGCGATTGTCGCATCAATCTCACTGCGTATTTTTGCAGCTTGACGCTTCAAATCACACATTTCTACTATTTTCTGCATGTTAAATAACTGAATTGTCTTCTAAATCAAGTCCGAATAGAGAGCTGCAAATATTTTGCAATTGATGGATGTATGTGAATGCTTTTCCTATTTCCGCACGTGATTGTGCACAGATAAGATGTGATCCACTTTTTTTGTAGCTGATGTAGATTTCACCCAAACCAAACAGTGTGTGGTCGGTGGTCTCCGCCAGTTTAGAGAATTTGAATTTCTTCAAAGTATCTTCTGTAATTAGAATAGGGCGAAATCCGTCTATCTGCAGACCGAAACGCCCGGCTTGCTTGATGGTCTGTATGTCAGACGCGGTGATTTTCTGTATCTTATTGCCGATATAGAATAGTGAACCGACGTGAAGTTCTTCTATTTTTATCATAATAGTTCTGTTTAGAAGACAGGTATATCTGCCACATTATCTTTGTCTTGCACGTTGTTGAAATCGCCGACTGGATCATTTCCGTCTAGGCCATAACCAACCTGCATGAATTGAGAGAATTCTCTCTCTTTGTCTGTGTCTATCATCTTAGCGAGAGTGTTTTCTGCTGTCTCTCCCTCATTGATAATATCAGCGATTGCTTCTGCAGATACAGCGGCTTCGATATTGCCATTGAACCTCTGGTCGAGTATGAATTTTAGTCCCCACATCAGTTTTTCCTCTTCATACCCGTTTTTCAGGTCAGATAGGAAAGATTTGATGACGTTGCTATAATCATTGCTGTTGGCAACTTTGTCGATGAATCCGAACAGTTTCTTTCTGCTGCAATATGCCCCAGCAATGTCAGCCCATTTGTCAATCTCATAGCTGGATGCTTTTTCATACAGACTCTTGAGATTTGCCTTTTCGCATGATTTCAGCAAACGGACAGCGAATGTAGAGAGGAACATTGCGTATAGGTCAACACCCTCGTCGACTGCAACGGAATGCATTTTTGCTCGGCCATATTTGTGATAGTTGACCCCTGCACGACGCTGGTGGTGCTGCTTTTCTGTCAGAAATTCAAAACCTTCAGCCACTTCCGCTACAATGAATGGGCTCATCACATCAAAGTTGATGATGTCGCTGTTCTCATCGATAGTTTTTCTTTTGTCGCGTTTTTTCCATTTGTTGATGTCACGCATAGTTCCGCACGACTTCATGCTTGAGCCCGGGTAAATCCAGGTCTCGGAATTTTGCTCTATTAAATATGAGAATGGAAGTTTACGTGTGTCGAGATTTCCTCCGTGTTTTCCTTTTACTAAAGTGAAGACACCAGTAACTGCAGGCCACAAAACATATGAGCCACTGGCGGTCTTGCTTCCTCTCTGAAGTACGCCTTCATGGTTTGGACCGAGTCGGTAGTAATGGTTGCTTTGGTTTGTCGCACTGCCTGCGTTCATGAAGCTGAACATGGCTGCGATAAGCAGTGTCGATTTATGGTGCGACACTGTGAATGGACCTGCAAACAGTGAACAAGACTCGCCATGGAATGCTTGGCAGTTCGCGCTGAAGAAAGTGTCAGTCGACGAGAATCCGAGTCCGACTTCTGTGTTTTGCCCTACGAATGTGTTGCGGATAATTGCTCCGTCCATCACTTTGGCTCCATTGCATAGAATGAAGTTTTGGGCTATCACATCAGTAGTGATTGTGGAAGGATCTTCGGCTGACGATTTCACAATTCCGTTTTCAAGTGAAGAGCAATCTTTGACTGTGGCATTTTCTCCAATCCAAACGTTGGCGATCTTTTTGCATCCAATGACAACAGCATTCTTTCCGATGTATCCGCGAGGAGCACCGTCAGGACGAGAAATGTATTTTCTTGACTTTTCATCAAGATAGGCACAGATTTTTTCTGAAAATACCTTATAGTCGCGGAACATCACGGCCAAATATGCTAGCTGTGCTGTCAACGCTGGTGACAAAGGAATTGATCTTCCTCCGTTTTCATTAAGAACGGCGATTTTTGTGTCAGTGCCGAAAACTGAAGAATCATTGCATGAAATTTCACAGTTGTCAATCAGTATCGCTCCGTCTGCGATCTCATAATTGGAAATGTATCTGCTTATTCCGTTGATCACGGTGTCATTGCCAACCACACAATTATGCAGGCGAGCATTGTTTATACCTCTTTGGAATGGAACGCCATTGATTTCAGTGACACCTGAATATGTTCCGAGTTGACATTTGCCGGAGAATGAAGTTTTGCTGACAGAACTTGGATTGAATCCGTCTGCCACAGAGATGTTTTTCCAATCGTCCGCAGAGCAACCACTTGCTTGCAAAGATTCAATTTCTTTCGATGTTAATTGTCGCATATATGAAAATCTTTAATAACCGCGAAATTTCTATTTTAACACAAACAAAGATATAGAAATCCGTTTGTAAATGCAAAAATTTCCAAATGCGATTTTTGTATGGGCATAACAAAATACACAGAGCTAAAAAATGACGGATTTGTGAAGACTTAGAGACGGATTTTTATATAAATAAAGAAAAAGCGACGGATTTTGAGGCTAAAAGTGACGGATTTGTTTCAAAATCTGATGGAGCTAAACAATATGTTATAACAAACGATAGTGATGATTATTCAATGTTGAATGAATATGTTTATCATTATCGTACAAGCGTCTCCCAAAATAGAAAAACAGATTTTTCTGAATTGCCTCTAAAAGAGCGCAATCTGATGAATGTCTTGGTGAGGTTGGGAGCGTCACAGGTTTCTGCGATTGCGTCTGAAATGGGGTTGGGCATTTCACAAACAAAGTGTTATTTGCAGAAACTTATATCTAAGGGTTATGTTTGTACTCAAGGCACTACTCGCGACCGTACTTATATGTATGTTAAGGATGTTCGGTAGTGTTTGTTGAAAAAGTTTTTTATATGAGGATATGTCGGGTAGATGTGTCCTCTTTTTGTATGTATGTTAAAGCTTTAATGATATGGTCTTGTAAACAAAATCCCAAGCCAACTTTCGTTGACTTGGGATTACCAACTTAAAAAATAAAAGATATGAGAATATTAGAATTTCACAGTTACGTATTTTCCGTTGACCTTAGCCCACAACTGACCTTCTTTGTCGATGTAAACCTCAAGGTTAGAACGCTTAGCCAATGCATAACCATCTGCCTTGAACTCTGAGATGTAGTCGTAGTCGCAGCAAGTGATTGGAGAACCGAATCTGTCTACAAGACCATATTTGCCGTTTGTCTTTACACGTGCAACACCACCTTGGAAATCTTTTGCCTCATCGTAAATGAAGTCACACAACTGATTTCCTTTGTTGTCGATATATCCGTAAAGTGTCTTGCCGTTAACATTCTTTCCAACTGCACAGATTCCTTCGTTGAACCAACTTACAGTATTGAACTTGTGCTGAACAACCAATTTGCCTTTATTATCTACAAAACCGTAAAGGTAGTTCTCATCCTGACAAGCAGCCAAGCCTTCTTTGAAGCTCTTTGTGTCAAGGTATGTTGCATCCTGAAGACGTGCTCCTGAAGGAAGAATGAAATATGCCTCGCCGTTCTGATCTTTGACTGCTGCTACACCATAGTTGAATGATGACGCTGCTGTGTACTGCAATGGAACAACTTCTTCGCCATTCTCATTTACATAACCATATTTGCCTTCCTTACCAACGCGAGCCAAACCGTCGCTGAAGTCAGTGGCGTATTCATATTTTGGTTTTACAACGAATTTGCCATTGACTGTGTATCCATACTTTCCGTTTTTAAGTGTACGGACAGGAGATGGCCATTTTTTGTTCATCTCTCTCTTTGCCTCAGTCAATTTCTTGCCGTAAGGGTAGTCGTAGATGAATTCCTGAAATGCAGCTTTTGTGCCTGTCTTCTGAGCGTTTGCAAAAGCCTCAGCTTCACGCTTGTCTTGTGCCTCAAGTACGCTTGCGTAAGCGGCTCTTCTTTCAGCTGCTGCCTTCATCTGAGCCTGACGAGATGCCTCTTCTGCAGCCTCGCGTGCTTTTCTGTCGGCCTCCTGTGCTTCCCAAGCTGCTGCGTCTTCCTGTCTCTTCTTCATCTGAGCCTGGAAGTATGCCATTAAGCTTTCCTTGATGCCGACCATCTCATAATATCCTTTGTCTTGCTTTGGCATTGACTCAAAGTATGCCTTGCAGGCACTTTGTGCCAAATTGTAATCGTTCAGTGCGTAGGCTGCTTTTGTACGAAGATAGTTTGTACGGGCATTACCTTTGCCTAACAATTTGTCAATTTCGTTAACCTTGTTGATAGCTGCCTTATATTCCTTAGCGTTGAATAGATCCAGTGCCTTTGGATAAAGGTCGCGCGCTTTTGCGTCATTGTTCTGTGCACATACAGAAAGACTCAAACTGCTTGCAAGCAGTAAATATATTGCTCTTTTCATTTTTGCTTATCTTTTTTTATTCATCCTGGCAGATACGGAAACCTATACTATTGCTCTTGTAATCTGGTTTAATCTTCTCTTTAGCTTCGATAGCACAGTTTGAAGCGTCATCAGCAAATGAACCTCCCTTTACGAAGCGTGTTTCTTTGTCGTACTGGTTGTTCACCCACTCAGCTACGTTTCCTGTCATATCGTAGATTCCTAACTCATTTGGAGCTTTCTCTCCAACGCCGTGAGTTGTCTGCTCTGCATTGTATGCGTTCCAAGAAACTTCTGTGATGTTGTCACCACCGGCGAATGCAGTTTTAGATCCATTCTTTCCGCCCTTAGCTGCATACTCCCATTCCTTTTCGCTCATCAAACGATACTTGAGACCTGTCTGTTCGTTAAGCTTTTTGATGAACTGCTGAACCTCATTCCAAGATACGTTCTCTACAGGACAAGTTCTACAACCCTTGAAGTTAGATGGGTTTGTTCCCATGACGCGAGCCCACTGTTGCTGAGTGACCTCAGTCTTTCCAATGTAGAAGCTCTTTACGTCGTGATTACCCTCTACGAAAACCATGTCGATCAGACCTGTTACGTTTCTGTTGTTTTTGTAGTCGATATACTCCTGGATCTTCAATGCTTGCTGTTTAGGGTAAGACATTGTTGAGTCATAGTTGTATGCCAAATTGTAGTAGATTCCGGCTTCATTCCACTGCTTCTTCTTGTAGTATGCGTCAGCTTGGTTAAGCACTTTGTCGAAAACCTCACAAGGAATACCAGTGGTCTTCCAATATGTTGGAGTCTTCATACTGATGATTGGCTCGTATTTTCTGTTTGTATAGTAAACGTCACTTGCCTTCATTGAGTCTCCTTTTGCCATCAAAGCAAGCGATTCTTTACGCTTAGTCACCTCATATACAAGGAAATCATAATCGTCTTCATTCCAATCAATTGAAACGATTTTTGCGTCTGCTATGTCAATCTTATCAGCATTAGTGAAGATGTTGCGTAGACGGTAGTTGTAACCACGCTGAGAAGGATCCATTTTGGTTGTGCTCTCTGTCAATCGCATTAAATCCAAAAATTCCTTCATTGATTTGTCTGGTGTCACAACACCTGGCTTAGTCTGCTTACCTACGTAAACGTCAGTCAATTTGTCTGACCAATCGTTAATCGTGTATGTCTCAGGAGAAATTGTCGCACCAGCTCTTTCCAAATAGTTGACTTCGACTGTTGTCTTTGCTGAAGCAAAATATGTTTTTGCTCTGTCGCTGTAGAACATCAATGTCAACGCGAATGTCGCTTTCTTAGGAGTGATCATGTCAAATCTCGACACTAGCTCCTGATAATCTTTGTCTCCGTTTAGCTGGGCTCTGTCAACCTTGATCTTGTTGTACGTGAAATCTGGGCGTGAGGTCCAGTCTGCATCAGTGTGAACTCCCATTTTTCCTACGATCTTTTTGATGGTGTAGTTTACTTTACAAGAATCCATCAAATAGATGTTTTTTCCTTTCGGATAAGTGGCCTTGCAAGTGAAACTTGCAGACAACTTCTCTGTTTGCTGAGCACTAACGCTCGCCACAGATGTAAGACCGAAAGCAAAAGCCATTAGAAATAACTTTCTCATTGTCTTTTATATTATATGTCTTTTATTTTAATTATTTTCAAACCAAATCACGTGTGCCTCGGACTATACTTTTTAGGCATACTACAGTGATACACATAGCAAAAGTATAATTTTTAAGTTAAAAAGCAAAAAAGTAGCAGTATTTTTCAACATTTTTGTGTTGAAAAATGGTTTTTATTAACAAGTGTTCAGTTTTACAGGCGATATTGACTTGAAAAATGATGCGATACCTCGCGTCTTTTCTATTTTTTATTCTTAATTCTTAACTCTTAATTTTTAATTATTTTATTATAGGCTTCATTGAATTTAATCATCAGATCCTCACATTCTTGTATGCGTCCTGCATTCTTGGGTAAATCAGGATGGTGCGTCAATGCCAAACTATGGTATGCTTTTCTTACCTCTTCGTATGATGCATCGCTGCTTACTCCTAAGATTGAATAGTAGGAATCCAGATTGGTGTCGGATTGCTGTGTCGTCGACGAACCTTCTTCGCCATGTTTGGATTTTGAATCTTCAAATTCTGTGCGTAATGCGTAATAACGGTATGTGAAATATTCAATAAAACTTTTGCTGAATCTCAGTTGAGACATAAGGGAAATCATGAAATCCCACTCGTCGTTGTGGATGCCGTCTGCCAAAATTGTTAATTTATAGAGATAGTTCACAAACATTTTCTTATCAGAGAAATCCTTCTTTTTCCAATATATGATTGCTTCATTGAATTGATAATCAGTGAATTCGGTTTCGAATACTTCTTTTGTTTTGTCAGCAGAATAAACCTCCTTCAAAAATTGCTCCTGTGCCTCTCTTGCATCAAGATTCATTTGGCATATTTGATGGATTATTGGAAATATATGTATTGGGTCAGGCCATGAAAGAAGACGCTTTTCATCTTTTAAATAACGTTTCCTTTTTTTTTCTTCCTTTTTTCTCTCTTGACGTGTTATTATATGCATTTCAAGTTCTAATTCTGTTATTCCGCATTTTTTCATGTGTTTTGAGAAGAATCGTTTTGTCAAAAAAGCGGTTGCACCGTACTCAAAAAAGAATCCAGACAAAAGGTAAACGCCCCAAACTATACATACAAAAAATAAAATAAAGTCTTTTAATGTAGTGTCGCTTGATTCAAATATTATATCAATGACGAATATAGTAATAATAAAAGGCAGGATTATCCAAAGGAGTAATATTTCCAAAAATTTGAAGGCGAAACGCCAATCATATAGCCTTGCTAATTTGTCTATATCCATATCGATTTGTTCTGATAAATTTTATTTGCAAATATAATGAAAACTCAATATATAATCTAAATTCGATGAATTGCAATAATCCTAGATATATCCCCTAACGGGGAATATCCATCCTGTCATCATATATCTACCGATATAAAACACCTAACGGTGTAATTATGACTGCTTTATATTTTAACGTGAGTTAGATGAATTGTAATTATTGAATTGTTTTCCTCTTTTAGATTGAAATTTCTCATCTTTTTCTCATAAAAAGGCGTAGCCTTTCTCTGTAAACTTTGTGCCTTTGTGGTTTTATTGAATTCTGTGTGCTCGCCTTCGGCTCGCACGTGGGAAGGGTTAGGACGTTCCGTCCTTAACAATCCTCGTTTTATCTATTGATATAAAACACCTAACGGTGTAATTAATTAAATCTAAACTGCTTTTCAGATTTCAAATATAATATAAAAGGAGACCGAAGCCTCCTTTTATATTTAATGAAAAACGAATTTTAGTTTGCTACTGTCGGACCATTACCTGTCGAACAACCACATTTTTGTTCCGTTATGTCTGTCTTTGTGAACTTGACTCCCATTATTGGTCCAAACATAACAAGCTGGGCAATGTCTGCTTCATTCTTCCACATGTAGTCCACCGACTTGCCTTTGCCCTTGAGTGACGAGTTTTTGAAATCCACCTTCCAACAGTTGTAAAGTGGCTCTTTGCCTATTCCTTCACGTGTCAGGATTGTCACATCAGATGTATTATCCTTGTTTCTGTGGATTAGAGCCTCTGCGTTGTCTTGAAGGTATATAGACGCAATTCTTTGCTCGTCATCCATAAATGTCGACTTTTCTTTGAATCCTTTCTTCTTCAAAGAGTTCTCGATTACCTTGGTGGCATCTTTCGAAAGTGTCAGCGTCTGGAATTTTGTGGAATTTGATTTTCCAACAAGAATACTCAAAGCATTGAAACTTAATTGCTTGTCGATGTATGTTGAATCAATATTGTTTACAATACTCTTGTTCTCTATGTCTGCGGAGCCATACAGGTATACCTCATTGTCGTCATCATCGTTGATTCTGTCGTCGTATAGTTCAAAGTCTGTTTTGAACGTATACATGTTCTTTTTGTTCTTATCCGTGTAAATACCAGTCTTAGATGCTGATATGTTATCAGAAACCAAATACACAGAAAGCCTGTCTTTCTTTTCACGTGACTCTGGATATGATATGATTTCAAGCACTAATGTTCCGTTGTAGTCTGGACTTTTGTACCATGCCTGATACTTGTTCCCTAAAGTCTTATTGTTTTTTTGGAACATTTCCGTGTATCTGTCTTTTTTAGTGTCAAATTTTACGGTCTTGTCTCCAATAATGGCATAGATGCAGTCTGTCTCTGGTTTTTCTCCGGTGCAGAATTCAATTTTGCCTAGATCTATCTCTTTTTTATCTAACTCAATTTTTTTAGTTATTTTCTTTCCCTGACAGTTGATCTTGACTTTAACTTTAGAGTATTCTATGATCAAATCCAAATGA
>DGHQ01000039.1 GCA_002392915.1 Bacteroidales bacterium UBA3844 | reverse complement strand
CGAGTAATCGCAACCTTTTTTGTTTCTAGATACAATTTTAAGGAAAGTATAAACGTTTTAGTATTTTGTGTCAAAAGATCATTTATACGTTCGGGTTTGATTTTGAATCTAAAATGCTAAAAGTGAGGTCTAAATTAGTAAATCCTATTCATACTGCCGTCGTCATAAATCACCATGTCGTTAACTTTGAAAACTCGATCGCCAGTTGTGATAAATGAATCTTTGACGTCTGTTGGTTCTCCATATATGTTGTTTGTTTGGATGTCTAGTCTCCATTTGACTTCATTTTTGTCGCCTATTGTATAATTCTCTTTTTTTACTTTCAGCGAATTAGGATTCGGCAAATAGTTTTTGTAGAAACGCATGTATGCATCTCTTCCTTGACTTACCCTTTTGTCTTCACAAGAGGAGAATGTAGCTATTGCACAGAATGTAAAAAGTAAAAAATTGACTTTATTCATAAATCTCATATTTCAATGTTTTAAATGCAAAGTTACAAAAAAACGATATATCTTACGTTTGTCAATTAATTCAAACTTTTGTTCAAAATTATGTATAATTTTTTTATCCTTCCTCTTCTTAAATTTATTATATTTGCACTATGTTTTAGATGAGGAAATTTTAATAAACAATAAAATATAAAGTTATGGCTTATTTAACTAACGAGAAACTTGTTATCGTAGGTGCTGGTGGTGCTATCGGCTCTAACATGGTTCAGTCTGTACTTATGCTTGGTTTGACTCCAAACATCTGTCTATACGATATTTTCGAGCCTGGTGTTCATGGTGTTGCTGATGAGATGGCTCACTGCGCATTCCCAGGTGCAAACATTTCTTGGACTACTGACGCTGCTAAGGCATTCACTGGCGCTAAATACATCATCTCTTCTGGTGGAGCTCCACGTAAGGAGGGTATGACTCGTGAGGATTTGTTGAAGGGTAACTGCCAGATCGCTGCTGAGTTTGGTGACAATATCAAGAAGTATTGCCCAGATGTAAAGCATGTTGTTGTTATCTTCAACCCAGCTGACGTTACTGCTCTAACAGCACTTATCCACTCAGGTTTGAAGCCAAATCAGTTGACTTCTCTTGCTGCTCTTGACTCTACTCGTCTTCAGCAGCAGATCGCAATGCAGTGTGGTGTTCAGCAGGATCAGGTTACTGATTGCTACACTTACGGTGGTCACGGTGAGCAGATGGCAGTGTTTGCTTCAAAGGCAAAGGTTGCTGGCAAGCCACTTTCTGAGTACAATATCCCAGCTGATCGTTGGGCAGAGATTAAGCAGGCTACTATCCAGGGTGGTTCTGCAATCATCAAGCTTCGTGGTCGTTCTTCATTCCAGAGCCCAGCTTACCAGGCAGTTAAGATGATCGAAGGTGCTATGGGTGGTGCTGAGTTCACTTGGCCTGCAGGTTGCTATGTAAACTGCGACAAGTGTGGTTTCAAGAATGTAATGATGGCTATGCCTTCAAAGATCGACAAGAATGGTGTTAGCTTCACAGCTCCTACTGGAACAGCTGAGGAGATGGCTGATCTTGCTAAGTCTTACGAGCATCTACAGAAGATGCGCGATGAACTTGTAACTCTTGGTATCATCCCACCAGTATCAGAGTGGAAGACTATGAATCCAAATCTATAATCTAGGTTAGGATTTATTCCATAACATAGGCGGGTTCCTATTTGGAATCCGCTTTTTCTTTATCCATAAATTAAATTTGAATTTCAATTTTGTAGTATGAGAATCCTATTTGTTTTATTTTCTATCTTTCTTTCACAATCTTTGCCCTCGCAGGTTTTAGACCTTTCCCGTTCGAAGTGAATAAACTATCATTTCCTGAGGAAATTAAAAAATTATATGAAGAGCGTTATGTGCTTTACAAGAAACAGGATAATAAACAGGTACTAACGGAATTAGAACGTAAACGTCTTGACGATCTAATCAACAATGAAAAACTTATGGAGCAAAAAATGAGTTGGTGGGATGTCTCTGGAATGGGATGCAGTTGGTATTGTTGTGGAAATATTGACACTGTTATTGCATCAAGTAATCTTAAGAAAAGTGGTAAGATCACATATATAGGAGCTAATGCTGGTGATGATAATTATGAGACAGCCTGGGTCGAGGGTGTTGATGGTTATGGAATAGGTGAGAATGTGACGTTTTATATAAATAGTGGACAAGTTGATGAAATCATTGTTGCTAATGGTTACGTGAAGACACCTAAAGCATACAAAGAGAATTCGAGAGTCAAGACCCTCAAACTATATTAACGTCAATTCGACGAATTTAAGAATAGGAGAAAATGACAGTTGAAGTGTCATAAACGAGGATTGTTAAGGGCGGAACGCCCTAACCCTTCCCCACGTGCGAGCCGTAGGCGAGCACAAAAAATTAATAAAACCACAGAGAATTAAAGTTTACAGAGAAAAGCTACGCTTTTATATGAGAAAAAGAGATGAGAATCCAATCAGAAAGTGGAATATGATCAGCAGATTACAATCCATTCGAACTCACGTTATATTACAATGACAAACATATAGCAAATCTACATCTCATGGATGAAATTTCAGATCAACATTTCAAGTTGTGGAAGGTATTCTGTTCACATGCGTACTACAACGATGAGGGATACTGGATTGGTTATGATGGAAAGCTCGTGCCACATTGGTCGTTCAAGTTTGAAATTGTAGATGTATATGAAGGGACGAAGTATGACGATACTGTAATAAGTGAGATACATTTTAGTGGACCATGCCACTAGTGAATCTGCTCGTTTGTTTATGGAATGTCCGACGGTGGAAAAATCTATTTTCTGGTAATATCTAAATAAAAAGAGACGCTGCATGTGCAACGTCTCCACAAATAATATTGAATTGAATTTTACATTCTTTCTGGAACCTCGATGCCAAGCAATCCCATACCGCTTTTAACCACTTTCGCAATGGATTTTGAAAGAAGTAGACGGAATGCACGCACATCTTCGTTTTCCTCCTTTAGAATTGAGAAATCGTGGTAGAATGAGTTGAACTGTTTTACCAAGTCGTAGATATAGTTGGCGATCAATGCTGGGCTGAACTCTTTTCCTGCCTGAGCAACTACGTCTGGGTATGAAGCCAACGATTGAATCAACATTCCTTCTGTATCAGAGATCTGCAAGTCTTCATTCAGTTTGTTTGGCAATGTGATGCCCATTTCTGCAGCCTTTCTCAACACAGAGCAGATACGCGCGTGGGTGTACTGGATGAATGGACCTGTGTTTCCGTTGAAGTCGATAGACTCCTTAGGATCAAACATCATGTTTTTGCGTGGATCAACCTTTAGGATAAAATACTTCAATGCTCCAAGACCACAGATTCTAGCAACTTCGTCGACTTCAGCCTCTGAGCAATCTTGCAACTTGCCAAGCTCAAGCGACATCTGTTTTGCATCTTCCACCATCTTGTCCATCAAATCATCCGCGTCGACTACTGTTCCTTCTCGGCTCTTCATCTTACCTTCAGGAAGTTCAACCATACCGTAAGAGAAGTGAACCAAATCTTTTCCCCACTTGAATCCAAGACGGTCGAGTAGGATAGAAAGCACCTGGAAATGGTAGTTCTGCTCGTTTCCTACGACATAGATCATGCGTGAGATGTCATAGTCACGGAAACGCTGCTGAGCTGTGCCGATATCCTGAGTCATATAAACTGATGTGCCGTCTGCGCGGAGAAGAAGCTTTTCATCCAAACCGTCTTTTGTAAGGTCTGCCCAAACAGAACCATCCTCACGACGGTAGAACACTCCCTTCTCAAGACCTTCGTTCACCTTGGCTTTTCCGTCAAGGTAAGTCTGAGACTCATAATATATTTTGTCGAAACTTACACCCATACGTTTGTAAGTCTCATCGAATCCGGCGTAAACCCAGTTGTTCATCTTCTCCCAAAGAGCGCGAACCTCTGCGTCGCCATCTTCCCATTTCTTAAGCATTTGTTGAGCCTCTACCATTAGAGGGGCATTTTTCTTGGCATCCTCTTCGCTTTGACCCTGGCTCATAAGTTCCTTCACCTGAGCGCGATACTCTTTGTCGAATTTGACGTAGTAATCGCCGACCAAGTGGTCTCCTTTTTTGCCTGAACTTTCAGGAGTCTCACCGTTTCCGAACAACTTCCAAGCAAGCATAGACTTGCAGATATGGATACCGCGGTCGTTCACGATGTTAGTCTTCACAACTCTCAGACCGCACGCTTCAAGAATGCGGCAAAGAGAAGAACCAAGAAGGTTGTTTCGGACGTGTCCAAGGTGAAGCGGTTTGTTCGTGTTTGGCGACGAATATTCTACCATGTAAAGCGGCGACTCTGGAGTAGGAGTCTTTTTTCCGAAATTGTCGTCAGCAAGGATGTTGTTGAGTGCACTTACCCAGTGGCCTTTTTTGATGACCATGTTGAGGAATCCTTTGACCACGTTGAATTTTTCGACTTCAGAAGCGTTGGCCACAAGGTAGTCGCCGATCTCCTGGGCAGTCTCTTCAGGCTTTTTCTTAGAAGCTTTCAAAAAAGGGAAAACAACTAAAGTTAGGTCACCCTCAAACTCTTTTCTAGTGGCAGACAACTGCACCGATTTATCGTCTGCCTCAATACCATACAGAGCAGACACTGCAGCCTTAACGACTGCTGATAATTTTTCTTCTATATTCATTTTAAGTGTATCTTCTAAGAAATTTTATGCAAAAGTACGAATTTCAATGTTAAATGTGAAATAAGGAAGGATAAAAATAAGAAAGTCACCCTTGGGGCGGGTGACTTTACGATTTTTTCATTAAGATAAAGGAAAAATAGGATTAGTAACAGTACAAAAAAATACTTATGAAAAAGTAAGTCTTTACATTTAACTGTTCCCAAAAACAACACTGCAAAGATAATGCCTTTTTTTGAATATTTAAACAAAAAATGAGATATTTTTTGTAAATTTATTAAAAATTTTTCATTCGGGATTGACGATAAAAGTAAACTACATTATATATGTATATACATTTAATAAGGTATAAAGAGAAAAATGTATGTATATTCACACTGTAAGTGTTAAAAAAAGTTAAAATATCGTCTTTTGATCAATTTTTTTGGTGATTTTGTGTAATAATGGGAAAGTTATGGCATTATATTTGTTAGTTTCTATATGTACACACAAATGAAAGAAGGTACATGAAACTCTAAACATGAATAATTTTTGTTTTGACTTGTAAGATTATGTTTGATATGAGAAGAATATTTTTGTTGTTGGTAGCTTTACTTACTTGTGGTTTGGGTTATGCCCAAGGACCGGATTATTCACCTGTGTGGGCGGAATCCGGCAATTTGGATTTTATTGCTGTAGGTAACACCAATCACAAGTTGAAGGCTTTTGCAGAGGGGGAGTACCCTCCCAAACGTGAAGATGAGATTAATGAAGGAAAGATAGAGCCGATAGTTAATGTAAATGGTAAAAAGATTTTTACAACGGCAAATAATGTGAATTATGCTGAATTTAGAATTGCAAAACCTCAGGCGGCTACATGTGAGGGTGAATTGTCGATAAAGAAAGCTTTTTTGTCGTGGGGAGGTCGATCTAATAAAACGACAGGAAAAAATAATGTTAAATTTGCTATTGCAGAAGGTGGAACTTTGTTAGGTCAGACAAGTGTTACAGGAACCTTAAAAGAGACTACCCTTAATGGTTTGGAAAAATATCTTTATACATGTCATGCTGATGTTACAGATGAGGTTAACAATATGATTAAGAAAGCCTCAAAGATGGATGTTAACCTTACGATATATGTGGCAGACATAGTGACAGAATCAGACGAGACCACTTATTCTTCAGGTGTACGAATTGGAAACTATTCTGGATGGACATTTACTGTTATCTATGAGTATACAGGTTTGCCAGAGAGATCTATTTTTTATTATCAGCCTGATAAAGCAAGTGATGTCGTGACGCCGGAGGCTTTAACTTCAGCCGTACCTGCTTTGTTCAATTTGAAGCTTGAAATGCCAAATGGGAAAACAGGTCTTGATTTGTCACGAGGAACGGTTATGGCTATCACTTCTCTAGGAGGTACTTACAATATCACTTCCGATAGATTGCTTTGTAATAAAACAGGTACGTTAGAATTAAAGGAATTTGAAGATCTTGGTCCAGGAAAAACTACTATTGTGAGAAATGGTCAAGCAAACTCCTTTAGTAGTACTGTCACATACGAGTATTTGTTTGAAGATGGTGGCAATATAGAGCCAAAATTGGGATATACAAGAGGTTATGATTTGCATGCGGTAGCTTTGTCTGGAGCTGATGTGACGGATAAAATTCTGACCAAAGATCATTCTTCATTTAATATAGCAATAAGTGAATCTGATGACCCTCACCATACATCTGACATTTTGTTGATGTTCGGAGAACCTAATATGCCTGAAGTTGTTTTAAAAGACGAGGCAACACCGGATGTGAAGCCAGGTGAGACGTTTAAGTATAGTTTGACGGTAGGCCTTAATCAGAATTCTGAGATTTTCAGAAATTTTGAACTTTGTGTCCCATTCTCAGATTATGTGGACTATTTTGAGGATATAAGTATTACGTTTGCCAAGGACAAAGGTGGCAGAAACGATTGGGAACCTAAGCCTTATCCTTCGAACGGATTGGTTTATTTAAACACGAACGGTTTGACAGACAATCCTATTGGAAATGAAACAAACAGATGGTCGAACTGGAAGTCAACTAAGGGAACAAATTTTTTGAATGCCCTTAACCATGCTATGCGAGATGCTGACACTCTAAACTATCAACGTTTTTTGAGTGATCCTACAAGCATAAAGCAGCGTGTCCTAAAATTCAAAATGGACAGTATCATTAATGTGAGCGATGTGCAAAGTGATGAAGCTATCGTGATTACGTTTACAATGAAGGCAAAACAGGCAGGTAACTGGGCATATGAAAAAAACTCGTTGAAGGGTGCTCAATCAACTTTTGTGCCTCAGTCTGAATTGTCTTTCACTACTCCGACGGATAGATCTTCTGTACTTGAAAGTATGGATAGGAATGATCCTTTTGACTGGAGAACTTACATGTGTGATCAGCGTGGTCGTGGTGCTGGCGGCGGAGGCGGCGGAGGCGGCGGAGGTGGCTGTGGAGAAACAAGTGCTTATGGAAAGAAAACAGCTTCTCCTAAGGGTGTATATGTCAAAGACCCTAAACATGTGGAGGTTACAGTAGAGGCTCAAGCTAATTGTCCGGATGTCTCTTATCCGGATAGCATTCTTTTCAGTTTCTGTGGTAATGGCATCAATGTCAATACAGGAGAAATAGATTTTTTGCTACGAAATAAATACCGTTACAATCTTGATAGTTTGAGAACTCGTGATTCTCTTACGTGGATAGATGTAAAGCAGGATTCCATATACATGTTGGCAAGACGTCATGGAGTCAATAGATCTCAGGTGGAGGGATTGATTAATTTTAATGATGTAGTGGCTTCAGCTGACACAATGAAGGATCTTGTTGGTTGTGCGGATCCTAAAAATTTGAAAACATTTGGAGACAGTCTTGAGAGTATTTTGCATACTCCAGTGGATTTGTCTAATGTTTATTTGCTTTTTAATGAGGAAGCTTTGTCCACGGTTTATAAACCAACTGATAATACGGCTAAAAAGATTTCTTTGTTAGAAGACAAAACATACAAATTCACGAAGAAAGGAACGTATTACATTCAATTCTATTCTCCGTGGAATGGTGGAAAATGTCTAAAGACAGTTCCTCTTGTCATTGAGGATTTTACTCCTGATGTGCCGAAGGTATTTTATGCTGGAACAGAGATAATGCAAGACACAACTATATATGTCTGCAAGGAGGCGGATATTGAGAATATTAAAATAGAAAAGTCAAAACGAGTTTATGATGTCCATCGTGAAATCAGTGGTGCTCTTACAAAGGCAGATTCCGCTATAAATGTGAATGCAGATAAGGTATTCAACTGGAATCTAAATAAAGAGGTTGATACGCATAAATCAGGAACATATGAAATTTCTTTATGGCTTGAGGATCTTGGATGTTTGAGTGATAAGTTTAATTTTAAAATCAATGTCACAAACGTAGCCATTAAGGATCATCCTACCATGCTTCTCAAGGACACTATCACTTGTCGTGTGCCCGACGGAAGCCAGAAGGTAGAACTTTCTATTGATGACACGTATAACCATACCGATTTTGATCCTGTTTGGTATCTTGAAAATCAGGTTGATTCTTCTCGTACTGTGATAGATTCTAAGGTTGACAAAATTTCTGTGCCGATTGATTCTGCAGGAAGATTCATTTACTCTGTAGCATATAAAAGTGGTGAATGTATCAGCGATTTGCGAGACTCTGCTTACGTTGATGTTTTGCCGCTTCCTGATACTCTTGTGTCGGATACTTTGTATGTATGTGCTGGATATCAAATAAAAGAATCGGATATCAGTGAATGGCTTGCAGCTAAAATTCCTGATTCTTTGAAATCTATTAGCACTATTGAATATTATGAATCACAGTCGGTTGCAGAAGATAAACCTAATGGTCTTACTCATATAGTAGAAAATGTATTGAGCACTGATTGCAGCAATTTATCTTCCGATGTCTTAGAAAAGTTTTTCTATGTCCGTGTTAAGACTAGTTGCTATAGTGCACCTTCAAGAATGGCTGTATTTGCAAGATGCTATAATACTGATGCTCCTAAGTTTGCAGAGGATGTCGATTCTGTACTTTATTGTATTGGCGACGTTGTTGCTTCCGATCTTAATGTTTTTGTCGACGCTGGTGAAAAATCAACTTATTCAGAAGGTTACCGTTGGCAATGGATTCCTGATGGAGGTACTTTGCCTGAGTTTGATAATAAGACAGATTTATACGGTGTTGTGGAGCCTACATATAGTTCAAAATTGGATGCGAAGACCAAGGCTCGAGAACTCTGGTCTGTCGTTCGTATAGATTCCAACAACTGTGTCAGCAAGGCTGATACTTTTGAGGTGATCGTCGACGAAAACATCACAACTTTCCCATTCGTCGGTGATACAACGAAGACGATTGTGAAGAATAATGAGCCTTTGACTATCAAAACTTGTCAGGATGTTCCTTTCTATGAGTCGGCAGATATCCCTACCAAACCAACTTCTGAGGATTATAAAATAGAATGGTTTGAAATGACAGATAAGGAAATTGGAGCAAGGGATAGTGTCTTCTTGGATAAGGTGTTCGGTCAGTATACTGTCGCTGGAATGCGTAAGTATAAAGTGCGCCAGAGTACAAAACTTGGATGTAAGGGTCAGTGGTTGGAAGTGAACTTGCTGGTTAATGAGAAGGTGACTGACGCTCCTGAGTTCGACAGAGTCTATCTTTGTTATGGTGCCAAAGAAGTGGAAGTTGTCAACAAGAATACTCCGACTGATGCCTCAAACTTGACTTTGGCTTACTACTCCTCCAAGGATACTTTAAGGGCGTTTCCGAAGAGCAGTGCCTCTATTAAGAGTGACTCAATTGGAGAGTTTGTGAATGATCATAGCCTTTACACTGCCGTTTATATTGATCAGACAACTGAATGTCAAGGACCAATGGTCAATGTGGAGGCAATTGTAAGTGATCTTCCTCATCTTCCATTGTTGGATAGAGATACAGTCAGCTTGTGTATAGGTGCGGAAAAATATGATTTGGTTTCTGCGACTGGTGCAGCTGTCAATACACTCGACAATAATACTCGTTTGTATTGGACTGCCACTAATGGAGCTACAGTTGATGAAAATGGATTGGCAACAATCACGTCTGCAAAGAAGAATATTAAATATTCAGTCAAGCAGAAAAATGAGTTGACAGGTTGTGTCGGCAAGGATACAACAGTGGTCGTGAATATCGACAAGACATTCTCATTCAAGCGTCAGAAGGATACAGTGAGATGTTACGGAGAGTCATTTGATTTGTTGAAGGCAATCACTGACAGCTTGCGAATCAAGAATGATATAATCGACGCGGATGTATCATTCAAAGTTTATAAGTTGACGGGAAACACTCCGTCTCCTTCTGCAATCTCTGATGCCAATCTTTCTGCAATTAAGTCGGATGCGGGTCGCCACGAAGACCAATTGAAGAGATTCTTGGTGCGTTATGCGGATGCAGTCGGCGGATGTACTGAAAATGATACTGTGACATTGTTGTTTAAGGGATTGCCTACGATCAAGCAACTTCCAAATATCGATACTTGTTTCGCGCAGCCTTTCAGTTTGCCTGCACTCGACAATGATTATGAGTATCAGTGGTATCGAAACGACAAGACAACTAAGATCACAGAGAAGAAGGTGGCACTTGAAGCGACTGAGACTCTTTATCTAATTGCTATGGATGAGAATGAGTGTGCTGATACATCTTCTATTGTGGTGACGGTGCACAAGAATCCTATTGAATCGTTGGTGAAAGACACTACCGTCTTCTGCCAAAACACAGGAGAGAAGGTCATCGACATCAAGGCTCAGAGTTCGGATGAGAACGACGCTTCCAAGTTGAACACTATCATCTACGATGCTGCTGGAAACGAAGTGCCTCGCTCTATCAACACGGATACAGTTGTTGTGAATGGAAAATACAAGGTTTTGGATTATGTTGTCGTGCAGGAGAATATGGTCACTCACTGTACGTCGAAAACTGATTTCCATATTGAGGTGAGAAAGGCATTCTCTTTGAATGCTGAGGATTGCAAGGCGGTTTGTGAGCCTGATGAAGTGGATTTCGCTAAACATGTCCAATTATATTTGAGTAAAAACGAATCGTCAATCGGTATTATTGACTTAGCAAAACTTAATATTGATTATGCTCGTATAGATGGAAACAGCTCTGTAGCTTTAGATGCGGCCGCAGCGTCTGCTTTAACTCATATCGCTGGACGTGACACTGTGAACTATACATATAAGATCAGTGATGCTGATAATGTGTGTGTGGCTTCTGATACAGTCGCTGTCACAATCAATTTCAAACCTACTACTCCGGAAATCGTGGATTCACAGGACACTGCTTTCTTGTGTTCAGACAATGCGGATCTTAAACTTTCCGCCGTCGACACAAATAAGGATAAGACAAACACAGCGGTATTCTGGGGTGAATATAAGAATGGAGTGCAGGGCAATGATTATTCTGTTGTCGCATCTGCGTCTCATGTGGCTTATACGGCATTCTCGAAGAATCTAAAGAGCGGATGTGTGAGTGAGTACGACACCACATTCGCCGTGGTCGCAACTCCTGTCAAGGTGGATGTTATAGAGGATTCTGTTTCAAAGAAATGTGCGGGCGAGAAGATAAATGTATATGATGTGCTTGTCAACTCGTTCCATTTCGACGCTTCTATCTCTCGCTCGTTTATCAAATATGAGGCGACGCAGAATGGTGTGCCAGCTTCGAAGTCTGAATTGTCATCTGTCAGCAGAACTGTGCAGGATACGATAAAGTTTGATATGACTGCGACTGATACTTTGACCGGCTGCTCGGCTTCAAATTCAGTGACTGTGATTTTCCACAATCGTCCACAGAATAAGATTGTCGCTCCGTCGATCGCATGTGTCGGCAATCCGTTTGAAGCAACGACAGTGGGAGAAGATAGAAAGGCTGCATATTCTTGGCAGACCAAGGATGGTGTCGAACTTTCGTCTATCGGCTCGGTCAAGATCAATTCTTTGGCTCACGACACAACTTTGCTGTTGGTCACTAAAATAGATGGAACTGGTTGTCTCGACACTCTTGAGCATAAAGTCAAAGTGTATGTCACTCCTGATAGATTGGAAGCTCAGAATCCGTTCAGATTCTGTCAGACAGATGCTGATGTTAAGGTGGAGATCGAACGTGACGCTGCTGATGTCGCCGCTTACAAGCTGGAATGGACTTCTGATGTAGACAGCATAGTAGTCGACAAATTTGTCGCTTCTGCAAAGAAAGACACCGCTTATAAGTTGACAGTGAAGCAGCTGAATATTACTGCCGACACAGTTTGTAAGTCGGATCCAATAGTTGTCGACGTGGAGATTACCAAACAGATTTCAATTGCTCTTGCTGACACTGCGATCTGTATGCCTCTCGACTTTGATTTGGCAAAGTATGCTCAGACAAAGAAGAATGTTTCGGATGAAGGATTCCTTCCTGAGTTGACATCAGTAAGATTGTACGACGGTGGTGTGACAAAATCTGTTGGCGATTCAACTTCTATCACAACTCCTGGTCTTTATGAAATCGGATACACAGATAAATATGGATGTCCGGTCTTGACAAATGTGAAATTGGCATTCATCAACAAACCAACAATTCCAGTGCTCGACACTGACAGCTCATTCAACCTATGTCTGAACAACGACACTGTTGTGACTCCTGTGGTTGTGGCTGGAGATTATGAGTTCGTATGGAGAAATGTGGGTGCTGACAAATCTTTCGCTGCTGAGTCGTTGAAAATAGATGCTTCCAAACCGGTGGATGATGTTGTATATAAGGTTGTGAGACGAGACACAATATATGGTTGTGAGAGTGATCCGCAGTCGTTGACATATAGTGTGAAAGCTCCTTTCGCATTTGATTCTGTTCCAAATGTTGATATCTGTGAATATGAGACTGTCAATTTGGATTCGTTGGCTAAGAAGCATCTTCGTCCGCTTGACAATTTGGTGATAGATATCCACCGTGGCGGATACAACAGTAATATTTCATCATTCAATGTGGAGGCGGTTGCTATTGAAGGTGTTTACACAATAGACGTCGTCGATACTGTTTCGACTTGTGTGGCAAGCAGAAATATGACTGTCAATACACATAAGAAGCCTGCTATCACGGTTTCTGGCAACAAACCTATTTGTGAGGGCAACGATTTGTTGCTGACTGCAGATGGAGCCGACTATTTCTACTGGAATTCGGTGGCAACTCCGTCGGCTACATACAAGGTGGTAAGCTCGGATGATAATGATATCACTGTATCATTGCTCGCTCGTTCGGTGGTGGCTGAGAACAACAAGACTTGTGAGATGGATTCATCATTTGTGGTGAAGGTCCACACGACTCCTGCCTCACTTGCTGCTCAGGATCCGTTCCGCTTCTGTCAGACTGATGATGATGTGAATATTGAGTTGGTGCGTGATGCTGCCGACGCTGCAGCATATAAACTTGAGTGGACATCTGCAGCGGACAGTGTGGTGGCTGACAGATTCGTCGCATCTGCAAGAAAAGACACTGCATACGAGTTGACGGTCCGTCAGTTGAATATCAACGCTGATACAGTTTGTAAGTCAGACCCTATTAAGGTCAGTGTGGAGATTACCAAGCTTATTGAGATTGCTCTTGCTGACACCGCAATATGTATTCCGCTTGAGTTCGACCTTGCTCAGTACGCTCAGACAAAGAAGAAAGTTTCCGACGAAGGATTCTTGCCTCAGCTTACATCTGTAAAACTATACGAGGGTGGAGTAGAGAAGAATGTGGCAGATTCTACGAAGGTGACTGTGGCAGGAAACTATAGGTTGACATATACAGACAGGTTCAACTGTCCGATCGCAGCGTCGACGAATTTGAAATTCATCAAAAAGCCTGATACTCCAATTCTTGATGTTGATCCTTCATTCAACCTATGTGTAGGAGTCGAGACTACTGTGCATGCGGATATCGTGGCTGGCGATTACAAGACATCATGGACTATGGTTGGAAATGGAAAAGAGTCGTTTGGTGACACTCTTGCTTTGAATGTGGCAAAACCAATCACAGACGGATATGACGTTGTAAGAATCGACACTGTTTATGGATGTATGAGTGAAAAGACTCATTTCGATTACAATGTGATTGAGCCATTCAGAATTGCTGAAAACAGAAATATTGATATCTGTGAGTATGAGACTATCGACCTTGACTCTGTGTCGAGAGCGATGTATCCAGATCCGGATTTGAAACTTGAGATCGTCCCTACAATGACTCTTGATGCTACAATGCCATTCGACGCATCGAAAGCTTCCGCTGAAGGTGTCTACCTTTTGAATGCTGAGCATATCGTCTCTTCTTGTAAGACACAGTCGGAAATCAGAGTCAATAATTATAAGAAACCTGTGATCACGGTTGCAGGAAACAAACCGATCTGTGAGGGAGACACATTGTTGCTTAAGGTGAGCGGCGGTGATTTCTACTATTGGAATAATTCAACTGTAAGTGTCGATTCTGCGTTTGTTCCAGGCGTGGAAGACGGTGAGACAACCGTCAGCCTGAGTGTTAGCAAACTTGTGGGTGATGCCGGCAAGACATGTAAGGCGGACAGCGTTGTGACTGTGGTTGTGGAGAAGGTTCCTGATCTTGTGTCATCAAAACTTGATACCGCTTATTGTCAGGAGGGCAAGACAAGTGCTCTATATCTTGAACCAACTGATGCTTCTGCGAAAGTCGTTTGGTATTCTCCAGAAGACAATTATCAGACAGCACGTCCGAATGCATCTTTCGCACCGTCTGCAGCTGATGCAGGAGAGTTCACTTTCAAATTCAAGCAGGTGCTTGGAAACTGTAGCACGAAGCTTCAGAATTATGTCGTGACTATTGAGGACAAAATCACTGATATCCCAGTGGTGAACGATACTTCTTATTGTGTCGGTGAGACTCCGGTAGAGTTGATCGCTAAGTGGAAGGATTTCGCATGTGATATCAAGTGGACGGATAAAAACCAGAATGATGTTGATCTGCTTCCGTCGACTGCTGTTGCCGGACAGACACAATATTGTGCTCGTCTTACTCGTGGAGCTTGTGTGGGTCAGCCTGTATGTATGACTGTATATGTGAAAGACAGGTTCAATACTATAGCTGATATTCGTGATACATTCAGATTCTGCGCAGGAACAGGTGTCCATCGTCTAGAACCGAACACTACGATTCCTGGTGTTCGTTTGAACTGGTATAGCATACGTGATGTGAAACGTGCGGACTTCGCGGAGTTTGATGCTGATGGAAATCAGAACAGCGACACATATTATGTCACTCAGTCGGAGATCGACGGATGTGAGAGCGACAGCGTGAAAGTTGAGGTGGTGAAGGTGCCAGCTGTCTTGGAGCGAGACTTTATGGTCGACACTTGTAAGGGAGTTAAACTTACTGCTGCTGATGTGATGGCGGAAAATAAGGTCGATTATGAGTTGACGTCGTTGGCGAAGGTGGCTGCTGGTGGTCAGGACAGCATCATCCCACTTGGTGGAAATATCGGTTTCAATGGAACTTATAATCTGACAGTTCAGAGCGAGTATGGATGTGTCGGAGTCGAGAAGATTCACGTCAACATGATCGAGCCTGAGCATTTGACTTGGCCTACAGACGGATTCACATCTTGTCCGGGCGACACAGTCCAGATCAGTGCTGGATCTTCCAACTCATGGTTTAAGGTGTTGGATTCCGACAGCACAGAGTTGGCTTATCTATATGGTGTGAATGAGAATTATTCGTTTGTTGCAGACGAGTATAAGCAGTTTGACATCATTGCGATGGTCAAGGGTCATGAGTCGTGCACGGCTAAGAAGACATTGAGCTATTATGTGCATACTCCAGAGAAACCGGTTGTGTTTGGTAAACCTGGAGTCTGCAAGGGTGATGAGTTGAAATTGAGCGTCGGAAATATCGAGAAAGATTTCAGTTGGGATTACGACGGTGAGATTTTGAGCACAACTGATGAATTCAAATATGTTCCGGAGAAGAGCGGATATCTCCGTGTCAGCGGAAAAGACAAGAACGGATGTGTGGTGAGCGACACGATAGCTATCAAGGTTGTCGACATATTGACTCCGAAGATTGTGTTGCATCCAAGAATCTCGTCGACAGAATACCATATCAACAGAGATACTACGGAGGTGGATTTCGAGGCAAGACTCAATACCGCCGACGACGGAATGTTCACATATTCATGGGATTTTGGCGACGGTTCTGCTCATGGAATGTCGCAGATGGAAAACCATGTCTACTCAGACACAGTGGTTAAGTTGTCACGCCTAGTCAATGTCGGATTGACTGTGACACATGAGTTTGGTTGTGTCGGAACAGCATACTCGACACTTTACATTGATCCATCGATCTATGTTCCAAACACATTCGTCGTGGATACCGATTATGAGTTTATGAAGGATTACGATCTTGAAATCTTCGACCGTATTGGCAATCTTATCCATAAAGGAAACGGATGGGATGGAACTTACGACAAGAATGGAGATATTGTTTTCCACGACACTTATTTCTATTCGTTGACTTATTATGTTGGAGGAGAAGAGCAGCATAAGACTGGATATATAACAGTGGTAAGATAATGAAGAAGATAGCGATATATATTGTGATGATTATGAATCTTGTGTTGGCGCAAACCGCGTCGGCACAAGAAGACGTGTTGTTTACCAATCGCCAGTTGAGAATGGCGTATACCAACCCGGCGTATATTCCAGAGATTCTTGAGGCTACGATCACATTAGGAGGAAGGACACAGTGGCGTAATATAGAAGGCTCTCCAAACACTTTCTTTGCTAGCGCACGTTATTTCTTCATTGGTGCTCATTCCCAGGTGGCGCTTACTATGCTTGGCGACAAGATCGGCTACACCAAGACGACGATGCCAAAACTGACGTATGCCTTCATGGTGCCGTTTAATGAAGACTGCTATCTGAATCTTGGAGTCGGAGCTGGTTTTGTGTCACGTCGCTACGATTTCGATATGATGAACACGATGGGAGTGAATTCAGAGAATGTGGCGATCGACAAGTTGGACAACTACACGTCGCCAGATGCTGAGGCTGGTTTTGAACTTTTGCTGCAGAATTTTGAGTTAGGAGCATCAGTCAACCATTTGATTTCGACGGGAGAGGAGAATCAGAGGATGCGTAAGTTATGGTCAGGTTATTTCAACGTCCTGATGCAGTCGAAAGAGTGGTGGAGATTAATCCCGTCTTATTCCTACTACAGATATGAAGACAGAAACAAGCATCAATTGAGTGTCTGCTTCCAGTATCTGTTTGATTTTGAGTTTCATCCAAAGGATCTATTTTACGTCGGCATGGCATATAGGTTCAACTATGAAGGATCCGTATTGTTTGGAATCAACATGTTCTCATTCCTATCAGTGTTCTATTCCTACGACTATTTCTTCGGCTCATTGCGACACGACAACCGAGGCACACACGAGCTCGGCATAGAAATCAAGATACCGCAGAAATTCAAAGGCTGTTTCGCCAACTATGGCAAGAGCCACAAGTATACGAGATATACGAGAATCAAGTAGGGGGAAGACAAATTAAACATCATAAAGTAAAATAAATACGAAGTATTGGTATGAATGTTCCAAAAATACTTGAATACAGGTCCTTTGATTTTTATGATACAGATTCGTATATCGAATTGTGTCATAATTTGGCATATGAAAAGTTAGAAGAAAAATATCCCCAGTATAAAGTTGATTCATGTGATTGCTTTGGTTTATACATCATAGATGGCTCTTCCAATACTATTGTACAATATTCAACTGGTCGATTGGGTAAAATGGGGCCATTAGCAATGAGAAATGAATTGACAAAAGAAGTGACGATTTTATTAAGTCGTTAAGTTTGGTTTGATATTTAGAATAAATTTAGTCTACTATAAATGATTTGAAAAAATAACTAATGGTAAATTGAAAAACTTATATTTTGACTTGTTGATTTAATTTTTTACTTGTCTTGTCATTTACATTGAAATTTATCTGTTTGTAAATGCGAGATTTTGTGACGTTTGGGTTTGTTTTGAAAGGTGTTTAGTGAATTTTGATGTTCAAAGTTCTATCTTTTCTTATATATTATTTATATTTGCATTTCACATAATATTGCCGTAATGTGGCACTACATACATAAAGCGTCAGCCTGATGCTTGTTTTTGACTTTCTGAAATGTAGGAAGTTTCGAGATTTGGGTTCAAAAGCAAAGCAAAAGACGATGCTACGGGTGTGTTTATTTTTCCCGGGTGTGCGTGGGTTTATATTGCCTTCGCACACCAAATGGGGTATATATATACATACTGCGTGGGTATCTCTTTTCCTATTTAATCCAGATGGTAATTCCTACAACCACAGAAAGTAAATAGGTAAAGGTTCAGATACCCACGTTTTTTGTATATGGTGGATATTAGTATTATTAATGTGTCCGAGTTAGGGGTGTTTGGGCGGACAATAATAGCTTCAGTTGTAAACCGACCAACATAAATGTTCAAAGTAGAATGGGATAAAGAAACTGGCGGAGTAAGGTTGAGTACGTTGAACTCAAAAGACACTTTGGGTGTGTCGCCTCGTCCTGTGTTTTTTGAAGAGCTTGATTTGCTCAAATTAGATAAGTTGGGTTGGTCATACCCTCGTTGTAAAGAGCCTTTGCTTTGGGCTTGTAATAAGCAATATTACTATTGTGGAGATTTGGTTTTCGAAGTAAAAGGAGCCAACATATACGATGAACCAACAATTTTTTTTGCAAAAGGAAAAGAAAAACAGGCATTGCAACCTGTTGATGTTCAAATAATGCTTGAACGTTGTACGGATGAAATGTTTTTGGTAGAAAGTGAGGCTATCGAGTTTATTCGTGATGTATACGTACAATACTCTTCTGCACGAAAAAGTGTAGAGAAAGTAAAAGCCAATCAGATTGATTTTGAAGTGTTGGTGGCAAACATTGAAAAACGTACCAAGCAGAAAATGGCTATTGTCAAACAGGACTGCGATAGTTTTGACATTATGCCACTTGAAAATGCAAAGCAGGAAGGCAAACGCACTTACGCCACAACCAAAATTGATGTTTTTCTTGCATCATTCAGTGGAGGCAAGGACAGTCAGGTAGTCCTTGACCTGTGTACTCGTGCAATTCCGCCACAAGCTTTTGAAGTGATATACAGCGATACAGGCTATGAATTACCGACGTCGCTCACACTTTACGATGATGTACAAAAGTATTATAAAGAATTATATCCAGAATTACGATTTCGCACTGCCCGTAATCATGAGAATGTTCTTAATTATTGGGACAAAATTGGCACTCCTTCCGACACACACAGATGGTGTTGTTCTGTAATGAAAACTGCACCACTTCACAAACTGCTGAAAATTGAAGGCTCCAATAAACAAGCAAAAGTTCTTGTCTTTGAGGGGTCTCGTGCGGAAGAAAGTAATCGCCGTGCCACATATGAGAGGATTGGCAAAGGCGTGAAACATAGTAACGTTATCAACGCTCGTCCGATATTTAATTGGAACACTACCGAAGTTTTTCTTTATATGCTAAAACATAACATATCATTTAATGAAGCATATAGGGTAGGTAAGCCACGCGTTGGATGTCTAATATGTCCTTTTTCATCGGAATGGGATGATATGATTGTAAATAAATGCTTTCCAAACGAGTTGAAACCATTTATTGAACGACTTGAGGAATGGTCTAAAATGCGAGGTGTCGCAAATCTTAATGATTATATCAAAGGGCATAAATGGAAACTGCGGGCTAGTGCAAAGTTTATGAGCGGAGTCGTTTCTTCTGTAACCTTTTCGACAAGCGCAAAAAAATTGATTGCCAAATGCACTAATTACCACACCAATTTAGAAAATTGGCTGCCGATTTTGGGGGATTGTGTTTTTAGTCACAAAAGTGATAAAACTATTGGCGAGATACGAATCAAAAAAGATGTCTATCCTTTTGAAATAATATATAATAATCAAGACTATCAATTTATTCTTTCAAACATTACAGATGTAGTATTGATTGGCAATGTTAAACGTGTTATCTACAAAAGTGCTTATTGCATTCAGTGTGAGGCTTGTGAGGTAGAATGTCCCACAGGTGCTTTGAGCATATATCCACATTTTGAAGTTAACCAGTCAAAATGCATACATTGCTATAAATGTCTTTCTTTTCATGAAAGAGGTTGTATAGTCGCAGACTCACTAAGTATGGCACAAGAAATAAACTTAATGAAAATGACTGGTATTAGTGGTTATGGCACATTTGGTCTTAGAGAAGAATGGTTGTCAGAGTTCTTCGTTTGGCAAAACGATTTCTGGAAAAATCACGCATTAGGTACAAAGCAAGTTCCATCATTAAAAGCGTGGTTAAAAGATTCGTTATTCATTGATGAAAAGGCAAGAATAACGCCTTTCGGCGAATATTTGGCTTCTATTTATCAAGACAATCCTGATTTGATATGGGAGGTGATTTGGATAAATCTTTCATCCTGTTCACCATTGGTTCAATGGTTTATCAATAATGTAAAGACTGAATCATCTTATTCCAAAAATTCTTTGCTTGATTTGTATGGGGAGCAATTTCAGGAGGGAAAGACAACATTTGAATATGCGTTAGGAGCACTTTTTAATCTGTTTGCTTCTTCACCAATCGGAGAACAATTCTCTCAAAAAATTGAATTGACGAAAACAGAATACAAGCGTTCCGTCTACAACGATCTCTCTCGTGAAGCAGTCGCTTATTCTCTTTACAAATATGCTGAAGTTGTAGGTACAAAATCGCTTCGCGTGTCGGATTTGTATCAACAGGATTGCAAACAAGGTGTTTATCGAGAGTTTGGTATTTCAAAGACAGCACTAGAATGCCAATTGCGTTCGCTTAACAGCGACCCTAATCGTGTACTTATTGCAGAACTCAATATGGGACTTGATAGTATTACCCTTCGTGATGATTTAAATGCTCTTGAAGCATTGAAAATATTAACCGAATAATCCACAAAATAATTATGGCAACAAAGTATTCTGATTTGATAGACCTTCGCCAGCAAAAGGCTGCCTACAATATTCAAAATGAAGCAAATGGCGATTGGAAATCTTTTATTGCCAACGAACAGTTCAATGGCATATTAAAGAAAGTATTGGCTTCTGTTCGCAATAACGATGCCGATATGCATAAATCGTTTTGGGTTGCAGGCACATACGGAACTGGAAAAAGTCACGCAGGTGCAGTAATCAAACATTTGCTTTGTGACCCAGTAAGTGAAATATTCGACTATGTGAATGAAGAATATGTCGATACAAAGTTTGAAGTGTTGCGAAACGACATCTTTGCCGTTAGGAATGAGACAAGGTTGTTCCCTGTTATGCTTTATGGACACAACAATATCACTCATAAGGAAGATTTGTCACTTGTCCTGCAACGCAGCATAACTGATGCTCTCAAACATGCCAATATCCAAATCGCAGTAAAAACTGATTTCGACAAATATGTTGAGCATATTGACAAACAAACTTATATTTGGGATAACCTAATAAATAGTAATGCCAAGCTTAAAGCCGTTGCCCCCGATGTACAGAAGCTAAAATCGCTTTTACAGAACTGCAATATGCAGGTTCTTGATGATGTTCGCAATGCACTTCGCGATGGGGAAATTGACATTCGTATTGGCAATGCAAACATTGCTAAATGGATTTTCGAGGTTCAGAATAAATTGGCAGAACAGGGCGAATACAAAGGTTTGTTCATCATTTGGGATGAATTTACTGATGTGATGACTTCACCGCTGGGAATCAGTCTGCTTGTAGCCTTGCAGGAGATTGACGAACAAGTGATGAACAGCGAGAACAACTCGTATTTTTTTTATATCTCGCATCCGTCGGCACTCAACTCATTAAAAATTGAGGAACGCGAAAAGACCAAAGGCCGTTACCACTATATGAGTTACAATATGGAGCCTGTTTCGGCATTTAAAATCATGTCGAGTAAGTTCAAATATGTGGGAGACCCAAGCGAAGCTCAAACTTTAGTGAATACTTTCTATTCCGACAAACAGAACCTGTTGGAGATTTATTCGCAATCGTCAACCGACCCGGATGAAACAAGAAAAGATATTCAGAAACTTTTCCCACTTCATCCATCAACCGCCAATTTGGCGACATATTATGCTCGTGAAGCTGGTTCGTCAAGCCGAAGCGTTTTTGAGTTTATCGGTCAGAATGATGCAATACGAGCTTTTTTGGACAGCGAGCAGATGTTTGCCCAAAAGAACACTATAACTGCCGATTATCTTTGGGATTATGTACTGTCAGTTTTCAACGAAAACGCAAGCAAATATGGTGCAGTAACGGAACGTTTCAATTCCCGTAAATTGCAGGTTGAGAATCAGGGCTGTGAGCATTTTGCCGTATTCAAAAGCATTCTGTTGCTCAATGCATTGAACAATATAGCCAATAACGATACTGTCACACCTACAATCGACAATATTCGTAATATGTTTGTTGGTACTTCCATTGAAGATAAATTAGACGGTATACTTGCTTATTTTGACGAGAACAGCATCATTCAACGACAACCTGGCGATGTCTATTCCATTCAATTTTCCGCTTTACCTACAAAGGAAATTGAAGACATAAAGAACAAGTTGACAAATTCAGAATTCAAGTTTATATCAAAAGTGATAGCCTTTGGTGAAACCGCAAGAACGGAATTGTCCAAATCGTTCAAACAGGTAAACCGAGCCTATTCGTTTGAAATGTATTCGGTTGATACAAACGAATATACACTGCTCAACAAAATAGAAAACGGTTTCAGAGATGTCCACTCATACGCAACATTTCTTGCTTTAATGTTTGCAAAGGATACTGAAGAGTTGAGCACGCTGAAAAATATAGCAAAACAGGCATGTGGTGAGGAACGATTCCAAAACGTTGTATTCATTGTTTTTGAAACACCAATGGGAAACGATGAATATGAACGTTTCATTGAATATCAAGCCAATGCGTCGTGTGCACAAAAACACAATCTTCCAGACCAGCAAAAAGCCCATACTGATTCGGCGGCTGGAATGATTAAAGAGTGGTTGAAGAAAATCCGTTTGAGCAATTTTACCTATTTCCTGAACGGACAACAGGACGTTTGTGCCGTACATAAAATTGTTAGCACAATAAACACCGAAATAGCACCGAATATTTTCAACAAAGGTGCAGAGTCGCTTGATTTGATAAAAAATCGCTCTTCAAACACCTATTGGCAGAAATTAAGTGCGGCTAAAGTTGTTGATAATGTCTTGTCATACAGCAACAAAACAGAGATAACACAAAGTTGTGTTGGTGCGGCCGTACATGTCGCATTTCTTTTGCAGGACAGCGTTGAAGAAAACCTTGATTGGAAAACGGATTGCTCGGCAGAACATCCTCTAAAATTAGTTTCTGATTTTGTAGATAACAAATTCAAACACACCAATAAGAATGAACCATTTAACCTTGCTGATAAACTTATAGACTTGACTAAACCACCATACGGACTTTACCAAACATATGCAAATATGGCTATGGTAGCATTTTCTATGCGCAAATATGTCAATGAGATATACGACACAAATGGCAAACCACGCAAGCAACAGAATGTTGCTGATGATGTAGTTAACTTATTCAAATATTGGGAAGATGGGAAAGGTTATGATAAACTTAGTTTCCGGTTTGAATCTAAGGAAAGCCGCATTTTGTGTAAAAATTTCATTGATCTTTTCAGATTGAAAACATTAAGTGGATATAGTGATATCAGCAGTTTAACAGATGCACGATGGGCAATAACTCACGAGTTTTCAAAAAAAATCAAATACCCACTGTGGTCATTAAAATACAACTGTGATAATAACACCGATATACAGAAGCTAATTGATAATATTCTAAAAATATGCGGTGCTGATAACATGCGTGACCCACAACTGCTTTCTAAAACTGTTTCATTGATTGAAATGTACCGTTTTGAGTTGGGAAACTTGCTGAACAACAACAATAACGAATTTGAAACAGGATTTTTAAATTATCTCAAGTTGAATCAGGCTGTCGGCATAAAAGATTCTGAATTTGAGACCTCTATGGGCTATCTTCGTCAGCATCTGCAAGGCGAGATTGGAATGTGGACGGAGGACGAGGTAAACAAAACTTTGTTGGAATGGCGCATCAGCACACAAACAAAACCTCAATATACCATTTTAGCTGATGTTGAACCTGGAGATTCGGGAAAGGTGATGGGTATTGGAACATTCGATGAAGGTTCGCAAACCACTTTAGTTGCGATGCCAAATGACGGATTTGAGTTTGATAAATGGAGCGATGAAGACCAAAATTATGGCAGGACGATTGATGTGGTTGCCAATGCCTCATATACTGCCATATTCCGCAAAAAGGAAATTGCCAAGCCTGTTGTTCCTGCAAAAAAAGAAACGGCAAGAGCAAAAGTTAAGCAGATAAGCGACATCGATACTACGAAAGCCATATTGGAACGGATTATTGACAAAGCAGACGATTCTATAATCAACATAATCATCGAATTTTAATAAAAAATGTGGCAGGAATTTCATAACATAATTGATTTGTTAGATCGTGTGAAAACCGATAAAGAGATTGCTGGTGATGATGGATTTGTAGCTAACCGTTACCCTATCCGCTTTGTTCTATTCGACAATTTCAAGGATTCATTTGACTTCATACACCATCTTTCATGTAACGTCAAAAGCGTTGAAAAATGGATGGATGGAGACTATCCCGATCGCATCATTACACATACGGAATTGGTTGACAAGTTTGTCGCTTTCTTTCGCAAAAATGAGGATAATGATTTTGTCATAGCCCCGTTTTCAGAGTTGGCTCGCTTCTACGACAACGAAAAAACATTACAGTTTGAGGCTTTGATTAGAACTATAAAAAGCTTAGAATCAACTCAGAACGGTTTCAACAAAAAACAACGCATTTACATTCCATTGGTTGGGCTGGAAGGCAAAATGTCGAAGTTTGCCAACGAAACGCAAATCAAGATCTGGTATTTCAAAAATATCGATTCGAGTTTAAATTATCGTCTGATTCTCACCGAATCAACATACGAGGTTAAACGATTGGAAGCGAACCATACCATTGTCAATAGCATAAAAGAATGGCTGAATATCTGGCAACAAGGAGATGCGAAACAAAGAATAATTTCATTGTCACCGTCATTGTTTGCCAATGCCGAATATGCACAACCTGACAATGCTTTCGATTTCTGCACTTGCAACAATGTTTTCGATTTCCTTGCTAACGGACTAAATCTAAATTTCGGAGATATCACATACCGTGAGCAGGATGAGAAATATTGGTTGCGGTTAGCAAAGGAGATAGACATTAACCATTTCAGCTTTGAATCATTTTTCAATGGGTATTTTCACATTGACCAACTTGCGGATTATAATGTTTTTCTGAAAACGTGGTTCGGTTGCAACGATGATTTTGGAAAATGGCTTTTATGCACTTATTATCTCGAAAAGTTTTGTAATCAGAATAGCTACATTTGTCAATGTATAAAAAACAGTCATAGCTATAATACCACAGATTTCTTTGCATCTGTGGTATTGTCCGTTTTCGATTGCGAAGAAGCTGAACTTTATATAGAAGAACGTAAAGTATGTATGGATTTTGCATCAAAAAATGGTGTCAATGTCAATATTGATGTTGAAGGAAGAATGCAAAATGAACTTGTGAAAATTGCAGAACAGCAAGGCTATGCCAAAGCTGTCAAGTATTTAACTCATCTTACGCATACTGAAAAAAGGTTGGCTATAAATTGGTTGGGGCAAAAAAAGATTAATATTGGAGATGTTAAGGATGTGTACCCAGACCTATATTATTACTTGTCAGGTACATTGGATAGCATCTTACCATGGGTGCCTGATTATTTTGAAGCATACCGAGAAAGCAAGATTGCCAATGCCATTTCTGATGACGTTGCACAAATAATCAATGTGCAGAATAAAAACCACGTATCATTCAACATTTGGTACAATTCCTTCAAGACCACAAAAACTATATTGAATAACCGTGAAGATATAGAAGTGATTTATTGGATTGATGGTTTGGGTGTGGAATGGATTCCGTACATTAGCTGGTTATTAGGTCTCAAAGAAGGTGTTTACCTAAACGAAACACATATTGCCAGAGCATCCTATCCAACGACTACAGCAATCAACAAGATTTCGTTGGAAGAGATGTCTCATAATAATCTGAAAAAAATTGGTGACCTTGATAATTACGCACATCAGAATACCAATAAATATCCTGAATATCTGATAGATGAATTTAAGATTGTCAACGAAGCCATTTCTAAGATAATCAGCGAATATGCAGGGAAAAAAATAGCCATTGTTTCTGACCACGGCATAACGGCAATGTCACAGTATTGCAATGGTTTGAATCTTGTCGGATATAAATCAGATCACGGAGGCAGGCTTGCTGTAAAAGAATCAGGCAAACCTAACATTGATGACAATTATGTTATATGTGAAGATGGTAAAACAGTATGCGCATTGAAGCATAATTCTTTATGTGGGAAAATACCAACAGGGCAAAGCGCACACGGCGGTTGCTTGCCCGAAGAAGTGTTGGTGCCTATTTTCATCATTTCCTCACAAAAAGAGACTAGCAAGTATTCAACAAAACTTTTGACAACAGAAATTACAGGGAACAATCCTGTTATAGAGTTTGAAATAAAAGGCGACAACGTTGCGAATCCATATATCATGTATGGAAATACACGATATAATTTGACTAAATCGGGCAACAACTATCGTACAGATACATTGACACTTATTGCCGCCACAACAACGGTAACACTTCACATTGGTTCAGATTATAAACAGACATTTAGTTTGAAAATCAATGTCGGAGCAAAAGAAGATGATTTGTTTGACTTTTAACTTTTTGAAAAAATGAAAGAAGAATTAAGCAACAAAATTAAGTCACAGTTTGCCTCAATGGCAATATACAAGGACCCAACGAGTACCAATAGTCTTTTTGTTGGTCGTAATCTGCCATCATTTGTTAAAGATTTCATTTTAAAACGTTTCATAAAAGAAAATGGCGAAACTGATAAGCAATTGCTGACATCGTGGCTCGACGAAGTGATTCCACACGAATCAGTAAAAGACAAGTTGGGTCAAGGAGAACAACTTACACTTCTAGTTCGCTTTGTCGTATATATTGATTTGTTAAAAAACATCTATCGTTTTGCCATACCAGATTTAGGGATAAAACTTAATGAAGGACAAATCCCTGAATACGTATTTTCAAAACACAAAGGGACTCTAGTAGATGGAGAAATGTGGGGTATAATTAAAATTTGCCTTTTGCCCAATGAAGATGGGAAGAAATATCATGTTGAAATGGTTGATTACAAACCATTCAAGCCATATAAATCCGTAGACATAAACTATTTACAAGAAGCACGCAAAAATTTCACTACAGATGAATGGCTTGATGTTTTATTGTCGGCTATGGAATACGACGCATCTGGATTCAAAAGCATACAACAAAAGATTGAATTCCTAACAAGGTTGCTCATCTTTGTTGAGCCACGATTAAATGTAATTGAACTAGCACCTAAAGGAACAGGCAAATCTTACGTGTTTGGCAATCTGTCTAAATACGGTTGGCTAGTCAGCGGTGGGAAAGTAACACGCGCAAAATTGTTTTACGACAAGCAGAAACAACAAAATGGCATTATTAAGAATCATGATTTTACAGCTTTTGATGAGATTCAGACAATTGAATTTCAAGAGCCTGCAGAGATTCAAGCCGCATTAAAATCATATCTTGAAAGTGGGAAAACGACAATAGACAACAATGAATTTTCATCTGAATGTGGGTTGATGCTAATGGGTAATATTCCATTAACAGCCGAGCATCTTCCGATAAACAATAGGTATTTTGACTCCTTGCCAAAAAACTTTAGAGAATCTGCGCTTTTAGATCGTTTTCATTGCTTTATCGAAGGTTGGTATCTACCACGAATCAACAAAAGTATGATTTTCAAAGGGTGGACTATCAATGTGGAATATTTTTCAGAAATACTACATGCTTTGCGCACACAAAATCAGTATAGTCTTTTGTTCGATGAACTTGTGACATTTGAGAAAGAGGCTGATATGCGTGATTTCACAGCTGTTAAACGAATTACAACGGCTTATATGAAACTGTTGTTTCCTCATTGGACTAAAAAAGAAGATGTCAACATCAATGAGTTTGATGTGTATTGCTTACAACCTGCGATTCGACGCCGAGGTATTATAAAAGAGCAGTGTCATAACATAGATCCTGAATTCAAAATGCAAATGCCTAATATTGAAGTTATTCGTTGACACATCACATAAAAAGAATATGCCAACTTCGGTTTTCATTTCATGGAAGACAAACTAATTGATGATCCCAACTATTTCTTCCGTGAGACTGCATTCCTTGAAATCTTCCTTGCATTCGATGCCACTCCCGTCGCACCGGGAGAAGAGAATGAGCCAGAGAGTTTGGATTGAGCGTTTTTTCCTCTGAAACGCATACTATTTATGTGGATTTAGAGGAATAATGAATAAAAACAGCGGGCAGGTTTCAAACCTGCACCTATGATTATTGCCTTATCATAACAAAATTGTTCTTTAGATCGAAACCAATGTTTCTATCACAAAAGTGTCGCGTGCACGCAACACTTTTGTGAAAAAATGCTGTTTGTACGCAACACTTTATGTCCTGCTTACGATGAATTTGTTTGCTGTATTATTTATGGAGAAACTATTTTAATTATGATATAATGAGTGAAAATCTGAAGTGCTACTTCAAATTTTATCGCAAAATCTGAAGTGCCACTCCAAATTTTCATTCGAAATCTGCAGCGGATCTTGCATTCGATGCCACTCCCGTCGCACCGGGAAATGAGGGCTTAGATTGAGTGTGAGTTAAAATTTGATTTTAGGGATTTTTAAGAAATAGAAAAGTTTTTATTGGCGTATCCTAATTTGTATTATTTATAAAACTCTACATTTGTGCGTTTGAAGATGGAGACGGAATGAATCCGCTTCTGTCTCGCAAATATGAGAATATGAACTGAAGTATTAATTATTACGTGTTCATATCAGTTTTATAACAACCAGACATCTGTCGCAGAAATCTTAGAAAACATGGTTGATGCGACGGTCAAAAATTTAGGGTATATGAAATTTATTATAATTTTATTAATAGTAGCAATCCTGTGCTTTTTTATATGGCTTGTGTTTTACATCCCATATAGAATCATTAAGTTTTTTGTGAAGTTGATATTGGAAAAAGTATCAGAAAGCGATAAACTGATGATCAGAACGTTTGTGGCTATGGCAAAACTTACGCCTGATTATCATGTTGATAAAAAACTCACAGCTCAGATTAGTGATATGGTAAAGTCTGCTTTTCGAGAAATGGGTGGTGTCAAATATATGGATGCTATAATGGAAGAGTTTCATAGAGTTTCGCGTCAAGGCAATACAATCAAAGTGAGTCAATTGCAAGACGAATTAGACCGTTTCGAGACAAAAGACTTTCAATTTAAGAACGAGTTTATGTTAGGCTTGTTGTCTATCGCCTATGTCAATGGTAATCTTGATAAGAATCAGGGAAAGTTGCTAGACATGGTGAAAAAAAGTATCGGAATGACCGATTTTGCCTATTCTAGGGTTGAGACAATGTTCTGGTCGAGAATGAGATCAGGCAAGTATATGGATTATGAGGAGTTTAAGAAGCGTCGTTTTGAATGGAATGAACGAAATTACAAGAAAAAGGAAAGTGGGTATAGAAGAGAGGAGAGTTATAGCCAGTATAATTATAGCAATAGCAGCAAGAAGCAGGAGGAGAGACGTGAGTATCGCCAATCTTCTTCGTATACTCATGTACCAACAGAGTTGGAAAAAGCATATTCTGTTCTTGGACTGTCTCCAGACGCTTCTGTCGACGATATAAAGAAGATGAAAAGGGAGTTGTTGAAGAAATACCATCCTGATCTGTACTCAGGAAAGGGAGAGCGAGCGGTGGAGGAGGCTACTATAAAATCTCAGAAAATCAATCAGGCATATGAAATGATTATGAAAAATAGAGGATTGTGATTTATGTTGCAATAATATATACTATACTTTTAATGCTTTGCGTTTGACTAACACTTGATTATAGAATTTTCTATATTTGCAAGAACAGATTATTTAAATATGGGTTATAATATAATATTCTTTTTTATCCTTCTTTTTTTGGGAGGAGTTCTTTATTGTGTATATAAAATCATTTCGCTTGTTTTCAAATTTATTTTTGGAAAGCCGGTGTCTTCCACTAATTTTTCAGAGGATGACCGACGAGTGATTGTACATACTTATGTGGCAATGGCAAAACTGATTCCAAATTATGGAGTTGATAAAACTCTTACATCTATGGTTTGTGATTATTCGAAGTCCGCTTTTAAGAATATTGCATTTGCAGACAATTGTTATGCTCCAATAAAAAAAATGATGACTGAATTTATGGGAATGCCGAATGTCAATGAGTCATATTTGCAAAGAGAATTGACTTCTTTTAGAACAAAAGATTTCCCTTTCAAAAAAGAGTTTATGATGGGATTGTTTTCTATCGCATACCTTAATGGAGAATTCGAAGGAAACAGGGAAAGCCTAATCAATATCATCAGGGATAGTATCGGAATGTCTGATTCAGAATATAATAAGACGAGGATGTTCTGGTCGAGAATGATGTTGGGAAAAATCGCTAATCTGCAGGATTTGGAGCGACGTCGTGCTGAGTGGTATGAGCGTGATACCAAGAAAAAAAGCGAGCAATTCAACCAAGAAGACGAGCAGGATTATCGATATAGTGGTGAGGAATACGAAGATTATGAGGATAAGACCTCGTATGATTTTCACATTTCTGCTGAATTGGCAAAAGCTTATTCTATTCTTGAACTTCTTCCAAATGCCACCGTCGATGAAATCAAGAGTAAGAAACGAGAATTGCTGAAAAAATATCATCCTGATCTGTATACGAGTCTGGGAGAGCAAGCGGTGGAGGATGCCACTAAAAAATCTCAGGAAATCAATCAGGCATTTGAAATGATTATGAGAATGAAAAATTAAAAATGCGGAATGCCAAATTACAATCTTTTTCCGCAGTGTTTGCAGAAAAGAGAGTCGCTTCTGTTTGTCTTCTCACCGCAGTTCTTGCATGTTTTGGCTTTTGATTTTTCATAACCTTCAAGCATAGACGACGAGACGACACCCGTCGGCACAGCGATGACTATATAACCGAGAAGCATGACGAATGTGGAGATGATTCTTCCCATTGTGGTGATGGGGGCGATGTCGCCATATCCCACCGTCGTCATCGTCACGACCGCCCAATAGATGGAGACGGGAATGTTGTAGAAAGCGGTGCCTTCTTCGTCGCTCTCCACTATATACATCAAAGCTCCGAGTGAAATCACCACAAGCACGACGAGTGAGAAAAAGACAATCAGTTTCTTCGAACTGTCGCGGAATGCGTTGATGAGAGCCTCTCCCTCGCTCAAAAAATAGAAGAGACGGAATATCCTGAAAATACGTATGATTCTGAAAATACGTATGACTGCCAACGAGTGGGCAGACGGTGTGATGAGGCTGATGTAGGTTGGCAACGTCGAAATCAAATCTATAATTCCGAAAACACTGAAGATATAATTCAGGGGCTTTTCCTCACAGTAGACGCGCATGATATATTCTATCGTGAAGAAAATAGTGAATATCCATTCGAGCACCTCAAACTCTGTGCTGAAACGAGTTGCCACAGCAGGGACAGTGCCGATAATCACCACTACTACCGACAGCAGAATGAATCCGGTAAGAAGGACATCAAACATTTTCCCTTCCGGCGAGTCGCAATCAAACAATATTTTTCGGCATTCTCTTTTAAGACTACCGTCTTTTATATAATTAAACATATAGGTCATCTTTTCACATGCAAAGATAATCTTTATTTGGTAGTGTCACAAAATAACAGTCAACCATCAATCATCAATCGTGCAAAATTGTCATGTCTTTTGCTATTCGTATGTCAAAAGGGCAGAGCAGATATGGAAATTTGCTGGTGGCATACATTTTGATTTTACGTAAGCGTAAAGCAGAAACAAAAAAAATTAGATATATGGCTACAGGTAATATTGGCGTAACGACGGCGAACATCTTTCCCGTCATCAAAAAGTTCCTTTATTCAGATCACGAGATTTTTTTGCGTGAGATAGTGTCGAACGCTGTAGATGCTACGAGCAAGCTAAAGACATTGGCTTCTGTCGGCGAATTTAGCGGTGAGCTTGGTGATCTTAAGGTGCGTGTCAAGATAGACAAGGAGGCTGGCACTCTTACTGTTTCCGACTCTGGTATCGGTATGACCGCTGATGAGATTGAGAAGTATATCAATCAGATTGCATTTTCAGGCGCTGAAGAGTTTGTAGAGAAATATAAGAATAACGCAAATGCCATTATCGGTCACTTCGGTCTTGGCTTCTATTCGTCATTCATGGTGTCGAAGAGCGTCGACATCATCACTCTTTCTTATAAGGATGGCTCAAAGGCCATGAAGTGGAGCTGCAACGGCGACACTGAATACACTTTGGAGGAGACAACAAAGGAGCGTCGTGGTACTGATATTGTGATGCATATCGACGACGAGAACAAGGAGTTCCTTGAGGAGAATAAAATCAGTGAGTTGCTAAACAAATATTGCAAGTTCCTTCCTGTTGAGATCGCTTTCGGAAAAGAGACGGAATGGAAAGATGGCAAGAGTGTTGAGACTGACAAGGATAAGATCATCAACAACCCGTCGCCAGCATGGACTAAGAAACCTGCTGATTTGAAGGATGAAGACTACACTAATTTCTATCGTGAACTTTATCCAATGGGTGATGATCCTTTGTTCCATATTCATTTGAATGTCGATTATCCATTCAATTTGACCGGTATTCTTTATTTCCCTAAGATCAAGAATAATTTCCAGATTCAGAAGAATAAGATTCAGCTCTACTGCAACCAGGTATTCGTCACAGATTCAGTAGAGGGTATCGTGCCTGAATTCCTGACACTCCTTCACGGTGTGATCGATTCTCCAGACATTCCGTTGAATGTGTCGAGAAGCTATTTGCAGAGCGACCAGAATGTGAAGAAGATCTCTTCCCATATCACAAAGAAGGTGGCAGACCGTCTGCAGGAGTTGTTTAATACCGATCGTGCAGATTTCGAGAGCAAGTGGGACAGCCTAAAGATTTTCATCGAATACGGAATGCTTACGGAGGAGAAGTTCGAGGAGAAGGCAAGGAAATTCGTGCTTTTGAAGAATGTCGACGACAAGTATTACACACTTGAGGAGTACAGCAAGTTGGTTGAGGCTAACCAGAAAGATAAGAACGATTCTGTTGTCTATCTATATGCCACAGATAAGGAGGCTCAATACTCATTCATCCAGAAAGCAAAGGATAAGGGTTATGATGTGTTGATGATGGATGGAGAGTTGGATTCTCACTTCATGTCGATGTTGGAGCATAAGAGTGAAGGTGGAAAACTTCGTTTCGCTCGTGTCGACGCGGATACAATCGACAAGCTTATCCCTAAGGGCGACGAGAAGAAAGTGGAGATGTCTCAGGAAGACCAGACTGCTCTTACGACAGCATTCCAGAGCATTTTGCCAAAGAACGACAAGTTTAACTTTATCGTAAGCTTCGTCAATGCTGATGCTGATTCTCAGGCAGTTGAAATCACGCAGAATGAGTTTATGCGTAGAATGAAGGAGATGTCTCGTAATCAGCCTGGCATGAATTTCTACGGTGATATGCCTGACTCATACAACTTTGTTGTGAACGAGAACAGTGGTTTGATCAGCAAGATCTTGCGTGAACTTAAAGATAAGACAGCAAGTAGTTTGAGCGGAGTGCTTACAGAGATTCGTGAACTTGAGGATAACATTTCAAATCTTCGCAACCAGAAGGATTCAGATGGCAAGATCAAGCCAGAGGCACAGTCTACAATCAAGGAGTGTGAGACACGACTTACTGAAAAACAGGCGACACGTGATGCCGCATACAACTCGTTTGCAGCAGAGAGCGATGAGATGAAGCAGTTGGTGGATTTGTCATTGTTGAGCGTAGGTTTGCTAAAGGGTTCAGCTCTCGACAACTTCATTTCAAGAAGCATGAAGATGCTGTAAGGAAATACAGAATTATAAATGCTAAATGCTGAATTAGGAATGTGCTTGTAGAGACGCACGGACGTGCGTGTGACTACAAAATGCAAAATCTGGCATTTTGAGATAAACGAAAGGCAGTGGAATCACCACTGCCTTTTTTTGTGTTTATGATTGTGGAGGGAAAGAGATGAATGATTCCCAAGAGAAAAAACAAAGTTTATTCGAGAGATTTTTGTAAGTTTGTCTCCAATATAAGTTTTAATATTAATTGGTTGATATGTTACAGAATCGCACTTGGCTTGCCTTTGCCAACAGAAAAAGGTGTAGACATGCAGATGCAATTCATAATCTTGGATTTGTCAGTTGGAGAATGGGAAGAGCACGTTTTGCCATCGGAGATGTAGTTTACCTGTTTATGTCTGATGAACGATGTGTACGTTTCAAAATGGTGGTAACTGCAGCAAATTGCAAACGTGAAGATCAAGCCTATTGGGTGACAACTCCACCAAATGATATTACTTATAAATTGGAATTATTAGAAGAATATAATGGTACAGAGCTGAATGAGACAAATCTGTTTGATCATGGTTTTTCTGGTGGTAAAAGTATTCAAGGTCCTATTTATAAAAATGAGAAACTTTTGAATTATATTAAATCAAAATTCTAACATCAGTTTTTCATAGAACGTGATAAATAAAGATTTATGTTCTTTTCTTTTTGTGCTCCCCTTCTGCTCGCTCTGATAGGGAGGGCAAGGGCGTTCCACCCTTTGCAATACTCAAATACAATGTCCAATTTATCAGTCTTAAAATAGGATCCGACCAAACTTAAAAAACACAAAAAGACGGGAATGACTCCCGTCTTTTCGATTGAATTTTATATAGATAAATAATAGTGTTATTTCACAACCACTTTAGCAATAGTAGAGTTGTCTTTAGAGTTGACTCTTATTATGTACGAGCCTTTTCCTGTGATGTCGAACGCTACAAAATCATTGCCGTTTCCAACGACTGATTCATTGTGGATGCCGTTGGCTCCGATGATGTCGACGCTTTGTATTCCGTCGGCACACTTGGCAAAGAATTGTCCGTCAGACACGGTAGGGTAGACAATTGCGTCTTCTTTGGCTGCTATTGTTTCCGCTCCAGCATTGACACTGCGTAGAAGCACTGCCTTGATACTTTTTGCCGGCAATGATGTTTTGACCACTCCGTTGGAAATAGTAGCGTCGCCCTCCACAAGCGCATTTTCCGTATGGCTTACAAACGTCTCTGTGGCAGGAAGATCAGACAGAGACAATGTCTTGCAACTTCCGTCTGCAATCTCCATTCCTGAAACTGTGACTTCCACGTCTGCGGCATCTTTAGTTGATCGGTTGACAATCAGCAGTGTGGCTTCTGTGTTGTTATCGTTCACAGTGACATAGCTTTCCACCATATTGACATCCGACGATTGGCTTGGCACGTAGTATTCCTTGCTGTAGCGAGCCATCAGATGGATAGCCTCCCACATTCCTGGATACCAGCTCCATGGAGTGAAGAATTCTCCATTGTTTTTCATCAGCTCACCCACATGGCTGATATAGGCGATAGCGTGGGTGATCGGTTCAAATTTGCTGCTGATGTTGTATTCTGACACAGAGAAAGTTACTCCGTGATCCTCTCCCATATATTCTTTCATCCAGTCGTCGCAACGTCCGAGAATATACTCTTTCTTGATATTTGTGTCCCAGCCTCCGTTCAAAGTGTAAAGTCCGTTTGCTTCTGGATTGTCGTATGTGCGGTCGAAATAAGTGCGGTGCGACTGCAGGTTGACCTCTTCACTCTTCTCTCCGCTTGGGTAGTAGTGGATGTCGAGCACATCAAGCAGTTTGACTCCATGTTTTTTCTGCTCCTGTGCGATACGCACGATGAAATATTTCAACCATGGCATTTTCTCTCCGTCCAGTGTCGGAGTTGAGTTTGTCGGACTGCTTGTCTTGAACCATGTCCACTCGCTTCCTGCCACAGGTCCGCAAAGTTTGATTTCAGGAAATTTCTTTTTTGCTGCCAACGCCGCTTTCACGTATTGCTGGATATAGAATTCGGGGTCGAAATCAGGCTGCACATCTTTGTGTGTCCAGCTCCACATCTCAGGCTCATTGTCCATGTTCCAATAGATGAACTGGCTCATGTCTCGTTTAAGGTCGTCTTTCCAGTAGGTGAGGATGTCGGTTGTCTGCTCTGGGGTCCACTCTTCCAAGTAGAGAGACGGATCTCCAGCCTTGTACTCCTTTTTGTCAAGGTCTATCACCTCTCCGCCGCCACATAATGGCCACGAGCACCATTCTCCCCACTGACTTTTGTTGAACTCCCAGTCGTTGAAATTCTGCTCTTTTGTCGATGCCACGTATCCGCAAAGCTGGAATGAATACATTGCCTGGATGCCGGGAAAACTTTCATTCATCACTTTAGACGACATATCCCAGTTGCAGTCGTAGATGTTGCTGTACCAGTCGGGATGACAGGTGAGATGCTTTTGGTAGTTGTACTTTGTGGCGTTGTTTCCGTTGTTGAGGCGGACAAACTTGATTCCGCTCTCTTTCAACAGAGATTCTGCCTTTGGATCCAGCGTTTTCCCCGGTTGGAATGGAATGTCGGATGTGTTGCGTCCGAATAGATATGGGCTGTACTTGTGGACTCCGCTTTTTGTGTCGACGGAGATCTTCACGTCTGCTGCATTGACAATTGCTGACGATGCGACACAACATGTCAAAGTTAGTAAGTTGTATTTCATGGCAATATATGATTGAGTATTAGTAAATAATACTCTGCAAATGTAAGAATAAAATGTGAAATGCAAAAAAATATAGGCTTGATTTTGTTGGCTCAATTCAGACTTATGTAAGTGATTTTATGAGGATTATTAAGGGCGGAACGCCCTAATCCCCTTCTAAAGTGCGAGCCGAAGGCGAGCACACAGAATTAAATAAAATCACATAGACACAAAGTTTATATAGAAAGACTATAAAAGATAAGAATACAATTTGATAGTGGAAAATGCTTTTCTTAATGCGAATTCGTGAATACAATTATATTTATGTGCTCGCCTTCGGCTCGCACTAAAGAGGAAAGAGTTAGGGCCAATATCTATTAAACATGGGCCCTTAACAATCCTCGACTCTATAACCAAATTCTTAAATTAAATTTAATCAGTTTCTAAATTTGGTTAATTTTGTACAGTAAATCTAATTAACATGCAAAGTCGGTATAATATGGAGCAGGCTAGAATGAAACCATCGATGGAGTCTCATCTAAATCAAATTAGGAAAATGTGTGCTTCGTGGTTGATTTGAAACCAAAATTTATTCAAACCTTATTGCTTCTGCTGGCGAGATGTTTTTGATGATATAGGTAGGAGCGATCAGAATCATTGTGCTGATGGCGGCGATGCCAATGTTCAATAGAATTATTGTCGACGGTACAATCTCTGCCGGTACATGGTCGACGTAGTAGGTCTCGGGATCGAGAGGAATGATGTGGAACTGCATTTGCATCCAGCATAGGGCGATGCTGACGACATTTCCTATCAGCATACCTTTGCCCACAAGGAACAACGACTGGTAGAGAAATATTTTTCTGATGCTCCAGCTGTTTTCTCCCAATGCGAACAGCACTCCGATCATGTTTGTACGCTCAAGAATAAGTATCAACAGGCTCGACGCGATTGTGAAGCCTGCCACACATATCATCAGCACCAATATGATAGCCACGTTGATGTCGAGCATTTCAAGCCATGCGAATATTTGTGGCGACAACTCCTTGACGCTTTTCAGAATGTATGGGTTGCCATCTTCGTCGAAACGATTGCCGATAGTGCGGAAAATCTTATCGTAATGCTCGTCGAGAGTGTTGAAATCAGCGATTTGAATTTCGACGTGAGTGACTTTATCTTCACTCCATGAGTTAAGACGTTGCAGATGACGCAAATCAGCCACCACTACTTTGTCGTCAAAATCTGTGAATCCGGTGTTGTATAATCCAGTGATTGTCAGCGGGCGAACTCGTATTTTCCCATTTAGCACGAAGTAGATACGCATTTTGTCGCCGACAGAAAGATTCATTTTTTGAGCAAGACGGGAGGATATCACAGCCTCTTTGCTTATGCTGTCTTTTGTGATTTCGGCTATCCTTCCGTCGACGATGCTGCTCTTGAAAAAATCCCAGCTGTAATCGCAGTCCACTCCTTTGAATATAATGCCTTGCACATCTTCATCTGTCTTGAGGATTGCCCCATAGTTGCATATTCTCTGGGCATGCTCGACTCCGTCGATATTCTGTATTTTAGACATTAAAAAAGAGTCAACACTGATTGGTCTACAATCAATGCTGCCTCTTTCTGATAATCCACAAATCTGGTAATGAGAAGAAAAACCGATCAGCTTTTCCCTTATTTCATTTTTGAAACCTGTGATGACGCACATGGCGATGATCATCACGGCTGTACCGATAGCCGTTCCCAGTACCGCAATCTTAACAGCGGTTTTCGACACGCGTTTCTTGCCTTTCTGCTCGTAATGAAGACGTTTGGCAATAAACAGTTCGAGATTCATATTGGGCACGTCTATTAAATCGTATCAAATAGTGCGTCCTGGATAAACTTCCAACGCCTTCTTCAATACGAATAATGCTTTAGTCAAGTCTTCTTTCTGAAGCACATACGCTACACGCACCTCATCCTTGCCAAGCTCAGTTGACGTGTAGAATCCGCTGGCAGGCGCCATCATCACAGTCTGACCCTCATACTCGAATTCCTCAAGAAGCCAAGCACAGAATTTGTCTGCGTCGTCGATTGGCAAACGTGCTACAGTGTAGAATGCACCCATTGGAATAGGGGAGTAGACACCAGGGATACGGTTGAGACCGTCGATTAAGAACTTGCGTCGCTCCACATATTCATTATACATCTCAAGCATATAGTCTTGAGGAGTGTCGAATGAAGCCTCTGCAACAATCTGACCGATCAAAGGTGGAGAAAGACGAGCCTGACAGAATTTCATCACGTTCTTTTTAACCTCCTCGTTCTTTGTCACCAAAGCTCCGATACGGATTCCACATTCACTGTATCTCTTTGAAACCGAGTCGAAAAGCACTACGTTGTTTTCGATTCCGTCAAGATGGAACGCAGAAATATATGGTGCACCTGTATAGCAGAATTCGCGGTATACCTCATCAGAGAACAAGTACAAATCATACTTCTTCACCAAGTCGCGAATCTGGTTAAGCTCATTTCTTGTGTAAAGATAACCTGTAGGGTTGTTAGGGTTGCAGATCAAAATACCCTTTGTGCGTGGAGTGATAAGCTCCTCAAACTTTTCAATTGGAGGCAATGCGAATCCCTCTTCGATTGTCGAAACCACTGGCTTGACCACGGCTCCACATGCGATGGCAAACGCAGTGTAGTTGGCATACGCAGGTTCTGGCACGATAATCTCGTCGCCTGGATCCAAGCAAGCCATGAAAGCGAAGTTTACAGCCTCTGAACCGCCGCAAGTGACAATGATATCTTTTTCTGTGACATCAATCTTGAAACGGTGGTAATATTCCTTTAGCTTTAGACGCAAACTCTTATAGCCGTCAGATGGAGAATACTCCAAAATCTTTCTGTCGATGTGTTTAAGTGCATCAAGCGCGACTTGTGGTGTACGCAAATCTGGTTGACCAATATTTAAATGGTACACTTTAACACCACGTTCCTTGGCACGGTCTGCCAATGGCACGAGTTTTCTGATAGGCGACTGAGGCATCTGCTGTCCTCTTATTGATGTCTGCGGCATTTCTTAATTATAATTTGTTCTATTTCAGTGTAAAAACTGAAAGTCTCGTCTCATTTTTTAGTAAAACCACGCTCTATATGCGTGCAATTACACAATCTTGTGCAAAAATAATCTTTTTTTGTCACAAAATGCAAAAATATATCAGCCTAATTTGAAGACGATACGCAATTTTCCATCTGCGTAGCTGTGACTTGTGATGCGGAACTCACCTATTTCAGATGTGTTTTGCACGTGTGCGCCGACGCAGAGGCACACGTCGTAGTCGCCGATGTAGACAAGACGGAATTTGTCTGCACCTTCAGGTAGGGTGGCCCGGCTCACATTGTCGGGAATCTGATCTTCCGTGACAAACTCATACCTCACGTCGACATGGGAATTGATGACTTCATTGACGCGACGGGTGATTTCATCCACCTCATCCTGAGTCAGATCGTGGTCGATCATATAGTGGCATTTGCTTTTCTTACGCTCGATATGGTTCTCCACCGAACGTGGGCAGCCATAGATATTCACCATTGTGCGGTTCAGAATATGTTCAGCCGAATGCATCGGCGGATATTCCTGTTTGTTGTGCTCAAAAACTGGTTCTTCCATATTGTTATTTATGATAGAGTTTGAAAAACTGTGCAATATTAGTAAAATAAATAATCCGGCTTATTGGTTTCTTGTTAAATATTTATATTTTTGTGCATCATGATGCGAGTTTATTTTTGACGTTTGAACATTTTGGTTCATAATATCTTATTAATGAGATGGAATTATTTATGTTTCTGCATCATGTGATTTGTGCTTTATAAACAAATAGGGTTTAACAAGTTAGTTGGTTTTTAAAATGGGAAAAAAATTTTTTGATTTTAGACATGTCCGGAAATGGGTGTTTCTTTTGTTGTCCGCTTGGGCCGGACAATCGCAAGCTGGCATTACTATTACAGAAGTGATGCAGAGTAATTTTGGCGGGGTTTTAGACTATTACAATGAGTTCCCTGATTCGTGGGTTGAAATTTATAATTCAGGAGAAAAGGATGTTGATTTGAATGGGTTTTCGATTGGAGAACTGAATGATCTTGACTCAGCTTATGTAATCCCGGAGTCGTTTGTCGTTCCTGCTGATGGATATTTTCTTATTTATTGTGATAAAGAATATAAAACAGCATACACATTTCAGATTGAATTCAGACAAGCCAGGAGCACTTTATTTATGGGATGATCAAGGTGTTTTGCTAGATTCTATGCATTATCCGGAAATGATTTCTCCAGAAGTGTCATGGGGTCGATTGCCCGATAATCCGGACAGCTTGTCGCATTTCAGAATAGCGACTCCAGAACAGCGTAATAACAACACTAATACAGAGCGTGTTATGAAAAAAGTAGATTTCTCTGTTGACGGTGGTGTGAAAAAAGAACCATTTTACCTAAATTTGACTTTGAAGGGAGATTATCCTGAAGATGCCGTTATTCGTTATACGACAGACGGTAGTGAGCCTACAAGTAAGAGTCAGATTTTTTTTGATTCTCTATATCTATACATAAAAAAAAACACAGTAGTCAGAGCTAAACCATTTAGTGACAGTGCTATTAGTAAGATTAGCAAAACTCAAACTTATATTTTTGATAGGGACGACAAGATGCCTATCATAAGTGTTGTTGGTGATAAATCTTATTTTTATGGCTCTGATTTAGGAATATTTTCGAATTCCACTACGTATGGAGATTATCACCCAGATAATCCATCTCCGAGAGTATGGATGGGGCATCAGAATTATTTGTACAATTGGCGTCGCCCTATTAATATTGAATATTTTTCTGCGGATTCTTTGGATCCTGATTTCAATCAATTATCTGAGACTCGTGTGGCTGGTAATGTATCTCGTGAATATTCGATTAAATCAATGGTTGTATATGCTAATAAGCGATTTGGGGACAAACATTTCAATGGCGTTTTTTGGAAAAATTTGAAACCAAATTGCAAAAAACAGAAAAGTATGACGATACGTACTTCTGATGATGATTTGTATTCAATAAACGATATGCTTTCCCAAACAGCAATTGGAAGATTCGCCAAGTATTATGATGTTGATTATCAGGCAAAACGAAATGTCCAACTTTATATCAATGGAAAATTCCAGAGAATCATGCATTTGCAGGAGCGTGACGGCAACGATTTTGTTTGGGCTAATCATAATAAAATAACTGACATTGAGATAATTGAAACAGACGATGGTTTGGGAACAAACATGGTAAGTGAAGAATTGTTCCCTAACTACGTTCATTTTAAAAGTACATATGGATCAAATAAGTGTAAATACCAGCAAATGGAAGAGTTGTTGGATATAAATGCTTTTATGAATTTTGTTTCGACACAGGCATATTTTGCGAATGTGGATTTCCCATATAATAATGCAGCTGCTTGGTTTGACAAGCAAGGGACAAAAAAATGGCGTTGGATTATGAAGGATATGGATGCCACTTTCCATGATGCTAACTATAATTATTACAATTTTATACTTAGAAAAGAACCGTTTGAGGATTTCTATTGGGCTAATACTCCGGTTGCATGTAGAGTTTATCAGAAGATGTTTTCTTTTGAAAAATTCAAACAGCCATATATCGATAGAACATCTGTCTTAGCAGGTACCGCATTTTCTAAAAATACGTTGACATTTATGTTGGATAGTATAATTGGGGATATGTCGTTGGCATTGTCGTCTGAAGATTTGGAAAACTATATTGGAAATTTGGAAAGTTTTTATGAATGGTGTGATACCCGACATGGATACTATTATTATGATTTGAGCCAATTTTTTGGCTTAGGTGATACTGCAAAACTGACAATCAAATCTAAGCAACGTGATTCATTGATTTACTTAAATAACAATCCGTTGATTGAGAATAAGTATGATGGATATTTCTTTGAAGGAAGAGACATTTTCTTGACTCACGACAGCAAACTTAATATTTATGTGCTTGATGATCCATATACCAGTAATATAAGTTATATTGATTTGGGAAAAATGGTCAAAACAGAGGATTCTATATCAACTCGTTGGACTATATCTTATTATTTAGATGGTCAACATATCTATGAACACTATTCTAATAAGGATCTTCACTACAAGATTCCTATTGGTGCAGAGAATGTTTATATTTCAGATGGTTATGTGGATGACGGAATGACGAGTTCAGAGCCGGTTGTGACAAGTCGTTTGTCAGAAGATCTGACATATATGGTATATAATATAGGTGGAATGTTTATTGGCAAATTCAGTTTTGCTGAATTGTGTGATTATAAGCAGAATGAAGACATTAATATTGTCGTGGTTCTTGATTCACTTGGCAGTAAACTGTATTCTTTCAAATTGCTAAAAGAAAAATAGGATTTTAAGTAAGGATGCTGTTACAAATAAAGGGTTGAATTCTTAATCTGAGTCCAACCCTTTATTGTGTTTTATCTGTCTTTATTATCGTATCTAAAGTTAATGACAATAGTTATAAAGTCAATTCAAAAAACTGTTTGCTCAGTATCCTTCAATCACAATATTTTTAAATTTTGAGAATACGGGATGATGTTTGTAGTCGTTGTCTGTGCCAGTTGGCACATATAATATACAATTAGAAAGGTCACAGCCTTTGAAAATATTAGTTTTTATTTTGACATTCTTTATATTTTTTATTTGGCAATGAATTCTATTCAGTTTTATGCAATCTTCAAACGCAGAATTTTCGATGTTAATCACCGAATCAGGAATGTCTATGCTCGTCAATCCTTCACAATTGACAAATGCACCTTCTCCAATGTTGGTCACCGAATCAGGAATCACAATGCTTGTTACTTTTGAACAGTCAGCAAACGCTTCGGAAATTTCTGTCACTCCTTCACGTATCACATAGATTTCATCTGTGGAATTGTTTTTATCCAATATGTTATATATATCCTTCATAGTGTGTAATTTTTAAGTTTATTGGTGCAAAAATCAAACAGGGTTATGCAATGTGTGTGCACAACCCTGTTAAAGATGATGGAGGATGAGATTGATATTTAGTATTTTTCAATTATATCCTTTAACCATTGTGCAGAAGGTCGATTTTCTTTTTTCATATATTGATTTATGTGAGGCATAAAAAGAACCTTTGCTCCAGAAATAGAAGTTTGTCCTCCCTGAATTGCATTCAGGTCATATCCGTCATGTATTCCTATGATCCTTTTTAGTTCATATCTGGTTTCTCCACATGGAATATCTCCAATATCTTCATATTTATAGTTCATCCATCGTACCTTTTTCAAATTAGAATCATCACGTCCAAAGAAATAGCCAAAGTATGCCCACGCTTCCTTGTTTTTAACAATAATGAGTTTGGGTTTGATCTCTTCAATTATTTCTTGAGCAAGTTGAATGTGTTTGATAACAAAAGAAGAAGGATTCTCCTTTATTATTTGTTTTTTGAACTCACTTTGATTCTTTTCTCTAAAAGAAAAAATATCCCAGTAAGAAGTAATGCCTCTTAAATCGACATTTGTATCACACAACATGTTGCTAATTGAATTCCAATATGGATCCCAACATCCTTTGGTATTAACACTTTTATTTCTTGTGTTATTCATGATGTCTTTGAAACTATAGCTATTAGACTTTTGGTCATCATCTTCTCTAAATGATGGATTGAACCCTATAAGCAATATTTTCTTTTCACCTTCAAGTACATCATTGCAATAACACCATCCTCTTTCAAAAATTGTATCGGTCAAATCATTTTTTGTGTTCTTATCACTCCAAATTGTTTTTATTTTGTTTTCGATATCCATAATATAAGTTTTTTAATAGTTATACATCTTGTTCATAATTCCTGTCATCTTAGCGAGTTCTTCCCTCATATTGTTTGGTTCCAACACCTCAACTTGAGTGCCCATCCTTAACACTTCCTGATAGAAGTCGTATGTCGGTCGGATGTGGAGTTCGAAGATGCTGTAGCTGTCATTTCGTTCGATCTCTTTTTGACTCTCATGAAGCGGAAGAACTCTGATATAGTTGGCTTGGAAGGCTGATGCTTTCAGTCGGACACGGGTGACATCTGGTCCTCCTTCGTCACTCATCACTCCATAGCAGTCTCTGAAAAACTCCTCTGCTGAGAAATCGTCTGGCATCTCAAACGCCTCATTCATGATACTTAATTCAAGAATGCGGTCGAGGCAGAACCTGCGTACATTTCTTGTATTCAATGCGTTGGCGACGACGTACCAGCGCTGATGCCACAATCTGAGAATATAAGGCTCGACGATGAGCAACGAATCAGTGTTTCCGAAATAGTCATGATAGACGATGCGTAACCGTCTGTTGTGTTTCATCGCTTCCATGATGTTTTCCAGGTGATGCAATCCCGACGGTACATTTTCTAGTACGATGCGGTTGTGAAGACACCTGTTCTCTATCAACGCATTGCTCACACTATTGGTGCTGAATAGCCATCGTTCCATACTTCCATTATGCAGATCCTCTGGATTCTCTAGATAGTAGCGGTATTCACCACGTCCTTCGTTGGACACAGTGATACCGAATGTGTCGGAAATCACGTCGATCCACTTATGCAGAGTGCGTTTAGACAGGTCAATCCCGTCGCTCATCAGCTCGTTCTCCTTCCATTTTTGATTCAAATCGACGAACGAAATCTTACCTGCCTTATGGATGGTATCAACAAGCCAAACTATCTTATTTGTTTGATTAACAGCCATACTTGAAGTTTTTTACGGTTGCACACTGATCGTTGTAATAAACGACTTCTGTCTTCCTTTTTGCTAATTTACAAAAAGGCTGTGCAAAAGCAATGCACAGTTTTGTTAAATTATTGTTTTTCTTGTACATTGAGTATACATTTTGTAAAGAAGTATGATAATATTCAAGTTTGTTATGCTCGGATACTGTCCCGTTGATTTATGGAGTTAAAACTACTTGAATATAACAGGTAGAGCAAGATATTTTGTATACAGAAACAAATATAAAAACAAAGGAGGTATGAATACTTAAGTGTACCCATACCTCCAGATAATAGATAGTCAAATAACCAATATGTATAAAAATATAGGTTATTGCAAAATGGATTCTATGTTTAATCGACCACTATCTTTTCTGAGAAATTTCCATTTGCTAGTTGAACAGTTACAACATAAGCACCTTTATTGACAGAGAAACGAAGTGTGTTGTTTCCTTGTTTTGATGCAATTTGTTTACCTGATACATCAGATATGATAACATTTGCATTCAAATCGCCCAAGACAACAAAAATCTCACCATTTTTAACATATGTCTTTATGTCAATTGAAGAAAGATTATTGTTTCCAGTCAATGGATCGTTAACTTCTTTGATATCAACATCATTTGAGTTATTAGATTCATTGTATTCAGGAGCTTCTGTTTCAACAGCCGAATAAGATGAGAATGGAGCATCTTTACTGAATGAACATGATGTACCTCCAGTTTTTGCAACAAAAATTCCACTAGATTTGTCGTTTGATACTGTAAATCCGGATTTGAATTCAATATACTCTGTCGCGTAGTAATTAACATTTACATTGTTTACTAATACGTCTCCCGCTGTTGTTTGTCTTGTTACGGAATTACCTGCAACAATAGTATTTGCTTTCACATCCTCATTTGCTGAGTAAGTCTTATTTTGTATATAAGTTACAGCGTCAGAATTGTTGACAAAGCAATTAACAGCAGAACTGCTGCCGTCATAAACAAATGGAACATAGTTGTGCTTGTAAACGGTTACAGCATAGTTGAAATCTATACCCTCGAAAGATGCTTCAGAAACCCCATCAAATGACTGTACGTAAGTGTCTCCTGCGTCGTCTGTGCTACATAGAGATATACGGCAATCCTTGATAGGAGTGGTCACCTTTACTGTCGTTCCAGTTTTTGTTACAATTGCATCCAGACATGCGGGCACTTCAGTACGTAGCTCCATACTAGGATCACCAAACCAATGGAAGATATGGTTTGTGTACTTGATTTCTTTTATATCATTTGCATATATTTGAGGCATCATAAGCAAACCTTTGTTCATTACATGTCCCATATTGTAGACTGGCTCCAAATCTGATGGCTTGTATGTTCTTCCGTTAGCCCAAGTTGTTGTGACTCCTGGATTTGGGAACATGGCATCAAACATACCGATGGCAAAACCATCGTTTGGACCAGAAATGCTTAATGCTGTTGCACCAAAGATACCTACTGCACCACCTTTGGGGTTTTGAAGGAATGCCTCGCAGAAACAATTTTTTTGGAATCCTCCTGTCAAACAGTTAAGACTGAATACCACTGGAGTTTTATCTCCATTTGTTAATTCTTCAACATCTGAAATGTAAAACTTAGGATCTCCCCAACCATTATAACTTCCGTGATCTCTGTGTAAAACATAAAAAGATCCTTTATTTATGAAACCAGTCACATCTGATGTCGTTCCTTTCCATATTTGACCATATCCATAAAGGTCGGATGGCAATTTTGCACCATTAGAGTATCTGGCTAAATTACTGTAATAGTGAGGTTCGTATTCTGTGCCATATCCTTGTGCCCCCCAGTCTTCTGCTGTATAAACACGATTGATGTTTTTGTGCCATCCCATCATGTAGTTACGGATTTCCTCACTAGTTAATACAAAACGACGGTCTTCTATTCCATTATCAGGATACATTTTGTTATTTTTAATATAGTAGTCTTGAAAATAAGCACAATGTGTTCCAGTGTTGTAGAAGTCATCATCTAATACAGGGTTCTGTTCGTACTTGATGATTTTATTAAAAACAACATTGGCTTGGTCTAATGTGCTTACAGGAATACGACCTCTTGCCATATCTGCTGTGTAGTCGTCCGCTCCATCCATACATACGTATTTCAAATCGGTTGCCCAACTGCCATATTTACTTTGGTAAGAAGAAGCATAGGAACCCATATTTGGGGAAGATAATTCACCAGTATAGTCCTCTAGGTAGGCTGGGACATCATCAATGTCACCGACAATCAACAAGTACTCCGGCTTTTCGTTTGCTGTGTATGCTGCCCTTATAGCCTGTCTTACATCATTAGGAGAATAAGCCCAATCATCCTTTGATATGACTTTACATTTATAGCCAAGTTTTGATTTCCATTTCTTGAACTTCTCAACAGCTGGCAAAAATTTGTTTGTCGTTACAATCAAATAGTCGGCGTGTTCTTTTGACAAAGTGGCATTTCCTGCTCTTAAAGATGCAGATTCAGTAGCGTCATTAGATGGCACATAGTCTGCTACTACACCTCTTAGCAATGAAGGCATCCTCTTATAATTAAGAGGTAGATTTTCATCTCCTGTAATAGCAGCCTCCGAATGGAAATCACTTTTATTCCAAGAAAGACGATACGTTATTTCTGTATAGCACTTTATGGTTTTTGTTACAGGATTGAATAGAATTGGATTTAGTTTGACTGATGCAAAAGGATATGATCTATATGATTGAACAGCCAATATTTTCGCTCCACTTTCTGGAAAATATGCATTCTTATTGTATACATCAGAGAATACCAAAGAATCTGACTCTCCAGTTTCTGATTGACATATCGCTCCTTTTGATGGCGCGATATAGAATGTCTTATATTCCTTGAATGTTTGATTGACAACCTCAACTTTCACATTAGATGATGCGACACTCAACAAATCTGTAATGGTAGGTAGTTCTGGATCTCCTTTCTCTCCAAATACAGGCACACTATTGATACTTATTGTATGGAATTCTTGATTGTCAATAGTCGTTTTCTCAACAGAGAATCCACCAAATCTGTAGGTGACATCTATATAATTGCTTCCTTGTTTTACTTCTCGAGACACCTCGAAATCTCCATTTTCCACTACACCATCAGTGTAGGAGTAGTGTGTGGCGTAAAGAGAAGTGACAAAGAACAATAATATGCTTAATAAAGAATACTTCATCACTAAAAAATTTTAATTTATTGAATTGAAAAATTGAGATAAATCCAATTACTTCTTTAGTGATTCAACTTCTGCTTTCAAAGCCTCGTTCTCTTTTTTCAACTGAATCATGTGAAGTGTCAATTCCTCGACCTTCTCCAACAAGATGTTAGTCATCTTTGATACACTGACTCCATTTGCTTCGATCTCTGCTGCTGAAGGCACACCTGGCAGGTGCTTGTTCTCGTTGACATAGCTCTCTACCTCAGACAAATCCTTAAGATCATAGTCGTTCTCGAAAACATAATCAGCAACGTCGTTCATGTTGATCTTGATGTCCTTTGTGATTACGTTGTCTGTCTTGACTTCTGCAACCTTGAATTCACCCTTACACTCAATCTTTCCGTCAACAGCCAAGTTTCCTTCGAAATTGTGTGTGCTGGCTTTGTAATACATGTCGACCAAACGTCCTCCGCCAAGGGTTGAAATGGTGTATCCTGTGCCTTTAATGTAATCTATATAAAGATGGGCTGCCATTCCATTTGAGAAACTGCCATCGTATTGCCATAAATCGAGTCCCGCATTTACTCCGGTCAATGTGATTTTTCCATCGTTCGAAACTGTCATGACATTTTCATTGCCACTGTCACGCAAATTGTTCTTGAAGCTTAGGAAATAATCAAACTTTTCATCTGTAATCTCTGCGTTGAAAAGAGTTGTGCTTGAAGATGTCGCTCCTAAAGATAATGTGTAAGGAGACTTAAGGTACAAACCGTTAGAACCTTTCTCAAAACTTTGAGAACAAACGATGCTTGATGTCGCAATAAATGCGAAAACTGATAAAATGACTTTTTTCATTTTTTTTGTGAAATAAAATTGATAAGTTATGCTTTCATGAATTTTCGCGATCCATGAAAACTGGTTAATTTTTTGAATTTACAATAGGCATCTAAGCCTTAATGCGCATTAATCAAGTTGTAAAATCGGCGCAAAATTAAGACAAAAATCAGTAGTTGGCTAATGATTATGTTACTTTTTTTTAACAATTTTTTAGTATTGTTGAAAAAGTATTTTTCTCTGATATTTTAGGGTGGATTGATTTTAGATGGGCAAAAAACTCGTTTGTGGAATATCTTTGTGACTTTTTGTAAAGTCATATCTCATGGTGTGTCGCTGTTAAAATCAGCACAAAAATTTGTCATTTGAAATTAATTGCCTACTTTTGAAATTCTAATAAATGAAAAAACACAGATGGTAAAGAAGAAGAAAAAGAGTGGTGTCGGCAAGATCGTTACTATATTGGTGGTTTTGCTTGTTGTTGTAGTCGGTATCGTGGGTTACATCGCATATTCAAGCACTATGCTTCCGAATATCTACATCAATAATGATAAGGCAAGGTTCCTCTACGTCTATCCGACTGATAATTTCGACAAGGTAGTCGCACGTCTGGATTCGACAGGTAATGTGAAGGATATCGCATCGTTTAAAAAGATTGCGGAGTATCAGGATTATCCGTCGAATATTGTGCCAGGAAGATATGAGCTTGTGAATCAAATGAGCAATGTGCAGCTTGTGAATAATCTGAAAAAGGGGCGTCAGGCTCCTATGAATCTCACTTTTAATAATATCCGTACAAAGGAGCAACTTTGCAAGCGTTTCGACGAAGCGTTGATGCTTACTTATGATGATATTTATTCTCTTTTGAATAGCGACGACGCAATGGCGAAATATAATCTTAATTCCAAAACTTCTGTCGCAATGTTCATCCCTAACACATATCAGGTGTATTGGACAATTTCCGCCCAAGATCTGCTTGATAAGATGAAGAAGGAATACGACAAGTTCTGGAATGAGGATCGCATAAAGAAATGTGCCGACGCTAATTTGACCCAGGTTGAAGTGTCGACTTTGGCGGCGATAGTGGAGGAGGAGACAAAGAGTGTGAAGGAGCAGCCGATTGTTGCCGGACTTTATCTCAACCGTCTACATAAAGGAATGCTGTTGCAGGCGGATCCGACGGTAAAGTTCGCAGTAGGTGATTTCAGTATACGTCGTATCAGAGGTGTACATTTGGAGGTCGATTCCCCATATAATACATATAAATATGAAGGGTTGCCACCTGGCCCGATCCGTATTCCGTCTATGAATGCTATAGATGCGGTGCTCAACTACGATCATCACGATTATATCTATATGTGCGCGAGCGAGCGTTTCGACGGCACTCACAACTTTGCAAAATCATTTGACGACCATCAGGAAAATGCAAAGAAATACCATAAGGCTCTAAACAGGAGAAGAATCAAATAAAATTCATAATTCATAGTGCGTAGTTTTCAATTGAGAATTACGCACTATGAATTTTATAGCATTCCAAATTTATCGCATATTCCAAGCACAAACACAGCCAGAACTATTAGTGGCAGGATGTATGTGAGATAACCACGCATCCAAGGCTTGAATTGCGCTCCGTCACCTGTGTTGGCTTCTTCGTAGAATCCTTTTATTCCCCATCCGTATCTGCTTGTGCAGAAGATGCAGAACACCATTCCTCCCAAAGGAAGAGCGCAATATGAAACGATGAAATCCTCAAAGTCGAGTATTGTACCCCCGAAAACCTTCAACCAATCCCATGTCCACTCACTGAATCCCAATACACATGGCACAGAAAGAATAGTGATAATGAAGAAGTTGTAGAAAGCCGAGCGTTTACGTGTCCAGCCAAACTGCTCGGAGCAGCATGTGATGATGTTTTCAAATACGGCGAACACCGTAGACAACGATGCGAATGACATGAAAATGAAGAACATCGCGCCCCAGAATTGTCCCCATGGCATACGGTTGAACACCTCCGGCAGGGTGACGAATAAAAGTCCAGGACCAGCATTAGGCTCAATCCTATAGGCAAAACAAGCAGGAAAAATGATCAGACCTGCGACTAGAGCGACGGCGGTGTCGAGCAGAGCGATCGTGATTCCCTCTTTTAGAATTGTATTCGTTTTCTTCATGTAGCTTCCGAAGATTGCCATTGATCCGATACCGATGCTCAGGGTGAAGAAAGCGTGAGACATCGCATTATAAATAACGTTGAAGATGCCAACCTGCCTCATACGATCGAAATTAGGGACGAGGTAGAATTCTAGACCAGCCTTTCCATTGTTGAGTGATACACTGTTTATCGCAAGCACGACCATGATTGCAAGCAGAATCAGCATGAGTGTTTTCGATATTCGTTCCAATCCCTTTATGAGTCCGTAGCCTACGGTGATGCATCCGAGCAATACCACGAGCACCATCCACAAACACATGGTAGAAGGGTCGTTGAGGAGGGCGTTGAATTGTTCTGCGACGTATCCGGATGGCATCTCACCGGCGAATGTGCCTTTCGCTGTGGAAAAGATGTAGTGTAGCATCCATCCTGCCACAGTCGTGTAGAACATCATAAGTAAGTAGCATCCTATCAGCGACACCCATCCTTGAAGATGCCATTTTGTGCCTTCGGGCTCAAGACTTTTGAATGCCTTTATAGGGGAAAGACGCGATGCTCGCCCAACTCCAAGTTCCATACAAAGAATGGGAATTCCTAGCAAAAGCAGGAATATAAAGTAGATTAATACGAAAATTCCGCCTCCGCTCATTCCTGTGATGTATGGGAATTTCCACACGTTGCCAATGCCGATGGCACAACCAGCGGCGACAAGAATGAAGCCAAGACGTGATGATAGTAGTTCGCGATTGGAAGACGCCTCTTTCATTTTTGAATTTTATCTTGATGAATTTTGTGCAAAAGTATCCAAAAATGAGGTGCCATGCAAATTTGGTTGTGGATTAATGGTTGAGGTTCTGATCTTCCATCATCAACCATCCATCCTTAATCTTCCATCCTTTATGTTGATTTATAGTGACTTTTGATAAATTTGTAAAAAAAGCAATATGAAAGTTTGCGGTTAAAGAAAAATATACTACCTTTGCACTCGCAATCGGGAATAACACCGAGGATTGGTGAGGTGGGTGAGTGGCTGAAACCACCAGTTTGCTAAACTGACGTACGGGCAACCGTACCACGAGTTCGAATCTCGTCCTC
>DGHQ01000019.1 GCA_002392915.1 Bacteroidales bacterium UBA3844 | reverse complement strand
AATGCAACATAGAAGAGACGCACGGTCGTGCGTCTCATAGAATTAATTAGAAACAGGTTGATGGCTACAATGTTTGAAAAAATGTTATATTTGTGCGTTGAACTATAATTCAAAATATATGCTCAAACAACGAATTATTTACCTATTTGTCTTTTTGACTGCCTGTTTGATGTCGCAAAACCTCTTTGCGGACACTTTGTCGGTCAATTCCACGATTGAAAAGGTCACCGTCTATAAACAAGGGGCTTTGGTGAGCCGAAAAGCCCATGTGAAGATTCCTGCCGGTGTGACGGTGGTGAAGATCCCTATGCTTAGCCCGGTGCTCGACAGAAAGTCGGTGCAGGTGGGTGTTTCCAATGCTGATATCTCGTTGGGCAAGGTGAATGTGGAGATGGAGATGCCTAATCGTGCCGACGTCGCTAAAGCCAATGATTCGTTGGTGAAGAGATCCAAACTGATCGCTGATTCTTTGGATTTGATTCGCTCTTATAGCTCCGTCTTGGATCACGAACGCTATATTGTGTTGAATAATAATAGTGTGGGAGGGTCTAAGGGTTTTGATTCATTGCAGTTGAGTGGGGTGGCGTCTTTTCTCCGCAGGGATCTTGACGAAATCGTCGACTTGAAGTTGGAATATAACCAGCGTCAGAAAAAGTTGGAACAGGAAAAACAGATGCTTGGTCAGGAGATGAAACTTCTGGATGAAAGGGCGATGATGCCAAAGGGTGCATTGTACATCTCATTGGTGTCGAAAAATTCTGGGGAGACTGATTTGAATTTAAGCTATGTGGTGAAAGAGGCTGAGTGGACTCCATTCTTTGAGTTGCGAATCTCTGAGAATAAACCATCTATGGATGTCACGAAAAAGGTGATGGTGCTACAAAAGACAAAGGAGGATTGGAACGACGTGAAAATGACTGTCACTAGAACGAATCCTACTGACAATAATGCCCGACCAGAGCTGAAACGTTATACTCTGCCTAAATCTTATGGCAGCTCATCATCGTCGTCTTCAGAAAAGAAAATGGTGAAGGTGATGGGAACGGTGCGTGACAACCATGGAAGTATCCAGGGCGTGTTGGTCAATTGCCCGTCTACAAATGAGACCACACAGACAGATGCTTCTGGATTCTATGAAATATTGGTTCCGGAGAACAGCCGTTTGTCGTTTGTTCATACCAGTCATTTCACTGAGGAAAAGAATGTGAATGCTGATAATGTGATGATGCTCAATGTCACAATGAGGGAGGACACAAAGAATCTCTATGGAAATACGGTAAGAATAAGGGGTGTTGTCAAAGATGCAAAAGAACCACTCCCGTTTGCAAATGTGGTCATAAAGGGCACAACTGAAGGCACAAACACAGATATGGATGGAAATTACGAAATCAATGTGCCTATAGGTTCGATATTGGAATTTTCATATTCTGGTTATGAACCGCAAACACGTAAAATCACAAGCAAGACTTCTTCCATATTGAATGTGACTTTGTCTGAAGAGATGATAGAAGAATTGGTTGTCACAGGATATGGAGTTAGACCAAGAAAATCAAAGAGATCATGGAGGTTAAAGAGTAGTCTTGATGAAGAGGAACTGGAGGAAAGCTCTTCTATAAGTATTGATCAAGCATTGGCTGGAAAGGTGTCAGGCGTGTCTGTCGGAAAATCTTCGGGAAGACCTGGTCAAGCATCTTCAGTGCGAATTCGTGGAGTCTCTTCGTTATCAGGAATTGGCGAACCGTTGTATATTGTAGACGGAATACCTGTCAATGGAGATGATGCTAAAGGAAATCCGTTGGCAAATATTGACCCTAATGATATTGTGTCTATGGAAGTGTTGAAGGATGCATCAGCAACTTCTATTTATGGATCACGTGCGTCGAATGGAGTCGTTATGATTACCACAAAGAAGGGGGCAAAATATGGCTCAGGATTGTATCTGTCTACTTTCTCGAAACTGCAGGACTACACTGCTGAGTCGACGATGTTGAACACAATCCCGTCGGACGGATCAGAACATGAGGCGACGTTGGGCACTCAAAGCATCCCGGCTAAATTCAGCTATTATGCCGCACCTAAGATAACCCCTAACGTCTACATGCTGGCTGAAGTTCCAAACTGGCGTGACTACGAATTGTTGAAGGGAAAACTCCGTGTCTTCTTGGATAATACCTACGTCGGAGACTCTTATTGGACTCCGTCGGAAATTCAAGACACTTTGCATTTTTCTCTTGGTGCGGAGAAAAATATTGGTGTGGAGCGAACATTGAAGGCTACTAAGGAGAAAAAGAATCTGTTGAGAACAGCCAAGAAGGTCACACGAAGCTGGCAGATCACAGTGAAGAACAATAAGGAGACGGCTGTGGATGTCGTGGTGGAGGATCAGATTCCCGTCGCCACAAATGATGATGCAAAAGTCACTCTGTTGGAGTCAAGCAATGCAAAAGTCGACGAGAAGGAGGGCCGCTTGAAATGGACGCTTCATCTTGCTCCTGGAGAGAAGAAAGAACTCAATATCAATTATGAGGTGAAGGTGAAAGATGAGTTTCTTTTCGATAAACTGATGTCTGATCAAGAACTTTAGAACAATTCATAATTCATAATGCGTAATTGTGGGGAACGTGTACCCCGTCTTAACTAAAAATAAGAAAATATGAAATTAAAAAATATATTAGCAGGTTGTCTTTCTTTTGGCGCCATCACAGCTTTTGCCGCACCAGTGGAGACTCAATCAAAGATAAATGAGGTGATGGTCTATTCTAACGGCGCGATGGTGAAGCGTACAGCAAAGGTGAATGTCAAGAGTGGTGTGACGGAGGTGAAAATCCCGTTGCTTACGCCAATGCTGGAGCAAAACTCCGTACAGGTGGGTGTGAAGAGTGGAAACGCTACTCTTTCCTCTATTGATTATGATGTGGAGGTGCCAGGTCAGAAACAGATTGGTAAAGAGGTCGTTGCTCTGACAAAGAGAGCTTCGCAGTTGCGTGATTCCATTGATATTCTGCAGAGCAAAAGTGAAGTGCTCGACAGAGAGCGTGATTTGGTGCTGAAAAGTGATAATATAGGTGGCGATAATGGTTTCACGGCTCCCACTCTACAGAGTATAGCTTCTTATGTGCGTAATGATTTGAATGACATTATCACAAGGCAGTACGACTACCAAAAACGAATGAAGAAATATCAGGAAGAACTTACCCTTAATGAGCAGAAAATGAATTTGCTCTACGGCAAACAGATGGAACCGATGAGTTTTCTTTTGGTGAAGCTGGAGTCGTCTGCAGCCTCAAATTGTGAGTTGGAAATCAACTATTTTGTGGAGGACGCTGCTTGGATGCCATTCTACGAGGCCCGCATAGCCAAGAATGACACCAAGCTTCATCTGGTGCAGAAGGCATACGTGAGCCAGGCAACAAAAGAGAAATGGGATAATGTGAAACTGAAACTATCTCAAAACGATCCGACTGTGAGCAATGAAAAACCGGAATTGGGACGTTATATCGTGCCATCAGGAACGTATGTCGGAAGAAGTGTCCATACTGCTGACTATACTAATCCATATGTGAAGATTATGGGAGTGGTGCGTGATTGGAAAGGTCCGTTGAAGGGAGCATTGGTCACTTGTGGAGACGATCGCAAGACAGAGTCTGATGAAAATGGATATTATGAGTTGTTGGTGCCGATCAACAAGAGTGTCAGCTTCAGCTATTCTGGTTATAACTCCACATCTTGCACAGCCAGAGGCAAGAATGTGATGGTTAGAAATGTGCGAATGGACAATAATAGCTCAAAAATTACAGAGTCTGAGGTAGGAAGCCATTATTACAATTATATCGATCAGAATCGAATCAAACGTGTCTCACAATCTTTGATGGGCAGTGATATGGAGTCGAATATCCCGCAGATGGCAATACGTAATTCCGTCGCAGATATTGAAGGGAAAAATAATATTCCTGCCGATGGTGCTGACCATGAGGTGGTGGTGAAGGATTTCTCTGTCGACGCGGAGTATAACTACTATGCGGTGCCAAAGTTATCCAAGGATGTCTATCTTGTAGCGTCTATTCCAAATTGGAAGAAATTGGATTTGCTCGACGGTGCGGTCAAACTATTCTTGAACAATATGTATATGGGTGAGAGCTTCATCAACGCACGTCAGACGGAGGATACTTTGAATCTTTCCATCGGAAAAGACAAGGAACTGGCTGTCGACAGAAAGGATATGCGTACATACTCGTCGAAGAATCTGATCAAGACATCCGACAAGGTGGAGAGAGAATGGCTGATCACAGTGAAAAACAATAAAACTGAGTCTGTCAAGGTGACGGTGGAGGATCAATTCCCTGTATCTACAGTGGATGATATCAAGGTGGTATTGGTTGATAATGGTGGAGCAGAGGTAGACGAGAAGGAGGGCAAAGTCACTTGGAAACTTAATCTGAAACCAGGTGAGAAGAAAGAGTTAAAATTTTCGTATTCAGTCAAATCCAAACGTACGGATATAACGGTGGAGTGATGTAGAATCAAATCGTAGAGAGTGTTCAAATGTTAAAATAAAGTTAAAAATGATTTGCTTTGAATGAATTGTGCGATGATTTTATTTTTTTGTGAAAAATACAAATGAGTTATGAAAAAAAATATTTTAAGTGTATTGACGTTATTATTTTCGTTGTCTGCATCAGCTGAAAGTGGAGAATGTAAAGTCAAAGGAATTAGATCTGATGGAAATTCAGATTTTTTTGTGATTTCACAGGATTTGCGTATTAAGCCTGTTTTGAGAAGCCAGATAGATTCAAGACCTCCGACATTTAGTATTATTGATGGAAAAGATACAATAAAGGAATATGAGTCAATCAAATTTGAAAAAATATCTACAGATGTGGAGATAAAGAAGGCTGCTCCATCGCAGATAGCTGTTTATCCTAACCCTGTAGAGAAGATGATTTATCTTTCTGGTGTCGATGAAAATACCCAAATTGAGGTGGTCGACATGAACGGCGTTGTTGTGAAAAGACAATTGGGTGTGGAGATAGATGTTGAGGATTTGGCTCAAGGTTTATATGTGTTGAAAGTGGATTCGTCACAGGTTAAGTTTATAAAAAAGTGATAGATATTGAAATTACAAATAACTAGAAATAATATGAAAAAACTATTTACAATTGTTAGTGCTGCTCTATTGAGTTCTGCATTGTTTGCTCAAAACATTTATGTGCATCAGAATGATGGTACAGCTTATGGCTATGATGTCAATGATGTAGATGAAATTAATTTTGCGCTTGGTAATTCAAGGTTGGCGGCACCTGCACCTGACACTGCTTGTGAGAAAAGACTTAATGATCCGGAATATCTTTTGGAGTCTCTTTCTGGAATCATTTTGAAACTTCAGGAGAGTGAAAAAGAAAATGAGTCGAGAAGAGACTCTATTTTTTGGTTGTATAACGAGATTAACAAAAAAGACTCAGAAATTGAGACATTGAAGCAGAAATTGGCTGCATGTGAAGGAGGTTGTGCTGGTGATACCAATGCTGTCGATTTAGGACTTTCTGTAAAGTGGGCTTCCATGAATTTAGGAGCGACAAAGTCAACAGATATGGGAACACACTACTCTTGGGGAGAGGTGACTCCGTTTGATGACACTTACGACTATTCAGGATGGACGGCATCACAGTTGATCGAGAAAGGAGTGATGACTGCCGACAGTATGCTCACTCCTGAACATGATGCTGCAACTGTAAATTGGGGCTCTTGCTGGAGAATGCCTACGGAGGCTGAATCTAAGGAACTTGTGGAAAAGTGTACATGGGAGTTTGTTACTGTTGACGGAATGAAAGGATGCAGAGTTACAGGTCCTAATGGCAATTCTATTTTCTTGCCTGCAGTCGGTGTGTTGAAACCTAAATCGACAACTCCAGATATAGGTGATGGCTACTACTGGACATCTGGATTCAGTAATGTGGAAGATGTCTATGGTATAAGTTTCCTTATGTTTACTTCTGATAAATCTCATAGACTTCATTGGATGCACACACGTTATGATGGAGTGTTGATCCGTCCAGTCTTGAAATAAATATTTTGATTTATTGATGATACAGCAATGCCGTGGCGAGAAATCCGTCACGGCATTTTTTATGTACGGACGTAAACACGTACGTCCATTCCAGAGACGCATGACCGTACGTCTCTACGGGTGTTATGTTATTTCAATGTGAATTTTTTACATATCACGTTGCTGTCTGTTATTATTCTGATTGTGTAGATGCCAGAAACGATTCCTGATGTTGGAATTTCTGTTTTGTTGGATACACGTATCGTCTTTCCTTCTGCATTTATTATCTCAATTCTTAATGGCTGAACCGCACGGTCTATTCCATATGGTGATTGTTGCTGAGACGCACGACCGAGCGTCTCTACCCCATCAATACCGGTGATTTTGATCGCGTTATCTGTTTTGATGATTAAAATCTTCTCTGCTTCTGTGTCATCAACATCAGACGGATCCCATTTCGTGAATGTCAGACGGTCGATGTTCACCCACGATTTCTTGATTGTCAGACGAATGGTTGATTCTCCAGCAGGAAGTTTGATTTTACCTTTCTGCTTGAATTCACCGTAGACATCCCATGCTCCTGTGGTGCCAACCTCTATGTCTATTGCGTCGCCAGCCTCATTTGAAAGAGATGCATGGACTGTGCCATCCTCAACTTCTCCCTCCTCACTTGCTCTCACCGACACTGTGTATTCACCTTCCTCTGCCACATTCACAGTGTAGTTCATCCACTCGTCTGCCTCGCAATATCCGATAGCAAAACCATTGGCTTCATCTGACGCATATATATCCACTCCGTCTTTCCTGTATTCTCCGCCACGGTTGCTTCTGTCTATGTCGTAGTAGGAGATGTTATTTCCACCTGTGTTATAGTTTTCTGCCTCCACTACGCCAGGAATACTGGCTGCCACTTCATTGTATGGACCTACAACTTCTGGCTCTTTGATTTGACCAAGATAAATCTCGTCGTATACATCTTCTCCCACTTTGAACCAATCGAAATCGGCGTATCCTCCAGCCTGAGAGGTGGCGTAGTTGAACAAACCGAATTTATATCCGGCAAACATGCCTAGTGTGTATGGAAGAGGAATGTCTTTTCCGATGGCATTCCATTTCTGATTGTCTGTGCTGTAATAGAAATAAGCTCTGTCTTTTGTAAAATCAAAATCGATTCGTAAATATACAGTCTCTCCGTCAAAAGGGACAGATGCAATTTTATTCACAGTCTTCTGCTGGATGATATTCAGCTGCCCCCATTGCTTCTGCACGCCAACGAATCCGAAAGAATCTTGAAGTGCTACAAGTCCGGCGATATCACCGTCTTTCATGCCTTTCACATCAAGAGCCACACGACCGGAACATTTAGGCCCGAAAGTCTTTTGAGTCAACGTGTTTTTAGCCCAGTAAAGACTCTTGTCTGTGCGACCGGTTGTAATCCGCAAATATCCAGGACGGGCAGCCAACGACCATTTAGAGTTGTCGGGATTATGGTTCCACTGCCATTCAAGAGGCAGGGTAGTCGACTCGAAATCATCCGACGTCGCCATACTGTATGCTGGCTCCACTGGGTTTGGCAAGTCGACGCTGCGAGCTGCCTGTCTACCCATGTTAGGCCAACCGTTTTCCCAAGAGACCGGTATAAGCCAAGGAATACGTCCCACACCACCAGAGTCGCGGAAAAGCATAGCATACCATTTGCCGTCGGGAGTGTCGAAGATTCCACCCTGAGCTACACCGTTTTCTTGCAATGCGATCTTGCCTTCATAGTTGCCCTTCAAACTGCTTGAGCGGAACACCAGTTCAGTACGGCATTTGCCGTTTGGCCAAGAGATAGCGAAAAGATAGTATCTGCCGTCGACTTTCTCCATGTGTGCACCCTCACATTTCACGATATATCCGTTAGTGCCGGTTGTCTGGTCGATAGGAATGTTAAGTTTTGAGGCTCCACCCTTCACACTTTTAAGGTCACTGTTGAGTTCTATGATGTTAAACTCACCGCTGCCGAAAATGATGTAGGCGCGGTCATCGTCGTCGAAGAAAAGAGAAGGGTCGTGATAGAATGGCAGACGAACCTCATCCCAAGTGCCGTTCTCAATATCGTCAGTAGAGAAAAGATGGGTCTTTCCTGTTGTGTACGACGGAGTGAGAATATAATATTTGTTTTTATGCTTACGAAGCGAAGAAGCCCACGAACCTTTTCCATAGGCATGTTTGCCGCCATTAAGACTCTGGTTGTCTCCGTTGTCGAGCGTCTGGTAGGCATAGTTGACGGTACGCCAGTTCGACAAATCCTCCGACATCATAATCGGAACACCCGGAGCACAATGCATAGTGGTGCTCACCATATAATATTTGTTTCCATCACGGATGACGGAAGGGTCTGGCACATCAGAGTAGATGAGCGGGTTGGATACGTTGACTCCAAACGATTGGAGTGTGGCACCGAAAAAAGTTGCAACTGAAGCAACGATAGATAGTAGTGTTTTCTTCATGGTCTGTTATGTATGGTAATATAATTCTATAGTTTTGGAAACCCATCTTGTAGAGACGCACGGACGTGCGTCTCTTCTCGGACGTGCGTCTGACAATGCATCATCAAACAAATCATCATGTGTCTCCAATGTTCCGGACGCTAAAATAAAAAAATCATAATCCAAGGTGTTCGTAGATAAAATTAAATGCTTGATAAATATTTTTATGTACGTGGTTTGGTACGTTTGGCACGGATAGAGACGTATGCCATTGGTTGGGATTATATATATGTTTTCAAAACATTAATCAGATTCTGTATCGCACTGCCCAAAACCCGTAGTTCCTATGTTTGCATCGAGA
>DGHQ01000044.1:88652-230870 GCA_002392915.1 Bacteroidales bacterium UBA3844 | reverse complement strand
AGAAAGTCTTGTAAAAGAATATAATTTTTACTATTTGCATCATAATTGGGGATGGGGTGGCAAAGGAAATGGTTATTTTGAGGCGAATGTCTTTAATCCTACCAAACCTTATGCACTGGATGATGAGTCATTAAAGTCTTCAATGAATTATGATTATACAAGAAACGTAAATTGTTTTGTGATATGGAGATGAAAAAAAAATTGATGGTGGGAAAGAGTTTTGTTTTGTCAATTTTTGCTTTATGCGTGTTCCCCTTCACACATTGCAACGATGATGCTTCAAAGAGCTATATATGGTATTACTATAATATTGATTCCTTATATAGTAATGAAGTTTATGACTCTGGAGATTATATTTTCTTTAATGTCGGAGTCAATCATTATAAAGCATTAGATACTCAGATAGATTCTATGAGATCCTTATATAAGGACAATCATTATAACCAGGTTGTTTATGATGATGGTGCAGAAGTTTTGGTTAACCATTTGGATTCCATTCATGTTATTTCTGATTCTGATTTTGATTTTGCGCATTTGGCAGGTACGTTATTAGACGATTTGTTTTATGTTAATATTCATGGTTATTATGATTTGTTGATAAGTAATTATGGAAGAGATCGTGAATGTCAATTGAATTATACAAAAAAAATTTCTGAATTTGAATACAAAGATGGCCATTTAGTTTCTGGTTTTGTAATAAAACTGCCTAATAATGTAAATCCAATTGAGAAAGAGCATAATCTTACAATCACATATTATTTCACAAATTTGAAGCCTCAAATTTTGAAATATAAGGTTGTATTCAAGTAGAAATTATGAGACAGTGGAGGATCTGCGGATTCTCCACTATTTTTTATGGCTTTGTCTTAATTCATGACTGTTTTTTCTTTCCTTCAAAAAAGGCGTAGACTTTCTCTGTTAACTCTGTGCCTCTGTGGTTATTTCAAAAATGAATGTCTTAAATAAAAAATGAATGTCTTAAATAAAAAAGACGGAGATTCCCCCGTCTTCACAATATCATTTTGCATTACGCATTTATAATTTCTAATTTTTTTTCGTATTCTCCAAGAAGACATCCTCCATGCTCTTCTCATGCTTCTTAAGCGTCAGAAGCGCATTTCCTGTCTGCACCGCATAATTGAACACCTCACTTCTGCTGTCGTGGTCGGAAGAGATAACCACCGTGTTTTTCGCAATCTCTTTCACCTCTGAATTGGAAATTTTCATCGCAAGGTCTTTTGTGTCGACGTCGCTCATGAATTCCGCCTCTATCAGGAATTTGCTGTTGTCCTCGCTGACATTGGTGATGTGGGTTTCGGAATCATCTGCCACAATCTTTCCATTGTTGATGATGATCACTCTGTCGCAGATTGCCGACACCTCCTGCATGATATGGGTCGACAACATCACTGATTTCTCCTTGCCTACCTCTTTGATAAGATTACGAACCTCTATAATCTGGTTAGGATCCAGACCTGTGGTCGGCTCATCCAGTATCAGCACTTTTGGATCCGGAATAAGTGCTGCGGCCAAACCTACTCGCTGACGGTAACCCTTTGAAAGCTGACCTATACGCTTCTTATATTCACGTGTAAGACACGTTTTCTCTATCATCTCGTCGACTCTCTTCTTCGCATCCGCACCCTTGAATCCATACACTCCAGCCACAAACGTGAGATACTCCTTCACATACTGTTCAGGATAGATCGGATTATGCTCCGGCAGATAACCGATAAGCCCGTGCACCTTCTTTGAATCCTTGTCAACATCTATACCACACACTCTGACATCCCCGGAATCTTTCGACAGATATCCGTTGATAATCTTCATTGTCGTGCTTTTTCCAGCACCGTTGTTGCCAAGGAATGCCACAATCTCACCGTCTCCTATCGAGAAGTTGATGTTGTCGAGCACCAGCTGGCTACCGTATGATTTGCGCAGATTCTTTACCTCTATTGTCATAATAAATCATTTTCTTCCAAAATCAGCAGGGATCTCACCCCACTCTTTTGTATTCCACTTGTAGATCTTCACCTCTGGTCTCGGCATCTTAAGCCAAGCCTCACTCTTGCGTATGAGGTCGAAAATCTCTTTGTTATCAGCACATTCAGCAAGTTTCGTTTTACACTTGCCTGCTTTCACCCACGAAATGGCATTCACACTGTCGGAATAGATCACAGTCTCGGGATTGGTCTTGAGCACAAGCCCGATGCCATAGACGAGAGCAAGAAACTCACCGATATTGTTTGTCCCCTTCTCAAACGGTCCAAAACGGAAAGCCTCTTTTCCAGTCGACACCCATACCCCCCTGAATTCCATTTTCCCTGGATTTCCGCTACATGCAGCGTCTACTGCCAAAGAATTTGCAATTATCCCTTCCGTGGAGACGGGAGTCTTTTTAGCCGAATATATGTTCAATGATGCCGGAGCCCCCTTTTCGAAGGCTGCTGTCGCCTCAGAAAGAGTTGCGAATTTTTTGAACTTCGCACCGTTGAACCCTTCCACTTGGGCTTTACATTGCTCCCAATTGGTATAGATTCCAGGCTCTTTTCCAGCCCACACCACGTAGTATTTCTCTTTTACGTCGCTCATCCGATACTCAATCCGTCAAGCAAATCCACATACATCTCAATAGCCTCCTCTATCTCACTCTCAACTATATATTCATCGGCTGTATGTGAGCGGGAAGAGTCGCCGGGACCAAATTTGACGCTTGGAAAACGCATCAATGCCTGGTCGGAAAGAGTAGGAGAACCGAATAAGTTTCTTCCCATGCTCTTGATTTTCTTCACGATAGGATGATCCACCGAAATAGATGATGAGGAAAGACGGAATGATCTCGCCTTTATTTCAGACTGCAATTTTGTCTGCAGAATCTCAAAAATCTCTTCGTTGGAATAGCATTCGTTGGAACGGATATCCACCACGAATGAGCATGCATCAGGAATCACATTATGTTGAGTGCCTGCGTTGACCATAGTTGTGGTCCACTTCACAGGACCAAGCAAATCTGTCTGTTTTGGCAAAACATTATCCTTGATCCACTCAATATCCTTGATTGCCTTGTAGATAGCGTTGTCTCCCTCGTTTCTTGCCGCATGGCCAGCCTTTCCGTGTGCGACGCAGTCAAGCACCATCAGTCCCTTTTCTGCCACAGCCGCATGCATACCTGTAGGTTCACCCACAATCGCAACATCAATCTTAGGAAGCACCGTCAACAATTTCTCCATTCCGTTTTTTCCAGACACCTCTTCCTCAGCCGACGCCGCATAGATAAGGTTGTATGGCTGCTCCTTCTTGGATAGTATAGAGAAAGCGTAAAGCAACGAGACGAGTGAAGCACCGTCGTCATTTGTGCCAAGACCATATATTCTGCCATCCTCATGAGTGTCAGTATGAGGTTCACACTGCCAACCGTTAACAGGCTTGACAGTGTCGATATGAGCGTTTAGCAGAAGAGTTGGTCGGTCGTCACGGAACTCAGCCGACTGGATCCAGATGTTGTTGTCGAGACGGTTGGTTTTGAATCCCATCGTCTTCTCTATATGCTGCTGCAAAAAGTCAGCCTTAGCCTTTTCGTCTCTGCTGTATGCAGGGATGCGAATGAGTTGGCAAAGCAAATCAATTGCCTCTTTTTTTATTCTTTGCATGATGAATTTTATTTGCTATGCAAATATATAGAATTTTATTGAAAATGATATTTTTGCGACGAAGGTGCATCCACTCTCAAACATTTTGATACACCGTTACCATTATAATTTTTCAATTTCTTCCAAAGAGAGATTTGTCAACTTCGCAATGAGAGCCGAATCCAAACCTTCCTGTTTCATGCCTGTTGCGATCTGGATGGATTTGTTACGTTCGCCTTCCTCTCTTCCTTCTTTTCTTCCCTCTTTTCTTCCTTCCTCTCTTCCCTCTTTTCTTCCCTCTTTTCGACCAATATCTAATCCTTCCTCCATGCCGATCTTGTATCCGAGCTCCTCCATGTCAACTTCATCCTCAAGGCGTTTCATGCTGGCCTCGTAGACGTCTCTCTCCTCATCGGTGAGTGCGGCCACTTTTGCCTTTTCCAGCAGACGAAGCAATCCCTCGTCTGCTCGCTCATATACTGATTTGTGTATCTTGTCCATATCTCCTAGGTTTTTGAAGAAGTTAATCCAGATATCTTTTGTTGTGATGTTTTCGGCATCAAACTTGAATTTCGGCAAATTTATGAAATATTTTCGATGTCTGTCCCAAAATATCTCGCCGGTTTTCACATTACATTCCGCCGTGCATGTGATCGCATCGTCCAGACCAGCCAAACCGTCTCCCATAATGAAGATGCCGATGATTCTTGTGATGTCATTTTCCATCTTACCCCATTCTATTCCACGTCTAATCTTCTTACTCATAAGATTGAAAATGTAGAAATTGGCACGTGTTTTGAAAAACTTCTGGTAAGAGTTCTGCATCTCTATCAGGATCGTGTCGCCAGTCTCTGTGGAGCAATGGAGGTCGAAGGTCACGCCTCGCTGATTAATTGTGTCTCGTGGCATCTCCACGTTTTCAAATGTCACACTTGTGATTTTCTCCACGTCTCCCTCTAAGAGAGCATTCAAAAATGATTTCATGATAATCGGGTCTGACATGCAGTATTTGAACCCGAAATCACATCGTAAGTCGATGTATTTTCCCATATTAATTTTGTTTTTATTTGTACTGTTTTGTGCAATCTGTTAGACCAAACAAAACATTTTCGGATGCAAAGATATGAAAAATCTTAGAAGCAGTTTTATTTCAATTAAAAATTTTGGTTATATGGTTGAGGATTGTTAAGGACGGAACGTCCTAACCCTCTTTCTTCCGCGAGCCCAGAGGGCGAGCGGTCAAAATGCATTTCTATTATTAAATCATATGTGCTCGCCTTACGGCTCGCACATGGGGATGGATAAGGGCGTTCCGCCCTTTGGAATCCTCATTTATGACACTCCAACTATCATTTTTTTCCTACTATAATATTCTTCTTATTTCATCGAATTGACGTTAATTTTGAATTTATGATTTTCAAACAGAAAACAGCATTTTGATGCTTGGAAAACTCACAAACAAGTTTATTTTAGAAAACCCTTAACGGAGAAAACTCAAACAATAGGAAACCGCACATGTTTTTCACATACCTTTCTTCCACGTCATAGACTTGCATCCCTCAAATGCATCTTTTCCAACTTTTACGTTGTTTTTAGTATTATCAATCACTATATTTAAATTATAACAATTCTTAAACGCTTCATCCCCTATTTTTGTCACCGACGACAGAATCTTTACACTTGTTAATCCACTATAGCCAGAAAATACATAATCTCCTATTTTTCTCACTGACGATGGGATTTCCACGCTTGTTAATCCGATACTGCCATAAAATGCATAATTTTCTATTCTCGTCACTGACGATGGAATTTTTATGCTTGTCAATCCGCTACATCCTTCAAATGCAGACTCTCCTATTTCTGTCACTGATGATGGGATTTCCACGCTTGTCAATCCGCTACATCCTTCAAATGCATGCTCCCCTATTTCTGTCACCGACGATGGGATTTCCAAGCTTGTTAATCCGCTACATCCAGAAAATGCTTCCCATCCTATTTTTGTCACTGATGATGGGATCTTCACGCTTGTTAATCCGCTACAACCAGAAAATGCACTATTCCCTATTTCTGTCACTGACGTTGGTATTTCCACGCTTGTCATTCCGCTACAACCAGAAAATGCTCCACTTCCTATTTTTGTCACCGACGATGGAATTTCCACGCTTGTCATTCCGCTACATCCTTCAAATGCATGCTCCCCTATTTCTGTCACCGACGATGGAATTTCTACGCTTGTCAATCCACAACATCCTAAAAATGCTCCTATGCCGATTGATGTAACTGTACAAAGATATCCACAACAAATAGTTTTTTCAGGGATTATGACTGTTTCTTTATTATGGCCCTTTTTTAATCCTACCACTTCTGCGGTTGTTCCTGTCAACCTATATTCTAACAAAGATGACGCTTGTTCTCCCTCATCACTGAAATAATACTTAACCGTAGAAAACCACCTCGTACAGAAAGGGATAGACAGAACTATCAGCACTACCGCAATCGTTATACTTATTTTTTTTTCTCAACGTGCTTACTGGTCTTGAATATATCTTTGACCCTCCCGCTATCGTTATCTTTGTTTTTTTACTCACGTCGCAAATGATTTATTTTTTCATATTATATTGGTTGCAAAAATAAAAATATATGGTTGCAAATCAAAATGTTTTTGTCCGTTTGATGACGGACCACAGTGGAAGATGATATGCTGATTTGTTTATGATTTTTACCATAAGAGACGCCACATTGCGATGTCTCTACATCTCAATACGACGTCTCCTCATTTATTTCCTGGTTTGGGCGACCACAAGGGTTCGCCCCTACGATCAAAATTCTATTCCACAGATGTCTTTTCCCAACAATTATGAATTATGAATTGCGAATTATGAATTACAAATCAATCCTCGCAATACACAAACACTTTCAGCAGCGATTTATTGAATTCCTTCACCTGCTCAAGGTATGTCTTATTGTTGTCGTACCATGAATCGAACAATGTGGTGTATTCTATTTCTGTGATTCGTCCGCTATCCAATGTCTTTTTCAGCAGTTGCAGTGTTTGGTCGAACATGTCTTTGTCGTACATGCTCGTCAGCTTCACATACTCCTCCACTCTGTTAAGCTCATTGTTGAGTGAGACTTCCAGTTCCGCCGCACGCTGATGAAGCTCAAGGTTGGAGACGGTGCTCTCCGCCTGCACCAACTGTTTTTTTCCTCTTGCCGAAAAAATCGGAATGGATGACCCGACAACAAATCCATGAGCTGTCTCTCCGGATTTCACCATCTTGTAGCCTGCCGACAAACTTGGATGCGACTCCGCTTTTGCCACTTTCATCTGCTGCGCGTTGATTTCAGTCTCAACAGCTATAAGTTCTTCCATAATCGTGCTCTTTCTGCTGCAGTCTTTCAGATTCTGCGGATACTCACGATCGTTGATCTTAAGTGCTGTGTTGTTGCCTGCCAACGCATTCAGCTGAAGAGTGTTTTCACTAAGTGAGCGACGTGTTTCGCTATAGTTGGAAAAAGCTGTTATCATACCTATCTGCCCCTCGTTGACTTCAAGGATGTTATATTTTCCCTCTTCCATTCCTCGCTTGAGTTTCTCGTAATTTACGCGAGACATTTCATAACGTATGGAATCCATCTCCAAAATCTGATTCAAATATATGATCTCCGCACATATCTCATAAGCTGACGCTATCACCTCTTTACGTGTAAGTTCATATTCAAGTGAATCACGCTTATAGGCAAGTTTTTCCGCCTTCTTCATTCTGGCATACTTTGTAGGGAAAGCAAATTCCTGGCTCACCACAAGCTCCATATCGTTGGCATTTCCCGGCGACATCAACAGATATTCCACTGATGGATCGTCAAGATTACGCTCTGTTCGCATGGAAATCTGGTTGCTCTCTATTTTTGCACGCGCAATCTGAATCTGAGGATTATAATTGTCGAGTGCCACCACTATCTCTTTGAAAGGCATTTCCTTAGCAAAGAGAGACGCTGCGACTAAAGAAAATACAGTCAGTAAAATATGTTTCATTGTTTTAGTTTTATAATACTTAAATATGGGTATTTGTTACGACTGCAAAAGTATTGCTGTAATTTTAAATACCCAATACCTAAAAATGATGATTAGGAAACAACCATGAATTTTTGTTGAAAATGCAGTCACATATAAAGAGTTTCCATTACAAATGGAAACTTTTGTTCATTAGTAATGGAAACTTTTTGACCTTTCACTCTGGCAACTATTTAACGTGAGTTCAACACATTGCAATCTGCGAATTCGAAATGACGAATAATCATAAAAAGAAAGGCATTTCCATTTTCTAATTCTCTCCTCATTTTCTCAGAAAAAGGCGTAGCCTTTCTCTTTGAACTTTGTATCTCTGTGGTTTTATTTTATTCTGTGTGCTCGCCTACGGCTCGCACTTGGAAAGGGGGAGAAGGGCGTTCCGCCCTTTGGAATCCTCATTTATGACATTCCAACTCTTTTTTCTTCATCCAATGATATAGAATCGGTATCACAATCAACGACAATATGGTTGATGTGAGCAGTCCGCCAAGGATCACCTGTGCCATCGGACACTGTATTTCCGCACCAGGCTTGTCACCTGCTATGATCATTGGAATCAATGCTAATGCTGAGCTTAACGCCGTCATCAGGATTGGGTTGAGACGGGCCACACTACCCTCCACTATTTGTTTTTGCAACGTCTCCCCATCTTTTTCTCTCTTCTCATACTCCGCGATAAGCAGCATTCCTCCACGCGTGGCTATACCAAACAACGATATGAATCCGATTACCGACGGAATGCTCACCACTCCTCCTGTGAAAAAAATCGTCGCTACTCCACCCACCAGAGCAAATGGCAACGCACTTAATATTAGTGCGCATGTCTTCCAACTGTCAAACTGTTTTTTCAGCAGTAGCACGATTATAATCAGCGAAATCACCAACGTCGCACTCAATGTGCGTGTGGCTCGCTGCTGGCTCTCAAACTGTCCGCTATACTCTATCCAGTAGCCTTCAGGAAGATCCACATTCTCGGATATTCTACTCTTGATGTCGTTTACAATGGATTCCAGATCACGTCCGTTCTGTTGGGCCGACACGATGATTCTGCGGCTCTCATTCTCACGGTTGATTGTAGACGGTGCTGACGTATAGCTGATATTGCATACGTATGAGAGCGGAATCATTCCCTTTGCCGACGGAATAAGCATGTCTCCCACTTCTCCTGTATACTTTTTCGACATCAGCTTGATATCATAGCTCTTGTTCTCCTCTCTCACCATTCCTACCCCCTTTGTGGACAGCTTGACAGTTATGAATTCAGCCAACTCTTTTTGAGTTATCCCATACTCCGCAAGCATCTCTCGTCGCGGCGTAATTTTCATTTGCGGACGGAATGTCATCTGCTCCGAATTGACATCGGCTATTCCATCCACTTTCTGCATCTCCTCTTTCACATAGCCGGCGATCTGCTCAAGTTTTGGCAGTTCGGCTCCGAAAATTTTCACCGCTATTGCCGACTGGCTTCCGGAAAGCATCGCGTCGATACGATGAGATATAGGCTGACCAATCTCTACGTTCGCTCCTCTGATATGGCTCAATCTGTGTCGCACATCCTCTATCATCTCATCTTTGCTTCGCTCGCTCAGACGGTATGGCACCTCTATTTCCGACACATTCGTGCCAAGTGCATGCTCGTCTTTCTCAGCGCGACCTGTTTTTCTGCTTACAGTGATTACCTCAGGAACCTCCATAAGCATCTTTTCCGCCTCCAAACCTATCTCATTGCTCACGTCGAGCGACGTGCCAGAAAGTGTGCTGATATTGATTGTCAGCGATCCTTCATTGAATGGAGGAAGAAAATTGGATCCGAATGTGAACATCGCGATTATCGCTGCGACGAGAGCTATGCCAGACAATGTGAGGATCATCCGTTTGCTGGCAAGGGCCAAGTCAAGCAATTTGGCATATCCTTCTTTAAGACGCTGGGATAACCAACTCTCTTTTGAATTTTTCTGTCCACCGTCCGCATTTGGTTTCAACAAATAACTGCATAACACAGGTGTCAATGTCAGAGCCACAATTGTCGAGCTTGCAAGTGCCACAATAAAAGCGATACCTAACGGAATAAGCATCTTACCCTCCATTCCTGAAAGGAAAAACAGAGGAAGAAAACTTGCGATTATTATCAGAGTGGAATTAAGAATGGGCACACGCACCTCACTCGACGCCTCCTCTATCACACTGATTATGGATTTTTTATTAACATCCGCATTAGGCACATTCATCCGTCTCCACACATTCTCCACATCCACAATGGCATCGTCGACAAGCGATCCGATCGCAATGGCTATACCTCCGAGACTCATTGTGTTGATGCCAAGATTCATCAGTTTCAACACCAAAATGGATGTCAGCACGGAAATTGGCAAAGTGATCAGGGAAATGGCAGTCGTGCGGAGATTGGCAAGAAAAAGAATCAAGACAATAGCCACGAAGAAGATACCTTCGTAAAGGGAACTCTTCACATTGTCGATGGCTCTGTCGATGAAATCCGAACTGCGGAAAATATTTGTCTGCACCTTCACGTCGGCAGGCAGAGACAGTTTGGATATTTCCAGCGTCTTCTCAATCTCTTCAGTAAGATCAAGAGTTGAGGCTCCCGGTTGTTTCGTGATTGTCAGCAACACCGCGTCATTTCCTTTTATAGATGCCCTTCCTATACGAGGAAAACTTGGTGCTACACGTATTTCAGCGATATCCGCAAGGGTGACGGAATAGTTTCCACGCTTTGCCACATAAGCAGTGCCAAGCACAGAAGTGTCCCGCGTCGCACAGACACATCTCACGGCATATTCCGTGCCATGACGGGTGATCAATCCTCCATTCACATTTTGGTTGATACCATCAATAGCTTCTGTCACCTCCGCAATAGATATGCCGTAGTGCTGCATCTTCAGTTCATCAAGCACAATCTGGTACTCCTTCACGTCTCCTCCTATCACAGTGACACCTGCCACACCAGAAATAGACATCAGGCGAGGACGAAGTTCAAAATCAGCAGACGTACGCAAATCCATCAACGATGTGGAGTCTGCCTGAAGCCCCACAATAAAAATCTCACCCATGATAGACGACTGTGGAGCCATCACGGGCTGTCCGACCTCTGCTGGAAGATTAGACGTCAACTCCGGAAGTTTTTCTGAAATTGTCTGGCGTGCCACAAGGACATCTGTATCCCAGTCGAATTCAGCCCAGACGATGGAAAGACCATCTGTGGAAGTACTTCTGATACGTCTGATTCCACTTGCTCCCGAAAGCGACGACTCGATCGGATACGACACCAAAGCCTCAACATCTTCTGTGTTCATAGCTCCGCATTCCGTCATCACGACGACGGTAGGAGCGTTCAAATCAGGAAAGATATCTATATCCGCCTCATGTGCGGAATAGAGTCCGTAGATAGTCAGAGCCACCGCACAGATAATGACAAAGATTCTGTGAGTTAGCGAAGAATGTATGATTTTTTCTAACATATCAATTCGTTTTTAATGGTTGTGAGTATGTGCTGGAATCGCATTAGAAGAAGATGCAAGATGCAGACGCGCGACGTCGGATATTGCCACAATGTCGCCACTGTGCAGACCTTCTATTATTTCTGTTCGTTCTCCATCCGTCTCGCCAAGAGTCACAAACTGTTTCTTGAAAGCATCCTCATGCTTTTTCACAAATACCTGCGCGACACCCTGGTCTTCAGCTATCGCACTGTTTGGCACTGTGATGACATTCTTCTTTTCTTTAGTCACAACATAGCACTCCACACTTGTGCCCGACATCACTTTGCTGATATTCTTAAACTCGAAAAGCAAAGGAATATAGTAGCCTCCATCCGACGTAGTGATAGCCTGGCTCACCTGTTTGCCATCCATCTTGTCGAGAGCAAACACCTCATGTGTGTATGCAGTGCGGAATTTGACTGTTTTGATGCTCGTCGCGCTTTTTTGGTAACGCTGAGGCAATTTCACCTGAAGCATCAATTTGTCGTTTTGAGAGACAATTGCAAGCTGCTCACCAGCATTGACAAACTCACCGTCGGAGACATTTATGCTTTTTACAAAACCAGATATCTGACTTTTCGACAAAGCTTTTCCATAAGATATTTTGGAAGCGAGATTGGCATGTTTCACCTTTGCCTGCTCATAACGTTCCCTGCATTCATTGAGTTCCTTCTTCGAGACAATCATCTCCTCGCTCAACTTCAGATCACGTTCATACTCCTTTCTTGCCGCTTCAAGCTCGATAGTGGCTTTCTCCACCAGGTCACTCTCCTCGCCCACATTTGTGCTGATATTGAAAAGCACCTGACCTGCCTGCACTTTTCCTCCGACTGTAACACCTGACGCAATAGAGACAATTCCTGAAAATGGAGCAACCACAGACGACTCACCTTTCGTAGTCGGAAGAATTTCCCCCGTCGCCACAATGACATGGGAAAACTCAGAAAATGCTGCTGTCTCAGTGAAAATCTTCTTTATTTCAGCTGCAGACAAATGTACTTCCCCTTCATGTTTCTTGATTCCTTCCTCATCTTTACTATGAAAGTCTTCATTATGCGAATGTCCATTTATTACATTCACTTTTTCATCTTCGCACTCATCTTTTTCATGTCCGTCATGGTCATGTTCGTCGTCATCATGATGATGTTCATATTCCGAATGTTCGTGACCATTGTCATGAGAGTGACCTGCATGATTATGATTATTACATCCAATCAATACAGCTGACAAAAGCAGAGAAATTGTTAAATAAACAGATTTGCGCATGATGAAAATTTTTATTGTTTACGCAAAAATAGATTAAAGTTTATGCAATCAAGTTGCAAAAGAATTACATTGTGATACTTATTTATGGTGAATTCGATAAATTGTAATCTGCGAATTATTTTTCATTTTCAGATTGAATTTTTACCTCTTTTTCTCAAAAAAAAGCGTAGCCTTTCTCTGTAAAACTTGTGTTTCTGTGGTTTTATTAAATTTTATGTGCTCGCCTACGGCTCGCACGTGGGGAGGGGTTAGGACGTTCCGTCCTTAACAATCCTTAATTCTTTAGCCAAATACTTAAAATTTATACAGCTTCATATTTCAAAAAACTTATTTCAAATAGACTGAATTTTTATGTGGATTAAACAAATGTTGTGATAAGTATATATATACAACACACTCTTTATAGTGATTAACTATTATACAACATAAATATTGATTAGTTCAAACAAATTAAATAATTTATCTATTTCTGTTAAAAATATAAATCATAAATCGAATAAAACTAAATATTTCGTTACTTTTGCGGAAGATTAAAAATATCGTTATGAATTCTGTAAAAATCGGAGATTTGTCACTAAGAGTTCCTATCATTCAAGGAGGAATGGGAGTAGGAATTTCTCTTTCTGGCTTGGCGTCGGCTGTAGCCAATGAGGGTGGAGTAGGAGTAATTTCAAGTGCTGGACTTGGATTGGTCTACAACAACTTTTCTAACAACTACATGAAAGCAAGCATTTATGGTTTGCAGGAGGAAATACGTAAGGCAAGAGAAAAGTCGAACGGTATAATCGGTGTCAACGTGATGGTAGCCATGTCAAATTTCGCAGATATGGTAAAAACAGCTATCCAAGAAAAAGCGGACATCATATTCTCAGGTGCTGGTTTACCACTAAATATGCCATCTTTTCTGACAGAAGGCAGCAAAACAAAATTGGTTCCAATCGTTTCATCAGCGCGTGCCGCAAAGATTATCTGCTCAAAATGGAAAAGTCTGTACAACTATCTTCCAGACGCAATCGTTGTTGAGGGACCAAAAGCCGGCGGTCATCTTGGTTACAAAGAAGACCAAATTTTCGACGAGGCTTTCTCACTTGAGAAAACAGTTCCTGAAGTTGTGTCAGTCGCTAAGGAATATATTGATGAAAAAGAAATACCTGTGTTTGCAGGCGGAGGTATCTACACAGGCGAGGATATGGCTCGTATCATGAGCTACGGAGCTTCTGGTGTGCAGATGGGAACACGTTTCGTCACTACTGAAGAGTGCGACGCATCCATTGAATTCAAGGAGGCATATATCAACGCAGAGGAGAAAGATATCGAGATTATCAAAAGCCCTGTAGGTATGCCTGGACGCGCTATTCACAACGACTTTATCGCACGTGTTAAAGAAGGTGAGACTCAGCCAAAAAAATGTCTTTGCCACTGTATCAAAACATGTGATGTGAAAAACAGTCCATATTGCATCGTTTCAGCCCTCTACAATGCCTTCCGTGGAGATCTAAGCCATGGCTACGCTTTCTGTGGATCAAACGCTTTCAGAGCGAAAAAAATTGAAAAGGTGAAAGAGATATTCAACAATATCAAAGAGGAATTCAACAACTATCAGAAAAAAGTTGTGGGATAAACGTGAAAATAAACATTATTTTGGAGACGTGGCTTTTTGCTACGTCTCTTTTTTATCTCTATGACTTCTGTCAGACATTGTTTTCCCTCATTTTTTTTGGATAGATGTATCTCCTGATATAATTTTGCAACCCGTAGTTATTATGTATGTGTCACTTATATGAAAAATTTATTTTATTCGTTGATAGTCCTTACAGTCACATGTGGAATGAATTGCTATTCACAAACAATCAGTGGTAACAAAAGTGGACATGATTACGTGGATTTAGGTTTGCCAAGCGGAAAATTGTGGGCCACTTGCAATGTGGGCGCTACTAAACCCATTGAATACGGTGATTATTTTGCATGGGGAGAAACAGAACCTAAAAAAATTTACTCTTGGGAAAATTATAAATGGGGTAGGGATGAAGGTCAGTTCATGACAAAATACTGTACGAAAACATCCGAAGGAAAAGTCGACAATAAACATGAGTTGGATAAAGAAGACGACGCTGCCTTTGTCAATTGGGGCAAAGACTGGCGTATGCCTACTGCCAAAGAAGAGGAAGAATTGTTGGAAGGATGTGTTTGGGAATGGACAAACAATTACGACGGAACAGGCGTTGCCGGACGTGTTGGTTTCTCCAAAACTAACAGCAATATCATTTTTTTGCCTGCCACCGGCTACATTTCCGGTGAGGAAAACTCATCGTTAGGCAGTGAAGGTTTCTACTGGTCTTCTTCTCTTTTCAAAAACACAATGAACGGTTCCTACTTTCTCTCTTTTGCAAACTATTATATCGACTGGAGAGGAAACAAACGTTATGCTGGCAGAAGTGTTCGTGCTGTAGTCAACGACCATCCAGTCTCCAAAAAAAATTCTGCAAAAAAGAAAACGAAGTGATTTCTATGTCTCCATTTCTCAACTCCGACAACATTCTGCGTTCCACCTCTTCCATAGAGTACCATCCGTTGCTTCCATTTCTTCCTGAAAGCACTAAAATTCTCTTTCTAGGAAGTTTTCCGCCTCAACGCAAACGTTGGTGTATGGATTTCTTTTATCCGAATTTCACCAACGACCATTGGAGAATAATGGGATTGATATTCTTCAACGACAAAAATTATTTTATGGAAGCTGCGACAAAAAGATTCAACCTTGATTTAATTGTTGGTTTTCTGAATGAAAAAGGCATTGGCTACTACGATACAGCTGAGGCTGTGAAACGATTGAAAGATAATGCCTCCGACAAGTTTTTGGAAGTGGTGGAATACACAGACATCAACGCATTATTGGAAAAAATTCTTGATTGTAGGGTAGTGGTGACGACGGGAGAAAAAGCGACAGAGAATATTGTTAATCAATTGTCACTTTCTGAAATGCCGACGGTGGGGCATTCTATTCCGTTGCGAGATAATATTCTATTGTACCGTCTTCCATCATCATCACGCGCATATCCACTGAGTTTGGAACAGAAAGCCGAGGCTTATAGGAAGATGTTTGAAAAGGCAGGAATAATATAAAAGGTAAACAACAAAATTTTTTGTTTCTATTTTTAAATTAACGTGATTTCGATGAATTGTAATATTACTAGATATATCCCCTAACGGGGAATATCTGTCCTATATTTATTTATTATATCTACCGATATAAAACACTACCGATATAAAACACCTAAAGGTGTAGTTGTTTCTGTGTTATCATTTAGAATATCACGTAGTGATTACATATATGTAGACATTTTCACATTTTCAATTTTACTTTGCTCCACATACCACAAATATCCCTCTACATTCTTGTAGCCCATCTTTTTTATCAGATCAACATATTCATTTACCTGATCTTTATACCCTTTGTTTTCCTCACCAAACTTATAGTCGATGATGATAACTTTGTCATTGACCATCACTATTCTGTCTGGTCGTTTATTCTCAATGTTTATTTTGCCATTGGAGTCTTTCTTTTTCATCAAAATTGCTCGCTCATTGACCACTTTTGCCTTTCTATCAAACCATTCAGACGGTGCACTCTCTATCTTTTCTCTTATTGTAGACACATAATACTCCATCTTATCCTTTGATATGATTCCTTCATACACCTGCTTTTTCACTGCTTTTTCCACATCATCAACAGTGTGAATGTCAGAAAATAACGCATGCATCACTTTTCCTTTTTCCATAAACTCAGACACTGTCTCCTCTTTAGTATCATACTTTTCAGGATCCTTCAAGAATCTCTTGCTCATGTCTGACTGACGGAATTCTATTGCTGATGGTTTATCTCCGTCGCTCGCAATTCTATAATTCACATAATCCAAACTCTTTCTTTCCGCCTCTTTCTTCAACTCATTTTCTGTCGTGTTGTCTTTGTCTTTTGGATTACTCAACTCTCCATATTCAAATTTCAATTCCTCCTCATTCCAATAATCAGCCAAAACTTTCGTTTTCTCATCACTCGCCAGCTTTGATTTGTTTGAGAAAATGTTGGATAAAAGTGAATTTATCTTTTTTGCACCGTCTACATCACTCTTTGGCGGTTCTGGTGAAAAAACAATCAAATTTGCTTTCGCACGTGTGAACGCCACATATAGCAGATTGATATTGTCGATCCACATCTGTGCTTTCTCACGTTCGTAATCCTCCTTAAAAATTGTGTTTATGAGATTTTTATTATAGTTGATAGGAAGCAACAAAATATCATTATACGGCTCTTTTTTAGCCTCACACCAAAGAATATTGTCATTTTTTGTGCTCTCTATCTCCCAGTCGGCAAACGGAATAATCACCGTCTTAAACTCCAATCCTTTCGATTTGTGGATTGTCAGCACACGTATTCCATTACTCTCATTGCTCGACGACAATGTCGCCCCACATAGTTTTTCATTCCAATAATTTATGAAAGTGGTGAGATCAGATGATTTTCTGTTGATGAACGTGTTAACTTTATCCAAAAATAGCTGTATGTATACATCATTGTCTTCAATTTTTTCAAGCTCCAGAATAAAATAAATTTTCTCTATCATCTCATAGAGTGGGAGAGTGGAAGTAGATATCACCTTCTCCTTCACCTCATGGTAATTTTCATCACTTCCATTGTTCAAACCTATATAATCAAGATACAGACGGTGCCCATACACATCATTGTCCGGCTCATTTACCAAACACAACGCATTGATAATTATATTGACACTCAGAGAATTGTCGAGACGGAATGCTTCACTGGACACAATATTGAACTCATCTTTTGGAAGAGTCCCGTCTTCTTTCATATCAGACAAAAATTTTGCAATCTTGGCTGTCTCATTATTTGTACGCACCAGTATGGCTATATCTCTTTCCTCTATACCTATTTTTTTCAGCTCCTTAATCTGCTCCACCATCACTCCAAGGATCTTGTCGTCAGATTTTTCATTCTCCTCTTTTTCCACTATCTGATATTTCACATAACCCTCACCTTTATTTATAAACTTCTGATGGGATTCCTCGTAAATATCCTGTATCTGTTTGCTGATTGCAGCGTCGCCATTAGGAATATACGGAATACAGCTCCAGAAAATCGCATTGTTGAACTTTATCACATTGTTGAAACTTCTGTAATTGGTATCCATAGATATATTTCCCGGATAAAGTTCCGCATGATTCTTTACATTCTCAATGATACTGTAATCGCCATTTCGCCAGCGGTAGATAGACTGTTTAGGATCACCCACAATCAAATTAGTTCCTCCATTTGCAACCGAGTCTGACAACAACGGAAGAAAATTATCCCACTGTATTTTGGATGTGTCCTGAAATTCATCAATCATGATATGACGCAACGTCGTACCTATCTTTTCATATATGAACGGTGCTGTGCTTTTATCTATGATTTTATTAAGCAGAATGGCAGTGTCTCCTAACAAAAATTTGCCTGTCATCTCATTGTTACGACGCACAATGCTCTCTATATCATACAACAATCCTATATTATTGATATTCTTAAGCACCGTCTCACAAGTAGACATCTCCTCAAGATGCTCCAATCTATATTCCTCTGTTTTATTGAGATGATCATACACCCACGTCGCATCTATATTTGCATTTTTTGTTTTCGACTCTATACTCTCTGTCGATTCCAAAGACTTTTTTACATAACTGTTAGGCATTTTGTCTTCTGAATACTCTCCTTTTTTTATTTTATTGAAGTATCCCCACAATCCTTTTGCCCCATAATAGAAATTCTCAGGCACAGCGTTCCATTCATCTGTTTTTGCAAAAAAATCATCCGCCAAAGTTTTTAATTTGCTTAAATGCCCTTTTAAAATCTTATCTATATTTTTCTTATAAGCAGTCAGTTTTTCAATAGTATATAAATCTTCATCCCTTTTTTTTGTGATGAAATCCTCGTTGAAGATGTTAGTGGCAAACTTTTCCACTTTACTGTTCACTCTCCAGCTTTTTCCATTTTTTATGTTCTCCACAGAAAAATCTGTCAGCCATTTCAACAACTGCTTTTTATCATCCTCATGCAGACTGTTCATCATATCATTCACAGCCTCATGAATCACAGAGGCATTATCAAGTTCCAGATTGACAATGGCTCCTATCTCAAGTTCATGAACAAGATTGCGCAATATACTTTGAAAAAACGAGTCTATGGTCTCTATTCTGAAATGTGAATAGTCGTGTATAATCGCAGAAATAGCCTCGCCAGCCTTTTCAGATATTTTTTCAGCGTTCCAGCCAGGACCAAGTTCTTCTATCAACTTATCTCTATAGCTGTCGGAATCCTCATATTTACGATGCAGACCATAAAGTTCAAAAAGAATTCTCTCCTTCATTTCCGCAGTAGCCTTGTTGGTAAAAGTCACAGCAAGGATAGATTTGAAGGCATTTTTATCCTTCAAAATAAGTTTCAGATATTCCACAGCCAAACGGAAAGTTTTGCCACTTCCGGCAGAAGCCTTATATATTTTTGTTTTTTCTTTATTGTTTTGCATAATTCATCTGTTATTTATGAATGTGGAATATGTTCTTTTCTGCAAATTTATAATATTTACACCATTATCACCATTCAAAATAAATAATTAGAAGCGATGTAAAACTTTTCCAAACTTGTGTAGTGATTTGGCATAGTGAAGATAATAAATTTGCTTTTTCATTTATTAAATGTTTTACGAGGATTGTTAAGGGCGGAACGCCCTAACCCAACCACAGTGCGAGCCGTAGGCGAGCACAAAAAACACAGAGAATGTAATATTAAATAGAAAGTCTTCGACTTTTTTTCATCATTGCATAATCAAATAACGGGCAGGTTTGAAACCTGCCCCTACTACCCATCATCAGATGAAATTAAATTTTAAATAAATCATGTGCATTTTTCTGCTAGTAGATTTGGCTTTTCTTCCATCAACAATTTGGCTTTTCGCTGTTGATAACCCACTGATTTCACACCCTTCTATTGTCAAGAATCCAAGCTAAAAATGTTGATAACTTCAAGAAAACAAATAATAACTATTGCCATGAATTAAAAAAACTATTTTAAGCCGACTGCCTTTACATATTTCCAAATTTCTTGATGAATTTTTTTTATAAACTTATCAAGAATCTTTTTACAAAATTTAGCACTTTAATAACACTTATGATTTCAACTTAGCGAAAGAAAAATTATATTTGCATTGTTGTTAATATTGTTAATAAAGTCGGAATTTAATCAATCATTCAGTAAGTTAGAGAAGACAGAATTGTTGATCATCTCTTGATTATAATTGATTACTTTTTCCGCATCTTTTTATTAACATAACCAACACATTATTATTGTTATATTTTAGAGATTTTTAAACTAGTATTTTCTTATATCAACATAAATATATAATGGAAAAAGAGTTTCTGATTTCCGAAATCAACCGTTTGAAAAAGGAAAAGAATGCTATAATAATGGCACACTATTATCAAGACGGGGATATTCAGGATATAGCTGATTTCGTTGGCGACAGTTTGGCATTGGCTCAGTGGGCAGCTAAAACGGATGCGGATATAATAATGCTTTGTGGAGTTCATTTCATGGGTGAGACTGCAAAGATCCTTTCACCGAACAAGAAAGTGTTGGTGCCTGACATGGCTGCTGGATGTTCACTTGCTGACAGCTGTCCGGCTGATGAGTTTGAAAAATTTATCAAGGCTCATCCAGGTCATAAGGTTATATCTTATGTCAATACTACAGCTGCTGTCAAGGCATTGACTGATGTGGTGGTGACAAGTACAAACGCAAAGCAGATTGTGGAGAGTTTTCCAAAAGACGAGAAGATAATTTTCGGTCCGGACAAAAACCTTGGCAACTATATCAATAGCATCACTGGTAGAAATATGGTGCTTTGGAATGGTGCTTGCCATGTGCATGAGAAGTTCTCTGTACGTAAGGTGCTTGATCTGAAGAAAGAGTATCCAGATGCACAGGTGCTTGTTCATCCTGAGTGTAAGGATGTAATTGTTCGTTTGGCAGACAAGGTAGGATCTACTGCGGGACTTTTGAAATATGCTATCGCATCTGACTGCAAACGTTTTTTGGTTGCTACAGAGAGTGGTATTCTTCACGAGATGCAGAAGTCGGCTCCCGACAAGGTGTTTATCCCTATTCCACCTGAAGACTCAACTTGTGCCTGCAACAACTGCAGCTTTATGCGTCTCAACACTCTCGAAAAGGTTTATGAGGTTTTGAAGAATGAGTCGCCTGAAGTTGAAGTTTCAGATGAATTGCGTGAGAAGGCAGTCAAACCTATTCAGAAGATGTTGGAAATAAGTGCTAAACTTGGTTTATAATGCAGAATCTCACACTTAAAGATATTCAGCACACCGTCGACGATTGGATAAAGCGTTACGGTGTGCGCTATTTTTCTGAACTCACCAATACTGCATGTCTTATGGAAGAGGTGGGAGAGTTGGCCCGTCTTATGGCACGCACATACGGTGATCAAAGTTTTAAGGATAAAGAAAAGGAATCGTCGATTGCAGACGAAATGGCTGACGTACTATGGGTTTTGACTTGTCTGGCAAACCAGACTGGAGTGGATTTGAATGAAGCTTTCCTAAAAAACATAGAGAAAAAGACGAGTCGTGACAAGGATCGTCATATCAACAACGTAAAACTATTTAAGAAAGATGAATAATATATTTGAACTTTTTTCCAAGTATTCAATTGGCAAGAACGAGCGTGAAGTAGAAATGGCTGTAGATGCGCTTCTACATTCTTCATTTGAGAGAAACAACACTAAGGCAATTTATTGCAAACTTCTTGAAAATATAGATCTTACTACTTTAAAATCAACAGATAACAGTGAATCTGTAACTGCTTTTGTTGATAAGGTTAACAATTTCGACTCAAAGTTTGACATATTGCCTCTGCCAGCTGGCATTTGTGTATATCCTTCATTTGTTCCTACTGTGAAGGAAACATTGTTGGAAGATGTGGATATAGTTGCTGTTGCAGGTGGTTTTCCACATTCACAGACATTTATGGAGGTCAAGTTGGCCGAAGTAGGATTGGCTATCGCGTCAGGAGCTACAGAGATTGATATAGTTTTTCCTGTTGGCAAGTATTTGGCAGGAGATTATGACGATATTTATGATGAGATCTCTGAAATCAAAGCATATTGTAAGGATGTCACTTTGAAGGTTATTCTTGAGGTTTCATTGTTGAAAACTGTTGAGAATATAGAAAAGGCCGCTATCATTTCTATCAACGCAGGAGCAGACTTTATCAAGACCAGTACAGGAAAAGATGGAAGTGTGGCCAATCTTGCGGCAGCATACGTTATGTGTGAGGTTATAGGTAAGATGGAACCAGAAATAGGCAGAAATGTAGGTTTTAAGGCTGCTGGAGGCATTTCTACGTCATCAGACGCTGTCAAGTACTATTCAATAGTAGAAAGTGTCTTAGGAGCTGATCATACAGACAAATCTCTGTTCAGAATAGGAGCAAGCAGTTTGGCAAATAATCTTCTTTCTGATATCACAGGTGAGAAGGTTTCTTATTTCTAAATAAGAAAGGAAATGGAAAAAAAAGTAAAAGACGCGAGTAATTGCGTCTTTTTTATTTTAATATTCTCTTACAATTGTATAGTTGAGAAGCATCAGTAATGCTTTTTTTGCATCTGATTCAGGAATAGAATCCAAACATTTAATTCCTTCTTTTTCAAATTCTTTCATCTTTTTGGAAGCATATTCTATTCCACCTTTTTCAACAGTGAAGTTGATAAGTTGTTCGACTTCTTCATTTGTTTTATTTTCATTTCTCAGAATGTCGACAATTTCATTTCTGTTTGTCTCTGAGCAGTTGTTCAAAGCATAAATAAGTGGAAGAGTGGCTTTGCCTTCGCGTATATCGTTACCCACTGGTTTGCCTATCTCTTTTTCTGTTGATAAGTAGTCGAAAATGTCGTCTCTTATTTGAAAACAGATTCCAAAAATAGTGCCGAAATCAACAAGAGAGTTGATCATCTGTTGATTATTGCTTACACTTTTAGCACCTATAAAACAAGCAGTTGAGAATAAAACAGCTGTTTTCTTTTTGATGACATTATAGTATATATCCTCGTTGAAAGTTCTGTTTTTTGAATTGTAAAGTTGGATTAATTCACCGTCTGTCAATTTTTTTCCTACACTACAAATAGACTTGATTATTTCCAGTGAGTTGGTTTGTGAAGCAACATTCAACGCCTGTGAAAGAAGATAGTCGCCTACCAATACAGACACTTTGTTTTGCCAAATATTGTTTACCGATTTCTGGCCACGACGTGAGTCTGCCTCGTCCACAATGTCATCGTGGATAAGGCTTGCGGTGTGGAGCATCTCAATAGCTGTTGCACCGTCGTAGCTTGAATCATTCACGTCTCCAAGACATTTAGCAGCAAGCAGAGCCATTATTGGTCTGATCTGTTTACCCTTTTTTTGAAGTATGTAGTTGTTTACAGCTGACAGCAATTCATTGTCTGACGCAAAATATCCGTCAAACTTCTTAGAGAAGATTTCATACTCCTTTTCTATTGCTTTTTTTGCTGTATCTAATGTTGACATCCGTAATTCAATCAAAAATTTTTTGCGAATTTAATAAATGTAAGTAAGTTTGGAAAATGAATTTCAAAAAATGGATAATAGACTTGTTTTAATTGATGCTTATCCCATCATTTTTGGCTCATATTACGCCTTGATGAATAAGCAAATGAAAAATTCAAAGGGTGAAAACACCTCGATTGTTTATGGATTTGTTAATAAGTTGGAGATGATTCTTAAGGATTATTCTCCTTCACATATTGCTGTAGTTTTTGATTCTGCCGCCAAGACTTTTCGTCATGAAATTTATCCGGAATATAAAGCTCAACGTCAGGCAACACCAGAGGAGATTCATGCATCTGTGCCGTTGATTAAGAAAATAGTTGACGCTTATAACATTCCTCAATTTGCGATTGACGGATATGAAGCTGATGATATTGTTGGAACTCTTGCCAAACGTGGAGCGGCAGAAGGTCTTGAGGTACTTATGGTGACTCCTGATAAAGATTATGCGCAGCTTGTCGACGATAATATCAAGATGCTTCGTATTACTCATGGAAATGGATTGGAGCTGATGGACAAAAATATGGTTTGTGAAAAGTGGGGAATAGATGATCCTTCAAAAATCATAGATCTTCTTGCTCTTATGGGAGACGCAAGTGATAATATTCCTGGTTGCAAGGGAGTGGGAGAGAAAACAGCTGTCAAGTTGCTTCAGGAGTTTGGATCAGTAGAATCTGTAATTGAAAATTCAGAATCCATAAAAGGAGCGTTAAAGACGAAGGTGCAGGAAAGTGTAGAAATGATTAAATTTTCAAAGTTTCTTGTAACAATATGTACTGATGTTCCGATTGACACACCTATCTCTGATCTTGCCATTAAAGAAAAGAAAGTAGATGAAATGTTAAAAATATTCAATGATCTTGAATTAAAAAGTATCATCACTAAATATACTCAAAAATCAACACCTGTTCAACTCTCTCTATTTGATAATTTCAGTACAATTACACAGCCTGAAGAAAAATATTCAAGTCTCAGCGAGTTAACTTCCGTCTCTCATGACTATAAATTGATTGAAAATCAAGAAGATATTAGCCAATTTTTGGCAAAAATTTCTACTCAGGATTTTTTCTGTTTTGACACGGAAACGACCTCAACAGACGTGTTTTCTGCAGATTTAGTTGGAATGAGCTTTTGTTGGAAGAAAAATGAAGCTTTTTTTATTCTTTTACCAGAAAACCGAGAAGAAGCACAAAAAATTGTTGATCAGTTCAAACCTTTGTTTGAAAATGATAAAATATTTAAGATTGGACAAAATCTTAAGTTCGACGTGTTGATGCTCAAGCAATATGGGGTAGAGGTTAAGGGTGAATTGTTTGACACAATGATAGCCCACTATCTCATCCAACCAGAGTTGAGACACGGAATGGATGCATTGGCAGAACAGTATTTGAAATATAAAACTGTTACTTACGAAGAGTTGACAACAGAAAATGGAAAAAAGAATCTTCCATTAAGAAGTGTTGATAAGAAAAGACTTGTTGACTATGCAGCTGAGGATGCTGATATCACTTTCCAACTTTACGAAATTTTCAAAGATGAATTAGTAAAGAACAATCTTGATAAGTTGTTTAAAACTATTGAGATGCCGTTGATGCATGTTCTTTGTGAGATGGAGAACGCTGGTGTGACCATTGATGAAAAGAGTTTGAAGGAATCTTCTGTTAAGATGACGGCAGAGATGGAGAACATTGCGAAAGAAATATATTCTCTTGCCGGACACTCTTTCAATATATCATCACCAAAACAAGTAGGCGAGGTAATCTATAATGAGTTGAATCTTGTGGATAAAGTCAAGAAAACCAAGGGTGGACAGATGTCGACAAGTGAGGATGTGTTGATTTCGTTGAAAAGTAAACATCCTATAATAGAGAAGATTCTTGATTATCGTGGAGTAAAAAAATTGTTGAGCACATATATTGATGCACTTCCTGAAATTGTGAATTCTCACACAGGAAAAATTCATACATCGTTTAACCAGACAGTGACTGCCACTGGACGATTAAGTTCGAGCAATCCTAATTTGCAAAACATACCTGTGCGAGACAGTATGGGAAGAGAGATACGCAGATGTTTCGTAGCTGGCGATGATTCCGTCTTCTTATCAGCCGATTATTCACAGATTGAGTTGAGAGTTATGGCTCACGTCTCAGAGGATGAAGGATTGATATCATCATTTTTATCTGGATTTGATTTTCATCAGGACACTGCTTCAAAGATTTTCAAAGTTCCTACTGAAGAGGTTACAAAGGAAATGCGAAGCAAGGCTAAGACAGCAAACTTTGGAATTCTTTATGGAATATCAGCATATGGATTGGCAGACAGATTGTCTATTTCTAAGGATGAGGCAAAGCAGATGATTGAAAGTTATTTCAATGCTTTTCCTAAAGTGTATGATTATCTTGAGAAAATAAAAGCGTTTGCCCATGAACATGAATATGTAGAGACATTGTTTGGACGCAGAAGATTTATACAAGATATAAATTCACGAAATGGATCTCTACGTCAGAATGCTGAAAGAAATGCAATCAATGCTCCGATTCAAGGAACTGCTGCCGACATAATTAAAATTGCTATGATCAATATTCAGAGAGAGATAGACAACAGAAATCTAAAATCTAGAATGATCATACAGGTGCACGACGAATTGAATTTCAACGTAGTTAAATCTGAAGAGGAGATTATGCGTGAGATTGTGAAGAATGAGATGGAGAATGTATTCCAGATGAAAGTACCACTTAAGGTTGAATTGTCGGTAGCAACTAATTGGCTTGATGCTCACTAAACAATAAAGACGGGTTTTATCCCGTCTTTTTTTATTGTTGATTTTTTGCTTCTTCAATCAGAGGTTCTGTGGAATCGATAATATCAAATAGATCTTTTCTCACTTCTGTGCGAAGCATTTCAATTCTTGTTTTTCTGAAATTATCAATTCCTTTGAAAATTGGAGTAGAAGCGAGGTGTCGACGTGTGTGTGTGATACCTTTTCTCTCGTCTCCATCGAACATTTCTATATTTTCATCAATCATCTGTTTTAGAATATTCAGACAATCATGAGTGTTGAGTTTTTCTGATTCTTTACCTTGGATATAATCTTTACATTCTTTGAAAATCCATGGTCTTCCAAATGTTGCTCTACCTATCATTACTGCATCCACCCCGTATTTATCAAAACATTCTTTTGCTCTTTCTGGAGTAGTGACATCACCATTTCCTATGATAGGAATATGAATACGCGGATTGTTTTTGACTTCACCTATTAGAGTCCAGTCAGCTTCACCTGTATACATTTGTGCTCGAGTTCTTCCGTGGATAGCCAATGCCTGTGCACCGCAGTCTTGAATTTGTTCGGCAAGAGTAGTTATGATAAGATTATTGCTGTCCCAGCCTAATCTGGTTTTCACAGTCACTGGCAGTTTCACTGCTTTCACCACCTCACGAGTAATTTCCAGTAGTTTTGGAATATCACGTAGCAAACCAGCACCTCCTCCTTTACTGGCAATTTTTTTTACAGGGCAGCCGAAGTTTATGTCGATGATATCTGGTTTAGCTGCTTCTGCGATTTTAGCTGCTTCGACGATTGTTTCTGTATCTTTACCGTAAAGTTGGATGACGGTAGGACGTTCAGAGTCGTCAATTGTCATCTTATCTTCTGTTCGTTGGATATTTCTGATAAGTGCGTCGGCAGAGACAAATTCAGTGTAGACGAGATCAGCACCGAATTTTTTACACATTTTTCTGAATGAGATATCAGTAACGTCTTCCATAGGGGCAAGGAAGAGAGGGTATTCAGAAAATTCTATATTGCCTATTTTCATCAGTTGTGCATTTAGTTATAACTTTGTGCAAAGTTAATTAAAGCATTATGGATTTGAAAAGAACAGATTTTGAAATTATGGCACCAGTGGGCAGTTATGAAAGTTTAGCTGCAGCAATTCAAGCGGGTGCAAATTCCGTCTACTTTGGTATTGGTAAATTGAATATGCGATCACATTCAGCTAATAATTTCACTGTCGATGATCTAAAAAATATAGCAAGTATATGTACTGAAAATGGATTGAAGAGTTATCTCACTCTCAACACTGTAATGTACGACACTGATCTTGCTGACATGCGTACGTATGTTGACGCTGCAAAAGAGAGTGGAGTATCTGCAATTATAGCATCAGATATGTCAGTCATTCTTTATGCGGTATCAATTGGTGTAGAAGTTCATTTGTCGACGCAGTTGAATATTTCCAATATAGAAGCCTTGAAATTTTATGCACAGTTTGCTGATGTTGTGGTATTGGCAAGAGAGTTGAATATGGACCAGGTATCGAAAATACATCAACAGATTATTGCTCAGAATGTATGCGGACCAAAAGGTGGACAGTTGAAAATAGAGATGTTCTGCCATGGTGCTTTGTGTATGGCCATTTCCGGAAAATGTTATATGAGTCTCCATGAGTTGAACAGTTCAGCAAATAGAGGAGCATGTTTTCAGGTATGTCGCCATTCATATCGTTTGTTTGATGACGAACGTGATATTGAGATCAAGGTTGACGACAAGTATTTGATGTCGCCAAAAGATTTAAAGACAATTCATTTTTTGAATAAATTGGTTGATTCGGGAGTAAGAGTTTTCAAAATAGAAGGACGTGCAAGAAGTGCAGAATATGTGAAGACGGTGGTATCTTGTTATAATGAAGCATTGAATTCTATCATTGATGGTTCATACTCAGAAGAAAAGATAGCAAAATGGGATGAACAACTGAAAACAGTATTCAACAGAGGTTTCTGGAACGGCTACTATTTAGGTCAGCGATTAGGAGAGTGGAGTAGTGTTTACGGTTCTGAAGCAACAGAAAGAAAAGTGTATGTTGCCAAAACAATTCGCTATTATTCTAATATAGGAGTTGCCGAATTTTTACAAGAAACCAATGCTGGAATTAATAAAGGCGATAAACTTTTAATTATTGGTCCTACCACAGGAGTAGTTGAACTTATCGCTGATAAACTCATAGTGGATGATAAAGAAACTGATTTTGTTCCACGTGGAACAAAATTTACAATAAAGGTTCCTTGTAAAGTCAGACCTTCGGATAAGGTTTATAAAATGGAACAAGTAAACAAAAATTAAAATAGAGTCACATGTAAATGTGACTCTATTTTTTTTTGTTCCACGTGGAACGTTATAAAAGAAAAATCCATTTTTTTTGTTCCACGTGGAACAAATCTAAAATACTTTAATATGAGTTCGATGAATTGTAATCTGTGAATCATTTTCCATTTACTGATCGAAATTCAACCTCCTTTTCTCATAAAAAGACGAAGTCTTTCTCTGTGAACTTTTTCTCTCTGTGGTTTTAAAAATTTTATGTGCTCGCCTACGGCTCGCACGTAGAAAGGGGTTAGGGCGTTCCGCCCTTAACAATCCTCAGTTATGACACTTCCAACTATCTTTTTGATTTCGTCGAACTCACGTTACTTTAATGTTAAATCTGTTTTGTGATATATAATAATAAAAAGAGACGTAGTTTACTACGTCTCAAAAAAAATAAGATTCTTCGATGAAAATAATTTAGTTTTGATGAAGATTGTCGAAAATTATCTTTGCTTTTGCTTTGCCAATTATCTCAGCCAATTCTTCTTCTGTTTGTTCTTTGATTCTTTTTACACTTTTGAATTTCTTTATTAAAGCATCTTTAGTTTTTTCTCCAATACCATTGATGTCATCAAGTGCAGAATGAATCTGACTTTTGCTTCGTTTGTTACGGTGAAAACTGATTGCAAATCTGTGCACCTCATCTTGAATGCCTGCAAGAAAACGAAATAAAGAATGATTTGGTTGTATCTCCACATGAAGTGGCGGAAAACCATAAAGCAATTCTTTTGTGCGGTGTTTGTCGTCTTTTGCCAATCCTACGATGGGTATGTATAAATTCAGTTTGTCTTCAATCACTTCTCTTACACATTCCATTTGCCCGACACCACCGTCGACAATGATCAAATTTGGTAATTTTTCTCCTTCATTCACCAATCTGCTGTAACGTCGGTAAACAACTTCTTGCATTGATCCGTAGTCGTCTGGCCCTTCTACAGTTTTGATATTGTATGTGCGATAGTCCTTTTTTGATGGTTTTGCATTCTTGTAGACAACACATCCAGCTACTGCATCGCTTCCCGAAATGTTTGAATTATCAAAACATTCAATTTGGTGTGGAACTTCTTTTAACCCAAGAACCTTTTGAAGTTCAGTCAGAAGTTTCATTGCACGTTGCTCTGGATTGAATTTTTCCGCTTGTTTGATTCTGTCGAATCTGTATTGTTTGACATTCTTTATTGATAAATCAAGCAGTTTTTTCTTGTCACCTTTCTGTGGAACAGTGATTGTGACATTGTCTAATTCAAATGAAATAGGGTAGGGGACGATGATTTCTCGTGATAGACTCTGAAATTTCTGACGCATTTCCACAATTGCAGTAGCTAAAATTTCACTCTCTTCTTCTTCTGTCTGTATTTTATATTCGAATGTGTAAGCTTGTGATATTGTTCCCTCCATCACTTTCAAGAAGTTGATGTAGGCATTGTTGTCGTCTATTTCTATTGAAAAAACGTCGATGTTGGTCAGAATTGGACTTACAATGGTGTTTTTGCTTTTATACTGAGAAAGAAGATAGAGTTTTTCTTTCATCTTTTGTGCATCTTCAAATCTCATTTCTTCGGCAGCTTTGCCCATTTCATTGAGAATATATTTTTCAAGCACACTCATCTCACCTTTCAAAATGAGCTTGATTTCTTTTATGTTTTCTCTATATTCTTCTTCTGTCTGATAACCTTCACAACATCCTTTGCATTTCTTAATATGATAATTCAGACATACTTTATATTTTCCACTTTTGATGGCATCTTCTGTCAGCTTATTATTACATGTGCGGATTCCATATATGTTGTGAATTAGATCAAGCACTGTCTTCATTGCCGGAAGATATGTGTATGGACCATAGTAGAGTGATCCGTCGTGAACATAACGACGAGTGTAGAAAACACGGGGAAAAGCTTCATTTTTAATACAAATCCATGGATATGTTTTATCATCCTTCAGTAGAATGTTGTATCTCGGTTGGTGTTTTTTTATCAAACTGTTTTCGAGTAGCAATGCATCCTGCTCACTCGGCACAACAATATATTTGATGTCTGCAATTTGTTTTACAAGTGCTCTTACTTTATTTGATGTCTGATATTTGTTGAAATAAGATGAAACTCTTCTTTTGAGGTTCACAGCTTTTCCAACGTAGATGATTTCATTTTCCTTGTTGACATATTGGTAAACACCTGGACTTTCTGGAAGTGAAAGAACTATTTGTTTAAGCTGTGAAATCTCTTTTTCCATCATGTATAAGTTTAAATTTCTAAACTTTCAAAGTAGTTGTTGAGAAGAAAATAGTATGCGTTCACTATTTCCTGCATCTTACGAGTTGCCTCTTTTTTACTGATTTCATCGGATAATTCGTATTTGTCTGGATGATATTTCAGTGATAGCTTTCTCCATTGACGTTTCAGTTCTTTTAATGTGCAGTTGTAATTTAATTCCATTGTCTTGAATGCGTTTTTAGTCTTTTCATTCAACGATTCTTCTAAATTTTCCTCGTCGTTGACAATGTAGCCTCTATATATAGTCCATAGATTTTCTTTGTCGATAGAGTTTATTCTCATGTGTCTCATAATTTTTTCTATCAGCTCACGCTCACTTCTACATATTCCCTTTCCACAGGTGCTGATACACATGAGCATGTTTAGAAGCTGTACTCTGTTGCCATACTTAAATGTGCGGTTTGCATTCAAACATAGTATATTCACCGACAAATTGTCGTCGTAGAGATACGTTTTCAAATATTCGATTGTCTGCTTGGCATACGTGGAATTCATCTTTCGGTCGAGATAATTTTTGACAATTTCAATCTGTGATTTGGTTCTCACAGTGTTGGCTTTCATCATCACTGCACTGAGTCCAGCCACCGTCTTCATTATCATTTCTCTACGTTGCTCTTTGCGTCTTTGAGTATCTCTTTCTTTTTTCACTCTTCTTTTTTCCTTGAATTGTAATACTACGACAATGATGAGTATTGCAGATATCAGTGTAGCTATTATCACCATTTTCTTGGAAATTTAGAGTGAAAAATGACTTAATGACTGATTTAGAAAGTCAGTGTCAAACCAAGCAAAAAGTTGAATCCTTGGGATGGATAGCCATACCAAAACTCGCTTCTTTGGTTCAAAATATTGTTGAAACGAGCGAATACATCGAGAAAACTCATCAACTTATAATTTGCACCCAAACTGATGTCGTTGAAGTTTTTAAGGTCTACACTAGAGTCTTTTCCTAGTTTAGCTTTTCTTCCTGCTTCAAGATCGTAGTTGATGTTGAAACGAAGATAATCTGTTGGAACATAGCTGACTCCAAGTCCTATTTGTGCTGCTGGTAACATCCAAGCTTCTTTCTGTTTTTCAAGCGACCATTTATTGTAGCCGATTTTAAATGAAAAATCCACTTTTTCACGGAAATTATAGTTGACAGCAGCTCCACAATTGAATTGACCAACGTTTTTGTCGTACACAACATCAAATGTGTTCTTCATCCCTGTTGAGTCAGACTTGTTGACGTAGAAGTATTGATTGTTGATGATTTTGTATCCGATGTGGATGTCAGTGTTCACACTTTTGCCAATATTGAGTTTTGTTCCCAAATAAATGTCAAGAGGAATATAAGTGTCTTCCGGACGTGCGTCTGGAGAAAGATATATGTTTTCGTTGGCAAGTGAACGTAATGTATTCACTTTATAATCTCCTGTTACACCTGCGTAGACATACCAAATATTGTCGATAACACGTACTTGTCCTGTAATATCCGGTGAAAATGCCGTATTTTTTCCTTGATTGATACCAAATGAAGCTTTTAGACCAAGATTCAATCTTCCAACTTCAGAAATGAAACTGTAGTATGGATTAAACTTCAACACAGTAAAATTGTTGAAGTTTTGTGCTTTGCTGAAATCGATAGAGCCGTTTTCAGGAGTAGAAACAAACACGTTATACATCTGAAATTTCAATGACAATATAGATTCTTGCATTCTGTATGAAGCTGTCAAATCTGTGAAAATTGTGTTTTCAGCGACGTCGAAATGAGTTTTCAAAAGACGCCAATTGGTTTGCAAATCATATTTCCATTGCTCTATATAATCTTTTGATCGGAAGCGAAAATTCAAAGCTGCGGTCAAATGGGAGTTTTTCTGATCATCATTCTTATATTCAGGCTCTTCTTTGTCCTTATTTTGTTCGGAAAAACTGATCATATCACTGTTTAGTCCATAGTAGTTGAAACGGTTATAACCAAACTCTCCAAATGCACTAATTTCACGAATTCTGATGCTTCGTAGAAAGGATATTCTCGCTTTATTGTCGTTATAAAGTCCTTTGCTTAAAACATCGTTGGAAAGAACATCATAATTGTCTTTTTTAAGAGTGACGTTGCCAAATGATGAGTTGTGTTTCAAATAGAAGTCGAAAAGGGCGACGTCGCTATTATAGATAGGTGTATATAGTTCACCAAGGAAAGATTTGTAGTTTCCTCCGCCTAATCTTAAGAAACCTTCTCGACTATATTTGTTTTCTTCCTGCGACGCAAGTGCATAATCAAGAGAAGGTATAATATCAGTTTTTGGCTTGTAGGTTGAAGTCCAAACTTTATAATCCACTTCTATCTTTTTGGTATTCACATCTTTAAGTTCTGGCATTGTATTAATTTTACCAGCTTCTTTAATGACGGGAGTATAATCTCTCACCACCTCGATATTTCTTTTGATTGTAGTATCGGTGGCAGATGCAGTATTTGTGGAGTCGGATGCGTTTTGTGCACTGACTATTGAAAATGCCGAAAGTAGAGCAATATTAAAGACTATTCTTTTCATCGTGATTTTCTTTACTCCTTAATTTTATTTTTCTCTCTTGCCTCAATGTCATCAAGACGTGATTTGATTTCAAGAGCTATATCATCTTTACCCTTATAGTTTTCTCTTACACTTAGCAGATATTGTTTAGCTTCAAACTCACGATCCATTGATACGTAGATATCAGCTAAAAGCACAAAACTCTTTGCCAACCAGTATTGGTGCGGAGTGTTTTGATCGATGAATTCGAAGATTATCTTTTCAGCTGCCTCTTTGTTGCCATCATGGAAAGCGTATTCAGCTGTTTTATATTTTGCTTCTGCACCAAACTCATCTAAACAATTGGAAGATAGAGTTTTATAATCAGCGACGGCATAATTTGTTTCACCCTTTTGCTCATAACATTTTGCACGAGTGTAAAGAGCTTCACGATATAGATTTGGATCAAGTTTGTCTCCTTTGATCACGTTATCACAAGCGGAGATTGTTTCGTCGATTTTGCCAAGTTTGTTGTAACTACGCATAATTTGAAGTTTGGCTTTCTCTTTATTCTCCACATTCTGTGTGATTTCCACCATTTTTTCAAGGTGTTCCACAACTTGCTCATAGTTTTCTTTTTTATACTCTATGTCAGCAAGAAGAAGAAGTGCTTGTTCTGCGTGGACGGAACCAAGTTGCTGCGCTGTAAGCGACAATTCTTTCTTTGCCAGGTCGTACTCCTTAATATTATAGTAGCTATTACCTAGATTGAAGTGTGCACTTTCATTAAAGATGCTGTTAGGAAACTTATCAAGATATTTGTTGAAACTGTTGATTGCTTCCTGATATTTCTCCTGAAGATAAAGTTTTTCAGCGGCAAGATATGTCAAAGAATCTTGTTCGGAAATTTCAAATTTGGCGATTCCACCGAGACTTTCCACATATTCTGCATATCCCGACACATTATTTTGGTCAAAATATATACGTTTCAAACCTTCAAGCGATGTTTTTGCTTCTTCACTTGATGGAAACATATCAACTATACTCTTGTAAATCTTGGTACTTTGTTCAAAATCACCCATTTTATCGTAGAGCATAGCAGTCTGAAGCTTACCTTTACGACTTAGAGGACTATGAAAATATGATTTTGATAGTTTTTCATATGTGGTGATTGCTGATTTATAATCGTTAAGCATTACGTATGAACGACCGATTTCATACATTGCGTCGGCAATGTATTCTGAATTTGGAAACTTTGAGATCAGACGGTTCAAAGTAGCGATTTTTCCGTTATAATTTTTCTGAAGTCCCTGTACAAAACCTTGTTGGAAACAAGCGTAGTCGGCTCCGGATCCTTTCAATGCGTAAACTTTTGAATAGCTTTTCTCTGCATTTTCAAAATCATGGTTGATGAAGTAACAGTCACCTATACGGTTGTTGGCATCGGCGATGAGTGTTTTGTTGTTATCTTCAAGATTAGTGAATTTTCTGAACCATGTCAAAGCTGAAGTATAGCTTTTATTGTTGAAATAGCAGTAGCCGAGGTTGTAATGCGCAAGATTGTAGACGTCGCTATGGCGAGCTCCCGTCGTATTTATGAACGAAATATAATCTTGTTGAGCCTCAGTTGGTTTGTTGAGACGGAAATTTGCCTCACCACGCCAAAAATAAGCTAGTGATTCGGTATTGTAGTTATATTGTTTGTCAATGAGTGATTTAGTGAGATAATCTTTAGCTTTCTCGTAATCACCATCTGTAAAGCTTTGAATACCAAGACAATATAGTATTCTTTGACGAGCTTCCAAGATGCTAGGATTATTTGTATTGATTTTTTGTATCGACGCGTATGCTGCCTCATAGTTTTTTGTCGTCATGTAGACGTTGAGCAAATAATCGTAGATGCGGTTTTTATAGTTTGACTTAGGAAATTTTTCCAAGAAATTCTCAAAAGTGGTCACAGATTCATCGAATGGTGAATAACTCTGGTCATACACCACAAGGGCGTAGTTGAACATTGCTTCTTCCTGAACCTCTTTGTCAAACTCCATTTTTGACGCTTGGGCGAAGCACATTCTTGCGTTAGTCTTGTCGCCAACCTTCAAATATGAATTTCCGAGGTTCAAATAAGCATTCTGACTCAGTTCGTCGTTTTCTGTCGTTACTTTTTGCAGATTTTCAATTGCATTTTTCCAATCCTGAGTCTTGCAATATGACGTACCCAACATGTAGATGTTGTTGCGCATGATTTGATCCGTCGTCTTTGCATATTCAGAAAGATACTTGATAGTCTGCTTATAATCGTTCTTTTTGAAATAGCATTCGCCGATTATACGGTAGATTTCAGAATTGCTCTTATTATTCGGATATTTTTCGATTATTGAGTGTCCGTATTCGAACACTTTTTCGTCCATATTCTTGTAATAGTATATCTGAGCAATGTAGTATGGAACTATCGATTCGTATTCGCTGTCGTTCTGCAGACTGATGAAAGTTGGAAGAGCAGCGTCATAGTTTTTTTTCAAATAGTCGATGTAGGCAAGATAATATTTGCCTGATTTTTGATAGTTGTCGTTGTTAAGGTCACATAGAGTAGTGAAAGAAGAGTGGGCTTTATCGTAATCTTGAAGTTGAAGATTGCAATAGCCATGACGGAAGAAATAGTCCGCTTTCTCCTTTTTGCTTAGTTTACGTGGGTCGACTTTGCAAAAATATTGTTCGAGAGCCTCTTTGTATTTGCCTTTTTGAAAATAAATAGAGCCTTGCAAGAATAATATTCTGCTTATATGAGACGAGTGTGGATTATTCGCAACAAATCTTTCCAGGCGACCTCGTGTATCTTTTCTGTCCATTTCGTAGGCACAGCAGGCAAGTAGATATTCTGCTTCAGCGTAATATTCCTCTCTATCCACATCTTTGTCTTGCAGATATTCGTCGAGGTAACGGAATGCAGTGTTATACTGCTTGAGGTCGTACATTTCTTTTCCTTCAAAGTACAGACGTTCAGCAGTAGTATAAGTTTTAGTTTTTTGAGCGTTGACACTGCCTATCGACAGGGCCATAGCCATCATAATAAGTTCTTTTTTCATCGACTAATTTACATATACTTCAAATGTGCAAACAAATATACTATATTTTTTCAACAATTAATCTAATTTTTTTAACTCTCTTATTTAATTTACAATATGTTATTGCCTGGATAGATGGTGAAAATAAACCAAAATTTGAAAATTATTCGATGAAAAGGGGTAAAATAGATCATTATAGTTAGTTAAACTCTAATTAAAATATTTAGGTACTATTATGAAACAGTTTATGTTTGTTTTGGCTCAGTTTTAGTTTATTATGATTGAAAATAAAAGGGGCATTAACAATCCTCACCTCTATAACCTAAATTTAATCTAAGAGGTATTGTCAACACGTTTTTAAGTACGAATTTTACTATCAGATGGGTACATTCTAACACTTTTTGTTAACCATTTCAATTTTATTGTTAACTGTCAATGCCCGTGTTTGATACGTTTGTCTATCAGCCTATATTCTAAATAAATATACTTTTGCTGGTGATAAATGTGTGTGCAAAGTCACCGCAATTAAATAATACCTACATACTATGAAGACTAGACTATTTACTTTATTGGCACTTGCATGCTCAACTTTGACGTATGCAGCCGACTTTAATCTGAAAGTTGATCTTGGCGACAGTATTCGCCCTGTGACTCATGTGGCTTCTGGTTCACTTTATGGACTGACGGAATCGCTTCCAGCGGATATCGCTGCTCACGTCGCTCCATTGAAACCAAATGCTTTTCTTAATCCTGCTGTGTCGGGCAGTGGACGTCAACAACCAATTGGTGACGCTTTCAAAGCTGCTGAAAGAATTAAGAATACTACTGGTAAGGTTCACATTCGTCTTGCTGATATTCTTCCTGGATGGCCTTATAATTGGAAAGGATGGAGCTATTGGGAGCAGGAGGTGACAACGATCGTGAATAAAAGAAAAAATTCTAATCTAAATTTCGACGGTTACGAAATATGGAATGAGCCTTATGGCACTTGGAAAGACGCGAATGGAAGATACCATGAGGATTTATGGAAACCAACTTATGATCTTTTGCGACGTCTGGATCCTGGCTGCAGAATCATAGGTCCTTCTTTTGCATTTTATAGTTCATCACGAATGGAAGCATTTGTAAAGTTCTGTTCTCAAAACAATTGTATGCCCGACGTGATCAGTTGGCACCAGTGGGGTTCTGGCGGATTTGTGGATGCTCTCAACCATTATCGTAGTTTGGAGAAAAAATACAATGTTTCTCCACGCAAAATCAGTATCAATGAGTATTGTGCTGGATCAGATGCAGCAAACCAAAAATATGAGGGATGTCCGGGATATTCAGTCCCTTTCATCGCCAAATTTGAGCGTCATGGTGTGGAAAGTGCGATGATTTCATGGTGGTTCACTAATCTACCAGGTCGTTTGGGTAGTTTGCTCACGTCGCAGAATGAGAAGGGTGGAGGATGGCATCTCTACAAATGGTATGGAGATATGGAAGGTTATATGGCATCAGTCACACCACCAAACGATAAAAGCGATGGATTGGACGGTTTTGCCGCAGTCAACAGACAAATGCGTGAGGCAAGTGTAGTGTTGGGAGGATCAAGTGTAGGTTCTGTCGACGTTACTATCAATGGTATTCCTTCATGGATGGGAAGTGAGGTTGAGGTGACAACAGAAGTGGTGACTTGGGAGAATAAAGATAAGGCAGTGGCTGGTCCACAAACGTTGGCCACAAAAGTATATACTGTCGACAATGGAAAAATAGTGGTGCCTGTAAATGTCACAAGCAAGTTGTACGCTTATCGCCTTTATATCACACCGGGTGAGACAACTCCAAAATCTCCATTCTTGGGTCATGCGTTATCCATTCCTGGAAAAATTGAGGCAGAGCATTTCGATAATGGAAGCGATGGAATTTCCTATCACGACAAAGACAGACAAAATCGTGGAGAAGGATATCGCTTGGAGACGGGAGTTGATGTCTATGCTTTGAAGGATAAACCCGATGAATACGCTGTTGGTTATGCCCAGAAAGAAGAGTGGCTTGAGTATACTGTCAACATTGAAAATGAGGCTTACTATGATATTTCTGCAATTTTGTCATCGGGTGGAGAAAATTCAGGAATCCAGCTACTCCTTGATGGTGAAACCATCACGGACATGTTGCAAACAACACCAAACGAAAATGATTGGGAAAGTTATCTTGAGACAACAACACGCAGTTTGACAAAACTTCCTAAGGGAGAACATATATTGCGTATGAATATTGTCGGTGACTGGATCAACATTGATAAATTCATTTTTACTGAATATGATCCTACTTATGTGGGCAATATAGACGCAGAAGACATCCAAACATTTGAAATATTCGATGTGAACGGAGAAAATTATGGAAAAATAGTGTCAAATCAGCACCGTCTTCCATATATTCTGCGAGAAAAAGGATATGCAAGGGGAGTATATGTGGCTAAATCTGCAAAGAAGGTAATAAAAGTAATTGTAGAGTAGATAAAATAAGGAAGACGGAAAAGTAATTTCGTCTTTCCTTTTATTAAAAAACGAAACAGCAAAAAATCACTTTTTTTAATTCATTTTTGATTATTTTTCTAAAACCTTTAATTTTGTATAAAAATTAAAGACATATAAAATTTTTTAGAGATGAGTCTAATTAGTGATTTTAAGGATTTCGCCATGAAAGGCAACGTTGTCGACATGGCAATTGGTGTGATCATCGGTGGTGCATTCGGTAAGATAGTCACTTCAATGGTATCTGACATCATGATGCCTATTCTTGGCTATGTTATTGGTGGTGTTAACTTTACTGATTTTAAGCTAACATTGAAGGAAGCTGTTCCTGCTACAGATACGACACCAGCAGTAGAAGCTGTCACTTTGAACTATGGAAATTTCCTACAGGTGACATTTGATTTCTTGATTGTTGCAATCTGTATCTTCGCGGTTATCCGTTTGGTTTCAAACTTTACTAAGAAGAAGAAAGATGAGGCTCCTGCACCAGAACCACCAGCACCAAGCAAGGAGGAGGTTCTTCTTACAGAGATCAGAGATTTGTTGAAAAACAAATAAAACATACAAAAGGATGTCAATTTTGACATCCTTTTTTGTTGTGAATTAAAGACGACATCATCTTCGTATTTTTATTAGTGCGTGTTATTGGGTGTAGAAAAATAGTCTTTGTCTTAGTTTATGATTGACTTTACGAGGATTGTTAAGGGCGGAACGCCCTAACCCCTGCTAAAGTGCGAGCCGAAGGCGAGCACACAGAAATAATAAAACCACAGAGACACAAAGTTTACAGAGAAGGTCTAAGCCTTTTTTATCTGTTTTATAGGTACACATTCGGAATATGACAAGATAGATTGTAGAAACATTTAATTAATATGGAGTTATGACAAAGATAGAAACAAAAGAACAATATAAATGGGCGGTTGCTAAAGTAGAGAAACTATTGCCATTAGTTGACGATAATACTCCAGAAAATGATCCTAATTTGATAGAACTTAATTTATTGTCCAATCTTGTTGCAGATTAATCTGATGAACATTTTTCGATTGGAGAACCATCATTAGCAGATGTATTAAAATTAAGAATGTATGAAATGGAACTTTCTCAAAAAGCTTTATCTGAACTACTTGGTGTGAGTCCTTCACGACTTAGTAATTTTCTTACTGGGAAAAGTGAACCAACATTGCAGGTGGCAAGGACAATATGCAAACGATTAAATATTGATGCGAATATAGTGTTAGGTGTATAAAAACTAACGACGATGCTGCTGCCTTTTTTTTCATTACCTAGCAAAATCACATAATTTTTTGTAAGTTTGTCTTTGAACAAATTATTTTGCAACGAAGATGAAATCAGTAGTGGATTTACATACTCATACAATTGTCAGTGGACATGCTTACAGTACTCTTGCTGAAATGATTGATGCCGCACAAAAAAAGGGTCTCAAACTTTTTGGTGTGACGGAACATGGACCAATGATGCCTGGATCATGTCATTCTATCTACTACCGTAATCTTAGTGTCATTCCCCGTCAGTATGGTGAGATGCGTCTTATGATGGGTTCGGAAATGAACATCATTGATTTCGCTGGAAATGTGGATTTGAAGCCAAGTATCACTAAAACGTTGGATATTCGTATAGCAGGTCTGCATAGTCGTGCGTTTACTAATGGCACCGTCACTGAAAATACGGACGCTATAATAAATGCGATGAAAAGGCCTGATATAGATATAATTTCTCATCCTGTCGACGGTACTGCTGATCTCGATATCAGGGCTATAGTGCAGTGTAGTGCTGAGACTAAAACTTTGCTGGAGCTAAACAATAGCAGTCTCCGTCCTGGACGTGATAAGCCAAAAGCAAAATCTAATTTTATAGAGATGTTGGGATATTGTAGGGAAATGAATGTTCCTATTATCATGGGTAGTGATGCCCACATCACTTACGATGTCGCCAATCATACCTATGCCTATGGTTTAGCTCAGGAAATAGGATTCCCTGATGAACTGATTCTAAACGGTGATGAAACCAGATTTTTGAATTATCTTACTGAAATTAGAGAATCTAAATAATTTAATCTCTCATCACTCTTGTGCTCCATTCCACGTATTCACCGCCGAATTCCTTTGCAAGATTCATCACTTCATTGGTGACGATGGTGATTGATTCAATATCTGTTTTGGATTTTTTAGAAATCACAGCCTTCACAATTCCGTCTTCTTCAGCGACCTCGTCTACATAGTATTTCCAGGTTTTGGCTTTAGCTGCAAATTTTTCAGCACTCTCCATATCTGAAGAAAAAGAAATCATATGTGACACAATGTGGAGTTTTGTATTCACGTCGCCTTTAGCTTGGAGATCTTCGATTATACGTTGGTTTTGTATCTTTTGGTAATTCCACTGGTCGGGGAAAAGTTTGGATTGGTAGATTTCCCAATTCTGGTCGTTTTTGAAGGAAATATTCATGTTTTTGCCGATTCTACCGACTAATTTTGATTTTTCTATTTCCTTTTTCAATTCTTCCGTATTGTATGTATAGGCATAGATCTCAAGTTTACTGCTATCCATAGATGCTGCCACATAAGCAGACTTGTTCTTTTTGTCGTTGGCCAACGATTCAATGGCAGGTCTTACCTTCGACTCAAGTATTGTTTTTGCCTCCTCTTCACTTTTGCAACCTTCTCCATTAAATGTCATATTGCAACAAATTATACCTGCGGAAGGCTCCACAGCACTTAATATCGCCATATCAATGAGTATGAATCTTCCGTCGTCGCTCTTATAGAATCCCCAGTCGTCACGGTATCCGTGGCCTACGATTGATTCATCAGAGGTTTTGTTCTCAAACATATGCTTGAAAAAAAGCTGGTTTTGGGCAGATGCGCATAGCATCGTCGCCAATATAGCAATAGAGGTAAAAAATCTTTTCATATCATCATTTTTTGCAAATATACCTAATTTTTGAAAAAGAGATATAACTTTGCGTACTCATTACTTTAACAAATATGATGGACGGAGAAAACAAGAGAGTCATTAAGAATGCGGCGTGGATGACAGTGTTTCAGGCAGCCAACTATATTATTCCAATCCTTCTGATTCCTTACGTAAGCCGAATCCTAGGTGTGGACAGTTTCGGTAAGGTGACTTATATGCAGACTATCGCCCAGTATGCCACAATCTTCATCAATTTTGGTTTTGAATATACGTCGACGCGAGCTATTGCTGTCAACAGGGATAATTCTGATAAACTCCGTTCTATCTTCTGGGGAACCATATACGCGAAGCTGTTGCTGACGTTGGTTTCGCTTCTTGTCTTCTTTCCATATTCTTTCACACACAGCCAATCCACCGAGGAATTGGTGATGTATGTCGCAGCGTGGATGATTAATATAGGCTGGTGGCTTTATCCGTCGTGGTATTTCCAGGGAATGGAAAAATTGAGTATTATGAGTGTTGCCAACTTTTTGATCAAGGCGGCTGGTGCCATATTGGTGGTCGTCTGTGTGCGTGAAGCATCTGATAGTGTCGGCTATTTGGCATCATTCTCGTTCTCATATATCGCGGGAGGTTTGATCACGGTTGCCTACTGTGTGAAGGAAAAGGGAATGAGAAGAATAAAAGTGACGGGGGAGACGGTGAAGACGTTGCTTGGTGATTCTCTACCTGTTTTTTTGGCTTCAGTCTGTTCGTCGATTACCCAGGCGTTTGCTGTAACATATCTTGGAGCTGGCAACGCTACTGAACATGATCTTGGAATTTATTCCGGAGCATTCAAACTGGTGTTTGCGGCGGTGGCAATGTGTAATTTGCCGATTTCAATGGCGATTTTTCCGAAGGTGTCGAGAGAGTACGAGAAGGATAGGGAGGGGGGAATCAGATATTTTTATAAGACGTTGAAGATAGTGGTTTTGATTTCAGCTTGTTTCAGTATAGGAATGTATATATTCTCACCACTTGCGGTCTCATTATTGCTTGGAGATAAATTTGCGGAATCGACGGAATTGTTGAGATATTATTCCATTTGTCCGCTTCTTTGCACCACATCCCTATATCTCACAGTGCAGGGATTATACGCAATACAGCGACAGAAGTATGCCACAATTGTTGAGGCTGTAGCATTAGCGGTGTGCATCGCGTCGACGATAATATTTAATGAATATTTTGGTGTCAAGGGAGCAGTGTGGGCATTCGACCTCACAGTACTGACAGAGATTATATTGTCGTTCTCTGTGATCACTGTGATGAATAGAAAGAAATAACAGGTTTACAAACCGAAAAAATCGTAGAGACGCTACAATGTGATGTCTCTACTTGTTTTATTTTTCGTTGTATCGAAAAAATATTTTATATTTGTATGTTCATTACGATATAACGAAAAAATGAGGACAATTAAAAGACAAACATATATTGATAAAGTAAAGCCATTTATTGATTCAAATTTAACCTTTCTCTTCAATTATGAGTGAGTGTCTATAACGTATTAAAATCAATAAAAGTATCCAAGAAATTGATAAAATAACAAGAACAAATGAGAGTGGTTTTTTGATTTCTTGTTCTGACAATCCTAATTTGCTATACAAAAAACAAATAATTACTTCTATACAAAAAATGAATAGAAGACTGGGTAAAACAGGTATTTTACATCCTGAATAAGATAATTTCAAAGGTTCAATTTCTTTCATATTTCCAAAATAAAAAAGAGACGTGGTATAAAAAGAAGACGTGGTGCACCAAAAAAATAAAATAGAGACGTGCTACACAAAAAAATAGAGACGTGGCACGCCACGTCTCTACATTTATTATTCTTTTGCCAACACTGTCATTAACGTTTCTCCTACAGCTTTCAGAGTCCCTTTGTTGATATTGCCGATCACATCCTGATGTGTGTGCCATGTCTCAGGAAAACCTCTTTCTGCGGTGAAATCGATGATATCCACCGTAGGAATATTCGCGTATTGGTTCACATAGACGTGATCGTCTATAATGGAACCGCTTTCAAGCATTTCGAAAATATCCCCGTAGCCGAGGTTTTTGGCTGTCTGCCAGATTTTGGCAACAGCAATGCTTGCCAATCTGCCGGATGCCATATCGATGTGAAATTTGGCATTCGCGTCGCCTACCATATCAAGGAGAATACCGAATCGTGGTTTGGCGATGGAGTCGGCTTTATAATTCTGTGCCCAATATTGTGAGCCAAGACACCATGATTCGTTGTTGCCTCTGCCTCCTGTGATGAATGTCGGTTCTCCCAAATCCTCCGCATCAAAAAATACGATGTCAAGACCTACATTCATATCTGTTTTCTTATACTGGCGTGCAATCTCCAAAATCACTCCTACACCGCTCGCACCGTCGTTTGCACCGTCGATAGGTTTTCTTCGCGTCGCCTCGTTGCCATCTTGATCTGCCCAAGGTCGTGAATCCCAGTGGGAGAACAGAATGACTCTTTTCTTTGCCGACGGATTGAAATGAGCGATGATATTCTCTGCTTTGCGTGTCTTCTTTTCCCAATCCACCACATCGCATTTCTGCACCTCCACAATATCCGCACCATGTCGACGCAATTCACTTGTCATGTATTCGACGCAGTCGTCGTGGGCTTTGCTTTCAAGAACGCGTGGCCCGAATTCACACTGTTTGGCAATATAGCTGTATGCACTGTCGGCATTGAAATCTATTTTTATCTCCTTTTTAGCAGATACTTTTGCCGATTCCTCCGTCTTTTTCTCTTGTGAGAAACAAGAAGGCAACCCTAATGCCAGGGTTGCCACAATTATGATTTTATTTATTTTCATTGTTTATTGTTAAGTCTGTTGAGTCGTCTTTTATAGTTGGAGCAGTTGCTTCTGCTACGGATGTGATCGGATAGAACGACATCACGAATGTGAATGCCAGGCAGATCACGGCTGGAATCCAACTCATAAGGTTGATGATTCCGGGCACAGCGTTCTGGATAGCTGATGAATCCTGTCCGTCGTAACCGTATAATCCAAGCACAGCTCCGATGATTGCGCCTGCGATACCACCACCGAATTTTGTGGCGAAACTTCCGGCTGAGTAGACAAGTCCCGTGGCACGGCGGCCAAACACCTTCTCTCCATAGTCGGCAGCGTCTCCAAGCATTCCGAAGAACAAGGTAGGAAGAATAGCTGCAAAAAGCTCGGAAGTGATTCCGACTGCGAAGATCATAAGAATCTGAGTTGGTCCGAAGAAGTAAAGCAAAGAGTTGACAATGGATGTCGCTATCATTGAACCGATGAAAACGTTCTTTTTACCGAATTTTTTACTCAATGAAGGAGTAATCATCGCTGCAACGATACTGATAAGCATCAAAGCCACAAAATAGATACCTGCGAGCGCGGCATTTCCCACATAGTGGGTGAAGTAGATGGCAATGATACCCGTCTTCAAATTATTATAGATATTGAAACCAAGTCCGACAACAAGAAGAATGAACCATGGCTTGTTTTTAACAAGGTCTTTCAAATCTTGCAAAAGGTTATCCTCCTGTTTTTCGTCAGGAGCCACACGCTCTCTTGTTCCCCAGAAAGTCAGGAACATACATAGTGCAAGGATTGCACTCATGATATACATACTATTGCTGTATCCTGTGCTTTGGTTGATCAGGGAAATATTGTCTTTTGTCAGGTTGCTTTCGCCCGTGATTGTGAAAGTATATTTTTCATTTGCTTTCATCTCAAAACTTTTTCCAAGTGTTGGAGCTGCGGTGTCTCCCACCATCTGAAATTTTGCGACGCTGCCAAAAAGACCGTGCTGGGTGCTGATTTTAGCATTTTTCACATCTTCTGGCGACGTTACTGTCACCACATATTCAGTTTCAGCTTTTTGCTCAAGGTCGATAGTCGGGTTGACGTTGCCGAAGTATGCCACTAACGCAAGAAGTGAACCTTGTACTAGCATACCACCTGTGAAAGCACCCATCATACGGAAAGATCCAAGCGATGTGCGCTCGTTCTCGTTAGGAGTCATCACAGCCATCAAAGCACCGTAAGGGATATTGTTGGCAGTATATATAAGAGTAAACAGAATATAAGTGGTGTATGCGTAGACGAGTTTCATTTCGTAACTCCAGTCGGGAGCAGTGAAGAGCAAAGAAAGAATCACGCCAAGAGGAATGGCTGTCCAAAGTATCCAAGGACGGAAGTGACCGTATTTAGATTTTGTTCTGTCGCCGATCATACCCATTGCGACGTCGCTCACACCGTCGCTTGAACGGCAAATAAGCATAAGCAGTCCGACAGATGCAGGAGTAAGACCGAAAACATCGGTGTAAAAGATCGTAAGGAAGGCTGCGACACCTCTCCATGCGATGTTCGCGCTCGCGTCTCCAAGTGCGAAACATAATTTCTCTTTAAAAGAGCAATAACTAGTGTTTTCCATATTATTATTATTATTAATGCAAATGTAGGAAAAAATGCTAAATGCTAAATGCGGAATGCTAAATAATAACGACACGCATGTCCGTGTGTTTCCGCTAAAGGTGTAAAAAAAAGCAGACCGCCAAAACAATTGGGGATCTGCCTAAACCTAAAATATGATAACTTAGATATGAAGATCTTGATTAGAACACAAAACGTGGTCAAAACGACATGTTTATGACTTGTTTTATGTTTTACGGCACAAAAATATATCTTTTTTGGGAAATGACAAAACAAAAAGCAGAAATTATAACAAAAAGTTAAAATTCCTGCTTTTTACTATCATAGATAGCATAAAAGGATTTAATATTAGGACTAAACTACAAATTACCGATTCACATCGTCACTATATTAACTACAAAAACCGTGCCAACTATGCCAATATGCGTAATAAAAATTAAAAAAGTGTGTAATTAATTAGAAATCAGTTAAATAAAAAATAAGCTGTTTTATGGGGTTTGTATGGACGATGTTTTTTGTATTCGACCTTGATTATAATGAAGTTAAAAAATGTAAAAATCGTTGTTATTTTGTTTTGTTTGAGTAATTTCGCAAAATATTCTTACGGCAATAAACATTTAAGCGAAAAGAAAAATATGATTTATTATGAATAAGGGTAAAAAAAATTGTTACTTAAAAAAAATGGTTGGTACATTGTTTAGACGAGACTTTTACAAGTATTTGTCGACGATTTTTATAATATATGTGTCATTCGTTTTCTTTTCCGCTTTCTCTGCGGTGGTGGTGTCCGAAGTTGTTGTCAGTCCGTATGCTTCTTTTATTGAATATTTGGAAGTGACCAATGTCAGTAATAAAAAGCTTTCTATTAATTCATTTTCAATTACTAGCGGTAATGGAAATATAAAATTAACAGATACGGTATCTTTCAATCCTGGAGAAACCAAGCTTATTGCTTTCCCGTACTTTTCATTCACTAACAAAATTCAGTCAGACAGTTCTTGTGTGATAGTATCAAAAGATAATCTGCAAATGAGTGATAAAATAATACTGGAATGCAACCTAAATCTTCCTATTGATACATTTATTTGTGAGAAATATGGAGTTAGATGTATTGAACGTTCTATGGTTTTGATTGATGAGGAATTTAATCCTATACATTCTGAGTTCCAGCTTTCTACTCCATCTCCAATGAAGAACAACATGAAAGTTAGAATGAAAAATTTAGTGAATTATTCATATGATAATTCTGGTAACAGACTTTTTGCAAATGTCAAAAAAACTGTCTATAATGGTGACAATACTCCTGAAGATAACGATTTTGAAATAGAGCAAGAAGAAATAGGAAAAGGTAAGGACATTAAAGTTTATCCGAATCCTACTGAAGGAAATGTTATAGTCGATTTCCCTAAAATTGGTAATTACGCACTTTGTCTATACGATTTGAAATCAAACAGATTGTCAGAAACAACTTTATTAGAGAGTAAAAGTACTGCAATAGAAATGTCTCATTTGCCATTAGGTATATATATGTTATCTGTTTATGAGAGTAATCAATTAATGACAACAGTAAAAATCATCAAGAAATAAAAATAGAAAATACAACTATGAAAAATATTATAGTCCTTTTATGCTTTTTGTACACTTTTCTTTCTGTTTCAGCAAAAGAAATACTAATGTCATCACCAAGATGTGATTTGAATGTGTCCGGAGGAGCAGCAATAATAAGTTATCCTATTGAATTGCCACCTGCTGCAGGAAATTTTAAGCCAAATTTGAAGCTAATATACAACTCCAATGGATCTGATGGATATTTAGGAATGGGATGGCAGATTTCTGCATATCAAATAATAGAATCATCCATACCATCGTATGCATATGATGAAAAAGTAACTTGTGAGCAAAACACATACCGAATAAATGGGGAACGTCTTATTGAAGTAAAAAGCAGTAATGACACTGTCTATTATCGAAAAGCAGTAGATGATAACACGATTGTAAAAAGATTTGACCATGCTGATTCATACGATTTCATCGCGGTTTTGCCGAATGGAACGGAACAACTGTATTCTTTTTCTTCACATGGAATCTTTTATCTGATGTCAGAAAAAGACAAAAATGGAAATGCAATATCTTATGAATGGATCCAAGATGTAGCCGATCTTCATCATAATATGTGGCGACTTTCCAAAATCTCATATAATCAGACATCTATATCTGAAAAAGTAATCATAAAGTTTAATTATAAAGCTAGAACAAATCCGTTTTCTAAACAATCTGGAGGCAAAATACATAGGTTCAACTATATTTTGGACAATATAAACGTCATCCTTGGAGATAATTTATTTAGACATTTCGATTTAATTTACAATTCATATTGTGGTCATGACGTTATTGCAAAAATAGTCGAGTCTGGGGCAAACGGAGACTCCCTTGATCCAACCGAATTTATATGGGAAACCCCTAAGTTTAAGAAGAGTTTTCAAGAGAAAATCAAAAAATCATTTCCTACAAACTTGATTAATGAAGACTCTAGGAATTGGATGATGACAGACTGCGATGGTGATGGAGAAACAGAATTACTTATATGGCAAAATACCGAGATAAAAAGAACCAATGACACCCTATGGGTCTGCAAACAAAATGTTGATAGTCTGTCTCATAGCTTTTATGTTTCCAAAATATATCACATCCCATCGAACGGACAAATCATACAACCTTTAATCGGATGCTTTTTTGACAAATACAAACCGACAATTCTCGCAAAAATAAAATCTGGATCTGATTTGTCCATTGTAAATATGCAGACGGGAGAAACTGTTTCCAATGATGTCATGAGTATAATCGGGGTTGCAGATATGGATAATGATGGTTATGATGAAATTGTGGACTATGACAATTATAAAAATTATGAATTTTTCATCAGATCATTAAAAAAGAAAACCACAAAAAGGGTTCGATATAATTTTCTAAACGGTCCATCCTTCTTCATCGCCGATTTCGATGGAGACGGTCTACTTGACATAGGATGCGGACAAAGTGTTTTGGGCTATAAAAGCACTACAAATTTTGATATATGGAGAAACAAAGGTGTCGCTTCTGATGAAACTATTGATTTCAGTTCACCAATCCGTGCTATTGAAATGAATATGTATTCAACATTCCATGGTGTTGCTGATTTCAATGGAGACGGACTTCCTGATATTCTTCTCGGCTATTCAAAAGAAAGTTCCGGCTTCAATCTTGATGAAAACAGGCAAGGAATATTTTATAGCAGAGGCTCTTTTGATTTCCAAAAGAAAGATTTGGAACATAGTTTCGATCTTTCTTATAGTTTTACAGAAAAAGAGAACGGGAAATGTGGCGTTAAAATTGGCGATTTTAATGGTGACGGAAAGTCTGATTTGTATTTCTTCAATGCTGAATATTACAGGGAAGATGACATCACTGGAGAATGGGGAGAATTCTCCACTTTCAAAAAAGGTTTGTTCTTTTCTGTCGGTGAGAGTTTTGAAAAGAAATATGAGTCATCAAACAGACTGAATGGCGAGTTAGTTTGGAGTGATAAAATCAGGGTTTGTGACTTAGATAGAGATGGAAAGGATGAAATGTGCTATATGGATAGAGCCTATCTTCTTCATGAAGGTTCGCATGCCGTTCAGGGTGGAAGAAGAATCCGTTATGTGAGTGATTTTCCTCTGACAGATGACGATTATGGCACTATCTGTAATTTCTCATTTGAAAACGATAACTTCTCAATTTCAAAAGTATACGATTCCAACGGTGATGTTTATTCAATTTCTTATTCTAAATTGTATGAGGTATGTAATAATGTAAAAGAGACTCAAGGTGACGTTGGTACATATAAAGGATTCCGAATAGTTGTTGATAGTGTTGAAATCAATACAAAAAAATATAAATATTCTTATTCTAATCTTCTTTATGACAAAACAGGCAGAGGCTTGCTCGGATTTGAAGAAGAAACAGTTACTGACGTGTCATCAAACAAAGTGACAAAAAAGAATTATGGATTGGATCCATCCACGCTAACTCTTCTTCCTCAAAAAGAAGAAATACTTGTAAACAACAATATTGTCTCCTCCACAAAATACGAATTTGATGTGAAAAAAGAAAATGACAAATTCCCTTGCAAAATTATGCTGACAAGAAAAGAAGAGACTGATTATTTGACAGGACTATCCTCTACAACTGAATATTCAGATTTCAACAAAGCAGGTTTGCCACAAAACACTGTGACTAACTACGGCGGACTTGTGACCAAAACAATCAAGACTGATTATCCTGACATAGATGGTTGGAAGGGATCATTAGCCACTAAAACGTCTACAATATTGGAAAATGCCACTGGCAAAACTAACGTAGAATCTATTTTTGAATACGATAAAAAAGGAAATGTCACTAAGTCTGTGACATTCCCAGGACAAAAGAACCAACTTACTGTCTCTTATGTATATGATGGGTTCGGAAATATTATAAAGATTGATTCTATGGCCTCTTCTATAATCAAGGAATATGATTATGCTTATAGTGATGGAGGACTCCTTCTTTCCAAGAAAAACCCTTATGGAAATACCACTGTCTTCACCTATGAAAATGGATTCCTTGCAAGTGCGACATCTGCATTGAACGAAATCATATATGAAAGAGATGTATTTGGTCAGATTTTAAAAACCTCACAGAAGGATGGCTCTTGGATAACAAATGAAAGAAGACGTGAAAACAAAAAGATCGAGTTCTTTTCTGAAGAAAAAGGAGGAGTCTATTTATCGGAGACACCTTCTAACATTTGGATAGAGATTCGAACCAATTCAATAGGAGGAAAATCTGTAACAGAATATCTCAACGGCAATCCTATTCTTACAAAAACAGCATCCCTTAAAGGAGATACTGTCTGCCAGAAAAACATTTATGACGACAACAACAAACTCATACTCGTATCTGAACCATACAGAAAAGAAAATGACCCAAATTATGGCAAAATTTTTTATGACATTTATGGAAGAGTCACTAAAAAAGAAACTTCCAAAGACACCATTGTCTACACATACGATAATCTTACAACAACACAAAACGACGGAATATTCAAAATAATATCTGAATTGGATGCTTCTGGACGTTTGGCATCAGTATCAAAAAATGGTAAAAGTGTGGATTTTGTCTATGATCCTATGGGCAATATCATTTCCGCCACGCCACAAGATGGAGAACCTGTTGTGGCAGAATATGATGCTTTTGGCAGACGTACCCGAATCTCGGACCCAAGTGCTGGACAATACTGACCGAATATGATGCTTTTGGCAATATACTATCACTCAAACAATGTGTACACAATTCAAAGGATACTGTCATCAACTCTTTTGTTTATAATGAAGTTGGACTGATGGCAAAAAGACAAATCATAGGCAAGAAAAAATACGGATTGAAGTACGAATATGATGAGTTTGGCAGAGTGGTCAAACAATCAGACAACAACCATACCCAATCTATTTCTTATGATTCTAATGGAAATATCTCTTCTGTAGATGAAAATATAGATGGTCTGACCTTCAAACAGACTTTTGAATATGATTCAAAAAATAGAATGTATAAAAAGATTTCTCCTTCTGGATTGACACTGCGAGCAACGTATGATGACGAGCAAAAACCAATCGCGATATCCAAAGGCTTAACGATCCTTTGGCAACTGATGGAAGAGAATGAGATAGGTTTGCCGACTTGGGAAAAATATAATAATATTGATCGTATCACCAAATACGACAAACGAAGAATGCCAATATCGGACAGTATTGCCAACTTGATGCACTACGAATATCTTTTCGACACCAACGGCGACATGCTCCAGAAGAAGGAGACCTATTCCAAACAGGAGGAGGTCTATCTTTTCGACCAGCACAACCGTCTGAACATCTGGCGAACATTCGAGAAGGACACTCTGCGTAAGGAGATCACAGCCACCTACGACGATATTTTCGGCAACATAACATCCCGTTCCGACTCCGATTTTGTCTTCAACTACGGGGAGTTCGGACTGTCGCCCCATGCCCTGACATCGATAGACGCGCCGATACGCGGACATGAGCGAGAGAACAGCTACACCTACACCGATTTCAAGATGCTAGAGAGCGCGGAGAACGGCGATGATTCCATCCATATCACCTACGGAGTGGATTTCCAGCGTAGGAAAATGGAGATATTCCGAAAAGATTCACTAATTTTGACACGCTATTACTTCTCGGACTATGAGGAGGAGCATTATGCCGACGGCAGGGTGAGGAAGATCGACTACATCACCGGTCCGACGGGGGTGATCGGAGTGAACATCTCTACCGACGGATTGGATACGCTACTCTATGCCTTCACCGACAGGTTTGGAAATCTTGTGATGCTTGTGGATGATAAAGGGAATGTGGTGGAGAGGCTTGCGTATGACCCGTGGGGAGCAAGACGTAATCCCGCAGACTGGACGAAGCCAGACACAGCAAGTCATCTGTTGTCACGTGGCTATTCCATGCATGAGCATATTGATTGCTTAGGCCTCATCAACATGAACGCCCGCGTCTACGAGCCAGCCATATGCAGTTTCCTAAGCCCCGATCCGCTCATAGCAGACGAAGGCAACTGGCTCAATTACAACCGCTACCTCTACTGCCTAGGCAATCCTGTGAAGTTTGCCGATCCGACGGGAATGCAGGTGAATAATGGTTACGATGTGGAAGGAGTTTTGCCAAGATTTGTACCGCAACCGATTTGTGAGTCAGAAGAGTTTCAATATATTGTCACAGACAACAGCTGGGAGGAGCAGGCGATGGCGACTGTAAGATTCAACAATGCGATGTATGAACTTAATAGGGTCGTTACAGCAGGAGCAAATAATGCAATGGCATTTATCGGCCACGATCGCGATGCCGCAGTCCAAAGAGCATTAGCGAATGCGGCTGTGGCTTCTGCACAGGCCGATGCGGCGGCAAGAGCAGCGGGAGATGTGGGAAGAAATGCGATGAACGGAATACCTGGTCCTACTACATTTGAAAAAGTCAGTTTGGTTTCTTCTTTGATAGGAACAAATCAAACTTTTAAAGATGCTATATTCACTTTGGGCAAAGTAGATTTTGGTGATTTAGGCACTGTTGGCAAGGTCATGACATCAACTAGTACTGCTGTTACGGTTGGAGGAACTATCATTGGTATGTATGGAGGATGGAAAAATATCAATGATGGTAATCCTGTCAGAGGATATTTTGACATAGGAATGGCTATCGCAGGAGGTATTGGGGCACTTATGGTAAGTGATGCTGCTTTTATTGCAGGATGTGCTTGGGCAGGACCTATTGGTTGGACTTTAATAGGAATAAGCGTCACTTATTCCGTCACAGTTGCTTTTGTTGACGTTTTGGATAATTAAAATAAAAGAATATGAAAAAAATCAAAGTGTACATAGAAAAGATCATCGCCAATCACATGAATGTATGGAAGAAAGCATACGGAAATTATTCTGGAGCTTGCTTTAATTTTGCTTGGCGATATGGTTTATCAATATCTTTATCTTTTTGTGGTACACTTGCTGTCTTAGGGAAAGCCACAGGAACTGATATTTTTGAATCTTATAATGACTTTTTCAGAATAGAATGGTGTCGTCTTGAACGTTTTAATTTGGCATTGGCTGCTTTTGTCCCTTATGCTATATCCATTATAGCATTGTATTCTTTTCTGAAGTACAAAGACAGATATCTTAGGTTGTCTGAAAAATATGATGTGTGTAATCCATCGCAATCCCTTCTTACTGCCCTTATGTTTTTTTGTATTCCAGTAGTGTTTTTAACTATTTGTTTGATTATAGCTACATCATTAAGGGGTTAAATAGTATATTTAGCTTCATTTCCTGATGATCCCAACTCCATCCTTCCGCGAGCCCGCAAGGGCGAGCGGAAATGATTGAGGAATCGTCTACGAGCCAGCCACATGCAGTTTCCTAAGTCCGGACCCGCTCATTGCGGACGAAGGCAACTGGCTCAACTACAACCGCTACCTCTATTGCCTTGGCAATCCTGTGAAGTTTGCCGATCCGACGGGAATGCAGGTGGAGGATGTTGATGACTTGATTAATTACTATAAAAAATTAAGTGGTACGATTTCTGGTGTGATTTCAGATTGTATAGGGTTGGAAAAATATGAAGTAAATCTTTATGATGCTTATACCACTGTTAATTATACTCCAACACCTGATTTAATTGTTTACACTGGAGAAATACCTGTAGGTGAAAATTATATGAATAGTTCATCTGGTTATGGAGGTTGTACTGAAGCTACTATTTTGTCTGTCCTCGATATGTACAAAATAACAAATCAATCAGCCAGAACACAACTAAATCACAATCGAGATAAGGAAGGATGGAGACAAAATATCAAAAAGATTTTTGATGGTTTAAAAATAGATGGTGTCACTTGTGATATAGAGAACAACAAAAATAAATATATATCATTAATCAGTTCAATGAAAGTAGATGGCAATGTCTATGCTGCCAATATTACATTATATAATGACAATTTAGAAAGATATGGACATAATGTTATAGTGACTGGTGTTAGAGGAAACATGATACAATATTGGGATAATTCTAAAGGATATATAAATTCCATTTATAAAAATAGTATACAGGAACTATATCGATTCAATATGTCAGGATATAATCCTTGGCAACCAGAACGACTTGAATCTATAATACAATCAAAATCAATTTACTCATGGTAAAAAAAACAATGACATTGCTGATGCTATTTAGCACTTTTTTAATTGTATGGGGGCAAAAATCAAAACAAGATATCCTATACAATAGTTTCTTCATAACGAATGGCGATACAGTCAGATATCATTCTGAATATGATTGGTATTCTTCTGATGTAAATTGGCTTATGAATGAAAGAACACGACTCTATGCGTTAGTAGATACTAATCTTAATGTCCTAACCGAGTTTAGATATCGTGGAGTCACACCATTTTATGAAGGCTTTTACTGTGCGGCAGCAAAACGTGATGGCAAATGGGGTTTGGTCAATAAAAAAGGAGAAGAAGTCACAGATTTTGAATATTCTTTGGATCCTTTTCCATGTTTGGACACAACAATCAATAAAGAATTTTTTATTTTCGAAAAAAAAGAAAATAAAAAAGGAGTGATAGACGCTAACGGAGAAATCATAGTGCCTTTCAAATGGAAGGATATTTTTTATTGTAATTGCGCAATTTTAAGTTTAAAAAGAGGCAGAAAAAATTACTTATACTATGTAAAAACAGGGAAAACAGTTCAGCTGAAAAAAAATTTTTTTGTAAATGGATTCAATAAATTTGGCAAAGCTGTTTTAGATGATAACAAGACCGGCAAATATGGAGTCATTGATACCAGTGGCACAATCATACAGCCTTGTATTTATAATAGAGAGAAAGATGTGGAAAAGTTTTTGAAATGACCCTCATGGTAAAAAGAACAATCATAATGCTAATGTTTTTCAGCATTCATCTCAATAGTGTATTGGGACAGGTTTCAAAGGCTAATCCTCAGAATGACAAATTCTTCATAACAAATGGAGATACGATCTGGTATCACTCTAAATATACTTGGTATGATTCAGACGTAGATTGGCTGATAAATGAAAGGACTCATTTGCACGCATTGGTAGATTCTAATCTTAATGTTCTTACGGATTTTAAATATCGTAGAGTCACACCATTTTATGAAGGCTTTTACTGTGCGGCAGCAAAACGTGATGGCAAATGGGGTTTGGTCAATAAAAAAGGAGAAGAAGTCACAGATTTTGAATATTCTTTGGATCCTTTTCCATGTTTGGACACAACAATCAATAAAGAATTTTTTATTTTCGAGAAAAAAGAAAATAAAAAAGGAGTGGTAGACGCTAATGGAAATATTATAATTCCCTTTAAGTGGAAAAATATTTTTTATTGTAATTATGCAATATTTAATTTAAGTAAGAGAAGAAAAAATTACTTATATTATGTAAAAACTGGCAAAATTATCTCTATGAGCAATTATAGGATGCAAACGGCATTTGATAAAACTGGCAAAACTGTTTTAAGGGATATAAAATCTAATAAATATGGAGTTATTGATACCAGTGGCACAATCATACAGCCTTGTATTTATGGAAATCGTAAAGATGCAGAAAAGTTTTTGAAATGACCCTAAATTGAGAGAATTCCAAGGGTGAGCAAAATTGCATTTACAAGTATCTCCCTTTGCCAATAAATGTGCCGGAACCAAGTTTTGATTATATTGTCACAGACAACAGCTGGGAGGAGCAGGCGATGGCGACTGTAAGATTCAACAATGCGATGTATGAACTTAATAGGGTCGTTACAGCAGGAGCAAATAATGCAATGGCATTTATCGGCCACGATCGCGATGCCGCAGTCCAAAGAGCATTAGCGAATGCGGCTGTGGCTTCTGCACAGGCAGATGCGGCGGCAAAGGCGGCAGGAGATGTGGGAAGAAATGCGATGAACGGAATTTCTGGTCCTACCACATTTGAAAAAGTCAGTTTGGTTTCTTCTTTAATAGGAACAAATCAATCTTTTAAAGATGCTATATTCACTTTGGGCAAAGTAGATTTTGGTGATTTAGGCACTGTTGGCAAGGTCATGACATCAACAAGCACTGCTGTTGCCATTGGTGGTGCTGCCATTAGTGGTTATGGAGGATGGAAAAATATTCGTGAAGGAAATACTGTCAGAGGTTCATTTGATATTGGCATAGCTTTTGCTGGTCTTGTGGGCACCTATATTGTAAGTAACTCTGCTCTTATTGCAGGGTGTGCATGGGCAGGCCCTGTTGGTTGGACTTTAATAGGAGTGAGCGTTGCTTATTCTGTCACATTTGCTTTTATTGATGTATTGGACAATTAAAAATAATATGAAAAAAATCAAAATTTACATTGAAAAGATTGTCGCCAATCATATGAATTTATGGAAGAAGGCATACGGAAATTATTCTGGAGCTTGCTTTAATTTTGCTTGGCAATATTCATTATCATTATCAATGTCTTTTTACATAGCTCTTGCTATATTAGGGGAAGTCACTGGGACTGATATTTTTGAATCTTATAATGACTTTTTCAGAATAGAATGGAGTAGTCTTGAACGCTTCAATCTGGCTTTGGCTGTTTTGACTCCTTATGGTATATCCATTATAGCATTGTATTCTTTTCTGAAATACAAAGACAGATATATTAGGTTGTCTGAGAAATATGATGAGTGTGATCCTTTAAAAGGTCTTTTAACCGTTATTAAATCTTTTATTCTAGTTGTAATATTAGCTATTTGTTTAGGTGTTGCTACATCATTAATGGGTTAAATAGTATGTTTATCTTCATTTCCTGATGATTCCAATTCCATCCTTCCGCGAGCCCGCAAGGGCGAGCGGAAATGATTGAGGAATCGTCTATGAGCCAGCCACATGCAGTTTCCTAAGTCCCGATCCGCTCATAGCCGACGAAGGCAACTGGCTCAACTACAACCGCTACCTCTACTGCCTCGGCAATCCAGTGAAGTTTGCTGATCCGACGGGAATGTATGCTACTGAAGAAGAGGCAACAGCGGCAATGATTAATGCCATGTTGGCTGGTATCACAGACTGGGCAAGTGTCGTCCAAAATCAATATCCGGCAATACCGGGAAGCGGTGGAAACTACAGTTTCAATACCATTAATTTTAACGAAAGCAGTGGCTTTTATGAGACAACATCATTTTTCTCTGGGTTTGAATCTTATTCCAATTTGATATATGGAAGTACAAATTCTGGACTTTATGGACCTCTTTACAGTTCAATGTCTTCCCAAATGGTAGATATGAACGCAATAATGGCGGAAGCCAATAGAATAACGATGGACGGAATTTCAAAACCGACTACATTTGAGAAAGTTAGTTTGGTTTCTTCTTTAGTGGGTACAAACCAGACTTTTGAAGATGCTATATTCACTTTGGGTAAAGTAGAGTTTGATAAATTAGGTGCCGTTGGCAAGGTCATGACATCAACTAGTACTGCTGTTACAATTGGAGGAACTGCCATCGGTATAGCTGGAGGAGTTATAAATTTTAGTGAAGGTAATCCTGTCAGAGGGTCTTTTGACATAGGAATGGCTATCGCAGGTCTTGGAGGTGCCATAATGGTAAGCAAAGCTGCTTTTCTTGCTGGATGTGCATGGGCAGGCCCTGTTGGTTGGACTTTAATAGGAGTGAGCGTCGCCTATTCTGTCACATTTGCTTTTATTGACGTTTTGGATAATTAAAATAACATAGCATGAAAAAACTTAAAGTGTATATAGAAAAAATTATTGCCAATCACATGAATGTATGGAAAAAAGGACGTGGAAGCTATTCTGGGGCTTGCTTTAATTTTGCTTGGCAATATTCATTATCATTATCAATGTCTTTTTATATAGCTCTTGCTGTATTAGGGAAAGTCACGGGGACAAATATTTTTGAATCTTATAATGATTTTTTCAGAATAGAATGGAGTAGTCTTGAACGCTTTAATCTGGCTTTGGCTGTTTTGACTCCTTATGGTATATTCATTATAGCATTGTATTCTTTTCTGAAATACAAAGACAGATATATTAGGTTGTCTGAGAAATATGATATATGTGATCCATTAAAAGATCTTCTTACTGCCCTTATGTTTTTGGGTATTCCAATAGTGCTTGTAACTATTTGTTTGATTATAGTTTGTTCTTTAAGAAGTTGAGAAAATCTATATATTACTAAAACTTAAAACAGTTTCTAAGAATTCAAGGTATGTTTGATAAATTTTTGAAACCATTCATTTGTTTTTCTATTTTTTTGTTTGAATTTCCATTTAACGGTATAGCAAAACCAGATTATAGAGTATCATTAGGATTGGGAGTTTTCAGCTATGCTTATAAATATGAAAAATCATATGAAACAATATCATTCTATAACCATCATCCAATGTCGATCGATGAACTGAAATCAAAACCTTTTACTTATAATGCACATTATGAATGTACGTTGGGAAGACATTTTGGCGTTGGTGTATGTTTAGGTTATGATAATTTAAGAGTTGACCGAAGTTTTGTTACTCCAGTGGGTTATTATTATTCAGGAGAATATAATGTCACAGGTTCGGGTGAATATAAAACATATATCTTTTTTGTCATGCCAGAGACAACATTCTATTATTTTAAGAGAAAAATAGTGGCTATGTATGGAAAATTAGCGGCGGGCATAAGATTTGACATTGAAAAAGGGGAAGCAGATATGTACAGACCTCATATGAAAGTGACAGAATCTAATAAATCTCGTAAATTTTGTATGCAGGTAGATCCAATTTGTTTGGAAATCGGTGGGGCATATTGGCGAGGATTCGCAGAATGTGGTCTTGGTGCAGAAGGAATGGGACAAATGGGCATAAAGTATACATTCAAGAAGAAAGGTGGAAATGATTAACTTCGTGCCAAAAATGGTATAAAAAATGGTCAAAAAAAATGGAGACGCGATTATTCATGTCTCCATTTGTCTATCGTTTCTTGTTTCTTGTTTTTCGTTTATCGTCTATCGTCTATCGTTTTACCTTCTATACAAATAAGCCACGGCAGCGTCGATCTCATCCCACAGCATAAGGTTGAAATCTTCCACCTCACGAAGAGTAGGCAGTGCACCGTCTTTTTTGATACGGTTGAGCGCGGCGAATCTCGACATAATTTTATCGGAGCATATCACTTTAGCAATGTATGCCTTTTCTTCATTATCAATAAGGAGGACGTCGGGATACCAGTTGGAAAGCTGATACCAGTTGTTCTCAATCCAACCTTGGTTGCGGAAGTAGTTGCGGTTAGCTTCTGCAATCTGCTGCAGACCGTTGTCGTAGCGGTTTTGGTCGAAACCTTGTGCGGAGATAGAAGCAAGTCCGCAAAACAAAGTAAGTATCAATAAAACTATTCCTTTTTTCATAGCAGTAAAATTTACGTTTCTCAAATTCTTATGCAAAGTAAAGAAAAATAGTGCAGAGAGAGCACGGATTTAGTTTTTTTAACCTTAATATAACAAAATTATACAATTCGTCGAATCGGTGTAGGGGCAGGTTTCAAACCTGGCCACTTCCATTTTTTCCGTCTGAAAGACGTTACCGAGCGAAGCGAGAGAAACCCGTGACGATGTCTCGGGAAGAGATGACGACGAAAAAAAACTTTGCCTGAAAGGCAATACCATAAGTACTGTCCTTTATGTTTTATATGTGCTCGCCTACGGCTCGCACTCTGGAAGGTGGTTAGGGCCAATATCAATCAAACATGGGCCCTTAACAATCCTCGACTCTATAACCAAATATCTAAATTAACGTCAATTTGACGAATTGTAAACTGCAAATTCGCAATAACGAACAATCATAAATTTCCCACATTATGATTGAATTCTTACCTCTTTTTTCATCAAAAGGCATAGTCCTTTCTCTGTTGACTTTGTGTCTCTGTGGTTTTATTAAATTCTGTGTGCTCGCCTTACGGTTTGCACTATGGGAGGGGATTAAGGCGGAACGACCTTAACAACCCTTACTTTATAACCACTAGAACAAACTATTCCGCATTTTGCATTTCGAATTTTTAATTTTACTTACATTTTTGGGCATATACTTTTGTTATAAACAAAAAATTATGCGTAATTTGCAGTATAATTGTGTATAATAAGATAAGAATATGGATCAATTGAAGAGAAGCCTAGGGGCTATTTTGGTTTTATTGGGAGTTGTTCTATTGGCTATTTACAGCATAGCTGAATTGACAAACAACGCTATTTTGGTAATCGCGGCTATTTTGTTTGTTGCAGGTATCGGATCTTACATCTTCCTTAACAAAAAATACATCGGAAACGGTAAGTAATAGTAGTTCCCTTTTTTAAATTACGAATATGGCTACAAAGTTGTGGGACAAAGGCAAGGCCACAAATGCGGAGATTGAAAAGTTTACGGTTGGCAAAGACCGTGAGATGGATTTGTACTTGGCCGAGTGTGATGTGCTGGGATCGATGGCACATATCACAATGTTGGAATCGATTGGCTTGATTGCCAAGGACGAACTTCCTGTGTTGCTTGCGGAGCTGAAGAATATTTATTTAGCTGCACACCGTGGAGAATTTGTAATTGAAGAGGGAATAGAGGATGTTCATTCTCAGGTTGAGCTTATGCTTACACGTAAGCTTGGCGACTTGGGAAAGAAGATTCACAGTGGTCGTTCGCGTAACGATCAGGTGCTTGTCGACATGAAGTTGTGGACAAGAGAGCAGATAAGAAGTGTGGTTGAGGCTGTCGAGGGTCTGTTCGACGTGTTGATTCAGCAGAGTGAGAAGTATAAGAATGTGCTTCTTCCTGGTTACACTCATTTGCAGATTGCAATGCCTTCGTCGTTCGGACTATGGTTTGGTGCTTATGCGGAAAGCCTTGCCGACGATATGGAGCTTCTGCTTTCGGCATGGAAAGTGACGAACAGAAACCCACTTGGTTCGGCTGCCGGTTACGGTTCATCGTTCCCATTGAATCGTCAGATGACGACAGAGCTGTTGGGCTTTGACACAATGGACTATAATGTGGTGTACGCTCAGATGTGTCGTGGCAAGATGGAGAAGACGGTGTCGTTCGCATTGGCAGGTATAGCTGCCACTCTATCAAAATTGGCTTTCGACGCTTGTATGTTCACATCACAGAATTTCGGATTCATAAAGCTTCCGGACGAGTGCACTACCGGATCAAGCATCATGCCACACAAGAAAAATCCGGATGTGTTTGAGCTGACTCGTGCTAAATGCAACAAGATTCAGAGCCTACCGTCGCAGATTATGATGCTTATCAATAATCTTCCAAGCGGATATTTCCGTGATTTGCAGATTATCAAGGAGGTATTCATGCCATCATTCGGTGAATTGCTGGATTGCATCAAGATGACTACACATATCATGTCTGATGTGAAAATCAACGAGCATATTCTTGACGATCCTAAATATGACTTCATCTTCAGCGTGGAGGAGGTCAACCGTCTGGCTCTTGAGGGAATGCCATTCAGAGATGCATATAAAAAAGTGGGATTGGAATGTGAGGCAGGAGAGTTTAAGCCAAACAAGAATATCCACCACACTCATCAGGGTAGCATAGGAAACCTTTGCAACGACGGAATTACAGCACTTATGAATAAGACTATTTCAGAGTTTAATTTCGATAAGGTTGAAGAGGCAAAAAAGAAATTATTGGCAATATAAACAAAGAATTTAATGACAGTAGACACAAAGACTATTATACAGAAGATAGTTGAGGGAATGCAGGAACGAAAAGCAAAGAAAATCGTTACTGTAGATATGACTGAGTTGGAAAATTATAGCTGTCCGTACTTCGTGATATGTGAAGGCAATTCGACCACTCACGTCGTCAGCATCGCTGATTCTGTGAAACATTATGTGAGGAGCGAATTGAAAGTTCATTTTATCGTGGCGGATGGATATGAGAATGGTCAGTGGATTGCCATTGATTATGGAGAAATCATAGTACACGTCATGCTTCCGGAAATGCGTGAGTTTTACCGCATAGAGGAGCTATGGGAAGACGCGAAGATAACAGAAATACCTGATTTAGATTAATTTATATGGCCCAAGAAAGTAACAATAAACCAAAGATGCCAAATTTCAAGTCATCGTCAGGCCTTTATTGGTTGTATGGCTTAGTGGCAATCTTTTTGGTGGGAATTTATTTTTCAGACGACAATCATTCAGCGAAGGAGATTGGCTACAACGAGATCAAGTATCTTGTGGAAACCAACTCTGTCTCAAAAATCACTGTAATCACAAACGACAAATATGCTGAGGCTACGGTGAAGGAGGGCAAAATGCGCAATGCATTTGGTTCAGACTCCATCAAATACGCTGCAAATCCGAAGGTTCATGTGAAGATTCCTTCAGCCGACCGTTTCACAGAGGATTTGACTGAATGGCAGAAGGCTGACGGTGTGGAAAAAGTAGACCTTACTTTTTCAGAGGACAGCAGTATGTTTGAGGGATTCCTTTACACATTTGGTCCGTTCATTCTGCTTATTTTCTTCTGGATGTTCATAATGCAGAGAATGGGTGGCGGAGGAGCAGGTCCTGGCGGTGTGTTCAACGTCGGCAAGAGTAAGGCTCAGCTTTTTGATAAGGGAAATAATCCTAACAAGGTGACATTCAAGGATGTTGCTGGATTGAGTGAGGCAAAACAGGAGGTCGAGGAAATCGTGGAATTTCTTAAGAATCCTGCCCGCTATACAGAACTTGGAGGAAAAATTCCAAAAGGAGCGATCCTTGTTGGCCCTCCGGGAACAGGTAAGACGCTTCTTGCAAAGGCTGTGGCTGGTGAGGCTGACGTGCCATTCTTCTCATTGTCTGGTTCGGACTTCGTTGAGATGTTCGTGGGAGTCGGAGCAAGCCGAGTGAGGGATCTGTTCCGTCAGGCAAAAGAGAAGGCTCCATGTATCATATTTATCGACGAGATTGATGCCATCGGTAGAGCACGAGGCAAGAATGCAAGTTTGGGAGGTGGCAACGATGAGCGTGAAAGCACTCTCAACCAGCTTCTTACTGAGATGGACGGATTCGGCACAAATTCCGGTGTCATCCTTTTGGCTGCGACTAACCGCGTCGACATTCTTGACAAAGCATTGGTGCGTGCGGGACGTTTTGATCGCCAGATTCATGTCGATCTTCCTGATGTACACGACAGAAAAGCAATTTTCAATGTGCATTTGTCTAAATTGAAACTTGCGGATGATATTGATGTCGATTTCTTGTCACGCCAGACTCCTGGATTCAGTGGTGCGGATATAGCCAACGTCTGCAACGAGGCAGCTTTGATAGCCGCTCGTCGCAACAAGACAAGAGTTGATAAAGAGGATTTCTTGAGCGCTGTCGACAGAATCATCGGTGGATTGGAGAAGAAAAACAAGATTTTCACTCGCGACGAGAAGTGGGCTGTCGCTGTGCACGAGGCAGGACACGCCACAATCAGCTGGATGCTTCAATATGCTGATCCATTGGTGAAGGTGACAATCGTACCACGAGGAATGGCGCTCGGTGCGGCATGGTATTTGCCTGAAGAGCGACAATTGATAACTAAAGAGAATCTTCTCGACAAAATGTGTTCTCTTCTTGGAGGACGTGCTGCGGAAGAGCTGGTTCTTGGCACAATAGGCACGGGTGCTGTAAATGATTTGGAGCGAAGCACTAAGCAGGCATACGCTATGGTGGCTTATTATGGTATGAGCGACAAACTTACCAACTTGTGTTATTACGATTCTCAGGCTGATTACTCATTTACAAAACCATACTCGGAAGAGACTGCAAAGATTATAGACGACGAGGTCAAGGCGTTGATTAATAATCAATATGAGCGAGCAAAACAGGTGCTTCGTGAAAATGCTGAAGGTCATCGTAAGCTGGCGGAAATATTGTTTGAGCGAGAGGTGATTTTCGCTGATGACGTGGAAAAGATCTTTGGTAAACGTAAATGGGAGTCACGTAGCGATGAGCTTATGCGTGAGAATGAGTCTGGCAAAGAGGAGAAAAAAGAAGAAGAGTCTTCTCCAACTGATGAAAATAATGAAGTAAACAAAGAGATTCCAGAGGTAGAGGTAGAAAAACCAAAGGAGAATTAAAAATAATTGTGCGTACGCTTTCAATAGCGTATGCACTTTTTTATAAGTTTGCTAAGGGGACTGAACATAAAACACATTTAATTAATTTTATTTCAAACAACGAACAATTATTACACCATGACTATTAAAAAATTTCTTTCACTTTTATTCTGTTTTGTCTGTGTTTTTAGTGCGGTGGCACAAGGCTACACAATCAAAGGTAAGGTTGTGGATGCCAAAACAGGTGAGACTATTCCTTTTGCTAATGTAGAGTTGAAAAGTGCTGATGGATCAAAGACTGTGCAAGGACATTTCACAGGTGACGACGGACATTTTGTGATGGAAAATGTCGCGGAAAATAATTATCAGCTTATTATCTCTTTTATGGGATATACCGATTATAATGGTAAAATCACGCCCGAAATCCTAAAACGTAAGGGAGGAGCCCACTTCACAATCAAAATGCGTGAAGACGTTGCTCTCTTGAGTCAGGTGGAGGTTGTAGGTAGCCGCACACAGCTGCAGATGGATGTTGACAAGAAGACATTCCTGGTCAATGAAGGTGCCGCATCGGTAGGTGTGTCTGCCACCGACGTACTTCGTGATATTCCTACTGTCGATGTCGATATGGAGGGAAACATCTCTCTCCGCAACAATGAAAATGTGGAGGTGTTCATCAACGGACGTAGCGTCGGCCTTTCTGGTGATGCCCAGGGTGAGTTGCTTGAACAGTTTCCTGCTGGAAGCATAGAAAAAATCGAAGTTATCACTAATCCGTCATCCAAATATTCAGCTGAAGGTTCGGCTGGAATCATTAATATTGTGATGAAGCAAGACTCTCCTGCTGGTGTGTTCGGAAACGTCACAGCCGGACTTTCATATCCTTCAGAGGGTAAACTTGGCGGCAATCTCGGAGCTTCCGTAAACATCACAAAAAACAAGTGGACAATCTTGTCATCTTTAGGATACCAGCGTCGCACATTCAGAGGAACATCTGACATCGACCGTGAGCAATATATTAGAAGAAACTCATTGAGCAATGAGATAGACAGTGTGTTTAATGTGACGGATGGAGGAAGAGACTTTGTGATGAATTCATATTTTGCCAGACTTGGTCTGGACTATAAGATAAACGACAGAAACAGAGTAGGATTCTCTGGCGTCTTATCACTTGGAAAAAACCGAAGAAACGAGGATTTTGAGTATAATTTCGGTAGAATAGACAATGGGGTAAGAATAGACACGTCGTATTCGAGCAGAACAGCGTCGGCTCAGAGTCCGCGAAACATGTACACACTGAAGTTTGACTATACCCATACATTCAGCAAGAATCAGGAGCTTACATTCCTTGCCCAGACATCGTCCAATAGCCAAAATCACGATGTGACTTACTATCAGTCACGTTATGATATGTCTGACCAACTTTTGAACTATTCAGAGCAGAACCAGACAAACGACCGCACAATACGCAAAAATCAGTTTGCCATCGACTATACTTCACCTGTAGGAAAACTCAGCAAAATAGAATTGGGTATCAATGTCGACATGACAAATGAGAGAAACAATGCAATGAGTTTTGATCGCAGCAACAGTTCGGATCCGTTTGTGGAGCAGGAAAATCTGACAAATGATTTTGAGTATATCCAAAACGTGTATGCGTGGTATGGAATGTGGAGTGGAAAAGTGAAGAGATTGGGATATAAGGTAGGATTGCGTGGAGAGTTGTCGGATATCTCATGGAAGCAGCACAACACAGGAGCATATGATGATCTTGATTTGTATGGAAATCTTTTTCCGTCGTTGTTCCTATCATACAATATCACGGATAATGACGAGTTGCAATTTAGCGCTATACGAAGAATCTCACGTCCGCGTGGATTCCGTCTGAACCCTAATCCAAACATGTCGGATTCCACAAACATCAGTTACGGTAACCCGGATCTGCATCCTGAGGAGGCATTTTCAGGTGAGATGAATTATCTGCACACCACACAGAAAGGACATGTCTATACAGTTTCCGCATATTATAAGTTTACAGACGACGTGGTGGAGCAATACAGTTGGACAGAAATGTCGGGCAATACAGCTATTTTGAAAAGCACATATGCCAATCTGAACCGTTCTCATTCGACAGGATTGGAGTTTATCGCAAAAAACAAGTTTAAGGCGCTAACGTTGACAACAAATGTGAACTTGTATTATTACAATCTAGTAGGTGGAGAATCCTCGATAGAGATAGCCGATTCGGAAGGCGTGTTGAAAAAGAGACTGTTGACATTGAAGCAACGTAGCGGTTTCAGCTGGGATTTGAAGGAAGGTGTTGATTTCCGTCTTCCGAAAGGAATCACAGGACAGTTCACGTTCAACTACCGTTCACCAAGAGTGGCAGCGCAGGGAAAGAAAATGAACACATTCTTCATGAATATAGGGTTCAAGCGACAGTTTATGGACAACAGATTGTCGTTGTCGTTCAATGTCAGGGATATTCTCAACTCCAACAAACGAAAGAGAGAGACATGGTCAGACTCCTTCTATCAGGTTGCGAAAACCACACGTAATGGAAGAACATTTAATTTGAATGCTTCTTATTCGTTTGGAAACAACCATCATAAGAGTGGTAAGAAGGGTAAAGAAGGAAAGACAGAGATGGATGACGATATGATCTTTGATGATTTTTAATTCCGTCGGAGAAATGAATATAGAGATAGAAAGAAAATTCTTGATGGCAGACGACTCATGGCGAGCCGAGGCAGGCGAGGGAGTGCATTATGCCCAGGGATACCTCAACAAGAAAGGCAACACAGTGAGGGTGCGAGTTGCCGGAGAGAAAGGATACTTGACGATCAAGAGCAAGACACAGAGTTTCACCCGTTTGGAGTTTGAATATCAGATTCCCCTTGGCGACGCGAATGCCATGTTGGAGCTGAGCCAGACGCCGATAGTGGAGAAGTACCGTTATAAGATAAAGCGAGGCAATCACACGTGGGAGATAGACGAGTTTCTTGGCGACAACAAAGGATTGATAGTTGCTGAGATCGAGTTGCAGAGTGAGCAGGAGGCCTTTGAGATGCCAGAATGGATAGGTTTTGAGGTCACTGCGGACAAACGGTATTATAACTCACATCTTGCGGAGAATCCGTACAAGAATTGGGGAAAGGTATAGAAAGTTTGGGAATAAGGGAATATTGATTAGAAGAAGACGGTGGGGTTTGGAATTCCACCGTCTTTCTGTATATAATCACAGACGAAAGATCAATCAAAAAGTGTATTGCCTTTCGGGCAAAGTTGTGATGCCGTCGCTACCCCCGAGACTTCGTCCCGGGGGGTTACTCGCGCTTTGCTCGGCAGCGTCTTTCAGAAGCATGAATCAGGGACAAGGAAAGAACCAATTATAAAAAAGGCGTCATATAGAATGGAAGATATGTTATGCCATCCTTTTCATAATAATCGCCATCGTGAATGATATAAGCAGTTGCGAGAGAATTTGAATATTTATTGATAAACTTATCAAGAGAGACAGTTGTATATCTTTTGCCAGATTTCACCTCAATTGGGCAGATTTTATGTTTATTGGTGATTGATGATTTAGCAATAAGAAAATCTATTTCCATTCTATTTTCTGCTTCCTTGGATGATGAGTTGCTGTAGAAATATAGCTTATGTCCTGAGGCTTTAAGCATTTGAGCAACGATATTTTCGGCAATCATACCCTCATTAAATTCCAATTTATCGTGAAGTATTTTATTGTAGATGGCTTCATTTGTTATGTTTCTTTCGTCAAAGGAATGACTGATGAGAAGTCCTGTATCGGCCATATAACATTTTAATGTTGTCCTTTCCATGTTAAGCCTTAGCCCTATATTGGGTTCTGTTGTATTATAGCATGTATTGATGATTTTTGCATCGTCCAGCCAAAAAAAAGCATCATCATAGTCTCGCATTCGAGAGCCATTGCCTAAAGCGGAAATTCTGAATTTTTTTTCATGTTTTTGTAGTTGTGCGGGTATTTCATCAAAAATACTAGTCACTTTAACTTCTACATTTGTTGCATATTTTGAGATGTCATCACGATATATGCTCAATATATTTCGTTTTACATTGTCAACTTTAGTAAAGTCTTTTGTTTCGACATATTTATTGACGGCTTGTGGCATGCCTCCAATTATAAGATATAATCTGAAGAGATCCATGGCTTTTCGATGTAACACTTGGCCCATTGGTCTCTTTTTATCGAACATTTCATGAATGAAGTCCATTAACATATCATTGCCGTTTGCCCACAAAAATTCCTCAAAATCCATCGGGTACATTTGCAAATGCATTTCTTCAGAAGGAATGACGATGTCTTTTACATTTTTCTTTATAGAAATTAACGATCCTGTTTCTATATAATCGTATCTTCCGTCTGCGACAAGATATTTTATAGCGGCTCTTGCTCTTGGACACATTTGTACTTCATCAAAAATAATGAGAGATTTTCGACGAATAAGACGCACATTATAATGATTGCTAAGATGCAAAAAAAGAAGGTCGAGATTCTCAAGATAGATATCAAACCATTCATGCACCATAGGATGAACTTTATTGAAATCTATCAATAAGTACGTGTCATATTCATTCTTTGCGAATTCTTCGACTATATAGCTTTTTCCAATTCGTCTGGCACCTTCTATTAATAAAGCACATTCACCGTTACTTTCATTTTTCCATTTTAGTAACTGATTGTAAATCTTACGTTTCATAATTTTATTTGCACATTTTCGAGGTTATTGAATGTGCAAATTTACACATTTTCGAGGTTATTGAAACTAAAATATTACACATTTTCGAGGTTATTGATGAAGAAACGCTAGTTTTTGATGCCGTCGCTATCCCCGAGACTTCGTTGCGGGGGTTACTCTCGCTTTGCTCGGCAGCGTCTTTCAGACACATGAATCGGGGACGATATACTCGAATAATTCAAATACACCGTCAGGTGTTTTATATCGGTAGATATATAATCATGATGACGGGATTTCCCCGTTAGGGGATAAATATTTAGACCAAAGCGAGAATATCGGGAGAGAAGCTTTTTTGGATATGATTGGCAAAAGATTTAGCGATTTCTTCTCTGCTAAAGCCCAACATAGACTCTCCTAATTCCATTATCGTGTCTACCTCAATAGATTCGATTTTTTTGTCAGCCAATGCTATACGGATGAGATATTCAAGCATTAAATCTCTAAGGTCAGGTTCTACTTCAAGAATATCATCTATAACGTTTTGTAATGTGTCGAATATATCATCATCATTTGCTATCTCTTCAAGATACTCTTTTGGATTTAGAATGAATTCAGAAAGTTCAGAAATGATAACTTTGTATTCCTCTTCTTGAAATTCTTCCTTTAAGGATATCATTGTAAGACCACCTATCGCAAAGAATTTGACGAGATTTTTTTCTAGTGGACTTGAAGAAATATTTGTCATTTCTGCAATCAACTCATTCATCATATTGTCGAAATAACCATCTGTTGCTTTGTCGGAAGCACATTTTTTGGAGAAAATTTGTAAAGCTCCTATTCTGATTGGATTGACTGGGTGAGTTCCTTCTAATTCAAAATCATCATTAAACAAATATTCAAGATTATTTGGAATTTGCGACAAAAATTCTTCAATATTCATTTCCATTTTTTCCAAGTCGAATCCTGTTGTCAGTTTAAATAAAGCACTGACGCATACGGATAATTTTGGCATAGCCAGGAATCCAAACCTGTCGCATTCCAATTCGGATAGTTGATGCCATAAAGAGACTTTATATGTCAATGAAGGTGGCATCTTTGTATCTTTCGGATAAACAAAATCAATAAGTTGATTGAGCCTGGAATCTCTTTTGATTAAATGACCAATTTCATGTCCGATGGCAAATTTTAGTTCATCGTCTGTCATCATTTGGACTAAAGAGTGGTTTAGGATAATTGTGTGAGGATGATCTTCAGAGGCTCTAAGAATGGCGAAAGCATTTACTTCAGGGTTGCTTACAATATACACGTCGACATCTTCTTTGAAGTTGAGAGACTTTTTCACCTCTTCGCATAAATTGTAGTATTTTTTGAAAAAGCCTTTTTCTATTTTGAATGCACGACCGTCTTTGCATCCTTGTAAATAAAAAGGTGCTTTCGATGGTTCAGTTATGTCTGAAAGCAGTTCAACAATGTCTCCTTGAAGGGCATTATGGATTTTTTCTCTCAGTTCACGCTCAAGAGGAATAGTGACTGAATCTAAAAGGTTTCGTTTTTGCATAGGGTTAGTGATTATATATTATGCTTCTTTAGAATCATTGTTGTCTTTGGTTCCTAGAACTTTGATGATTATAGGACTCAAAGTAAGTACGGTTACAACAGCAAGTTTTATCAATCCATCATGAGCTTGCTTGTTCATATTTATTTTTTTAATTGTATCTTCTAGATCTTTGAAAAATACACATGAGTTTGCAAAACATTCACAGTTGTTCCACAATAGGTTATATCCTTTAGTGCCCTTCTTTTGTAATTTTCTAGCATTTTCAACAATCGTTTCTACATCTTGTTTTTGTTGTTTTTGCTCTTCGGTATAATCTCTAACTTCCACAGTTCCTCCATCTAGGAAAGTATGAAGGGAAGTACATTCAGGTTTTGCATTTTTCCAATTCCAAGGAGCGAACTTTCCAGTTAGGTGAATAACTTCGTTGTCGGATATATATATTCCATGGTGGTAATATGCACCCCAAGCACGCTTTACACGTATATGTGAACCTTTTGTAGGATGTTTTTTTACAAATCTGCTTGGATGTATTATAACTTTTTCAATGTCTACTTTAATTCTTTCTTGTTTTACTCCTTCTGTATCCAAATTAGAAGGATTCTTGATTTCTTCTGTCATAATGCTAAAAGATTAAGTTTAGAAGATAAGTTGTTTGGATATAGTATCCAAACAACTATTTAGTTGGTGTAATTTAACTGTTTTATCCCAACATTTCTTTTAATTTTTTGACAACTTGAGCTGTGATATCCTCATTGATTTCATCCTTTACCATTTTCAGAACAGCAACAAGGGCAGTTAAGTCGTCTGTATAACCGAAGATAGGAGTAAAATCTGGAATTAAATCTATTGGAAGGATTAAGTATCCTAATGCACCAAGAATTGCAGCCTTTTTCGACAAATCAAGATCATCTTTTTGAAGAGTGTAATATAAGGTTAATGCAGGATTTAATACGGTTTTACCAACTTTTTTAGCAACCTTTTTAGCAGTATCCCAAAATCCACTATCTGAATAATGATCTTGACTTTTGTAGATGTCTTGTAGTTCTACATCTGTTTCTTTTGATTTGTTATCATCCATAATATAAAAATTTAGTTTCTATAGAATCCGCTATAGACGTCTTTGTATATCATTTACAAAAGTATTAACCTCGTCTTCTCCTATAGGTTAAAGGAGTGTCAGGATAATCATACAATTTCTGTTAGATTTTCTATCTCTAATAATCAAAATTTGAGAGGAAATCAATACAAATGTGTTATTCCAAAGTACTATTTAATTTTGTACGCATATAAGCAATTTGGATACATGCTGGGATAATCACTCTGTAAGCAGGACCTGCAATATCAATGGCTGCCCAAATTGCAGTAATTGCCCATCCAATTGGTCCTGCAAAGACACCAATTACCTTTGTTAATGTCTGATTAGCAACTATAGTTAAACCTCTACCTAAAACAGCACGAGCAACGCCGTTTGCCACAATTAAAGCTCCTTGATAAACAGCAAAGCCACCCAATTTTACACCGGTTTGGAGTGCAGCAACTACAGCTTCTTTTGTAGGTATATTGACATTGAGATTCATTTCTTTTACAATATTATCAATTTCTTCCTGCCCCATTTTTTCTACGCTATCTGTCAAAACTTTAAGAAGCAAATTTTGCTCTATGAAACATACTTCTTGTTTTTTATTATAGTTGACATTCATTTTATCACATACCTTACACAAAATATTTTTGTATGAGTCAGTTTTGCCTAATATATTGAAAATTGTATTACTTCCAAATTCTCTAAATTCATATTCAATATCATCAACCATTGCGGTAAGATTATTTGGATAGCATTCTTTATAAGAATTCTTTATTTTAAGAGTTTCACTAAGACTTCCTTTTTCTGTCAGATAATCACATAATACTTTTAAATCATCATTATCACATTTTGTCAAAAATTCTAAATCTTTATCCATGTTAATTAAGTTAATTAAAGTGTGCACCTTTATCTATAGAATCCGCTATAGACGTCTTTGTATATCATTTGCAAAATTATAAAAACCTTTTTTTCCAATAAGTCAAAGGTATGTCAGGATAATCATACGATTTGTATAGTATTATTTGACAATTTTAAGGTGGGAAGAGTAAACCTGAAAGAAGTCGTGGTTCAGGATTATAGATACTTTTTGCAACAGATGAGTGTCGATGTATTGCCTTTTATAGATGTCGTAAACATTTGTTCGCTCGCATCCCAATTGTTTGGCTAACCATGATGGACTGCGACCTTGCTCTTTCATCACGTGCTTGATGATCTCACCGATATGTATCTCTTCGATTGTTTGCATAAAAAAAGCGTGAACCGTTTGTGATTTCTTATTTTACGCTAAGGGCTCTGGTAAGACCGTCGATGAAAATAAGCACGAAACGGCCCACGCCATATGGCGTGAACCTCTCGCATACTTATTCTCTCATCAATTAAAATTTACCAGATTTTATAGCGTGAGAATAAGAGCGTTAAGCTCAAATATATACTATGTCGTTAAATTATATGTCTGTTTCTTAAAATATTATGTTTCTTTATCATATAAATCTTCAATCCAAGGTTTCAAATGAGGAATGTCATTTTTACAATAGCACGACTCAAAGCAATTTGGCTTTGATTTTTAATGATCATGAACAATAGCGTGACGCATTCCTTCTATGATACCATTCGATCTTTTGGTGTCAGTATTTCAATTTCTGCAAAGTTATCAATCCACAGAGTTTTTTCCAAATGAAAAGCAATAAAGGCGGATAGATTGTTGTGTCTGCCTTTGGTATTATTTATGAGACGCACGACCGTGCGTCTCTACATGGACGTAATTTTTCACAATATTCGATTGATTGATGAATAGCATTGACAGAATTCCAGTCACCGAATATCTCTTGCGCTATTATGTCTGGATTGATATATAAAGCATTCTCCATCCATTCATGCTTGAGAATTTTGGATGTAACAGATGTCTTGCCTGAACCATTTGGCCCAGCAATTACAATGAGAATGGGTTTGTGTATCTTGTCAGACATTTTATTTTGATTCTCTAATTGACTGTCTTAGTTTTTCAAAATATTCTTTTCTTGCTTTCTCGGTAGATTCTTTCGCCTCCACCGCAACTTCATGCATAATCTGAGCCAACATCTCGTCTGTTGGTTCTTCCATACTGGTGAGGCGGTATTTATTCAGTAATTCTTCTGGCATAGTATAACCCTCCTTTTTCTGCAAAGTTATTAATCCACAGAGATTTTTCCAAATGAAAATCAATAAAGGCGGATAGATTGTTGTGTCTGCCTTTGGTATTATATTTATGAGGGTGTATCAAAATGTAAAATCAAGTTTTTCGAACTTACATTTTGTCACTTTTTATATGAACAAAGCCGTTTCAGAGCTTAAAAATTACAGTTAAGTCTCTGAAACGGCTATATTTTTGGAGAAATTAAAAATCAACTTACATTTTGATAGTTTGATTTTTGATAAATTGAGTTTTGATACACCCTCTACATGGACGTAATTTTTCACAATATTCGATTGATTGATGAATTGCATTGATAGAATTCCAATCACCGAATATCTCTTGCGCTATTATGTCTGGATTGATATATAAAGCATTCTCCATTCATTCATGCTTTAGAATTTTGACGTAACAGATGTCTTGCCTGAACCATTTGGTCCGGCAATTACAATGAGAATAGGTTTGTGTATCTTGTCAGACATTTTATTTTGATTCTCTAATTGACTGTCTTAGTTTTTTAAAATATTCTTTTCTTGCTTTCTCGGTAGATTCTTTTGCCTCCACCGCAACTTCATGCATAATCTGAGCCAACATCTCGTCTGTTGGTTCTTCCATACTGGTGAGGCGGTATTTGTTCAGTAATTCTTCTGGCATAGTAAAACCCTCCTTTTTCTGCAAAGTTATCAATAAAATTTAAGCAGCTTCTAATGTAATGTTTTTATAAATTCGTCTATCCCCATGACATCCACTTTCGGAAATTCAATAGATTTTAAGATTTCAAAATGCCGATCTTCTGATACAATACATTTTGCATTCGCTACTATAGCACAATCGACAAATTTGTTGTCATCTTTGTCTTGTTTAATTAGATCGAAATGAAAATGAGGATCAAGTCGTATTACGTTTTTGCGAGTCAATATGGTATATATGACCATTCCTGCAACTTTTGAGTTGATGTTTCTGGAAATCACCTCTTCATATTCCTCTAGTATTTCATTACTTATGCAAAGAACAAAATTACCGGCTATAAAGGAATTCCAAATTTTATGATATTCTGTTTTTGAGGAAATGGCCATTATTAGGCAATTAGTATCCAATACAATTTTGTCCATAGTTTATTTGTATGGGGTACGTTCGTGAAGATTTCTGAATCCTTCTACTTTTTCTTCTGTCATTTCTCCTGTTTCCCACAATCGATTCATTTCTTTTTCTAATTCAGAAGCAAAATAATTGGAAATTACTTGCTTTAAATCAGCAAGTACCTCTTGAGATTTGACGAAAGACATCATGTCAAGAATTTCTAATTGTGCATTATTTAGTGATGTTGATTGCATAGTATAACCCTCCTTTTTCTGCAAAGTTATTAATCCACAGAGATTTTTCCAAATTAAAACCCATAAAGGCGGATAGATTGTTGTGTCTGCCTTTGGTATTATATTTATGAGACGCACGACTTTATGAGACGCACGACCGTGCGTCTCATGGATGTTACTACATGGATGTTACTCTCGCTTCGCTCAATAGCGTCTTTCAGACGCATTATCCTATAACCAGATTATTAATTTATTTTAAGAAGCTTTTTATCCATTGATTTTTGCTTGATGTCATACCCAATATTAGTGAAAAGAAACTATTTCACGCATAGCATTTTGAAATTTGCATTACAAAATGCCATATCCTTCTAAAAATCTTTTGTATCTTTGCAAATTGATAAAGAATATACATTCGTAATACAAATATATATGAAAGTGCTAAAATTTGGCGGTGCAATCGTAGGTTCCGCTGAACATTTGAAGAAGGTGAAAAGCATAGTTGAAGCGGAAAAGAACCCAATCGTTGTGGTTTCAGCTATGGACGGAGTTACTGACCTCCTTGAGGAGATCGTTGAAGAGGCGTCGACAGGCGACTCTAAGTCTATAATCAGCAGATATGAAGATTTGAAGACCCGTCACACCGAATTGGCACGTCAGGTTGTGCCCGCAGACAGTCAGTCGGCAGCTCTTAGTGAACTCAACCGTCTTTACGCTGAGATGGACAGTATGTTGCAGGCTCTAACCATTTTCCGTGACTGGACAGACAATATTCTTGCAACATTCCTTTCTTACGGTGAACGTCTTGTCTCTGTAATCGTCGGCGAGATGATCGGAGCAAGAGTCCTTGATTCCACTCGTTTCATCATCGCTGAGGGCGACGCGGATTGCGGATACTCTATCGATGAGGAGACTACTACAGAGAAGATTAAGGCAGCATTCTCAAAAATCAAGGGTGCGGTTGTTTGTCAGGGTTTCATCGCAGGTACAAACGACGACGAGATTGCTACTCTTGGTCGTGGATCTTCCGACCTTACCGCCGCTTACATCGCTAAGGTGTTGGGTGCTCAGGAGATGCAGGTGTGGAAACCAAACGATGAGTTTATGAGTGCTGACCCGAAGAAAATCACGTCGGCATACCTTATCGAGCATATGAGCTATGAAGAGGCAAGAGAGCTTTCTATAAATGGTGTCGGCACTTTGTTCTCCGACGCTCTTACTCCACTTGCAGAGGCTAAGATTCCTCTTTCAATGAAGAATATCTGCAATGGAAATACGACAATGATTTCTGCTGTCTCTAATCCGGAAGACAAAGTAATCAAGGGTATTGCAAGCCAGGACGACTGTGTGATGTACACTTTCTCTGGTATCCCATCTGACTATCTTCCACGTATGGTGTCGGAATCGGCTATGGTGCTTGAGAGCGACCACGTCCCTTACACTGTATTCTCTCTTTCAGCGGCAGGCGGTTCTTTCTCTGTCTGCATTCCAGTGGAATACGAAGGTTATTTCAACAATCTAAGCCAAAGCCTGACTTCTATGAACGCGTGCAAGGTTCAGACAATGCGCGACCTTGCTTCAGTTGTCATCGTAGGTGAGAACATGAAGAACGCTACTGGTACGGCTGGCAAACTGTTTAACGCTCTTGGTCGCAACAACATCAACATCGTTGCGATGAATCAGGGTTCTTCAGAGACTAGCATCACTGTGGTGCTTGAGAAGAAGAATATCAAAAAGGCCTTGAACGCTATCCACGAGTCATTCTTCTTGACTGAATACCAGGAGCTCAACATCTTCGTCGTAGGTACTGGTACTGTGGGAGGCAGCTTGCTTGAGCAGCTTCACTCTCAGAAAGAGCTTATCATGAACCAGAACGGCGTGAAGCTTAATGTGATGGGTGTTGCAGACGTATCTAAGTTTATCTTGGATCGCAACGGCGTCGACTTGACTAAGTACAACGAGCTTTTGAAGACAGAGGGTAAGGAGTCGACTCCAGAGTCGTTGAAGAAGGCGTTGTTCGAGCTTAACGCATTCAACTGCGTATTCGTAGACTGTACTGCAGCTCCAGCGATCGCAGCAATGTATTTAGATCTGCTCCAGCACAATATTTCAGTTGTCTGCGCCAACAAGATCGCAGCGTCTGGCGACTACGACAACTATATCAATCTGAAGAATACAGCCCGTAAGAGAGGCATCAAATATTTGTTCGAGACTAACGTAGGAGCTGGTCTTCCTATCATCAATACAATCGGCGACTTGATCTACTCTGGTGATAGAATCGTGAAGCTAGAGGCAGTCCTTTCAGGAACTTTGAACTTCATCTTCAACACAATCAGCGAGGAGATACCTTTGAGCAAGGCAATCAAGATGGCTATGGAGGCAAGATTTGCAGAGCCAGATCCTCGTATCGACCTAAGTGGAAAGGATGTGATCAGAAAATTGGTTATCCTTGCGCGTGAGAGCGGATTGAAGGTAAGTCAGGAAGATGTGGAGAAGAACTTGTTTATTCCAGATGATTTCTTCGAAGGCACTCTTGATGATTTCTGGGCAAAGGTTGAGAAATTCGACGCTGAGTTTGAGGAGAAGAGAAAGGTTATCGCAGCTGAGGGCAAACGTTGGAGATTCGTTGCCACTCTTGATGAAGGAAAGACAAAAGTTGGACTTCAGGCAGTCGACTCACGTCACCCATTCTACGATCTTGAAGGAAGCAACAACTTGATTATCATCAACACTGCAAGATACAAGGATCCAATGATGATCCGTGGTTATGGTGCTGGTGCCGCTGTGACTGCTGCCGGTGTATTCGCCGACATCATCAGCATCGCCAACATTCGATAAAGATTCTAAGATTATGAAACATTTGATTATCCTTGGCGACGGAATGGCGGATGAGCGTATTCCGTCGTTGGGAAACAAAACAATACTTGAGGCAGCAAACATCCCGACAATCGACTTGCTTGCGCAAAAAGGACGCTGTGGCCTTTTGGAGACGGTGCCAGAGGGATTCCACCCAGGAAGTGAGATTGCCAACCTTGAGGTGTTGGGCTACGACGTTCGCAAAGTGTTTGAAGGACGTGGCTCACTGGAAGCTGCCAGCATGGGCGTAGATATAGAGCCAGGTGAGATGGCCATGCGTTGCAATATCATCTGCATTGAGAACGGGGTAATCAAAAACCACTCTGCCGGCCATATTTCAGATGAAGAGGCATATGTGCTTATCGACTATCTGAATGAGAAACTAGGAGACGAGATTGTCCGTTTCTTCCCAGGAATATCATACCGTCACCTTTTGAAAATCAAAGGTGGTGACAAGAGAGTGAAATGCACTCCTCCTCACGATGTGCCAGGCACACCATTCAAGGATGTCCTTGTAAAGGCAGAAGTGCCAGAAGCTCAGAAGACGGCAGATTTGCTAAATGAGCTTATCATCAAGTCGCAGGAGATCCTTGCAGATCATCCCGTCAACAAGGCACGAATCGCCGCAGGAAAAGATCCAGCCAACAGCATCTGGCCTTGGTCTGCAGGATACAAGCCACAGATGAAGACATTGAAAGAGGAGTATGGAGTGAAGAGTGGAGCGGTCATCTCCGCAGTTGATTTGATCCGTGGAATAGGCAAATACGCTGGCCTTGACATCATTGAGGTGGAGGGAGCGACAGGATTATACAACACCAACTACGAGGGCAAAGCTCAGGCTACGATAGACGCATTGAAGAAGTCAGACTTCGTATATCTTCACATTGAGGCAAGCGACGAAGCAGGTCATGAAGGCAATGTGGAATTGAAATTGAAGACGGTGGAGTATCTTGAGAACAGAATCGTCAAACCGATTTATGAAGAGGTGAAGAATTGGAATGAGCCAGTGGCAATAGCCATCCTTCCAGACCATCCTACTCCATGCCGCATCAAGACACACGTTTCGGAGCCTATCCCATTCCTGATCTATAAACCAGGAGTGGAAGGAGATAAGGTGATGAAATATGATGAGTTCTCTTGTGCAGACGGTGCATACGGCACATTGGTCGGCGACGAGTTTATCAAAGCTCTGCTTGACGACTAAATTCTGTTGGCAAATGATTTAAGGATTGTTAAGGGAGGAACTCCCTAACCTCATCCGCCAACGCGAGCCCGTAAGGGCGAGCGTAGAATAACCAATAGAAATTTGTGGTATGTTGATCTTAAAAATGGAAGCATTATACATAACATCAGCACAATATGAAAGCCCGTTGTCAGTATTGCTTACATTTAATGACAACCATACGGCATTAGTGAATATTGGAGAGTTTATCCGAAAGCACCCTCATCCTCAATACAATAAATATTTAGAGGAGAAGCATTTCAAAAAATTCAAATTGGAAAATGGGAATATTGTATGGGGGAAAAACTGGGACTTGATATTTCCAATAGATCTATTATACAAAGGAACATGTGAATAAGAGCATAATTCTTAACTTTTATCTCTTAATTCTTAATTACAATAAATAAAGATGAAGTATTATAGCACAAATAAGAAGGCAGACAAAGCCACATTGCAGCAAGCCGTTGTAAAAGGACTTGCTGCAGACAAAGGTTTGTTTATGCCAGAGGTAATCAAGCATCTTCCCGACTCATTCTTTGAGAACATGAAAGACATGAGCCTGCAGGAGATCGCATACGTTGTTGCTGACGCATTCTTCGGTGAGGATGTAGACGCTGAGTCGTTGAAGAAAATTGTGTACGACACACTTTCATTCGACATTCCACTCACTCACGTCAACGACAACATCTATAGTCTGGAACTATATCACGGACCAACGCTTGCATTCAAAGATGTAGGTGCAAGATTCATGTCACGTCTGCTTGGCTATTTCATCGCCAAAGAGGGACAGAAAGAGGTCAATGTGTTGGTTGCGACTTCTGGAGATACAGGTTCTGCCGTAGCAAACGGATTCCTAGGAGTGGAAGGCATTCGCGTCTTCGTGCTTTATCCAAAGGGAAAAGTGAGTCCAATCCAGGAGTGCCAGTTCACTACACTTGGCAAAAATATCACAGCTCTTGAAGTAGACGGTGTGTTTGATGATTGTCAGGCATTGGTCAAATCCGCATTCATGGATGCTGATCTTAACGCGCACATGAAGCTTACAAGTGCAAATTCAATCAACGTGGCACGCTTCTTGCCACAGGCATTCTACTATTTCTACGCAGTGGCTCAGCTACACAAGATGGGCAAAAAAGACAATATCGTCATTTGTGTACCGTCTGGAAATTTCGGAAACATCACAGCAGGATTGTTTGGCAAGAGAATGGGTCTGCCTGTCTCACGCTTCATCGCAGCCAACAACCGCAACGACATCTTCTTCAAATACTTACAGACAGGCAAGTATGAGCCAAAGCCATCTGTTCAGACTATTGCCAATGCAATGGATGTCGGTGATCCAAGCAATTTCGCGCGTATCTACGATCTATATGGAGAGAGTCATGCGAAGATCAGCAAAGAGATCAGCGGCTGCACATACACAGACGAGCAAATTGCAGAGACATTGGCAGACTGCTACAAGAAGACAGGCTATTTGCTTGATCCTCACGGAGCTGTAGGCTACAGAGCGTTGACAGAGATGCTTAAGCCAAACGAAGTAGGCGTGTTCCTTGAGACTGCCCATCCAGCCAAGTTTAAGGATACGGTAGAGAAGATAATCAAAGATGAGGTCAAGATTCCGGCAAAGCTTCAGGAGTTTATGAAGGGAAAGAAGCAGAGCGTACCGATGACCAAGAATTTCGACGATTTCAAGAAATACCTATTGTCAAAGTAAAACGACCCACATGTAGAGACGTGGGGTCGTGCGTCTATTAGCAGGTGTTGACCAAAGTGAGGTTTGGGTTTATCAAAAAAAATGGATTTAGATTTGGTTTCAAACCAGTCATTAGAGAAACAAAGAAGGAGGCATGATGTCTCCTTTTTTTGTTTTGAAGCGAATAATAAATTATAAAATCACATAATTTATTGCATAAACATTCAATTATTTAGAATAAACACGATTATTTAAAGATTTATTAACATTTTTATGTCAAAAAACACAAAAGGACGTAAAATCTAATTGTTAAAGTTTGTAACTTTGTGGCAATTTATGTTGTATAATATCGAAAGAGAATATTTTTAATGCATAATATTTAAGATAACGTGTTAATATACAACATATAGGAATAAAGATTAAAAAGTTTTTTAAGACACAAGGAAAACTTGAAATATTAGAATTATGAAATATATGCTAAACTCAATGTGCAAAAAATTTGCAAGTGAGAGAAAGATGATTGTTAAGTTCTTATTCGCTTTAGTGGCGGCAATATGTTTTGTTCCGTCATATGCTGTAGTAGATGAATATGGAAATACAGTTCCAACAAAAAATCCTCTTGTATATAACGGGCAGGAACAGAATTTGGTCGGTGGTGCCAAAGTAATAGAGCCGGGAGAATTTCAATATTCTAAAGAAGAGGAAGGCACATATTCATCAACCATACCAACAGCCATAATACCTGGCAAATATGATGTGTGGTATAAATTTGTGCCACAAGATAAGGAAAAACAAGCAACAGGACCAACTAAAATAACAGCTTCGATTGGCCAAAAGCAACTTCTGTGTATGTGGAGTGACACATCAGATGTGGTTTATGATGGACAATATCATAGACCAACAGTCACATTGAACGGTATAGAAGGGGAAGATAAAGTAGAAGCGAGTGTAGAGGAATTTAGAGATGCTGGTATGTATGCTATTACTGCTGTCTTGAGTGGTGATGACGCTGAAAAATATAAGTTGGATAACAGTGAATATTGTAATGCATCAATTTACTATCATATTAGTAAAGCAGTGCCTGTAGCTGGAAAAGATTTTATAGCTCCAACTGCGACAAGTCTAAGTCAATTAATATATGATGGCACTGACCATAAGTTGGTTAATGAAGGAGAGATAAAAATAATAGATGGAACATTTGTGTATGGTCTTAGTACTGATGATTTAGGAGCAGAAATACCAACAGGAAAAAATCCTGGTGACTATACAGTAAAATATATGTTTATTTCTGGCAGTAAAAACCATGAAAATTCTAAGATTGGCTCGATTCCTGTCACAATTGATTTAGGTACAATAAGATTGGAATGGACAAATAACACTCCTTATACATATAATGGACAGCTTCAAGGTCCAACAGCGATAATAAGTGAGTCTTTGTCAACTGTGGCAGTTGGAGATGAAATAGAGCTCGTTGTGACAGGAAAACAACAAAATGTTGGAACGTATTTCGCGCAAGCTTCTCTGTCTGGGAAAGATGCAAGCAAATATAAGACACCAAGTAATGAAAAATTGGGATTTAGTATTGCTCCAAAGCCACTTACAGTGAAATGGAGTAAGACAGAACTTATATATAATGGTGAAGCCCAGATGCCAACAGCCACATTGAAGAGTGGAGAGGTGATAGAAGGTGAAGAAGTTGGTGTTGAAGTTGGTGGAGAGAAGACAAATGTAGGAAATTATACAGCGACAGCAACTTTGACAGGAGCTGACAAAGGAAATTATATTATTTCTGAAGGAAATGAGTCAATAGTTTTTTCTATATCTCAAGCAGAACCAAGTGTCAAAACAGTGCCAGCTGCAGTTGCAGGCTGGACTTATGATGGCAAGTCACATGCTTTGGTCACAGCAGGAGAGGTAGGAGATATAGAGGGAGCATTTGAGTATGCTCTTGGTGAGACGGGAGCATTCACGTCGACAATACCAACAGCAATAGAAGCAGGATCATATAAAGTAAAAAGCCAGTTTGTCCCAACTGATACTAAAAACTATAAGACACTTGCATTTTCATCTGCTTCAGTGATAGTTGCTAAGAAGGAAGTCACAGTGGAGTGGGGAGAGACAGCATTGACATATAATGGAGCATCACAGGCACCGACAGCAACGTTGAAGGGAGCGGTTGATGATGTGACATTAGTGATTTCTGGAGAAAAGAAAGAAGTTGGAACTGGTTATACAGCGACTGCGACATTGTCGGGAGACAATAAAGATAACTATGTTATTTCAGATGAAACAGCGTCGATAAAATTTTCTATATCTCCGTCTAGTGTCATCGATTATATCGCTCCGACGGCAAAGACCGGTTTGACGTATAATGGATTAGATCAAGCTTTGGTAAATGCAGGAGTAGTAGGAAATGTTGAAGGACATTTCGAATATGCACTTGGAGAGGATGGAGTGTTTGGAGTGACTGTTCCAAAAGCTACAGATGCAAAAACGTACAAAGTAGGATATAAGTTTGTTTCTGAAGATGGTGGCTATTCATCATCTGATCCTGTATATATTTCAGTGACAATTGCTAGGAAGGAAGTCACAGTGGAGTGGGGAGAGACAACATTGACATACAATGGAACATCACAAGCACCAACGGCAACTTTGAATGGAGTTGTCACAGGCGATGATGTGACAGCATTGGTGACAGGAGAGCAATCGGAAGTAGGAACAAATTATACAGCTACAGCTTCTTTGTCTGGAGCAAAAAAGGAAAATTATGTTATAACAGGTGAGAATACGACGACATATTCTATTATCCAGTCAGGTGTTGATGATTACATAGTGCCAACAGCAAAGGAGAACTTGATATATAATGGTTCGGATCAGGAGTTGATAACTGCTGGTGTGGCAGGATCTATTAAAGGACATTTCGAATATGCTCTTGGTGAGGAAGGTGTGTTTGGAGAGACATTGCCAAAGGCGACAGATGCCAAAACATATAAAGTAGGATATAAGTTTATTCCTGATGATAAGGATAACTACATCTCATCGGAACCTCTCTTTATTTCAGTAAAAATAGCTCAGTTGGAACGTTCATTGAAGTGGTCGGATACAGTTTTGGTATACAATGGTAATGAACAGAAACCGACTGCCGAATTGAAAAATGTATTGAAAGGAGATGTGGTATCGGTAATAGTGGATGGTGCCCAGACAAAAGTAAATACAGGATACATAGCGACAGCTGCTGAATTAAGTGGTACGGATGCCAAAAATTATGTGATAGTTGGTGATGTGACTAAAAAGTTTTCTATTATCAAATCGGATAAGAAAGATTACACAGCACCGACAGCAATAGAAAATTTGGTATATAGTGGCAAAAAGCAAGAATTGTTGAAAGCTGGTGCTGAAGGAAACATAAAAGGTTCTTTCAAATATGTGTTGGGAGCAAGCACGGAGGTAGATACTGTTCCAAGTGTAAAAGAAGCTGACGAATACAGCGTAGGATACAGATTTGAGCCTGAAGATGATGGTTATATGTCGTCGGAGCTTGTTTATATAACAGTGAAAGTTGCCAAAAAAGACGCTGGTATCAAATGGGGAGAAACAGAGTTGGTATATAATGGTCAGGAACAGAAGCCAACAGCCACATTGAACGGTGTAATAGAAGGAGATGAGGTGTCGGTATCTGTGAAAGGAGCGCAGAAAAATGTAAAAGAGGGATATACAGCCACTGCAACATTGATAGGTAAGGATGCCAAAAACTATGTGATTTCTGAAGCAAATGCAGCGACGGAATTTTCAATTGTCTCAAATAAAATCGAAAAGCCAGTATTTACTCAGACAGAGTTTACTTACAATGGTTCGATAATTACATTTGTAGAAAAGAATGCAAATTATAGTGTTAAGGGAGAGTCATCGGCAAAAGAGCCAGATATTTATCCTGTAAAGATTGCTCCAAGCTATGGTAATATATGGGCTGACGGTACAGATGACACTATTTCTGTAACATTCAAGATCAATAAAATCAGTGTTGAAAAACCAGAGGCAGATACAAGAAACTATGTGTTTAATGGAACTGTTCAAACGTATAATTTGACTGAAAACACAGCATACAAGATTTCTGGTAATAAGCAAAAATTAGCAGGAAATCATGTTGTCACTGTATCTTTGGTCGACAAGAGCCATTATGAGTGGAGTGATAATAAGAATACGGAAGATAAGACATATCAGTTTACTATATCAAAGGGAATTGTAAAATCGCCGAACGTTGATTCAGTCATGACATATATATATGATGGAAAAGAAAAGAATTTCAACATCACTGTGTCTGAAGGATCCGTGTTGGCAGATTCGAACGCTACAGGAGTGGATGCGGGTGAATATGTCAGAACAGTTTCTTTGGATATGGATGAAAATGGAGGATACGAGTGGGATGACAACACGACGGAACCAAAGACATATAAGTTTGTAATCAATCCACAAAAAGTAGACATTCCGGAAGTTCCAGAAAGATTCTTCATTTATACAGGTGAAGTTTTCTATTTTGTTGTTCCTGAGGATACAGCAGCGACTCCAAGATATACTGTTATCAAAGAGGTAGAATCTGAGGTTGGTCCGGGAACTTACACTGACACTATAAGACTTAATGATACAAAGAATTATATGTGGTCGGACGGAACGACAGAAGAAATATATATTGACTTTACAATTGGAGACGGTAAAATAGAAAAACCTAATTTTAGTACAAAACCATATACATATACAGGTGAGGAAATTGTGTTCTTGCGTTCAACTTCGGCGTATACGGTGGAAGGAGGATCAGGAACAGATGCGGGTCTTTACAATGTGGTTATCACATTAAATGATAACTATTCATGGCTGGATGGTTCAAAAACACAGATAAACAATACTGTGAGAATCATTGAGAAAGCGATTGATAAACCTGTTATCGGTTCTTCGTTTGTATATAATGGAGAGGAGAAATTCAGAATCCAGGAAAGTGATTTCTATGAGATTTCTGGAGACTCATTCGCTACAGAGCCAGGAAAATATAAGGCAGTATTGTCGTTGAATCCTAACTATATGTGGAATGATTCGACGAAGGCAGATTATATTATCAATACTGAGATCAAGAAAATATCTATTGATATTCCGGCAATAGATTCAACAGAATATATTTACAATGGAACAGAGCAGACATATAAGATCGTAGCTGATCCAGTTTGCAAAGTGACAGGCAATAAGCAGACAAACGCAGGCATTTACACTGTAAAAGTTTCTCTAGATTCATTGCATTATGTGTGGTCGGATAACAGTGGATCAGACAAAACATATAAGTTTGTTATTTCACGAGTAAAGGTTAATGATCCTGTCGCAACTAAGTATAATTTCACATATGATGGAACAGAAAAATTCTTTGATGTTGTAAAAAATGATAATTACGTTGTTGATCCGAAGAATGCATCTGCTATCAATGTTGGAATTTATGAGAGAACAATATCTCTTGTAGATTCATTAAATCATGTATGGAATGATGGAACGACAGCAAAAAAGACACTAAAGTTTGAGATTTCTCCAGTTTCAGTTGTTGTGCCTACAGTTGTTACAGAATATAAATACACGGGATCTCCTATTGTGTTTGTAGAGGAAAATGAGGCCTACAAAGTGGAGAATGGAACAAAAACCAATGCGGGAATTTATGATGTAAAAATCACTCTGAACCCAGGATACGTTTGGAAGGATGGATCTACAGATGTTAAGTCTTTTGTTGTAGAAATAAGTCCAATGTATATTTCAAAACCTAATGTGGTTGAGACTACATACGTTTATGATGGAGAGAAACATAGTTTTGGATTTATTTCTAATGATGGATATTCATTTGTGGGCGATACAGTGGGCAAGGAACCAGGAGTTTATGAGGTTGTTGTCAAACTAAATGAAAACTACGTTTGGCATGATGACACTAATGATGACGTAAAATATGTCTTCGTTATATCTAAATCTGAGATTTCAATTCCTGTTGCAAACACGTCAAAGTTTGTATATAATGGAAAGGAGCAAACATATTCGGTTGCAATACCTGAAGACTCATTATTCACTGTCAGCAATAATGTTCAGACGAATGCTGGTAAGTATGTAGTTAAGGTATCGTTGAAGGATTCTGTTCATTATATGTGGATGGATTCAACAACTGCTGATAAAACATTGGATTTTGTGATAGGCAAAGCGAAGGTGGCACTTCCAACGTCTCCTTTAACAAACTTCATCTATGATGGAAAAGAGAAGAAATTTGAGGTTAATTCAAGTGATTTGTATGTTGTGGCAGATACGAATACTGCCGCCACTCAAACAGGAAGGTATATTCGCACAGCCACTCTGGTAGATACCGCAAATTATACTTGGGCTGATGAGACTGTTGAATATAAGTCGATTGTATTTGTAATTGGAGATGGAACTATTGAGATTCCTGAGGTAAAACTTGAGTATACATATACTGGAGATACTATCATATTTGTTCCAGAAGATGGTGCATATACAGTCGTTAATAGAGCCAAGAGAGAAGTTGGTACTTATAAGGTAGTTTTGACACCAAATAAGGGATATCGTTTGCCTAATGGTTTAACAGACACCACATTTATAGTTGTGATTAAGCCTATAATGGTTGAAAAACCAGTTCTTCAGCTTGAGTATACTTACAATAAAAAGATAATCGACTTTAAGGTTCCTGTAAATGATGCTTACGAGATTTCAGGTCAAACTACTGGTATGGAATTAGGAAAGTACAAGGTGACACTTGATTTGCTACCTAATTACATGTGGTCGGACAGCACTCTTGAAAGAGTCGGATATGTATTCTCAATCAATAAGAGACTTATTTCTATTCCTTTTGCAGACACAACCAAATTTGTCTACAACGGTAAGCGTCAGACTTACAATATTGCAAAGAGTCCTGACTATAATGTTCTTGGAAATGTACAGGCTTATGCTGGTTCTTATGAGGTCTCTGTGCTTTTAACTGATTTTACATATTCAACGTGGTCTGATTCCACAACTGAGGTTAAAACGTATATTTTTGATATCGCAAGAGCAAAAGTAGATCTTCCGGAAGCAGTACAGTCTTCATTCTCGTACGATGGTACGACTAAATATTTTGCTGTGACTGAAAATAGCAGATATGAAGTTCTTCCTAAGAATGCGTCAGCGTCAGAGGTTGGTGTTTATGATAGGACAGTCACATTGAAGGATACTTTAAACTATACTTGGGTTGATGGTTCTGTAACTGATAAGACGATTACATTTATGATAGGAAATGGCACGATTGATGTCCCTGTTATTCCTACTGAATATGTTTATAGTGGTGCCCAAATTTCGTTTGTGCCAGAAAGCAAGGCATATGTCGTAAGCAATGGAATACAGACGAATGCTGGTACTTATGATGTGGTAGTTACATTGAAGGCAGGTTATGTATGGTCAGATAAAACTGTTGAGCCGAAGACTTATACTGTGGTGATCAAACCTCTTGTAATAGAGAAACCTAAGTTCCCATCAACTAACGTCTATACTTACAATGATTCAATTCACGGAGTTGTTATTCCAGATGTTGATGGATATACAGTCGACGGAATAACACAGACTAAGGAGCCTGGAGTTTACAATGTTACAGTAAACTTACAACCAAATTATATTTGGTCTGACAGCACATCTTCTTCTTTGAGCTATGTCTACAAAATTAATAGAATTGTTGTGGATATTCCTGCAAAGAGTGACAGTGTCTTCAAATTTACAGGTTCGGATGTTACTTATCCTATAGCTGATACTATTGACTATTATGTAGTATCTGGTCATCATCGTACTAGTGCTGGATTACATTATGTCTCTATTGCATTGAGTGATTCACTTCATTATATTTGGTCTGACTCAACGACAGAAACTAAATATTACGAGTTCTTGATAGGTAAGTCTTTGGTTGATCTTCCAACTGCGGAAACAGATTCGTTTGTTTACGACGGAAATGTCAAGTTGTTTGAAGTTATACCTAATGAAAATTACATTGTTGAACGCAATGGAGGAGGTGCTGTTGATATAGGTGTATATTACAGAAAGGTTTCACTTGTTGATACTACTAATTTCTTATGGGCAGATGGTACAGTGGAGGATAAAGTTCTTACATTCTATATCTTGAAGAATATGATTCCGTCTATTCCGATTCCAAATGATTTAGTATATACAGGAGATTCTTTGACATTGATACCATTAAGCCTTGCTTATACAGTAACTAATAATAAGGCTTTAAATGCAGGTAGTTATGAGGTAATGATTATTCCTAATTCTGGTTATTTCTGGGCTTCTGATAGTACGGCATTGGCTAAGAGTTTTACAGTGAATGTCTCTCCTAGAATGGTTAATATCCCTAATAGCAACCAGAGTACGTTCTTGTATAATGGAAAGCCTCAAACGTACAATATTTATATTCCAGAGGATTCTTTATTTACTGTTAGCGGAAATGTTCAAACAGAGGTAGGAATTTATACTGTTATAGCGGCCCTTAAAGACACAAAAAATTATTGTTGGTCTGACACTTCGACAGCTCCTAAATTGTATTCGTTCATGATTGAAAATAGTATATTCTATGTTGATCCAATAGTTCAGTCTTTGAATATGTCATTGGAATCGACACCTGGACATATGGCTGTATTCGATGTAAAAGTAGCGGGAGATGTCTTTAAATATTGGATTACATGTGATTCTTTCCCTGAGTTAAATACAGATACAGTTTCAATTGAGAATCATACTCTAACTTCACTGGATGTATATATACCAGATAACATAATGCCTGGCATTTATGATATCACAGTAAACTTTATGTCTGGTACACTAGTTAAAAGCCAGATTGTCAAGTTGAAAGTAAACTATCCGGCATCAAATATTTATATTGTTTGGGATGATGTTCTTACAGTTGATAATGCTTCTGGTGTATTCAATACTTATCAATGGTATAAAGATGGAGTGTTGATACCTGGTGCCACAAAACAATATTATCAGGAGAAAAAAGGTCTTGATGGATATTATATGTGTCAGGTCAATGGAGAAATTTTTGTTGGCCCTGCATTCTTCCATACCGACAAGCCACTTTGGATTAAGGCTTTCGGAGAAAATGGTAAACTAGAGGTTGAGGTTGTAGGTGACATCCCTGCTGGAACTAATCTTGTCGTTTATTCAATTAATGGTACTCCAATTCAAAAAGTTGAGGCAGAACAAACAATGTCTTTTGAATTGAAACCAAATATTTATATTGTTAAATTGGAAGGAGCAGATAAGTCAAAGCCACTTTCTAATCAGTCAGTGAAGGTCCTAGTAAAATAATAAAAAGATTGTCTTTAAATATGATGAGACAGTTGGTATAACTCGAAAATTTCAAGTAAATGAAACGCTATATTCTTTCTATTGTTGCATTGCTCTCTGTATTGGGCTTGATGGCACAGGAAACGCCTAATGATAATACTCCAAAGGCAAAAGCCAAAGTGACATATCCACCTATTATGGAGCAGAACAAATTTTTGAGTCTTTCAGCAGGTGGAGGAATAAGTACTTTGTTGTATGATTTCCCTTATGGTAGTTCTGAAATGGGTAAAGGAGGAAGATTTAATATAGACTACAATATTTTCTTCTCCCGTGTTTGTGGTATCTCTTTTGGTCTTGGAGGCTCAAAGCTTAATTCGATTGTCAATTTTGAAGACAATTCAGAATATATGACAACGATACAGGTACCAGTAATGGATTATAATGGTAAAAAGACGAATAAGGAGGGTGAATGTACTACTAAATTTTCAGGTTGGACAGAAACTCAGAGCGTTTTTGCTTTGGAGACTCCGATAGGTGTTATATTCCGTGCTCCATTAGGAGAAAAAGCAACTTTTCTTGCTGGTGTAGGTGTTAAGTTATCGTATCCTCTGAAATCAACTTATGAGGTTACTGCTGGAAAAACAACGACATCGGTTCGTATAAATTCATTTAATGTAGATTATAACTCCCTTCCTGACTATGGTGTTACGACATCTGAGACACATGCTTCAGATGAATCTGATACTAAGTTGGTGGCAGCAAGTGGATATCTTGATCTAAATTTAGTGCACAAAGTTGGAAGGATCCATTTGTTCTATGGCCTTTATGCTGATTATGGTTTTACAAATATCGGCAAGAAAGATAAGGCTTTGATAAATAATGTGGAATATAATGGAGTTTTGTCGTCGGATGCAGTAGAGAAGGTCTCTCCTTTTTCTGTGGGGTTTAGATTAGGACTCAAGATTCCTTGTCCTCGTTTAAAGGATATGGATAGGGATGGTGTGATAGATATATATGATAATTGTCCTAACACCCCAGCTGGTTTGCCAGTTGATACATGCGGATGTCCACTAGATACAGATGGTGACGGTGTATATGACTATCTTGACAGGTGTGGTGATACTCCTAAGGGTGTTGTGGTCGATACATGTGGATGCCCACTAGATACAGATAGCGACGGTGTACCTGACCATATTGACCAATGTCCTTATACTCCTAAGAACACTCCAGTAGATAATCATGGATGTCCATTCGATGCCGATGGCGACGGTGTGGCGGATCATCTTGATAAGTGTCCTAACACTCCTGAAGGGGTTAAGGTTGATCAAGATGGATGTCCATTCGATACAGATGGCGATGGTATTCCAGATTATTTGGATAAGTGTCCTACTATCCCTGGAGTCGAGGCTAACCAAGGATGTCCGGAGGTTTCTGAGAGAGCGAGAAAGGCATTCAAGAATGCAGAGTACGGAATCCAGTTTGAGCCAGGAACGGCTAATTTGGTACGATCAACTTGCCACTATATCGACAAGATCATCTCAATCATGAGAGAGTATCCTAACTATAGATTGGTTGTAAACGGACATACTGATTCAACTGGTAGTATGGCAGTCAACCTTAAGATTTCTAAGCGTAGAGCTATGGCGATTGTCGACTATATGGTTGAACGCGGAATCTATCCTTCTCGTTTGAAGAGCTTTGGTCATGGCGGAACACAACCAATTGGTGACAATAAGACGTTGAACGGAAGAAAGCTTAACAACAGAATTGAATTCAAGGTTGAGTTTGACCAGTAATGGAATGAATTTTATATACAGAAAGAGACGTGAGCAATTGCGTCTCTTTTTTGTTTTAATTTATTCTATGGCTATATAACGTCAATTTGACGAAAATAATAGTGGGAGAAAATAAGGATTGTTAAGGGCGGAACGCCTTAACCCCTTCCACAGTGCGAGCCGAAGGCGAGCACACAGAATTTAAAAAAACTACACAGACACAAAGTTAACGGAGAAAGACTATGCCTTTTATGAGAAAGAGAGGTAAGGATTCAGTCATAAAATGGGAAAAAGCCTTTCTTTTTATGTGATTGTTCGTTATTTTGAATTTACAGATTACAATTTGTCGAATTGACGTTGAATAATTTTTTACGGTCGCTGCATATAAACATTACAAACTAAAGGCATGGGGTGTCGCTTTTCTTGCAAATGTGGCATCTATATTGCTATATTTTCTTTTGTCTGACACGACAAGAGATTTTTCACGGTCTGTTTGGGGCTTTTGATAAGATTTGTTCTTAACAAAAATCCTTTTATCACTACACAAAACATTTGTCTTTCCTGTTTGAGATTTTTCTCCACCTTGTGTGATGATTCTTTTGTCTATTTTTGATGTATCTTATAATCTAATACAAAAAGCATGAAAACTGGACTTTTTACTTCTATTGCATTGGTATGCAGTGGGATTACGTCGTTTGCGGCTGATTTCAACTTGAAGGTGAATCTCTCAGACAGTATTCGACAGGTTACCCATTGTGCCTCCGGTGCTCTCTATGGTGTGACGGAACAGTATCCCGTCGACATCAATGCTATGATCGGACCGTTGAAATGTAGGATGTTCTGCCAACCTGGTGCGGGTGGCTATGGAAATCAGCATCCGTATGGTGATGCCATCAAGGTGGCGGAACGATTGAAAGGCACAGACGCAAAGGTCCAAATCACTCTTCCTGACATCCTTCCCAACTGGCCTTACAAGTGGCCGGGTCTGGATTCTTGGCTTAAACAGGTTGAGGAGTGTGTCAACAGAAAGAAAGCTTCGGGACTCACCAATTTCCACAGTTATGTGATTTGGAATGAACCTTATGGCACGTGGAATGATTCCAATGGAGACTTCCACTCCACAGTGTGGAAGCCTACTTATGAATTGTTGCGCAGACTTGATCCGGATATGCCTATCGTAGGGCCTGCAATCGCGTATTATACTGAGGAGAGAATGAGAAAATTCTTCAAGTTCTGTAAGGAAAACAATTGTTTGCCTGATATTGTATGTTGGCATCAATGGGGTAGTGGAGGATTGCCAGGAGCTGTGGAAAATGTGAGAAAACTTGAAAAAGAGTTTGGTTTGCCTGATTATCCTATCTGTGTGAATGAGTATTGCGCGGGCTCAAATGCTGAGTTGCAGAAATATGAAGGTTGTCCCGGTTACTCCGTGCCATTTATTGCGAAATTTGAACGTTACAAAATTGAGAGTGCGACAATATCTTGGTGGTTTACTCAATATCCGGGAAGATTAGGAAGTATTCTCACAGCCAACAATGAAAAGGGAGGTGGCTGGCACCTATATAAATGGTACGGTGACATGGAAGGATATATGGCTTCCGTCACTCCACCAAATGATAAAAGCGAAGGATTGGATGGTTTTGCCGCAGTCAACAAGAAGATGCGTGAGGCAAGCATTGTCTTGGGTGGAAATAATACAGGTTTAGTCGACGTTGCTATCGAAGGTATTCCAGAATGGATGGGAAGTGAGGTTGAGGTGACAACTGAGGTTGTTACGTGGGAGAATAAGGACAAGGCTGTGGTTGGTCCGCAAACCCTTGCCACAGACATTTACACTGTCAACAATGGAAAGATTATCGTCCCTGTAAATGTCACAAGCATACTCTATGCGTACCGTCTTTATATCACTCCGGGAGAGGTTGTCCCAAGATCTCCATTCTTGGGTAAAGCTCTTTCCATTCCGGGAACAATCGAGGCTGAGTATTTTGATAACGGAAGTGCAGGTGTAGCTTATTATGATATGGACAAGCAGAACCGTGGTGAAGGATATCGTTTGGAGACGGGAGTAGACGTATATACTATCAAAGATAAACCGAACGAGTATGCTGTCGGCTATGCTCAGAAAGAGGAGTGGCTCGACTATTCTGTCAATGTTGAGAAGGAAGCTTACTACGATATCACGGCTATATTATCTACAGGTGGTGAGCAGTCGGGGATACAGCTTCAGCTTGATGGAGAGAATATCACAGAAATGCTGCAAACTGCTCCTAACGACAATGATTGGGAGAGCTATCTAGAAACAAAGACTCGCACATTGGCAAAGTTGCCTCAAGGAGAGCATACATTACGTATGAATGTTGTGGGCGACTGGATTAATATTGATAAGTTCGTGTTTGTAGAGTATGATCCTACATCTGTTGATCTTATAGATGCCAGCGAACCCCAAACATTCGAGATCTATGATTCTACAGGTAGAAAATATGGTGAAATCACATCAAGTCAGGTGGATATTTCTAATAAGCTAAAGGAGAAAGGTTTTGCCAGCGGCACATATATCCTAAAGTCTTCAAAGAAAGTTCTGAAGGTAATTGTCGATTAAGAGCATGAAAGGATTTTTTTGACAAACTTAAAAGTGTTATCTTTATTATTATCAACTAAAGAAGGAGGCGGTGCTCAATTTGATATGTGTACCGTCTTCCTTTTGCTTATAAAGAAACTGTTAGCTCTTCTGTAATAAAAAAATCCGATGAAATCGCCTATTCTGAAATTTTACACAAAGTTTGTTTCTCAACTGTTTTTGTTTCAATTCAAAAATTAGATTCTATTCATATATTATAACGGAAAAAAATGTTATATTCGCTTTCCAAACATCGTTTAATAGCACAATATGGTAGAAGTTGAGATTAAGAGAGTTGGCAATTCCAACAGAGAATTACCTAAGTATGCCACAGCTGGTTCTGCTGGTTTTGATTTGTGTGCCTCTATTTCAGCACCTGTTGTGATTGCTCCTGGAGAACGACATTTGATTCCTACGGGTATATCTATAGCCCTTCCGGTGGGTTTTGAAGCCCAAGTACGACCAAGAAGTGGCTTGGCTCTTAAACATGGTATCACTGTACTCAATAGCCCAGGTACAATCGACTCCGACTATCGTGGAGAGATTGGAGTGATTTTGATCAATCATTCAGATGTTGATTTCACAGTCAATGATGGTGACAGAATCTGTCAGATGGTGGTGGCTAGATACGAAACAGTTTCGTGGAAGGAAGTGAGTGATCTTTCCGAGACGGAGAGAGGAGACGGTGGTTTCGGTCATACTGGTGTTTAATAATTCAGACAAACGAAATGAAGAAGAACTTATTTATCATATCTGCTCTTTTGTTTTCGATGTTCTCTGCATCTGCAATCAAGCATTCTGTACAGGATCTAAAGCAGACAGAATCGACGTTGGAGTTTAGCCAAAAGAGTCCAGACGCGGCTTTCAACTACTACTTTTATGAGGCATTGCGTTATAAGCAACTTCAGAAATATGACAGTGTGCTTTATTGTCTTGCCAAATGTGAGGATATTTATCCGATGAATCCCCAGATCCATTTTGAGAAAGCTCGTGTCAATGTAACTTACAACCGTCTTCCTGACGCAATGAAGGAGATAGAGACGGCAATAAGTCTTGACTCTACAGAATCTTCGTATATTGATATGGCTATGAATCTTTCTTATGAGATTAAGGATTTGCCAAAGGCTATTCATTATGCGGAGAAAATTCATGCGTTGCGTCCAGATAAAAACTATTATCTGATGACGCTTGCTTCTCTTTATGCTGAGAATCGTCAGGCAAAAGAGGCTCTTGCCACTTTGGATGAATTGGAAAAACAGGTTGGAATGTCGTTAGATATCACAAAATATAAGTTTGCGAATTGGATTTCTGGTTTTCATGACAAAAAAAAGGCGATGGCGGAGTATGATAAATTGATAGCTGCTTATCCTGCTGAGCCTCAATATATTACTGCTAAAGCCGATGCATATTCTTATTTAGGTGATGTAAGAAATGCGGAAAAAACATTGAAGAAGGGGTTGAAGAAGATGCCGGATAGCGGTGTGTTGCGATATGAGATGTGTATGTACTACATCGCAAAAAAACGTGATCTTAAGAAAGTCGACAAATACTATCTTGATCCAGTTTTGGAGAGTCGTGATATCGAGTATGAACAGAAAATGGCAGTTCCGGCAACCCTGTGGCTTGACAGCACGTCACGCTATTTGGTGACAGAGACTCGTTTGCGTAAAATGATAAATATGTATCCTCATGAATCGTCGACTTACGCATTGCTAGTTGATTTTCTTTCAAGCAACGGCCGTACTGAAGAAGCTTACGATTTGATTGAAAAAAGTCTGGAGGCAGATCCGTATCAGGAGGATATGTGGAACACATTAATCATTAAATACGCCGTCGACAATAATCTTCCAGAGGCAGAAGAGAAACTTAAGAAAGCAGCAAGCTATTTCCCTAACAACAGTGATTTCGCATATCGTTTGGGTAGACTTTATTATATAAAAGGAGATTCTGTTAAAGGAGAACCATATTTGCGTAAAGCTGCGGAAATAGCAAAACCTACGGATATCTATCTCGCATCTGGTATTCTTGGTGAGATAGGAGACATTAACATGGCAATGGGCGATACCACCAAGGCAATGAGTGTATACGAAGAGGCTCTTGCTTTGAATCCCAATGCAGTGTCTGTGCTTAATAATTATGCCTATATGCTTGCGGTGAAAGGAATAGATTTGGATAAGGCTGAAAGAATGAGCGGCAAGACTGTAAGTGTTGATCCTAACAGCGCTGTTTTCCTCGACACTTATGCATGGGTCTATTTCAAGAAAGGTGATTATCAGATGGCTCTTCTTTATATAGAACAGGCATTGGCAAAAATAAGCAATGACAATGCGGAGCTGTTGGAGCATTATGGTGATATTCTTTACAAGACGGGAAATGTGGAGAAGGCTCGTGAAGAATGGAACAAGGCTCTTGTAGCTTGTGAGAAAATGAAAATCAAACCTTCGAGCGCGCTTCAGAAAAAAGCGATGACGGGAGAGTATATAGAATAAATTAATTTGATTAATATGCAGAAATTTGTAAAAATATTTTTGGCTTTGACGATGTGTCTTTTTGTATCATCGTGTAAAACTAAAAAAGGTGATACTTCGACAGAAGATGCGCGCGTCTCTACAAAGAGTGAAGTGTTTCGGACTCTAAGTATAGATAAGATGTCGTTCTCTTTGACTCTTGCCGGAACAGAATTGAATTCGTCTGGTTCTATTCGTATAGCCCGTGACAGTGTGATTATCTGTTCTATCATGCCGTTGCCAGGAATGGAATTCTTTAGAATCGCAATTAATAAGACGGGAGTCATTATGATAAACCGTGTGGATAAAAAATTCGTGTCTGTCTCTTATGACGAGATGCGCAAAAAAGGAATGGATTTGAATTACTCGGCTTTCGAGGCAATATTTACAAATCGTCTATTCCTATATGGTGAGGACTATTTTCCAAAAGCATCGGATTTCGGAGCGACAGAGATGAACGGACGTATTAAGTTGACGCGCACAAAAGGAAATGTTCTTCAGGAGTTCGAATACAATTCGAGCAAGGAACTCTCTTCCGGTTCGATCAGCATTGGATACGACTATTTTACAGAGTGGCGTTATTCCGACTATTTCAATGTGAAAAACGTGCGATTCCCACGTACTACATTTTTGTCGATAAAGAAAGGACAGGTAAGACGTGATATCACTATGACTGTTGAAAATATTGAGCTTGATAAGGATAGAAACTTTGAGGTTAAGATTCCAACGTCTTATCAGAGAATCTCAATGGATGAGTTTTTGAAGACTTATTAGTAAACTATTAAAGTCAGGGAAGACGCAAGATGTTTCATGGAAGTAAAAAAATGATGATTAAATTGATGTTGGCACTAATTGTTGGTGTTGGCATATCTTCGTCTACTTCTGTATGGAGCCAAAAAAAATCGACACAAACGTCTAAAACCAAAACGTCATCCAAAACTTTAAAAAGCATCAATTCCCTGAAGAATGAGCAGGAGAAGGTGCAAAAGAATCTGAAACGTGCTCAAGATAGTCTGAAAAACACTCAACTTTCCACTAAAAAGGCTATGCGTGAAATGTCACGTCTTGACCAAGGAATAGAGGAGAGAAGCAGGTTGATTCAAAACAAGAATGTGGAGATACAGTCACTTCAGGAAAATATCTCATCTCTTGAAAAAGATATTTTGAGATTGGAGCTTGAGTATGCGAGTAACAAAGAGAAATATGTTGACTTGATTTATCATGCGTACGTAAAGAATTCATCGTATAGCAAACTGATGTTTGTCCTTTCGGCGGAGTCGTTCAGCCAGGCATACAGAAGATTCCGCTATATACAGGATTTTGCAAGCATGCGTAAATTGCGCGCTGATGAAATAGGCAAGAATAGGGACGATCTGGTTGTCAAGCGATCTCAACTTACCGAACAAAAGTCGCAATCCACACTTCTTGTGCAGGAACGTGAGGCAGAAAACCAGAAACTGATTGAAGAGAAGGACGAGCAGAACCGTCTGCTTGCATCTCTGAAAAATAAGGAAAAGGAATTTGCGGCAGAACTTGCTAAACAACAAGCGGCAGCTGAAAAACTTGATCAGAAAATAAAAGAGTTGATCGAGAAGGAGGCTGAAGAAGCTGCTAAACGTATGGCCAAGAAGAATGATGAAAAGGCAAAAAATCTGGTAAAAACGGAGAATAAAGCATTTGAAGGATCTAAAGGCACACTTCCGTCTCCACTCCCAGGCTCACATATAACGGGAAGATTTGGAGTGCAGTTTCATCCAGTTTTGCGACATGTGAAGACCAACAATAAAGGTGTATATTGTACATCCGAGGCAGGGGCTGTTGCAAAGGCTGTCTATGAAGGCGAGGTGACGCAATTGTTCTCTGTGCCAGGCAGCAATACAGCTGTGATTGTTCGTCATGGAAATTATCTTTCAGTATACTCAAATTTAACGAAGATTTTTGTCAGAAAAGGACAGAAGGTGATGGCAGGAGATAGAATAGGTAGTGTCTATGAAGATGAAAATGATGATAACAAGACAACACTTTTTTTCCAAATCTGGAAGGAGAAGGAATTGCAAAATCCTGAAGAATGGATAAAAGGATGGAAAAGAAAACAATAAAAGGATAATAACGAAAAGCTAATACTATGGAACAGCAAAACAACAATGAAGAATTAGATCTAGTTTGGTTATTCAAAGCTTTCTATGAAAAGTGTAGAAAAGCAAAGGAATGGTTTAAGTGTAAAGTTAGACATGCATTACGATTTGCATGGAAAAAGAAAATTGCTTTGACAATTGCTTTCATAATAGGAATAGGTGGAGGTATCTGTCAAAGTGTTATGGAAAACTATTTTACTAAATATACACTTGAGTCTTTAGCTTTTTTGAAAACCACAAGTGCTGATGTATGTGATGACTTGTTGGAATCATTAAATTTGTTCTGCAAGAAGAAGAATTATGCCAAGGTTGCAGAAATGATGGGAATGGTTGATGAAACAGGAAAGGCAACAAAAGAAGGATTGAAAGCTGCATCAAAACTTAAGAAAGTCTCATCATATTTTTGGATAGACGACCGTCATTCAGGAGCACCTACTGAGGTAGATAAGAATGGAAGATATTTAAAGGATACTTCTGTTGTGAGAATCTATGATAGACTACAAATTGAAATAGTCACTTCTGAATTGCCAGTAGTTGATACTATCAAAAATGGTTTGGTTCATTACCTTTCAACAAATGAGGAGGTAAAGAGAAATTATGATTCCAGACAGGAGATGCTTAAGAAGATGATTGTTCAGTATAATGCGGAGGCTGGAGTGCTTGATTCCCTGCGTCGACAGGAATATTTCTCTGAGGCATATAGAAAGAAGACAATGCAGATTGATGGTCCGATGATTGTGTCGGAGAGTAATCGTCAGTTGTTTCATGATGATATCCTTAAGCTGAAGAATAAGAGTTTTGACTGTGAAATTGAATTGCAGAAAAAGGTGGCGAGTGTTTATTTCAACCGTGATTTTGCGATTACTTCCACTTCTCCAAAAGTTTTGACGTTGTCGTTGATTTATGGAGCTATAGCATATGTTGTCGCTTTTATTATCTTAGGTTTCATTGATAAGAGAAAGTCAATCAAGAAGTATCTTGAGTCGGAAGATGAAGATTAATATCCAGATATAAAAAGAAAGATGAATCAAAAAGTATATATCACTCAGAATCTTGTCGAGGATCTGCGTAAGGAGTGCGACGGACGTCCTTCTAGCGGAGTTTTCATTTTGGTGGATGAGAACACTCGTAGGCTTTGTTTGCCATTGTTCATGAAAGATGATTTTTTTGGCAGGGTGACGGTGATAGAAATCAAGGCGAATGATGACCACAAGACATTGGAAAGCTTAGCAAGCGTCTGGACTTCTTTGCAGAAGAATGGGGCTACACGTAAGTCGCTTATGATTAATTTAGGTGGTGGAATGGTCACCGACCTTGGTGGTTTTGCGGCTTCAACTTTCAAAAGAGGCATGGAATACGTGAATGTCCCTACCACGTTACTTGGAGCGGTTGACGCTGCTGTCGGTGGTAAGACGGGTATCAATTTTGGTGGACTGAAAAATGAGATTGGTGTTATCAACTCTAGCAAGAGTGTGGTGATTAATGCTGACTTCTTCCGTACATTGGATGCTGAGAATCTTCGTTCTGGCTATGCTGAAATGATCAAACATGGCCTGATTTCCAACACTGAGATATGGAAACATATTCTCTCTTTCGATTTGGATAATGTAGACTATAATCGTTTGTCGGAATTGCTTCTTGAGTCAATATCAGTAAAGGAAAAAGTTGTTGAAATCGACCCAACAGAGAAGGGCTTGCGTAAAGTCTTGAATTTCGGACATACAGTTGGTCATGCGTTTGAAAGTTATGCGATGGAGATGGGCAAACCAGTGCTTCATGGCTATGCAGTGGCATGGGGAATGATTTCTGAACTTTATCTGTCGTATAAGCTTCTCGGTTTCCCTAAAGAAACCTTGTCTACAGCTGTAAGGATGATAAAGGAAAATTATGGAGCTTTGCCTATAAAATGTGATATCTACGATCATCTTTATGATTTGATGACACATGACAAAAAGAATGAGGGAGATGGAAGAATCCTCTTCTCTTTGCTTAAAAACATCGGTGAAATCGAGATAAATGTTGCTGTTTCCAAAAAAGATATTCTTGATTCACTTGATTTCTATAGGGAGACGGTAGGCTTAGCATAAGTGTTGAGACAAATGAGTTATAAGATAGAATATAATCATAAAGGAAAGATTTCAGGCAGATTTGAGTTGCCGGCATCAAAAAGTATCAGCAACCGTGTGCTTATTATAAACGCTCTTTCCGGAAGCGACAAAAGTGTAGCCAATCTTGCCAAGTGTGACGACACTGACGTGATGGTTAAGGCGTTGACTTCTGATTCTCATCTTGTGGATATCGGAGCTGCCGGCACGTCGATGCGATTCCTTACCGCCTATTTGAGCATTAAGCCCGGAGAGTGGACAATAACGGGATCTCAACGTATGAAGGAACGTCCGATACAGATTCTTGTCGATGCATTGCGTTCGATAGGAGCTGATATAGAGTATGCGGAGAATGAAGGGTTCCCTCCATTGGAAATACGTGGAAAGGAGATAGAAGGGGGAGATGTTGAGATAGACGGAAGTGTGAGCAGCCAATATATTTCTGCTTTGATGATGATTGCACCGATGTTGAAGAATGGCTTACGTATTCATCTTTTGAACGGTGTGGCGTCTGTCCCATATATCAATCTTACTTTGTGGATTATGAACCAGTTTGGAGCTGACGCTTCCTTTTCTGGAAATATAATAGAAGTAAAGCCTACAAAATATAAACCGATTGATTACATTGTGGAATCCGACTGGACAGGAGCGTCATATTGGTTTCAGATTGCGGCTTTGGCGGATGTCGACGAAATATTTCTTCCTGCTCTTTTTGAAAAGACAATGCAGGGCGACGGGGTGTTGGGAGATATCTTCTCACATCTTGGTGTTTCTACGGAGTTTGTGGATGGCGGAGTGAAACTGCGTAAGAGAGATATTCGTGAAGAGACCGGTGTATTTGAGTGGAACTTTATTGATTGTCCAGATTTGGCTCAGACGGTAGTGGTCACGTGTTGTGTCTTGAACCGCAAGTTTAGGTTCACAGGTTTGAAAAGCCTGAAGATAAAGGAGACAAACAGAATACTTGCATTGCAGCAAGAACTGAAAAAATTCGGATATATTCTCACCGAACCAGAGGAGGGAGCATTAGAGTGGAATGGTGAAAAATGCGATGAAGACGCCAATATTTCCGTCGACACATATAAAGATCATAGAATGGCGATGGCGTTTGCCCCTATAGTCCTGCGTCATGCACCGTTTGTTGTGAATGAGCCAGAGGTTGTGTCCAAATCTTATCCCGACTATTGGAAAGAGTTTGGAAAGATAAATGGAATAAAAATAGATTGATATATCATCTGAATATTTTGAAGAGACGTCGTGTATGGCGTCTCCTTTTGTTATAACATTTTTGTGTTGCATAGCAACAAAAAAATAAAGCATGATGTTTATTATAAAAAAAGCATTTTACTACCTTTGTATCATAAATTGTAAAATATAGTGAGAATTATGAAGAGCGTTGAAAATTTGGTGGCTGAAAAGCTTTTGAAGGTAAAAGCGATCAAGGTGCAACCATCTAATCCATTTACTTGGGCAAGCGGTTGGAAATCCCCAATATACTGCGACAACAGAAAGACATTGTCTTATCCTGATGTACGTACATTAATCAAGATAGAGATCGCAAGAATCATTCGTGAGACATACGATGATGTAGATGTAGTTGCAGGTGTGGCAACAGGTGCAATCGCGCAGGGAGCTATGGTTGCTGATGAGTTAGGATTGCCATTTGTATATGTACGTTCGGCTCCGAAAGATCATGGTTTGGAAAATCTTATCGAGGGTGATATCAAGCCAGGTCAGAAAGTTGTAGTGGTTGAGGATTTGATTTCTACTGGAGGAAGCTCATTGAAGGCAGTAGAGGCATTGCGTAAGGATGGATGTGAGGTTGTAGGTATGGTTGCAATCTTCACTTATGGATTCCCAATCGCAGAGCAGAAATTCCAGGAGGCAGGTGTAAAGCTTACTACATTGTCTAACTATGAGGCTGTATTGTCACACTTGGTTGACACTGACTACATCACAGAGTCTGACCGTGCTACATTGCAGGAGTGGAGAAAAGATCCAGCAAACTGGAAGATTTGATATATGGAGTCATACGTTAGTGGAGTAAAGGCAGCTCAAGGTTCTGCAGAACAGGTGTTCAAGGTGTTGAGCGATATGAATAATATCCAACGCATCAAGAGCAAGATTGAGAGCAAAGTGCAGGATCTTCAGACAACAACTGATACTTGTTCATTTTCTGTTTCACCATTCGGATCCGCATCAATAAAGATTACATCACGTGAACCAAACAATACGATTGTTTATGAATCCGTAAATTCACCGATGGCATTCAAGATGTGGGCTCAGATCAAGGAGGTTAACCCTACACAGTCTGCAATCAGACTTACTCTTAAAGTCGACTTGAACTTTATGCTGAAGAGTATGATTGGTGGTATGTTGGAACAAGGAATTGATAAAGTGGCAGATGCGATAGCAAAGTTGCCTTATAGTCAGATCAAATAAAATCTAGAATTGAAATATGTCGGCACTATTATGTGCCGACTTTTTAAGTTTATACCAACCAGTACGTTTATGAGTATCTTCGATAAAGTAAAGAGTGTATTTTCCAGTGATTCAGGTGACAAGACAAGAGATAATTCAAAGGAACAAGAAAATCTAACCTCAGTTCAGATTTTTGCAAATGTATTGGATTCTTTTCCCATTGAGTATAAAACAGAAAAAATGGATGAAAAGGATGGCTCTATTTTTGAATATGAATATCAGGGAGGTCATTTCGTGACGTATGTCTATAATAGCGCGCGATTTTCACATATAATATTTCCCGGTATCGCATCTGATAATTTGGAATATGCATCGCTTTATGCGGAGGTATGCAATAAATTGAATGGTTACCTTCATCCGGTAAAGTTTATTGCCGGAACGACGGATGATTCTGTCCATTTGGACATTATTTCAACCGTTCCGCTATTCACTACATTGCCTGATTATAAAGACTTTCTTCAGTCTATTTTTGCTGAGATTTTTCGTTCAAGTCGTCATGGTGTAGACAAATTAAAGGAGTATATGAATGAGGCGGATATTGACGAGCAGAGTGATGACGAATATGCCAAACTATGTAATTATAGGAAGACGCAATTGCTTAGAGAAAAAGAATTGTCGCACGACACTCAGAATCCGTTTAAACGTGGAAAATATACAGTTGAGCCATATGTGACGTTGGAGTCGTATTTGAAAGAAATATATGATATCTACCTTGATTCTGTGGCTATGCTTGAGATTATTGGAGACGACGTGCAGAGGGTAGAAAACATTGATGAAATCAAGAAAAAACTGATATTATCACCTGTGGTGGATTATTCTGAAGATGGCGAGGTTGAGGTATCACGTATGACTGCTACCATTCTCGTCTACTTGAAAAGCGATGAAGGCGATAATTCTTTTGGCAATATCCTTACGATTCATCTTAGAGTGGAGTCGGAGACGAAGGACGTTGTTCTTGTTCGTGCATCTTCTCTGCTTCCTCCACAGGGAGAGACAGCGAAACATTCTATTGAATCAGAGATGCAGGCACATACACTTTTGTTAGGTGTTGATACTCGCACAAGCAAAGAAAAGATCGATGAATTCGTATTTATGCAGGCAGATGCCGAGGATAAAGTCATGTCTGGAAAAGAAGACGAATTAACAGATGCTCAGCGTGCGATATTCTTCAGTGAAAACAGTGTGATAGGATATGAGTTGTATTGGGCAAACAAGTATTGTGATGCCAAACGTACACTTGATGCTCTTTCCTATTTTAAGCATTCGTATGAGTTGATGGAGAAGTCTCGTCACATGGATAAGGGAGAGAATGAAAGATGGCTTTTCTACCATGTCGCCTTTCTAATAGGATATTGTTATCTCGATCTGGACAATCCTGAAATGGCCTATTTCTATCTTGATGTATCCCGTGTGGGTCTGGATAGGATAGTCGACCACGAAGAATACATCAACTGTTTGGTTAATCGTGGAGATTTCCGTACTTTGTCGCTTCTGGACAATGTCATTCAAAAGTTTGAGGAGAATCGGAGCCAGTTTGATGGCAATGAACGTATGATAGCTCATTATCATTTTCTGCAGCGTCGACGTTCGTATGTTTTGGTTGATATGGGAGAGTATGGAAGGGCAGAGGCTATTTTGAAAAAACTTCTTGATGTGGAGGACTCAAAGGAATTCGCGCTCAACGAGCTTGCGGTTATTCAGAGACGTAAAAGAGAATAATATTTCATGTATATATAAGTAAGAGGGTGATCAAAACTCAATTTATCAAAAATCAAACTATCAAAATGTAAGTTGATTTTTAAATTCTCCAAAAATATAGCCGTTTCAAAGACTTAACTGTAATTTTTAAGCTCTGAAACGGCTTTGTTCATATAAAAAGTGACAAAATGTAAGTTCGAAAAACTTGATTTTACATTTTGATACACCCTCCTATTTTATAAATTTATTTCCATCTCTGGCAAGCCTAACAATTTCCTATAAAGGGCGATATAAGCTTTTATATGACGTTCATAAGAGTAGGTGTTGGCATATTCTTTTTCTGCCTCTGCACGGCTTGAATCCGCGTAAAATTCAGAGATCTTTTCGCGAACCAATGTCGCCATATATTCTGGTTCAAGCTCTTTCCATATGTAGGCGTGAGTGGAGCAGATTTCTGGAAGAGAAGAAAAAGGCGATGAAAAGACAGTTTTTTTGAAATGCATAGCTTCAATGATTGGCAGACCAAATCCTTCCAGACGGCTTGGAAACATCAAAGCTTCCATGTTGGCATAAAGCCAATTTTTCTCTTCGTCTGAAATTATACCAGTGATTGTGACGTTGTCAATTTTCTCACTTTTTATCCTGTCTTTAAGCTTTTGTGAATATTCTCCTGTCGTGCTTCCGCATACATAAAGTTCATATTCTGGCAGGTATTTCATCATATCCAAAAGAACATGGATGTTTTTTTTCTCTCTGACAGCTCCTACTGCACACAGGAATTTTCTGTTTGGTTTTATGAAAGAAGGTTTTGTCCTGTTGTCGTTGCTAGTATCACGCACACCGTTCAAGATCACATCAAAAGGTTTTTCTTCCTTCATTTTGCAGTTTTTGAGCACCTCATTCTTAGCAAAGTTGGAGATGGCAACCAAATGATGTGCATTATTGATTTTATCACAAACAGCATTCAGATATTTTTGAGCTTTTTTCTTATTTTTCTCGTAAAGGAAGTTGAGGTCGTGTATTGTCAGAATACGTTTTGTGGATTTATTGCGTGGACACTCACGATATAGCTGGTGAACGGAATGCCAAAGATCGAAATGACGAGAAATAAGAAAAGGAAACACTTTATAAATGGATCTGTGTTTTAGATACCCCACTTTTTCTCCATAAGTATTCATTTGTTTGTCTCTGACAAGAAAATTGAAGTGCATATCGGGTATGTCAATTTTAGAAAAAATGTTGGCATACATTCTTTCAATTTCTCCAAAACCTGAATGCTCATCAAGATCCATAAGATCAATAAGTATCTCCTTTTTCATTTCCTATCCTATTTTATATATTTTCCCCAAAATGGTCTATGTTTATCTAATGTCCATGCATGGGTTCCAAAAGGAAGTTTGTTTCCTATTATATCCATACATTTTTGTGGAGAACATTCAATACTGAAGAGTAATGCTGTTTTCCAATCTGGAGTTTTTAGCCTGTCGTCATCTTTAAGCTCAAAAGAAAGCCAAAGATCTTCTGGATAAAAGTCCTTTTCATCGGACAAATCATCCTCAATCTGTTGTTTATATTTTTTTGTGATGTGTTGGAATTTGCTCACATTTCTTAGACAGAGACCTCCATTCCCCACCTGGAACCATTGGCTGTGATGAGGATTTGTACCTTTATAACGACGAAGAAAGAAATTTAATCTGCACCATAGTCGTCTTAAAGGGGTCCAATATTTATCTTTATCGGGCACAAACGGGGCACCGACGTAGTCGAATCCTGAATTTGCCCATTTACAAAGCTCGTCGCAAAAAATGTATGTGTCTAATTGATTTATCAGGATGTATTTGTAGCTTGAGAAAGTATCGTAAAAAGAGCAAGATAGTACAAGCTTGTTGTAGGATCTTAAACTCTTGAAATAGGAACTTTCCATTGGATGTTTGATTATGAGAGGATATTCTCTACACACATCGGTCATGTCAAGAGTTTCGGGATATATAGCAATTATGTCGTACCCAATCATCACTTTAAAAAGTTGATTTAAGCAAGTCCTGTCATCTGGTGAAAGAGGCAGTTTGTAAATTGGTACGATAATAGCTATTTCACTTTTCTTTATTGTCATGATGATGTTTGTATAGAGTTTCAATCTTCATGTTTCTAAATAATGCATAGCCTCTCATGTCATTGAATGTTTTTTCATTTTTTAGTTCTGTCTGTAAAAACACTCTATTAGGTGTTGCTTTGGTATGCCTTATTTCTATCTGATTTGTTTTTAAATTGATGATTTCCGTATGTGCGGGTACTATTATTAATGAGTCTGATTTCCATACGTTTCTATCATCCAAATCAAGTGCCTTTTCGCAATTTGTTTTGTTTGTGGAAAGTTGTTGGGCGATCATAGAGATTTTTTCTGCACTGAAATCTTCAGAGATAAAGTAGTCGGTACTAAAAATGAGGGTGTCAGTGGTATTTGTATAAGCATAATCTCTGATGTCAAGAGCTAAATCTTTTAATGTATATACCGTGCCACTTTCTCCCTTGCAAATGATCATATCGATATCCTTGTCTGTTATATTATTCTTTTTTAGTCCCTTTTTTGTGAATTTTCTATTGCTGTAATCTGTTGTTTCGATTTTTCCTTTTGAGGAATATTTTTTTACAGATTTATATGAATCAGAAGCTATTATCCCTGTGAATACAATTGCAATAATGGAAGGTGCCGCAAATGTGAATTTCGGCAAATCAAAATGCATGTCTGTTTTGCCAGAGTGACAAAATGTAAACCAAGCAATGAGTAATGGTATAGCAAAGCCATAGCAGAAGGGTATTTCAAAAGTCATAGACACCACAAGTAGAATAAACAAGGATGCAAATAACATTGATTTGTATTTCTTGACTAATATGCCTACCCCGACTAAGAACAATACAACAAATATTACACCGATATAACCAAGTGTGAAGAAAGCCTCCATAAATTGATTATGTGTGGAGTAATGATTGTCTAATGCAAACCAACATCCTGTTTTTTGGAATAAATCGGCGTAAACATTATCTACGGCTGAATATCCATAACCTAAGAAAGGAACATCTTTAAGCCCCGTATAAAGAGCTTTCCATATATGGAATCTAGGATCATCTGCGTCTCCACTTTCTGCAATCTTTATTACGGTCTCTCCTAATCGGGTAGGGAAAACTATAAAAGTGATAATTAGAATGACAAATATGATTAATAGAGAAAGTCCAAGTTTCTTATTTTTATTTATCTGACAAGTGAAAAATAAAAGAACAGAAATAAAAATAGCTAAAGTGACGATTCGAGAATTGTCAATCGCCAAAAGAAATAAAGCAAGAACAGAATGTGTAATATAAAATAATTTTTCCCAAAAGGAAGTTTTTGAATCAAAAAGGAACTTATAAGATACAAATAGGGAAACAGCAATAATGAATCCTAAATATATATGATGATATGTCACAGATTCAATATGTCTCATTATCTCCAAGCGAGAGCATAAAAAATATCTTATGTCACCATTTAATGCTGTTTCTGTCAGATCTGTAAGTGCATAAATGATTAAGGCAGTACATCCGCAAACAAATGATTTCATCATCAATGTGATGGGAAGTCTTTTGCTGGAAAAAATGTAAATGCCAGGTATAATTAATAGAGGTGATAACCAATTAATTGCCATTTTGTAGGTGTGTTCAGGGTCAAGACTCCAAAATGTACTTAATAGAGCCCATCCACCAAAACAACCAAGTGAAAAAATGGCGATAGAATCCTTAAAATTGATAGAAATGGGATCTTCTTTTCCTCGTAATGAATAATAAATCTTAAATATCAGAACGGCAAAAAACCAATGTGCAATCCATGGGGTAAATATGAATTGAAATGGTATGGCAAAAGCGAAAATGACAGATGATATACAAAAAAGAAAATCAATTACTTGATCAAATTTTCCGTATTTTGTATCGTCTTTCAATATGTCAATGTTAATTTTCATTCTTTTTAATCAACTCTTAAATCTCTCAATAAAAAGTCTCTTACAAGTGTAAATTTTGCCATGCTGTCAGTTGGAACTGGCTCAACTGATGGACTAACCAATTTTAATGGGTCTATTGGTCGACCATTCTTGTAAACTCTAAAATCAAGATGTGGCCCTGTTGCTGTACCTGTGCTGCCAACATATCCGATTAAGTCGCTCTGTTTAACATTGCTGCCTTGTGAAATACCTTTAGCAAAACCATTAAGGTGCATGTAGACGGTGCTGTAAATCGAATTATGTTGGATTCTGATGTAATTGCCACCGCCTTTTTTGTCCCAACCTTTAGCCACAACTTTCCCGTCGCCGATGCTCATTACGGGAGTCCCTTTAGGTGCTGCGTAATCGACTCCGTGGTGTGGTCGTCGAATTTTAAGTACAGGATGGAATCGAGAGTGTGTGAATTTTGAGCTGATGCGAGAATACTTTAATGGAGCTTTTAGAAAAGCTTTACGTAGGCTGTTACCGTCATTGTCGAAGTATTCTGTCTTCCCGTTAATATCAAATGGGATAGCATGATATTCTCGATTGTCATGAAAGAACATAGCGCATTTAATAGAGTCGATGCCGACGAAAGTGGAATCCACCCAACGTTCTGTATATTTAGCTTTGAACATATCTCCTTTCTGAAGTCCGAAAAAATCGATATTCCATGCATATATGTCAGATAATTTCATCGCTAATTCCCATTGTAGCCCTTGTCCTACCACTGCATTCCAAAGAGATGTCTCAATAACACCTTCTGCTATTCTTTCTCTCTCTACTACTTTGTGTCTGTTTTTTACAGATGTGATGTTGTTCCCGTTAATTGATAATACAAAATACTCAACAGGACTTATTTCATAGATCAAGTGTCGCAATGTGTGTAGGGAGTCTTGCTCTGTGATAACGCAATAATTGTTTCCTGCCCGTAATTTTTTAATGTCAAACACTTCGCTTATTGCAGAATCACATTTTGCTATGTTTTTTTTGTTTATATTGTATCGAGTCAGTATGTCTGATAGATTCTCGCCATGTTTGAGTGAATATCTATCGTGATCCAAAGTATCGACATCTATGCCGTAGATTATTTGATGAATGCGTTTTGCGTTTTTGATGGTGTCTGTTATAGATGATATATCTGCATTTTTGTCTTCAATTGTTGGATTGCTATTTGTGCAAGACATTATTGGGAGAAGCAAGGAGAAAATAGTTAAAGCGGCAATCCTTGAAACGGTCAATTTTGTGTGTATGCGAAAAAGCACCGATAATAGAGCGTGAACTACGCCTATAATCGTGTCAATTGTTTTGTAGAAGTCTGTTTTCTCAGTTGCCATTTCCGCGTAAAAGAACCCAATTTTAAAAACTTAACAAAAGTAGTACTTTTATTCCAAAAAATGGTGATTTTTGGAAGTTTTCTATAAAAGTGTTTCCAATTTCTTTGACAATTTTTCTGCAGAAAAATCCATGTTGTACTTTTTTGAATGCTCTATCAGTGTATTTTTGTCGTTTTCATCGTACTTTTTTGATAGCGCGAAAGATATTTTTTCTGCGATGTCTGTCGTATCTGTTGGATTGAAGTAGACGGCATTGTCTCCAAGAACCTCATGGAATATTTCTATATCACTTACCGCTACAGGACATCCATATTGCATGGCTTCAAGAGCAGGTATGCCGAATCCTTCATAAAGTGAAGTGCAGACATAAAGAGATGCATTTCTATATAGGGCTTCTAATCGTTCGTCTGAAACTCTTCCAAGAAATTTTATTCTCTCTTCTGTGTTGTGAATTTTTGTCTCTCCATAAATCTTTGCTGCTCCTCCCACTACTATTAGCTTTACTCCATCATTTGGGCGTTTTTTGTATGCTTCCACTAATGTTTCAAAATTCTTGCGTGGATCCATACTCGATACGGCTATTACATACTTGCCATCAATGCCTGCTTCAGTATCTGTGTGTGGACGTGATTTCGGAGCTGGTGAAAAAATGAATATTTTATCCGGTGAAATGGAGAATTCTTTGATTATCTCTTTTTTAGAAAATTCACTCACGGTAAGTACTAGTCTTGCTTGGCGAGTGAGTATTGGGAGCAACAAACTATAGCATGTGCGGTAGCTGAAACTGAACCATTCTTTGTTTACACTATATGCAATGTCATGTACAGTCACTATCTGGTTCTTGTAGCCTACCACTCCAAGTCCAAATAGGTTGATGAACAGTGGACTGCCAATTTTTTTCAGATGTCGACGTAAAGTGGTCTGTTCCCAAATGTGTCCTTTATGACCAGCTAGTTTTACGACTTCAAAATCTGGATCATATCCTTCTTCTATATTTACGTCTGGCATAAAGCACACGACATGCCATCCTAATTTATGTAAGGATTGGCACATCTCGTAAGACACAACCTGAACTCCAGTCGCCTTTTGAGCTAAAAAAAGTCCGTTTATATATAGAGTCTTATTATTCATATTCCGAAATCAAATTTCTGCGGCACGAGTATTTTTCTGCCAACTCTTTTTTGCCACATAATGTATATGTAAATTCTCCGATCAAAAGGAAGAACTTTGTCAAAATATTTGCTACTCTGAAATGCCATTTTGGCATTGTCTTAAGAAAATATTTTTTTCTGCTTTGTATAATATATTTCTCTCTTCTTGAGTTCAGACTAATGCTTGTCCCCTCCAGATGTTGTATTATTGCTGAGGGTTCATTGACAATCCTCAATCCTGTTTTCTTGATCCTGTTGCAGAGATCTTGGTCTTCGTAATACATAAAAAAGGATTCGTCAAATCCTCCAATTTTTTCAAAGGTCTCTCGTCTCATCATCATCGCTGCTCCACATGTATAAGCCACTTCTATCTGTTTGCCGCTGTGGTTGAATTCAAAGTTGTTGCCATAAAGTGCTTTATATGGCAATCCGAACAATGAGAAATTGAGTTCGGTTATGATTCCGTCGCCAGCTCTTCTGAAAGAGTGAGTAGGGGTTGATTCTGCATTAATGAGATTTGGCCCCATCACACCTATTGCTTTGTCGGCTTTGAGGCAGTCAAGCAGAATTTTGATGGAATTGTCGTGGCATATTGTGTCGGGATTCAACAGAAAAATATATTCACCTGTACTTTCCTTTACCCCAGCGTTGTTGGCCTTGCCAAATCCATAGTTGTCGTCTAGTCTTACTACTTTGACAGCTTCATCGTCAATTAGTGTTTGTAGATTTGTGTCGTTTTGGGAGTTGTTGTCGGCAACGATTATTTCATAGTCGATACCTTTTGTGTGACGACGCACACTCTCTACCGACTTCATCACTTGGTCGGCAGTGTTATAGTTAACATATATTATGGACAACTCCTTTTGCATCTTTATATGTTTGTCGGTGTTCCCTATTATACCACAAAATTAGTTTTTCAAATTCGAATATCCAACTATTGACCTATAATCATACTCACACCGCTGTATGCCAAAAAGATATAAATAGCTTTGAGCAGTAGTCCGTTATTCATTTTGTTGTAGATGTGAGCTCCTATCCACATGCCTGTCAGACAGCCAGCTATGGCAATAAGATAGCATTTGCCAACTTGTGCGGTGATTATTCCTTCTCCTGCACGCAGTATGGTCATCCATAGATTGCCTAGAAAAAAAAAACACTGTGTCTGTGCCATATATTCTTCTTTCGTCTTTTGTGTTGAGAGGTAATAATAGACGACGGGAGGCCCCTGCATTGAGAATAATCCTCCCATCAATCCGCTCAGACTCCCCAAACTGATGGTGTTAAACCAGTTGGGTTTGATCTTAATGCCGTCTTTTTTGAAAAAGGTAAAATAGATCGACAATAGAATCAGTGTGATTCCCAAAATTATTTTTAGCCATGATGCGTCTGTTCCAAACATCACGTATGAGAAGAATGTGCTTGTGGGTATAAATACAATCAGTAGGGGCCAAATGAAACGCCAATCAAGTGATTTACGAAGATCCCAGACAGTTATCAGGCTTAATGTCGCTGCCATCATTGAAGATAGCGAGACAATGCTTTTGTAGTCTCCTCCCATCACACCAAGCAAAAAAAGCAATGGTATAAGAAAGATTCCGAATCCAAATCCTACAGTACGTTGCACAAATCCAGCACCGCATGCACATACTATCAAAAGAACGTATTCCACTGTGTGTTGTATGCTCTATTGGGTCAAAATATAAAATCTGAAAAGACGCTGAAATCGCCGTCTTTCCTATTATATTTAGTTTTGATTATTAACTATTTTGTGGAAACACTAGTTTGTATCCTTTTCCGTGGACGTTGATAATCTCAACCTCAGGATCATCTTTCAAACGTTTTCTCAACTTTGTGATGTAGACATCCATACTTCTTGCGTTGAAATAGCTGTCTTCCTCCCAGATAGTCTTCAATGCCATGTTGCGCTCAAGAATTTCATTTGAGTTTGCGCAAAGAAGAGCGAGCAAATCACTTTCTTTTGTAGTCAACTTATCTTCAATGCCATTTATTGTAAGAGTCTGTTTGTTGGTGTCGAAAATGAATTTTCCAAATTTGTATGTCGCGTCTTCTGTAGGACGTTTTGCACCAGCACGACGCAATACAGCCTCAATACGAAGAAGTAGCTCTTCCATGCTGAATGGCTTTGTAATGTAGTCGTCGGCACCGATATGGAATCCTTCCAAGATATCTTCTTTCAGTGTCTTTGCTGTAAGGAAGATGATGGGCACAGTCGTATTTGTGGCTCTGATTTCTTTTGCTAATGTGAATCCGTCCTTGATTGGCATCATCACATCAAGTACGCAGATGTCGAAATATTGTTCTGAGAATGCCTGGTAGCCGGCTGCACCGTCTTTCTTCAAAACCACCTCATAACCCTTTGCTTCCAAATATTCGCAAAGAAGCAAACCAAGATTTTCGTCATCTTCACATAGAAGAATTCTTGTGCTGTTTTTCTTGTCGCTCATAATCGTAATATATTACGTTAATACTCTTTATTTTGTTTTTCTTCGATCTTCGGTATGCGGATTGTGAATGTCGTCCCTTCTCCGAATATGCTGTCGCATGTTATCGTTCCTTTGTGGTCGGTAACAACTTTTTTCACATAAGCTAAACCAAGACCGAATCCTTTTACATTATGTACGTTTCCTGTAGAGACACGGAAGAACTTGTCAAATATTTTTTCCTTGTCTTCTGGCTTTATTCCTATTCCGTTATCTTTCACTGTGATGATGACATGGGTCTCATCATCCGCAGTGTTTACCTCAAGATGCGGGATAGCTTCTGTATATTTAAGGGCATTGTCCATTAGATTGTAGATGATGTTTGTGAAATGCACTTCATCTGCCAATACAAACGGATAATTAGCATCTAATGTTGTGTCGATGTCTCCTCCTTTATCCTTGACTTTAATCATAAAGTTGGACGTCACTTTTAGAATCAACTCGTTGACATCTATTTCTTTAAGTTTAAGCGCGGAACTTTCTTTCTCCAGAATTGACATCTGCAAAACTTTCTCGATTTGCTGTGTAAGACGTTGTGTCTCATCGCTAATCGTTTTGCTGAGGTGAGCCAACATGCGTGGCGTTTTCGGAATGCTCTCGTCGCTTAACATTTGTGATGCTAAGGAGATTGATGAAACAGGAGTTTTTAGCTCATGTGTCATGTTGTTCATGAAATCGGTTCGCATCTGTGTCAGTCTTTTTTCCCTTGAAATCATCATAAGTGAGGAAATGAAGATAAGCAAAAGAAGAAAGAAGATGACAGTAGTCGGTAGCACAAGCCTTATTGTGTTGTATACATATTTGTTTTTTGTCGGGAAGTACACCTTCATATAGTTGCCCGTGGGATATGGATCGTTCACAAACAGAGCCTGGGTGTATGTGTTTTCCACATTTTCTCCGTTGAATCCTAAGGAACTGTACACTTCGACACCGTCACTTGAATATACTGCCACGTAGTGTGGCAAATCCAGTCCACGTTGTTGCATCTCTTTGTCCAACAATTCTGTCAGGTGGTTGAAGTCGATACGCTCTGATATATGGCGTGAATAGTTTTCTCCCAACAGACGAAGCAATACGTTGTCAAGAAACTGACGCTCGTGGTTGAACCTGTCGCGCAGCTTCTTCTGAAGAAGATGTGATGTCCCTTGCAAAGTGTTTTTGCCACTGGTTGTCTGAAGGTACACTTTGGGCTTTATGCGTACACAGCTTTTATCATTGTCTGCGTTAAACTCAGTGAATTTAAAGATCGCTTGCAACTTTTTATGATCGTCAGAAAAAAAAGTTATTTGGCTGGTGTCTCGTTCTTGCAATTCTGATTCGATGTTTTCAGCCAAGAATCGCATCGTCTCCTCTTCCTCAAGAATTTGTGTGATACTGAAAAGACACATGCGGACATTCTCGTTGAATTGGTCTTCTCTCATGTTTGCCGTCATTTTGATGTACGACGACTGGAGCACAAGTAAGCCTACAAACGCGATTACCATGATGCCTGTCAAACACACTATTCCGAGACTTTTTCTCATCTGTCTAAAAAGTTTTAATCAAAAGTAACGTTTTAAATTTAACATTTCGATATATTTAACAAACTTTAATAGCATTCAAAAGTTAAAAAAGCTTATTTTTGTATTAAATTTTGAGTTTTAGGGGACAATATGGGTATTCCAACTATTATAACGGATTTGGCACTCATAATGATTGTGGCGAGCATTTCAACTGTTATCTTTAAATGGTTGAAGCAGCCTATCATTCTTGGCTATATAGTTGCAGGTTTTTTGGTCAGCAAACAATTTGTTTTTGCTCCAGATATCATTGGTGACGCTGATGTGGAGGTATGGGCAAAAATTGGAGTCGTATTTTTATTGTTTGCCCTTGGATTGGAATTCAGTTTTCGTAAGGTTGCCAAAGTAGGTAGAAGTGCGTTGTCGGCATCTGCCATAATTATTCCTGGTATGATATTGGTCGGCTTGGCTGTCGGAAAAATGTTGGGATGGAGTATGTCCAACAGCGCTATGCTTGGATGTATGATATGTATGAGCTCCACTACCATTATCCTTAAGGCTCTCGACGACTTAGACCTTCGAAGTCATCGTTTCGCGAGCGTGGTGCTTGGTGTCTTGATTTTTGAGGATTTGGCAGCTATCGTGATAATGGTGTTGCTCCCAACGATTGCTGCGGGACAGGCATTTGAGGGAACGGAATTCCTTTTTGCAATATTACGTTTGGTATTTTTCCTTATTATTTGGCTGGTAATCGGAATCTTTTTCATTCCGTCTATGTTGAAACGAGCAAAAAAATTTCTAAATGATGAGACTCTTCTTATTGTTTCGACGGGATTATGCCTTGGCATGGTTTATTTTGCGTCTGCAGTCGGGTTCAGTGAGGAGTTTGGAGCATTTGTTATGGGTTCGATACTTGCGGAGACAATAGAAGCAGAAAGAATCACTAAGGTGATGACTCCGATTAAGGATTTCTTTGGGGCTGTGTTCTTTGTGTCGGTTGGTATGATGATAGACCCGTCGATACTTGTGGAATATTGGAAAGAGATCTTAGCTATTTCTTTGGCGGTGATAATCGGGCAGGTCTGTTTGGGAACGTCGGGAGTCCTTTTTTCCGGAGCGACGCTTAGAACAGCCATACAATGTGGATTCAGCCTTACTCAGGTTGGTGAGTTCGCGTTTATTGTCGCCTTGCTCGGTACACAGTTGAAACTTTGTGATGAGTTTCTTTATCCGATCATAGTGGCGGTGTCAGTGGTGACAATTTTCATCACTCCGTTTATGATGAAGTCGGCAATTCCTGTAGTGGAATGGCTGAATGTCAAATTGCCTGAGAAATTCAGGACCATGATAGAGCGTACCCAGACGAAGAAGGAGGTTGAGGGAGTGATGGGAGTTTGGAAGAATTTCCTTACTCAGATTCTTGAGATTGTCGGAATATATGGATCTGTGAGCATAGCAATTGTACTAGTCTTTGTGACTTACATTTTCCCTAAAATTTTCCAAGTGAGCGGAGGATTTTGGATCAATATGGTGATGACGGTGGTTAGTGTGCTGCTTGTGTCGCCTTTTGTGCGTGCGATAATAGCGAAAAAGAATCATTCTGCCGAATATAAATATTTGTTTTCCGTCAATCGTAGCAACTGGGCTCCGTTGGTGGGGTTGACGTTGCTTAGAGTAATTGTCGGTGTTGCGATAATCGCATCGTTGATCTGTTACGGTGTGTTGCGTGAACATCCGTGGATTTCTACATTCTTGGCAATGGGTGTGGTTTTTTTGATATTCCGTTCGAGAATGGTAAAATATTGGTCAATCAAGATTGAGCGAAAGTTCTTCTACAACCTCAACATTCGTGAGATTGAGATGCGCAAGAATATGGAGGAGAAAAGTTCTGTTTTTGAAAGTGCGGTTCTTTCGAAGAGTCTTTCTACCCATGACCTTCATTTGGCTGATTTTGTTGTGGATGCGAATGCTGAATGTTGCGACAAGACATTGATTGAACTTAATCTTCGACAGGTTTGTGGTGTGCATGTCGTCTCTATCATACGTGGTGAACGGAGAATAAATATCCCCGGAGGAAAGGAGAAAATTCTTCCTTTCGACAAGGTTCTTGTGCTTGGAACGGATGATCAGCTGACTGCTGTAGGCAAGCTGTTTGGGAAGCCTGAGTTCGACACTCCTATGCAGAAAAAGGAGGTTAGTGTGGAGCAGCTGATAATTGAAAAGGGCTCTGTGTTGGAAGGGAAAAGCATATTGGAGTCTGGAATCAGGGACAATTCGAAATGTTTGGTCGTAGGAATAGAACATGAAGGAGAGACAACGATGTCGCCTAGCATTCACACGAGATTCTGTGTAGGTGATATCGTCTGGATTGTGGGTGAGAAAGACAAGATTCAAAACTTAATACAGAGTTCGCTAACATCTATAGATTTCAAGTAACATGAAAGAACATTTGCCTTTATTACACCATATGCTCGACGGAGTTGTTGAAGTCGGAACAGATGAAGCCGGACGTGGACCGTTGGCTGGACCAGTGTATGCGGCGGCTGTGATTCTTCCTCCTGATTTCCAACTGGATGAACTCAACGATTCTAAACAACTTACAGAGAAGCAACGCTATAAGCTTCGCCCGATTATCGAGGAAAAAGCTGTTGCGTGGGCTTTGGGAATCTGCACGCCGGAAGAGATAGACAAGTATAATATCCTTCAATGCTCAATAATGTCGATGCATCGTGCAATAGAAGCACTTGGAATAGAGCCACAGCATATTATTGTCGACGGTAATAAATTCCGTCCATACAAAAAGATCCCGTATCATACAGTGGTAGGTGGGGATGGTAAGTATTTATCGATTGCAGCAGCGTCGATTTTGGCTAAAACCTACCGTGACGATTATATGATGAAGATTGCGGAAGAGTATCCAATGTATGGATGGGCGAAAAACAAGGGTTATCCTACAAAAGCCCACCGTGAGGCGATAGCTCAGTTTGGCCCGTCGCCATACCACAGGAAATCCTTCACTTTGCTTCCATGCCAGCAGCCAATTGATTTTGGAGAATAAAAGCATGCTTACACCAGTTGTAGATCTTGTCTACATTATCGGACTACATCTTTTAATCTAAATGTAACAGGCAACATGAAATAAGAATTCACGGATTTGCCATTGATTTTTGCAGGTTCCCATCTGCCCAATTTTTTTACTGTTTGTAAAGCGGCTTGTTCAAAAACTGAATCTGAAGAACGAACAACACTGTAACAACATGTTGAACCGTCTTTTTTCACAACGAATTTGATGATCACTCGTCCTTCAATCATTTCCTCTTTTGCTTTTTGGGGATATACGAGATTGTTTTTAATATCATGAACGACCGCCTCTTTTCCTCCAATGTATTCAGCCATCTTTTCTACTTTAGTATAAATAGTAGCAGTGTCTTTTTTTACCTCAATAATAGCAGTGTCTTTTTTTACCTCTACCTCAGTTTCCGTATCCTGGTTTGGCTGATAATCCTGCCAGTCTTTGTATATAACGTATGGATTTTTATTGGCAAGAAGTGTTGAATCATTACAATAGACGGTTATTCTGGCATTGTAAAATTGACGGAATTCAAAAGAATCAAAATCCGCTTCACGAATGGTGTCTTGGGTTAGATAGCCTGTAGAATCTATTAATTTGTTATTCTCAAGGAAATTATCCACCTGACACATACACAGGCGAGCGTTTGTTTTGTTAGGTGACAGGGGTGGCACAAAAATTATAAGCTCTGAGAATATTAGTCCTACCCACCAAAGAAAAGTGTTATTATCTTTTTTCTTAAACAGAAGGAATAAGACGACGGCAATCATAAATATTCCAATGTAGAAATATAGCCATGATTGATTAAGGTATTTCCATCCATCTTCATTGGAGCAGGTCAGCAATGATTTGAGGAGTATCCAATATATGATGATTGGAACAATAATGATGTATTTGATATTGTCAAAGAACCTGTCAAAAAAGTGTATTCCAGTCACATCATGCCCTTTTCTGGCAATAAACACCAATATGAAATAAACTATCATTAAGATTAGTGGAGTGTCGCTGTTAATCTCACAGCCAGACAATATTGCGATAGCCGAAAGATATACACAAATTGTGCACAGAACGGTTAGGGGAGAGAGTATTAAGTTAATAAGAATGTAGAAAAAAGTCGATGAAAATGGTCTTTTTTCTCCTGGTATTAGTTGACGGAAGAAAAATATTACAGGTATACCGACAATGAACAGAAAGAGAGTTATCAATCCTAATACCTTTGCAAAAGCATGGCAACCGCTGGTGTATAATGGTGAGACGATCAGTATTAGTGATGGTGAAATTATTAGAATGGCTATCTGAATATCTCCCAAAATACTTAAGAAATGTTTGGCAAATGATTTGCGGTCTTTTAGATTCTTTGCAAGAAATGGAAGGACAACTGATAATATGAATATACCAGCTACGATCTTTTCGTCTCCTGATAACGAAATGAAAGGAATGGAAAACAAAGGGATGATAATCGAATAATAGGCTATTCTCCTGTATTTTTCAATATTGGGATGAAGTGTGGCAGTTCTGATAGTGAATGCGATAAAACAGCATGAAATGAGCAGTAAGAATTGTGTATCATATGCTGTATGTGTGACGACGAGAGCGAAAATGATTATAAAAGCAGCTGCTTCTATTGGAAAAAAGCGGACGGATTTAAGAAAATGTATGAGATGGTTTAGAATTATCTGTAGGATTTCTTTCATAATTTCTTGTAACGATTGTTATATAGGATTATAATTCATTTGCCCTATTCCTCCATCGAATTTTTGATTCTTTTTCTAAATTCATTCAATGTTTCACCAGTGATTTTCTTGAATGTGCTGCTCATGTGGCTGCTGCTTGAAAAGCCGCAAGTGTTAGACAAGTATTCGAGTTCTCTGTCTGGGTTTTCAGTAAGCAGCTTCTTTATTTTCTCAACCCTAAGATTTGCGATGAATTCAAAGAAAGTGTTGCGATATGTGGTATTGATAAACCCTGATACATAGGTACGGTTTGTGCCTATTTTGTTTGCTATGTCATTAAGAGTAAGACCAGGCTGAAGGTATCCCTCCTCGTCTATCCATTTTTTTATTCTTTGGGCAATTGGAGATTCTTCCCCAAAAGCATTTTTCTCTATTTTTGTAGATGTGACATTATCGTATTCTTCTGTTTTTGTCGTCTTCTCTACATTTATTGATGGATTACAAATAAAACTGTTTTTCCTTGAAACCTCTTTTGCTTTTTCTTCCTCTGTCTTTTTCAGTCCAAAATACAAGCGTTCGGCGTGGATTTGGTATTTGTTCAACGATTGAACAACGTAGAAATATGCTAATGCCGCAAAAAAGAAGAAAATAGCAATCGTCATTTTTTCCGAATAACAAAGAAGCACACCACTCAGACAGAAGACGATAACTGCCAAAGAAGCATCATAAGTCCATTCAATGTAGAGGAAGACATAGTCGGAAAACTCTTCTTCCAGATTGAACATGGCTCTTCTGTATAGTTTGCCGAATTTCACAACCCATAAGCCACAGTGTGTAATAAAGATGAAAGCAAATGTGATGCCGACAAATTTATTGTCGTAGCCTATGCCATTTGTGATTAGATTTACCAAAATAGTGCTTGAAATGAATACAGAGGCATCTCTTATTACCTTCTTTTTAGTCAGAAAATCTGGAGCAATCAAAGGAATAACCATCCATACCCACTGTATCCCCATTAGGTAGAAGAAGGAAAGCATCATACATTTTATGCCTGAGTCTCCTTTTGTGACGTCAACAGAAAGCAGGATCAAACTGAGGAAGGTCGTGGCCATAGAAATATTTCCAGCAAGCAGCTTCGACCTTCTAAGAATCTTAAAGGGCAAAGTGTCTGCCACAATATTTGTCCTGTTGTATAGGGTTAACGCCAACCCTAGCGAGACAAATGCTGTGCCGGATAATATAGCTATGTAGATAGTTTCAAGTGTCATAAGTGGCTTTTTATCTCTCTTCTCTGTCTTTAAATTTTCAACCTACTAATTCAAAATCTTTTGCCACTTCAAGCGCCTCGTCCTCATGCTTCTCCATAATCTCTCTCTCCCCTGGACCTTTGTCGTTGATGCCGCATAAATGCAACACTCCGTGAATGACGACTCTGAAAAACTCAGATTCGAATGAAGTGTTAAATTTTTCGGCATTTGTTGCGATTGTATCGACACTGATTACCATGTCACCGGAGATGACATCACCTTCAGTATAGTCGAATGTGATAATATCTGTATAATAATCGTGTTGAAGATATTCTTTATTCACTTCCAATATATGGTCGTCGGAGCAAAACAAATACGATAAATCCCCTACTTTTTTCCCGTGGAGCTCTGCTACCTTTTTGATCCATGCCGAAACATTCCTTTTTTTTATCTTTGGCATTTTGATCTTTGAATGCTCTTTGTCATACGTAATAGCCATACTTATCGTGTTTTTGTTTGAGTAAGATTCCCAATAGTTATTCAAAATTACTTTAATTTATCACTTTTGCAAAATTGTAGAGCAAAAAGATTTATTACTTTTGCAAAAAATCATATCTTTGGACCCTAACCAAGTATATGAAGATGCAAGAACGTTTTATAAAGAATAAGTGTGCATTAGGTCTTATTTTGATGTTGCTGTATGTTTGTCCTACTCATGCTGCAAAAATTGTTGTGTCTGGAAAGAACGAGTCCTATGCTGGTGAGACGTTGGAATTGAGACGCTATACAGAAAAAATCCTCAACGGTTCGGAATCTGTGGCAACTGCTAAGGTTGGCAAGGAGGGCGATTTCCGTTTTGAGTTTGATCTGACGAATGAATGTCAGGTGTTTCTTCCCGGTGACGCTCAGCGCGGATACATCTATGTGGAACCAGGGAAAAGTTATGTGGTGGAGATTCCAAATAAAAGAGTTAGGACACTTTCAGAGAAGCTTCAGCCGTATTTTGAACCGAATGAATATTTTTTCTTTATTCAGAATTCCGATAAAAAGGGCGTGAATATGAAAATCATTCAGTTCGAAGATGCGTTTGATTTCTTCACTATGAAATCTCTTGCTTCTAAGGGCGACGTGGATACGGTCCAATATTCAATCAATGAATTGAATCGTATCTTTGCAGATATGAATACAAAATTCCAGAAAAACTATAAGGATTATCGTTGTCTGCTTCTTAAAGCTCAGTTTTCCGATCCGGTTCAGATGAATTCCGTCTATTCTGAATTTGCAAAACTTGGAGCTGACAAAACAAATCCTGCGTTTTGGGATTTGTTCAACAATGTCTTCTACAACTTGATTCCAAATACTCTTGGAAGTGAGGATTTTTACGTTTTCAAAAAGATAATAGAGACGTCAAATGCGAAAATGCTTTTGATGCATATCCAAGAGAGATATAAGATAACGGATGTAGAGCTGAAGGAGCTTGTAGCCATAAAAATTGTTGGCGATCTGGCGGCAGCGGAGATATTCGATAATAAACTTGTGGTGAAGATGCTTCAGAATCTTTCTGCGGCGATGACAATGGCAGAAAACAAAGAGTTGGCTTTGAATGTCGCAGCAACGGTCGGATCTACGCTTGTAGGGGAGGGTGCTCCAAACCTTGTAGGTAATGATTTGAATGGCAAAAAGCACGAATTGAACGAGTTTTTAGGCAAATATATATACTTAAATATATGTAATTCCCGTCTGATGAAGACGGAGAAGGATTTGAAGATCCTTGATCGTTTCCAGCAAACATTCGACAGCCAGCTTCAGGTGGTGAACATTTTCGTCTACGATGAGAAAGAGAATGTGGAGAGGATTACAAAAGGTCTGTCTGGAAAGATGCAAGTGTGGCTTGCTCCCGAATCAGACGTGTTGAGAAAGGTATATAATGCTAGAGCTATTCCGTCTTATTATCTGATAGACACAGAGGGGAAATTTGTGCTTCTACGTAAGGCGGAGCCAAATGATGAGTTGAGATATCTATTGCTTAATATTTTTGACAATAATAAGTAGCATGTATTCAAGAGAAGAGGTAAAGGAGCTTAAAAGAGATTTTTGGAACGGATTTGACGAGTTTTGCGCAAAGCTTCCGCGTTTCAAATACAAGCATAAGAAATGGATTCTCTATAATACGAAGATCAAGCATGTGGAGATGAAATTTGGCGCGGGGAGAGACGGTGCATACGTTATACTTGAGCTGAACCATAAGAATCCTAACAAACGTGCGGAGAAATGGGAATTGTTGAAGCAGTATAAGGTGGTTATTGAGGAGTATTTCGACGACCCTGTCTGGCAGGAATATTTTGTCAAGGAGTGCGGCACACCTGTAAGCCGTATCTACAAGCATAAACCAGATCTTGATATCCACCGTCGCGAAGATTGGCATGATTTTTATGTGTTCCTTTCAAAGGAGATGACTAAGCTGGAAAAGGCATTCAACGAAATGCGTGAACTTCTTCAAGACGAGGAGAATGAAGAATAAACTGCTTCATATTCTCTTCAGATGTTTCCAGAAGATTAGAATCTGTTTTAAATATTGATCCCATTATGCAACTAAAAATGAGGATTGTTAAGGGCGGAACGCCCTAACTCCCCACTAAGTGCGAGCCGTAGGCGAGCACATTAATTTAACAAAAAAAGCACAATGAACACGATTTTTTACCGCTCGCCCTCTGGGCTTGCGGAAGAGAGTGAGTTAGGGCGTTCCGCCCTTAACAATCCTCAATCTCTATGGCCATTTTTTATAAAATCAAACCGTTTCTAACACAGGTGTATCTGTCTATCCTTTTATTTAAGTAGTTTGTAAGCGTTTGTCTTCTTAGATTCGTAATTTATTCTTATTTTTGCAAGTTAAAAACAGAAAAATAACAATTACTTATAATCAATCATGGAGAATAAAAACCATTCGTTGATTTTCATGCTTCTGTTAGGTCTTTCTCTTATGTGGATGATGTACACTTCCAGTGAGAATGAAGCCTACTTCCAGCAGCAAGCTGAAGCGAAGAAGATGCGTGAAGATTCGTTGGCTAGAATTGCGGATTCAATAGCAAAGACAGAATTGCCAGTCTATTCTGATACTGTGGCTTTATCGGATTCAGCAAGAAATGTAGAATTACAGAAAGTATATGGTGCTTTCGTAGCATCAGCAAACGGTGCAAATGAGACAGTATCGTTGGAGAATGATTTGGTGAAGATCGATTTCTCGACTGTAGGTGGATTCGTTGAAAAGGCTACTTTGAAGAAATACAATTTATATGGTAGCACAGAACCGGTGGTTCTAAACAAAAGAGAACTTTCCCGTTTTAATGTTGAACTAGAGTCGGTTTCTGCTAAGAATATATCTACGGAAGAGATGTGTTTTGCGGTGACAGCTAAAAATGACACATCAGTCACTCTTTCTCTTCGCGCAGCACAGGGCGGATCGTTGGATTTCATCTACACATTGCCAAAGGATGAGTATATGATGTCGTTCAAAATGAAGGCCGACGGAATTGGAAACCAATTGAAGTCTGCTTCTGAAGTCACAATCAATTGGGAACAGCAGATTGAGCAGAAGGAGAAGGGTAGAACTTTCGAGAACCGTTATGTGCAGCTTTACTATAAAGAGTCGGATGGCGGTATTGATTATTTGTCTGAAGTAGAAGACGATGAAGAGAAGGTAGAAGAGCCCGTCAAGTGGATCGGATTCAAAGACCAGTTCTTCTCATCAATTTTTGTCAATGGTAAAAATAACAAGTTTACATCAGCTAGTTTGTCATCTTCTGTCTCTAAATCAAAGAACAAGGAGGTGCCGATGAAGCAATTCAAAGCGGAGATGAAATTGCCGTTTGATGCTAATAAGGGCGCGACAGCTGATTTCTATTTGTATTTCGGACCAAATGATTATGATATTCTCTATGATTATGACGATAAACTAGATGACGAGGTGTTGCTTAACCGTATCGTGGCAATCGGAGGAGGTATTTTGCGTTGGGTAAACCAGGGAATCACAATTCCTTTGTTTAATTTCTTCTCGTCGTTCTTGAGCAATTATGGTTTGATCATTTTGCTAGTGACGTTGGTGATCAAGATGCTTATTTTCCCATTCACGAGAAGTTCATACCTTTCTATGGCTAAGATGCGTGTGCTAAAACCACAGATAGAAGAGATTAACGCGCGTATTCCGGAGGACAAAGGAATGGAGCGTCAGCAGGAGGTGATGCAGCTTTATTCTCGAGCAGGTGTCAATCCTATGGGTGGATGTCTTCCGATGTTGTTGCAGATGCCGTTCTTGGTTGCAATGTATTATTTCTTCCCTTCTGTGATCGACCTTCGTGGTGAGAGTTTCCTATGGGCAGAGGATTTGTCTTCATACGATGATGTCATCAAGTTTGGCACTGAGATTCCGTTGTTGGGCGACCACTTGAGCTTGTTCTGTCTGTTGATGACAATCACCAATGTCGTTTATATGTACTTTAATTCGAAGATGCAGGATACAGGAGCCACACAGCAGATGCCGATGATGAAAATCATGATGTATGTGATGCCGTTCATGTTCTTCTTTATGTTCAACGACTATGGTTCAGGTCTTACATATTATTACTTCGTATCGTTGCTGATCACAATAATCATCAACTTTGTGGTGAAGGCAACTGTGGATGAGAAGAAACTTTTGGAGAAAATCAAAGAGAACCAGAAGAAGCCTCAGAACCAAAGTTCTTGGATGGCACGTATGCAGGAGATGCAGCGTCAGCAGAAAGAGATGCTTGAGGCCCAGAAGAAGAAAAATCAATTGAACCAGAAATAACGTAAGAATCTGTTTGATAAAAAAATGCAAGAGATTTGCATTATACTTTATGTGATATTGTTGTTTGTAGCTTCCAATAGGAGGAAGTCTTCGAGCGACGTAGATTATTTCACAGCCGGCAAGAATTCCTCTTGGCCGGCTGTGGCTTTTGGTATGGTAGGCGCAACAATATCAGGAATATCATTGGTCAGTGTGCCGGGAATGGTGGTGAATAGCTCATTCTACTATATGCAGATGGTGTTTGGATTCATTTTGGGATATGTGGTGGTTGCTTTTTTCCTTTTGCCTATATATTATAGGTTGGGTTCAATATCTATCTATAGCTATCTTGAGAAGAGATTCGGTGTCAGAAGCAGACAGACTGTTTCCGCTTTGTTCCTAATCAACAAGATGCTGTCGTCAGCTGTGAAATTATATGTTGTGATGCTGGTGTTGCATCTTTTCATATTTGAAAAATACGGAGTCAGTTTTGAAATGGCGACGATGATAGTGGTGGCTGTGATTTTCGCCTATACGTTTCGTAATGGAGTGAAAAGTGTTGTGCTGACGGATTGCATACAGACTGCATGTCTGATAATAGTTACGGTCATACTTCTTGTTGAGGCTTTTTCAGCTGTAAATGGCAATCTCACCGATGTTTTTGAATTTGCGTCGACACAGGGAATATCCCGGATATTTGATTTTGATTCATTTTCTAATCGCACTCATTTTATCAAGCAGTTTATTTCAGGAGCATTCATTGTAGTTGTGATGACCGGTTTGGACCAGGATGTGATGCAGAAAAACCTTACTTGCCGAAATCTAAAGGAGGCTCAAAAAAATATGGTTGTGACGGGATTTATGTTCACACCTGTGAATCTGATGCTTCTTGTTTTGGGTGCCACACTCGTCTACCTTGCAAATGCTCAAGGATTGGCTATGCCGGAAAAAAGCGATGAAATTGTACCTTTTTTCTGTAATCAGTTTGGCGATGTCGCTATTTGTTGTCTCACACTTGGTATGGTAGCCGCCTCTTTTTCTTCAGCTGATTCGGCCCTTGTCGGCATGACTACATGTCTGCTTACAGATGTAATGCATAAGGATCTTTCTAAAGTGTCGAGAAGCCAACGCTATGCCATCCACGGAGTGTTGGCACTTATGCTTGTGCTCGTGATTTTATTGTTTAATGCCAATGCGCAGACATCGGCTATCAATATTATTTATACGATAGTTTCATATGTGATGGCACCGATCTTGGGAATGTTCATGTTTGGAATCTTCACGAAACGAGAGATTACAGATAAAGCCACTCCGTTCATCTGTATGACCACTCCATTCGTGATGTACTATATCGACACTTTGTCTGCAGAATATGGCTATAAATTCGGCTATGAATTATTGCTTTTAGGTGCTTTTGTTACAATATTAGGATTATGTCTGACAACTATAGGAAAATCTTCAAAATAGCTTTTCCAAGTATCGCTACGAATATCAGTGTGCCATTGCTTGGCTTTGCCGACATGGCTATTGCCGGTCATATTGGAGCAGCTCCATATATAGCTGCCGTAAGCCTTGGAGCGGCAATGATCAGTTTGCTCTACTGGAATTTTGGCTTCCTGCGTATGAGTACCACGGCACTCACTGCCCAGGCATTAGGAGCACGAAAACTTGGAGTGTGCTGCCAAGTGTTGGTCAGGGCTCTTGTGATAGCCATGATCGGAGCAATATTGATTTTGCTTGTAAAGAATCTGATTATAGATTTGGTGTTGAGATATTCGGAAGCGTCTGTGGAGACGGAAGAACTCACGTCCCGCTATATTAACATTTGTCTTTTGGGAGCTCCTGCGTCGCTCGCCACCTACACATTCAAAGGATGGTTGGTGGGAATGCAAAACACGAAATCGACGATGTATATTGCAGTGGGGGAGAATATGCTTAATGTAGTGTTGAGTGCCCTTTTTGTTTTTGCTTTCGGAATGGGTATTGAGGGAATCGCTTTGGGTACGGTTGTGGCTCAATATTTAGGAGCTGCGTTTTGTGCCTATATTTATATGTCATCATATAAAAAAGTCGGTCAATACGCCGATTTTAGTCGTCCTTTCGACGGAATATTTAGTTTCTTCAAAGTCAATTCACTCATTTTTGTCCGCAACCTCTGTATGATTGCGGTGACAGTCTGCTTCACGCTGTTTGGAAGCAGTTACGGAGAGTTGGTGTTGGCAGTCAACGCCTGCATTATGCAGTTTTTCACCTTCTTCTCCTATTTTATGGATGGATTTGCGTTTGCAGGTGAGGCGATAGTAGGAAAGACGGAGGGTGCACGTCAGATGGACGAGCAACGTCGCACCATACAACGATTATTCAATATTGGAGTAGCAATGGCTATAACCTTTGCTTTTATTTACGGAATTGGATTGACTCCGATAGTTTCGCTCCTCACTGATGATATTGCTGTGAGAGAGACGTCGAAAGAGTTGAGATTATATGCGATGTTGATACCTATAATGTCGTTTGCGGCGTTTTTGTGGGATGGAATTTACGTCGGTAAACTGATGTCTAAACATATGAGCATTTCATTGCTTCTGGCAGCTACCGTTTTCTTCACAATTTACAATACAATGTCTGACACCCTTGGACCGAATGTATTGTGGATAGCGTTCCTTTCTTATGCTGCGACGCGAGGAATATATCAGACGGTGGTGTATCTGAGGACGAAATGCTAAATATGTGTCAATTTAAAAATCATATTTGATTCCACCGTGGATTAGTCCCTGAGGTGAGACGGCTATTGGTTCGATGAATCCTCTTATTTCACAAATATAAAAATAATCTAAACAGGAATATGGAAATATATCATTATGTTAAATTTATACGAAAGGTATCATCAGATTCTGTATAAAGCTTTGGAAATCGTGTTGATAGTCACGATGTTTTTTTGTTTTCCTCGTTTCCATTATCTTTGCGGAAAATAAACGGAGTTATGGCAAAAGATATTTATAAAATTGAAAATGAGGCATTCCTAGTGGAGGTTGCTAAGGATCCGGAAGTGAAAGCATTGCCCAAAGGAATCTTTTATAAAGTGTTGGCGACTGGCGACGGCAAGAGTGCCCAAACAGCTGCTGTGGTATCGGTCTACTATCGTGGCTCACTGATTGATGGCAAAGTGTTTGATGATAACACCAAACAGGGTTATGCGGATGCATTCCGTCTGCGAGAACTAATAACGGGTTGGCAGATAGCGATTCCTAAAATGCATGAAGGAGACAAGTGGGAGATCTATATTCCGTCGGAACTTGGTTACGGAAAACGAGGATGTCCGCCTGATATTCCTGGCAATTCAACTCTGATTTTTGAGATTGAGTTGGTGAAGGTGAATTAGTAAAAAAAACCAATTATCATTAGTGTCCCAGCATTGCGGGACTCTAATGACATTGGGATTCAAAAAACGTATATATTATGGCTGAAATATCAGTTCGTTTTAAGCTAAATAAATTTTTCGCATTCCAAGGCTGTCGTTTTCAAACGACGTGTTTTATAATGCTGGGTTGATGGATGCTATCCACTTTTCAATACGCTCAGCAGTCTTATACTCTTCATTATCGTTGTCGAGTGCAAGGCCGACAAACATTCCATCACTCACAGCTTCTGATCCGTCGAAAGTGTAATCCGAAGCGTCGACAGCTCCAACAACTTTTGCCCCGCCGTCTTTGGCTGTGTTGTAGATTTCTGCCATACCTCCGCAAAAAGTGTCGGAATAGCTTGATGAGTCTCCGCATCCGAAGATTGCAATTGTCTTGCCGCTTATGTCACTGCCTTTTAGTGCTTTAAGACCATCATACCAATCATCCTGAATTTCACCACTTCCCCATGTGCTTGTGCCAAGGATAAGGTTCTCATTTTCTGCTATTATGTTGGCTGACAGCTTAGACGCTGAGATAGCTTCAGTGCCTAATTTAGACGCTATTTCATTAGCAATTCCTTCGCAAGTTCCTGTAGAACTTCCGTAAACAACAATGGTCTTTTTCATTTTGTAAATATTTAACGATTTTTATTATGCGTATTCTTTCATCTGGCGCTGTTTCTTCTCGCAAAAACGTTCGCATTGGCAACAGATATCATATCCGAGCAGGGCTCCAATGATGAAATCCTCCTCTGGTGAGAGTTGGGAAAGCGGTCTGTCCACAATCATTCGGATTGCGTCAAGACATTGTTTTCTTCCAAAGTATATATTGATTGTTGTGTTGCCAGCCTTCTGTATGATATACTCTATGTTTTGATGTTGCAGGCGAGTCGTGGCGAAATTTTCATATTTGGTGTTGCAAGTGAAGAGCACCATCTGCCTCACACCCTTTTGATATTCATAGATATGATTTAATAGCACCTTCATATCAAGAGCCTGACGTACATTGTTTAGTTCTTCTGTTGACATAGAAAATAATGTTATTGTTTGACACTGCAAAAGTAGAAGTGCCAGACAGAATACCCAATACCTAAAACTGATGATTTGAGACTTTTTAGAGCCAATACCGATATGGAGGTATTGACTTACCATTTGGCGATAATAAACCATAATTTCTGGGTATTCTATATGTTTTTCAGCATATATAATTTTGCGTCGTCAAATCAGAAATGAACATTTTCTTTTGCGAAATGTCTGGTTTGTCCTTGACGAAAAAACATCTTAAATTATTCATATTAAAATTAAAGTAATGAAAATCAAGAAATTTATGGCAATGATGATTGCCGCAGTTGCTCTATGTGTAAGCTTTGCATCATGTGGAGATGATGACGATGATGATGACAACAAGAAAGATGAGAAGAAGGTGGTTTCGGCAGCAGAGTCTCTTGCCGGCGACTACACTGGCGTTATGACATTGACAGTTATGGGTTCTGCGTCGGATGACACTGTCACTTATGAGATAAAGAAGATTGACGACACTCACGTCAGCTTGACAACTCCTGCTTATGGTTCTGGTGCGATGGCTCTTCCTGCTATCACATTAAACGACATTCCTGTCAGCGTTTCTTCTGTTGGTGGAGTGGATATTATCTCAGCGTCTGTATCGGAGATATCAGGATCGATTGTGGTAAATGAACAAGAGAAGGCTTACAAATTTTCTGATGTCGTGATTAAAGGCACAGGCAAAAAGGTTTCAATTGCATACAGCCTACAATATGGCAAGATGCCTATGGCTATGGTTGTTTCGTTCACTGGTGACAAATAAAGGTCTAAGTTTTCAATAAATGAATCAAAAGATTCTCTCATCTATCCTTCTGTTCGCCAATATGACTTCGGTCGTATTGGCGACAGATTATGATAATAGTGAGCAAAACAAAACAAATAAGAGTCGGGAGGACGTAGCGTTCGACTCTCAGCTCGAAGAGGTGGTTGTCACTGCTACTCATACGCCAAAGGCTTTGAAGGATGTGCCTGTCGTGACTCGCCTTATTCCTCTTGTTGATCTTAAAAAAGCTGATGCGACGAATGTGCAGGATCTCCTCACTCAAGAATTGCCAGGACTTGAATTTGGTTTTGCCATGAGCCAGGAGACTTCTCTTAACATGAGTGGATTCGGAGGTAATGCGATTCTGTTTCTTGTCGACGGAGAGCGTTTAGCGGGGGAGACAATGGACAACACCGACTATAATCGTCTCAATCTTGATGATGTGGGCAGGATAGAGATAGTGAAGGGAGCATCATCTGCTCTTTATGGTTCGAATGCTGTGGGAGGAGTAATAAATATTATCTCCCGTGAATCGACGGAGCGATGGACTGCCAATGTCAATTCTCGCTATGGCAGTATGGGTAATGAGTGGCGTAATGGAGCTAATGTTTCTTTCAACTTGGGTAAATGGAACTCACAGACCAACTTCCAACAGACAAAAATCGATCCTATTAAATTGTCATCCGGCCCAACTTCCGAGGAAAAAGCGTTAGCCGCATTGCTTGGTAAGACGGTGGAGGAGGATAAATCCAATGTTAAGAAGCTTTACGGTCAGGAGTCGTTCAACATCAAGGAACGTCTCAAATTCAGTGCGACTGAATCGTTGAAGTTTATTGCTCGTGGCAGCTATTTCTACCGTGAAAGCCAACGAGAGACGTACAACTATCATTTTCATGGATATAGTGGCGGATTAAAGACTCTTTACGATTGGAAAAAAGGTAAAAATTTGGAAGTGTCGTACGCTTATGATCAATACGACAAGGCTAACTACACTCCAGAGGGTGTACGTACTCATGATCACGATTATCGCAATTCACAACATACAGTTCATGCCCTCTATAATCATTCTTTTGGACAGAACATACTGACAGTAGGATCGGATCTTTTACACGACTATCTTACAACTTATCAGTTTCTCGACAATACGTCGCATGCGCAAAACAACATTGATGCGTATGCACAGTTTGACTATAATCCTACCAAACGATTCAATGTGGTAGGTAGTGTGAGATATGATCATTTTTCAGCGTCCGACCATCAAGCGTTGACAGCACGTCTTGCTACCGTCTATAAGTTTAATAAGATTACGGTACGTACAAATTATGCCAATGGATTCAGGGCACCGTCGCTTAAAGAGATGTACATGCACTTTGATATGGGCAATATGGGCTATATGATTATTGGTAATCCGGATGTAAAGCCAGAGAAGAGCAATAATTTCAATTTGGCTGTGGAGCACAACAACAAGATTACGGATGCGGGAATATTCAATGGTCAGTATAGTATGACGCTGATGGGTTATTGCAATATTTTCGACAAACGAATCACAAGTGTAGGCAGATATTGGGTCGTAGATGAAAATTATAAAGAAGGTGGATATCAGGTGCTTTATGATGATGATCGTATTCGTGAGGACGGAGACGGATATGTCTTTACTGCGGATGACGGTACTGAATATAAGGCGTTGACAAGTTCACTTTACTGGAATGAAGATGGTGTGCAGGTGTGGGGATTGGATTTCAGCGCACAATATCGATTGGATATGGGTCTTGGATTCCGCTACAATTATGCGTTTCTGCATGAAAGCGGCAATGTCGTAGATTCTCAATTCACTCAACCTCGTTCCCACACTATGACATGGCGTACTGATTATGACCATAAGTTCACGAAGAACTATGCAATTAGTGTGGTATTATCGGGTAGACATCTAGGAAAACCTCAGTCAGGTCGTAAGGATGTGGACCAGGGTTACACGCTTTGGAAATTGATGTTGCAACAACATATATGCAAAGGAGTGCATGTAAACTTTGCTGTTGACAATCTATTCAATTATAAACCAAATGCTTATTATTACTGTTCGCCAATGACTACGGGAACTAACTTCAGCGTCGGTTTATCGCTGGATATCGACAAATTAGTGAACAAAAAAATCTAAATACAAAGAAGATGATTTCAGAGAAAGCAAAACGTATTTGGAAATATATAGGTATTGCGGTGATTGCATTTTTGGCAGCCGCTGCAATTGTGTTTGTATGGCACAAATGGTTCTCACGCACACGTGTCGCATTTATCAATTATCAGGCAACCACGCTCAGTGAGATAAATAAGGCAAACGATAATCCGTTTATAAGTGTCGAGGAATTGCAGATTGATTGTCTTGACGACATAGACGACTATGATATGGTTTTTATGAATGCCATGGGTATTCGTCTTACAGAGGAACAGCGAGACAAGATACAGATGGCTGGATGGACTGGCACTAATATACTGACTAGTATGGCTGTCAATCCAGACAACTATATTGTGAGTGTGGATAGCGTCACAGCAGACACTCTCAATGCCTATTTGCGTGGTGCTACTCGTCAAAATTATCGCTCAATGCTTAATTATATCCGTCAGAATGTCGACGGGAAAATAATTTTCAAAGGAGAGGTGACGGGAGTTATGCCTGCGCATGACGGAGTGTTTTCACATCCAAACATCGAACACCCAAATGAAGAAAATGTATATTTTAATGACATTGAGAAGTATGAGTCATATCTTCGGAATCATGGATTGATGAAGAGTGGAGCTCCTAATGTTATTGTCACAGGTATGATGGGAGATCCATGCGACCTTATCTTAGCTTTGGAGAAAAGTGGGAACAACGTGTATCGTGTAAGCCAGAGTCTCGGCAAATTCATAGATTCAATTTCGACAAGTCGACCTGATATGCATTTTAACGCTGTCGTTAATCTTGCGCATGGTCGCTTGGGTGATAAGGTTGTGGATTGGCTCGCTGAACAGAATATTCCGCTTTTCAATACGCTTAGTGTGAACCGTTTGGTCTCTGATTGGGAAGTGGATAAACATGGTATGTCTGGTGGTTTCATGAGCCAGAGTATTGTGATGCCAGAATTGGATGGTAGTATCCGTCCGTATGTTCTTTTCGCGTATCGTATCAATGATGAAGGTATTCATGAACAATATACGATCCCTGAGAGATTGGAAAAATTTGTAAGTGCAGTCGACAATTATATCTCGCTTCAACATATCCCAAACAAAGATAAACGTGTGGCTATAGTCTATTTCAAAGGACCTGGTGAACAGTCTCTTACTGCGTCTGGTCTTGCTGTAGTACCGTCGCTCTTTAATTTGCTCGATAAGATGCGTCATGAGGGATATGATGTGACAGGACTTCCTGAAAACAGCGAAAAACTTGCTGAACTTCTTCAGAAAAAAGGAAGTCCGATATCAGATTTGTCTCTTTTGGAAGAGAATCCTGATACTGTCGTAAAAATACAGTTGGGTAATATAGCTCTATTGCCACAACCTCTTGCTGGTCATGGAGATAACACATTCCAGATAGTCCATGGCACGGATAAGGATCCTGTGGCGGAATTCCAAAATGCTTATTATTGGATTCAGAATGAGTTTAAGGCTGATGCTATGATCCATTTCGGCACTCATGGTGGACTTGAATATACTCCACGTAAACAGGTGGCACTGTCTGCCAACGATTGGCCCGACAAACTCGTCGGCACGATACCTCATTATTATATCTATACTATTGGAAATGTGGGAGAGGCTCTTATTGCAAAACGCAGAACATACGCGGGTATCCAAAGTCATATTACGCCTCCTTTTCTAGAAAGTAATTTACGTGGCATATATAAGAATCTTAGTGATGCCATCTCTGATTATGAAAAGACCCCCAACAGATCGACTTCAATAGCAGTCAAGAAAATAGCAGTTGGTATGGGCATACATCGTGACCTTGGTCTTGATTCTTTGCTCACTCAACCTTGGACCGAAACTGAAATCGCTAAAGTGGAGCAGTTTGGAGAGGAGATCGCCAACGAGAAGATTGTTGGTCAGCTATATACACTTGGTGTGCCTTACGAACAGGCAAGGATAGAGTCGTCGGTCTATGCTATGGCTACTGATCCGATAGCATACGGATTGTTACATCTCGATAAACAACTTAATCGTAGTAAGGGAGATATAGAACAACATAAATCATTGTTCACTACCAGATATATTGCTCGAGCAAAATCTCTTGTCGCCCAACTTATAAATGATGCGACGCCTGTGTCTGATGCTTTCGTTTGCCAGACTGCTGGCATAACACAATCGCAACTAGATAAGGCAAGAGAGATAGACGCCGCAAAAAGTGGAGCGGGAGATATGATGAGCATGATGATGGGAGGCGGTGAAAAATTAAAAATGAAGAATGAAAAATTAAAAATGGATTCGACCAAACATTCTTCTGAATCAAAACATCATCATCCGTCAGCGTCAGGTATGGATCCACGAAAGGCTTTGCAGATGGCAAAGATGGCTGGAGCCTCTCCTGAAGCGTTGAAAAAGATGGCTGCAGCTATGGGATTAGGAGGTAAGGGTAGTGGTTCGGATAAAGTGAGTAATATGATGGCTCAGATGGCCGCTATGAAGAAGACATATATGCGTGAAGAGACATACCTTGCTGACGCCATTATTGAGGTGGAGCAGACGTTGAAGAATGTGTCTCGTTATAAACAGTTGTTGATGGAATCTCCTAAGTGTGAGCTCTCATCTATGATGAATGCGTTGAATGGTGGATTTACCAAGCCAAGCAGTGGAGGAGATGTGATTGCTAATCCTCGTGCCTTGCCAACAGGACGAAATCTTTATGGTGTGAATGCAGAAACAACTCCAACGGAAAAAGCATGGGAAAAGGGTAAAGAATTGGCGGAGAATACGATAAAAATGTACAAGGAGCGACATCATGATTCAATACCACGCAAGGTTAGCTTCACATTCTGGTCGTCAGAATTCATAGAGACGGGAGGCACAACAATGGCTCAGGCATTCTATCTTCTAGGTGTAGAGCCACTACGTGATGTTTTCGGAAGAGTGACAGATATTCGTCTGATACCGATCAAGGATCTTGGTCGCCCCCGTATAGACGTGGTGATACAGACATCCGGACAGTTCCGTGACCTTGCAGCGTCTCGTTTATATCTTATAAATCGTGCCGTAGAGATGGCGGCGGATGCGAATGATGGCGACACTATAAATCTGGTGAGGGAAGGTGTAGACGAATCAGAACGTACTCTCATTGAGTCTGGAGTCTCTCCTAAAGACGCGCGTGAAATGTCTACCTTCCGAATTTTTGGTGGATTGAACGGTGGATATGGCACGGGCATACAACAAATGGTGCAGACAGGAGAGAGTTGGAAGAGTGAGGATGAGGTGGCGGATACATACATCCATAATATGTCTGCATTCTATGGATCAGAAGAATATTGGGAAAGAGCGTCTAAAGTGGCGTTCAAGGCGGCTCTGACCCGTACGGATGCTGTGGTTCAGCCTCGTCAATCCAACTCTTGGGGAGCTTTGTCGCTCGACCATGTCTATGAGTTTATGGGAGGAATGAACCTTGCTGTGCGTAATGTGACGGGCAAGGATCCAGATGCTTATTTTGCTGACTACCGTAATCGTAGCAACAACCGTATGCAGGAGATAAAGGAGGCTATCGGCGTTGAGAGCCGTTCCACTATTTTGAATCCTACCTACATCAAGGAGAAAATGAAGGGTGGAGCTAACGAGGCTGGTGAGTTTGCAGAAGTGATTCAGAACACGTATGGATGGAATGTGATGAAACCTGCTGCAATAGACAACCAGTTGTGGGAGCAGATTTACGACATCTATGTAGAGGATCAGATGAAACTAGGTGTGAACAAATTTTTACACGATAAGAATCCTGCAGCTATGGAGCAGATGGCTCATACTATGTCGCAGACAATACAGAAAGGTCTGTGGAAGACTTCTCCTGACAAGCTCAAAACTCTTCAGAATATAGAAAGTGAGTTGCATGCTGAGGCAGAGGCGAGAATGCGAGCACAGATGGATAGTAAGGAAGATGAGAAAGTGGGTACGGTGATGAAGAAGCAGACAGTTTCCGATGCTCCAGACACAACAAGTACTTTTGTTAACACATCTGTTGTGCTTGCCATTGTTGTTGTGGCAGGTATAGTTTTAGTGTTGCTCGTTCGCAAACGTAGAAAAGAGGAGGAATAGAAACTGATGGAAACTGTGATATTGGTGTTGATGCTTGTCGTTATCTTCATGACGTGGCTGAAACTCACGTTTCTAAAGATGTGGCAGATAATTGTAGTCGCTGTTATCTGCTCGTTATTCATAGGCCTATCATGGTCGTATGCCATTCAGCAGAGTAGGAATGAAATTAGCGAGTGGCTTGGCAATCAGAGACTTATGCTAGATACTTCAGTGTTGCTTACTATAGAGGTGTTTTGGCAGATGGCTTATTGTATGCTTTCGGGAAAACTTCTTTATGGTGAGACAGTTTCACGTCGCACAATATGGATATATCGTATACTTAGATTCTTTCCTGGTTTGCTTATTTTTCCTGTTCTGTTTTATTTGCAGATTCAGGTGATGTATCAGATTTCAGGTGTCGATTTTGCGATTGTTTCTTGGAGCCTAGCTTTGATTGTTTTTGTCGCTGTAATAGGAGGCTCTTATTTGTTAAAGTGGTTCTTGCCACAGAAAGGATTGCGTCTTGAAGTGTTGTTCCTTTCATCATCGCTTGTGTTGATTCTTGGAATAGTGACGACGGTAAATGGAACCACTAGTTTTAAGGGGACAGAACCTATAGAGTGGAATGCTTTGTTAGCTTTCTGTGTCTTTGCCTTTTTTTGTGCAGTGATCGGTTATTTTAAATTTCAAATTAGAAAATCAAAATGGAATTAATATCAGACATTCTTTATTGGATCAGTACCGGACTCCTTGTGCCGGTAATAGTGACACTTATAGTCCTTTTTATCCGTGCACTTTTGCTTATCGGAAGTTTTTTCGGACAGTATCTTGCTATCCGTAAGTCTTCAGCACAAGTTCGTAAGGCACTTACAGATGTCTCGGCGGACAATATTGATGTTGTATTGAAAAAATTGCCGAAGAAGGATAATGTGCTCGTCATTCACTATATCAAGGAAATGATTAAGTCGCGTGATAATAAAGCAGAGGTAAAACGTTTGCTATCTGAATTTGAGATAGAAGTCGACAAAGATCTCGGAACAAGCAAGATTCTGACAAAACTTGGACCAATGATGGGACTTATGGGTACACTTATTCCTATGGGACCCGCTCTTGCTGGACTTGCTTCCGGAGACATAGAGTCGATGGCACGTAATATGCAGGTGGCATTCGCAACCACCGTCACGGGACTTGTGGCTGCTGCAATAGGCTATGTTACCCAACAAGTCAAACAGCGTTGGTATCTTCAGGATATGACTAATTTGGAATACTTGTCTGAAATTATAGGAAAATGAGACACTCGCTTCTAAAAAATAGTGAAGAGGACGACCCAATGTCGACGGTGTCAAACCTCTTTGATGTCGCAATGGTGTTTGCAGTCGCCTTAATGGTGGCTCTTGTCACACGTTTCAATATGACGGAGATGTTTTCACAGGAGGATTTTAGTATTATGAAAAACCCGGGAAAGGAGAATATGGAGATTATCACCAAAGAGGGAAAGAAAATCAATAAATACACTCCGTCGGAAGATCAATCATCAGGAAAGCAAAATAAAGGCAGGAAAGTTGGTGTCGCCTATCAATTGGAGAATGGTGAGATTATCTATGTGCCTGAGTGATTTTTTGAGAAATGCAAGATAATAAAAAAAAGAAGAAACGATTTATAACGTGGCGGACGTGGCATAAATGGTTGGGTATAGTCTTTACCTTTTTTATCCTCATGTTCTGCTTCAGCGGAATTATATTGAACCACCGTCAGTTCTTCTCTGCATGTGAGGTATCAAGATGGTGGATGCCATCAGTGTATCATATCGACAATTGGAACCAGGGTGTTGTAAAAGGCACTTTGAAAGTTGACGACGGGATCATCGTTTTTGGGCAGACGGGAGTATGGAAAACCAACACAAAATTTGAAAGTTGGGAGGATTTCAACAATGGGATTACACAATGGATAGATAATCGTAAGATATCGAATGTGGTTCGCACTTCTGATGGCATATTATGGTGTGCCGGACTATATGATGCTTACAGATACAACAAGAATTCATCTAAATGGGAAACCCTTTTGCTCCCAAACAATGATGAACGAATAAGTGATATAACACTTCGTGGAGATACTGTTGTTGTTCTTTCTCGTTCAACAATCTATGAAGCTGTCGCTCCTGAATATTCATTTGTTGAATGTCCAATAAAGAAGACGGAAGGGTTTGATAATAAAGTGACTTTATTCAAAACGGTATGGATGCTGCATAGTGGAGAATTGTTTGGCATTTGTGGTAAACTTATAGTAGACGCAATGGGTATCGTACTTATTATCCTCTGCATCACAGGTTTGGTATTCTTTGTCCTGTCCTACACCATCAAGTATAAAAAAAGAGACGGAATTGATGTGAAGCAACAGGTGGAATGGATGAAGTGGAATTTGCGATGGCATAATCGTTTGGGTGCGGGATGTATTATCCTCACTGTTCTGCTTGCGGTGACTGGAATGTGTTTACGTCCGCCGTTGATGATTCCTCTTGCTCTTACGAAAATCTCCCCATTGCCAGGATCAACATTGTCTGATGACAATGTGTTTCATGACAAGTTGCGTGGAATTCGTTGGGATGCCAATATGCATTCATGGCTTCTTTCTACGAGTGAAGGCTTCTTTTCTATTTCAGACGACTTGCATAATTCAGTTGCGGTCAAAATAACACAAGCTCCACCTGTAAGCCCAATGGGAATCAATGTGTTTTGTAGGAATCCAAAAGTAGAAAGCGAATGGTTGGTAGGATCGTTTAGCGGTTTGTTCAGTTGGAATCCAATTACAGCTTCTGTAGTCGACTATTTTACAGGTGCCTCTGCAGTTGTGAGTCATGGCAGACCGGTAGCCGCACATACGGTAACTGGCTGGACAAAAGACTTGTCTACGGATGATCCTGTGATATTTGAGTATTCTGCGGCTCCAAGTCATGTTTTGCCAGAGATGCCTAAAGTGTTGAAGGAACAGCCCATGTCGTTATGGAATTTCGCTCTTGAACTTCATGTCGGTAGATGTTATGAGCCGTTTATGGGATCTGTAGTATCAGCTTTATTTGTATTTGTCAGTGGACTGCTTCTCACTCTTATCCTAATTTCGGGTTATATCATTTATAGAAGGAGGTAATTTCGTGTAATCCACGGATTTACATCCATCGAAAACTTCAACTTCGGTGTCTATTTTATCCAATGAAAAATTATAAAACCTATTTAAATTTAATCAACAAATTGGTTTTAGAGATTGAGGATTGTTAAGGGCCGAACGCCCTAACTCACTCTTATCCGCGAGCCCAGAGGACGAGTGATAAAAATTTGTGTTCATTGTGCTTCTATTATTAAATAACGTGAGTTCGTGAATTGTAATCTGCGAATTATTTTCCACTTTTAGATTGAATTTTCTCCTCTTTTCCTCATAAAAAAGGCATAGCCTTTCTCTGTAAACCTTGTGCCTCTGTGGTTTTATTAAATTTT